>NZ_JBUZST010000002.1:0-676970 GCF_055407965.1 Pseudomonas sp. B611
CAACCGAGGCGCGCATTCTACAGCAGCCTCATTTGCTGTCAAGTGATTATTTTCAGAAGCTTTCGAAGAATTCTTCAACAACTTCAACCACTTGCGCTTCAGATCTCTCATCAGCGGGAGGCGAATTCTACAGCGTTACACGCTGCTGTCAACACCTCTTTTTCAACTTCCTTCGCGCTTCGATGAACTGAAGCAACCTGCTGCCGAAACCTACATAACTCATTGTTTACCAAGGAGTTTTCCGTTTCGACTGCGCCGGAAGTGGGGCGAATTATAGACATCTGAAATCTGCCGTCAACCGTTAATTTGGTTTTTCTATCAATTAGCCAAAATTGATTAAAAAACCACCAACTCAGCCCCTTCTATATAGAAGAGCTGTATCAGATAACCCCAGCCTCTCTCAAAGCCGCCACATTCGCCTCCCCCAAACCAAGCACCTCACGCAACACAAGAGCCGTATGCTCCCCCAACAGTGGAGGCGCACTACGATACTCCACCGGCGTCTTGGACAGTCGTATAGGGCTGGCCACCTGAGGCACCATCCCCGCCAGCGCGTGGGGCAACGCCATCGCCAAGCCACGCGCCTTGACCTGCGGGTCGGCAAACACCTGCGCCAGATCATTGATCGGCCCACACGGCACGCCAACCTGCTCCAGCTGCTCCACCCATTCAGCCGTCGTCTTGAAGACCGTCGCCTGGCGAATCAATGGAATCAGCTCCGCACGATTGGCCACCCGCGCTCTATTAGTAGAGAAGCGCGGATCATCCGCCCACTGTGGCTGCCCAGCCACTTCGGCAAACTTGCGGAATTGCCCGTCATTCCCAACGGTCAGGATGAAATCGCCATCTGCCGTAGGAAAGTCCTGATACGGCACGATATTCGGATGCGCATTACCCAAACGCTTCGGCGATACACCCGTCGTCAGGTAATTCATTGCCTGGTTAGCCAGGCATGCCACCTGCACATCCAGCAGCGCCATATCGATATGCTGCCCCCCACCGTCGTGATCCCGGTGCGCCAGCGCGGCCAAGATCGCCACGGTCGAATAGAGCCCCGTAAGGATGTCAGTCAACGCCACGCCAACCTTTACCGGCCCAGCACCTTCATCACCTTCAGGTCGCCCGGTCAGGCTCATGAGCCCACCCAAGCCCTGGATCATGAAATCGTAGCCCGCACGCCCGGCATAAGGCCCTGTCTGGCCAAAGCCCGTGATCGAGCAATAGATCAATTCTGGATTGATCTCCTTGAGCGACTCATAGTCCAACCCATACGCCGCCAGACCGCCAACCTTGAAGTTCTCGATCAGAATATCGGACTTGGCCGCCAGGTCGCGCACCAGCTTCTGCCCCTCCGGTCGCGTGAAGTCGATGGTCACCGACTCTTTATTGCGGTTGGCCGACAAGTAATACGCCGCCTCGCTGGTGTTCTCGCCATAGGCATCCTTAAGGAAGGGCGGCCCCCACGCCCGGGTGTCATCACCACTGCCCGGCCGCTCGACCTTGATGACCTCAGCCCCAAGGTCCGCAAGAATCTGCCCGGACCAAGGCCCTGCCAGCACTCGCGATAAATCCAGTACCCGCAGATGTGAAAGCGCGCCCATGCCGTGCTCCTATTAATAGAACGCCTGAAGACCGGTTTGCGCACGCCCCAGAATCAACGCGTGCACGTCGTGAGTGCCTTCATAGGTGTTGACCACTTCCAGGTTGACCAGGTGACGGGCCACGCCAAACTCGTCGGAGATACCGTTGCCGCCCAACATATCCCGCGCCATCCGTGCGATATCCAGGGACTTGCCACAGGAGTTGCGCTTCATGATCGAAGTAATTTCAACCGCCGCCGTCCCTTCGTCCTTCATACGCCCCAACCGCAGGCAGCCTTGCAAGGCCAAGGTGATCTCGGTCTGCATATCGGCCAGCTTCTTCTGAATCAATTGGGTCGCCGCCAATGGTCGGCCAAACTGCTGGCGATCAAGGGTGTATTGGCGAGCGGTGTGCCAGCAAAACTCGGCAGCGCCCAACGCCCCCCAGGAGATGCCATAACGCGCGGAGTTAAGGCAGGTGAAAGGCCCCTTCAAGCCGCGGACATCCGGGAAGATGTTCTCGTCCGGCACAAACACGTTATCCATGACAATTTCGCCGGTGATCGATGCACGCAGGCCTACCTTGCCGTGGATCGCCGGCGCGCTCAGGCCTTTCCAGCCTTTCTCTAGGACAAACCCACGGATATCCCCGGCATCGTCCTTGCCCCAGACGACAAACACATCGGCAATCGGGCTATTAGTGATCCACATCTTGGCGCCCGTCAGGCTGTAGCCGCCGTCCACCTTACGCGCACGAGTAATCATCGCACCCGGGTCGGAACCGTGATCCGGCTCCGTCAGACCGAAACAGCCGATCCACTCACCCGAGGCCAACTTCGGCAGATATTTTTGCTTCTGAGCCTCAGTGCCAAATTCATTGATCGGCACCATCACCAACGACGACTGCACACTCATCATCGAACGGTACCCAGAATCGACACGCTCCACTTCACGCGCGATCAACCCATAGCAGACGTAGTTCAAGCCACTGCCACCGTACTGCTCGGGAATCATCGCCCCCAACAAGCCGGTCTCGCCCATCTCGCGAAAGATCGCCGGGTCGGTCTTTTCATGGCGGAAGGCTTCGAGCACCCGCGGCGCTAGCTTGTCCTGGGCGAATTGCTCAGCGCTGTCGCGCACCATGCGCTCTTCTTCGGTGAGCTGTTGATCCAGCAACAGTGGATCGATCCAGTTGAAGCTTGCCTTGCCAGCCATGAATAAGTCCTCGCAAAGATAATTCAGAAGTCGTGCATGGAGCCTAGGCCGAGCGAGCGAGGAGGGCAAACGAGGTTTCCGCATAGGCTTGTGCTAATTTCTCACTCCGAAACGCTCAACAGCTGCACACATACGATTTACATGTGAGGACAAGGTACATGCGCAGAAAAATCCCCAGCACCACCGCCCTTGTCAGTTTTGAAGCGGCGGCCCGTCACGAGAGCTTTACCAAGGCGGCGCACGAGCTTTCGATCACGCAAGGTGCCATCTGCCGACAAATCGCCAGCCTTGAGGAGTTTTTAAGTGTCGAGCTGTTTCGGCGCTCACGGCGCGGGGTAAAGCTGACAGAGGCCGGTCTGTCCTACAGCCGTCGCGTGGCCACCCAACTAGATGCCGTGGAGCGCGACACCTTGTCCGTGATGGGACAGCAGGGCGCCAACGTCATCGAGTTGGCCGTGGTCCCGACATTCGGCACCCAATGGTTGATCCCTCGCCTCAAGGACTTTCAACGCCAGCACCCGGAGGTCACGGTCAACCTCACCAACCGCACCCGCCCGTTCCTGTTTGCCGACACCGACTTCGACGCCGCAATCTACTTCGGTGATGCCGATTGGTCCGGTACAGAATCCCACCGACTGATGGGAGAAAACCCTGTCCCAGTGTGCAGCCCACACCTCTTGGGCAACCGCACACAATTCTCCCCCCAGGAGATCGCGCAGCTGCCGTTACTGCAGCAGACCACCCGACCCTACGCGTGGCGCCAGTGGTTCGACGCACAGCAATTGAACGTGCCCCGCGACATGACAGGCCCACGTTACGAGCTATTCTCGATGCTGTCCCAAGCCGCCATGCATGACATGGGCATTGCGCTGATCCCGCCGTTCCTTATTCAACGCGAGCTGGATGAGCGGCGACTGGTGATTGCAAGCCCTGAGGTCCTGACCAGCGCGAAGGCCTATTACCTGATGATTCCTGACAGAAAAGTCGAATCCGCCTCGCTACACGCCTTCAGGGACTGGCTGATCGATCAGTCACAGCGCTATAGCCCCAGCATTTAAAGGCTGAAATGACTTTATTGACTTTGTAGTCAGACAAATTACGATCCTACAGATATACGTATATGTCGCATTTAAACAGACTGTACTTGTCGGCTCAAAATACGGCGCAAAGCCATGATTCTCATGGCCTTCAGCGACACTTATAGGTCAATGCGCGACTATTCACACCAGCAATGGAAAAACACCCGAGAAATGCCTGCAGCCCTTTAAACCCATGTATTTGAAGAGGTTATTTCAGAGTGTTGCGACAATCAGTCACAGGGTGACTTGTAGTTAATTTTTCGTCACCCGTCATAATCCCTTGAAGGCCGTAAAGTTCGCCTGCAAAATGCCGCGCCCCGCTGTCATTTCAGCGGGATCGTGCTGATCGGCCGCCCCAGATGCGCCACTCACGGCGCACTGGCCTTTTTACAAAAAGATCAAAAGCAAAAAGATCATGCAGGAGATTTGACGTGCACATTGGTGTTCCTCTCGAAACCCAGACCGGTGAAACGCGGGTGGCTGCCACCCCGGAAACCATCAAGAAGCTGATCGGCCAGGGCCATAAGGTCACTGTACAAAGCGGCGCCGGCATTAAAGCCAGCATCACTGACAGTGCCTATGAAACGGCAGGCGCAACCATTGGCAGTGCCAACGATGCGTTTGGCGCCGAGCTGATTCTCAAGGTGGTAGCCCCCAGCGACAGCGAACTCACGCTGATCAAAAGCGGCACCGTGTTGGTGGGCATGCTCAACCCGTTCAGCAACGAAACCATTGCCAAGCTCGCCGAGCACGGCATCACTGCCTTTGCCCTCGAAGCTGCGCCGCGCACGTCCCGGGCCCAAAGCCTCGACGTGCTGTCCTCCCAGGCCAACATCGCCGGCTATAAGGCCGTACTGCTCGCCGCTCATCACTATCCGCGCTTCATGCCGATGCTGATGACCGCCGCCGGTACCGTTAAGGCCGCTCGCGTGCTGATCCTCGGTGCTGGCGTTGCCGGCTTGCAGGCCATCGCCACGGCGAAACGTCTGGGTGCGGTGATCGAAGCGTCTGACGTGCGCCCTGCGGTGAAAGAGCAGATCGAATCCCTCGGCGCCAAGTTCGTCGACGTGCCTTACGAGACCGATGAAGAACGCGAATGCGCCGTCGGCGTCGGTGGCTATGCACGCCCAATGCCGACCAGCTGGATGCAGCGCCAAGCCCTGGCCGTGCATGAACGCGCCAAGCAAGCCGACATCGTCATCACCACCGCACTGATCCCGGGCCGCAAGGCGCCGACCCTGCTCAGCGCCGACACCGTCGCGCAGATGAAACCCGGCTCGGTGGTCATCGACCTCGCCGCCGCCCAAGGTGGCAACTGCCCGTTGACCGTCGCCGACCAGGTTGTAGTGGAGAACGGCGTGATCATCTGCGGCCCGACCAACCTCGCCGGCGCTGTCGCTGCCGACGCCTCGGCGTTGTACGCGCGCAACCTGCTGGACTTCCTGAAGCTGGTCTTCACCAAGGAAGGGCAGTTTGAAATCAACCTCGAAGACGACATCGTCGCCGCGTGCCTGATGTGCCGCGACGGCCAAGTCATCCGCAAAAACGCCTAAGCAGGGATTCAGACGATGGAAGAGCTTATCTCCCCCGGTATCTACAACCTGATCATCTTTGTGCTGGCGATTTATGTCGGTTACCACGTGGTCTGGAACGTCACCCCCGCGCTGCACACGCCGCTGATGGCGGTGACCAACGCGATTTCCGCGATCGTAATCGTCGGCGCCATGTTGGCCGCCGCCCTCACCGTGACCCCGCTGGGCAAGACCATGGGCACCCTGGCCGTGGCCCTGGCGGCAGTGAACGTGTTCGGCGGTTTCCTGGTTACCCGCAGGATGCTTGAGATGTTCAAGAAGAAAGCGCCCAAAGCTAAAGAAGAGGTGCAGAAGTAATGAGCATGAATCTGGTAACGACGCTCTACCTGATCGCGTCGATCTGCTTCATCCAGGCCCTCAAAGGCCTGTCGCACCCAACCACCTCACGTCGCGGCAACCTGTTCGGCATGCTCGGCATGGCGCTGGCTGTGCTCACCACCGTGGGCCTCATCTATAAGCTGGGTGCTGAACTGGCTACCGCCGGTATCGGCTACGTGATCGTCGGCCTGCTGGTCGGCGGCACCGCCGGCTCGATCATGGCCAAGCGCGTAGAAATGACCAAGATGCCGGAGCTGGTGGCGTTCATGCACAGCATGATCGGCCTGGCAGCGGTGTTCATTGCGATTGCCGCCGTTGTCGAGCCGCAGTCCCTGGGTATCGTTAAACACCTCGGTGATGCGATCCCAGCCGGTAACCGCCTGGAACTGTTCCTCGGCGCAGCCATCGGTGCCATCACCTTCTCCGGTTCGGTGATTGCGTTCGGCAAGCTGTCGGGCAAATACAAGTTCCGCCTGTTCCAGGGCGCACCAGTGCAGTTCGGCGGCCAGCACAAGATCAACCTGGTGCTCGGTCTGCTGACCCTGGGCCTGGGCCTGGCGTTCATGTTCACCGGCAACCTCACCGCCTTCGCGCTGATGCTGGCCCTGGCGTTCGTGCTCGGAGTGTTGATCATCATCCCGATCGGCGGCGCCGATATGCCGGTGGTGGTGTCGATGCTCAATAGCTACTCCGGCTGGGCAGCAGCGGGTATCGGCTTCTCGCTGAACAACTCGATGCTGATCATCGCCGGCTCGCTGGTGGGCTCCAGCGGCGCGATTCTGTCGTACATCATGTGCAAGGCGATGAACCGTTCCTTCTTTAATGTACTGCTCGGCGGGTTCGGCAATGCGCCGGATGCAGGTGCCGCAGCCGGCTCCAAAGAAGCCCGCCCGGTCAAATCCGGCTCGGCTGACGACGCGACCTTCCTGCTGACCAACGCCGACACGGTGATCATCGTGCCGGGCTACGGCCTGGCAGTGGCGCGAGCGCAGCACGCGCTCAAGGAACTGACCGAGAAGCTCACCCACCGCGGCGTCACCGTGAAGTACGCGATCCACCCAGTGGCGGGCCGCATGCCCGGCCATATGAACGTCCTGCTCGCCGAGGCCGAAGTGCCTTACGACCAGGTATTCGAGATGGAAGACATCAACTCCGAATTCGGCCAGGCCGACGTGGTGCTGGTGTTGGGCGCCAACGACGTGGTCAACCCGGCCGCCAAGAACGACCCGAACTCGCCGATTGCCGGCATGCCGATCCTCGAAGCGTTCAAGGCCAAGACCATCATCGTCAACAAACGCTCGATGGCCAGCGGTTATGCCGGCCTGGATAACGAGCTGTTCTATCTGGACAAGACCATGATGGTCTTTGGTGACGCGAAGAAGGTCATCGAAGATATGGTCAAAGCCGTCGAGTGACACTGCTCCAGCGCAATACTCGAAACCCCGGCCTGCGATAGGCTGGGGTTTTTTATTGATCGTTCCTACGCTCAGCGTGGGAATGCATCCAGGGACGCTCCGCGCTCCGCTTTGCACACGCATGAAACCCGACCAAAGGCTCTAAATCGCTGCCCGGCATTCGACCATGGTAGCGGGCCGAATTTTTTTGAAATCACTAAACTGCGCACCTTGCTTCCGTAGCCTGAGATAAGAATCCATGTACCGTGATCGCATCCGCTTGCCTTCGTTGTTAGACAAGGTCATGAGCGCGGCAGACGCCGCCGCACTGATCGAAGACGGCATGACCGTCGGCATGAGCGGCTTTACCCGCGCCGGTGAAGCCAAGGCCGTGCCCCACGCCCTGGCCGAGCGCGCCAAGACGTCGCCGCTGAAAATCACCCTGATGACCGGCGCCAGCCTGGGCAACGACCTGGACAAGCAACTGACCGAAGCCGGCGTGCTGTCCCGTCGCATGCCGTTCCAGGTCGACAGCACCCTGCGTAAGGCGATCAACGCGGGCGAAGTGATGTTTATCGACCAGCACTTGTCGGAAACCGTTGAGCAACTGCGCAACAACCAGCTCAAGCTGCCGGATATTGCGGTCATCGAAGCCGTCGCGATCACCGAGCAAGGTCACATCGTGCCGACCACCTCCGTGGGCAACTCGGCCAGCTTTGCGATTTTTGCCAAGCAGGTGATCGTCGAGATCAACATGGCGCACAACCCGAACCTGGAAGGGTTGCACGACATCTATATCCCGACCTATCGGCCAACCCGCACGCCGATTCCGTTGGTGAAGGTCGATGACCGCATCGGCAGCACCGCAATCCCGATCCCACCGGAGAAGATCGTCGGCATCGTCATCACCAACCAGGCCGACTCCGCGTCCACCGTGACACCGCCTGACAGCGACACCCAAGGCATTGCCAATCACCTGATCAACTTCCTCAAGCAGGAAGTGGACGCCGGACGCATGACCAACAAGCTTGGCCCGCTGCAGGCCGGCATCGGCAACATCGCCAACGCGGTGATGTGCGGCTTGATCGACTCGCCGTTCGAAGACCTGACCATGTACTCGGAAGTGTTGCAGGACTCGACGTTCGACCTGATCGACGCGGGCAAGCTGAGCTTCGCCTCAGGCAGTTCGATCACTTTGTCAGAGCGCCGCAACGCCGACGTATTCGGCAACCTGGAACACTACAAGGACAAGCTGGTACTGCGCCCGCAGGAGATCTCCAACCACCCGGAAGTGGTGCGTCGCCTGGGTATCATCGGGATCAACACCGCGCTTGAGTTCGACATCTACGGCAACGTCAACTCCACCCACGTCTGCGGCACGCGGATGATGAACGGCATCGGCGGCTCCGGGGACTTCGCGCGCAATGCGCACCTGGCGATCTTCGTCACCAAGTCGATCGCCAAAGCCGGCGCAATCTCCAGCGTGGTGCCGATGGTCAGCCATGTGGACCACACCGAGCATGACGTCGATATCCTCGTGACCGAGGTCGGCCTGGCAGATTTGCGCGGCCTGGCGCCACGCGAACGCGCGAGGGTAATCATCGACAACTGTGTACACCCGGCGTACCGCGATGCGTTGAACACCTACTTCGCCGCCGCCTGCGCCATCGGCGGGCACACCCCGCATATCCTGCGGGAAGCCCTGAGCTGGCACATCAACCTGGAAGAAACCGGGCATATGCTCAAGGCGTGATTGATACAGATCCGGGCTGATGCAAATACAGTTTCATCAGCCCGGCCTTGCCACCACCACTTATGGCAAAAACTGTACTGCTGTACCGGTCATTTCCTACCGAAATATCCCACACACCCTGCCGAAAATGCCTATTTCGCACTGTTTCAGTGCAGACAGGTACAGTTGCCCCATTTCCGTACAGTACAGCCCCCTTAAACAGTTAACTGGCCCCTCACAATACAGGTGAACTGTATCTAGAGAGTCTTGCGTCGGAGGAGGATCATTGGCATCAGTTAAACCACTACCTAATCCCGCCACAAGCGGAAGGATGTCATCATGGAACGTACACTCAGTTCCGAACTGTTCTTCGAAGAAAAAGCTGTAAACACCCAGGCTTCCCTGCCTCTGCGCGTTATCGCCAACCTGATGTTGTGGCAGCGCCGCATCTCCAGCCGCCACCAATTGGCTCGCCTGGATTCGCGTCTGCTGGCTGACGCCGGTATCAGCGAAGCTCAACGCTACGAAGAGCTGAGCAAGCCGTTCTGGCGCTGATTTAGCGCTCGCTGGCTCTGACCTGCCGGGTCCACCGCCAGCAACCTGATTTGTCAAAACAAAGCCCGCCCCGGGAGACCGGAGGCGGGCTTTGTTGTTTCTGGGATTGGGTTATTCGGCGGCAAAAACAGTAGCCCTGCACGCAGAGCAGTACAGTTTAAAAAATCAAACAGTTGAGCAGTACAATTTAGCATTGGTGTATCTGTATCGGTCACATCGACTCGCCCAACATGGTGTTCCAGGACCTCATGAAAGAAAGGCGCCAACCATGGATACCCACACTTCTGTCTACAAACGCTTGTTCTCCACCCTTGCCAAATGGGCACGCCAAGCCCACGAACGGCGCCAGTTGGCGCAGCTCGATCATCGCGAACTGTCAGACCTCGGTATCAGCCCCGCTGATCGGATGAGCGAGCTGGCCAAGCCGTTCTGGCGTGACTAGACGGTCAAGAGGCTTTCCGAACGGATAAGCGGCGGCTTAATATCCAGCCACTACGTGGCGAACCTTGTAGTACGGGCGTCTGATCCACATTGGCTGCCTTGCGCCACCTTATCCGTCCATCTACAGGAGTCACCCCATGTCCCGTCTTCGTCTGCTGAGTGCTGCCGCCCTGTTGGCAATCGCTGCCAACGCCAATGCGACCAGCTTGATCGTGACCACTGACTCGATCGTCGGCGCGCTCAAAGCCACCTCCGACGCCACGTCCGATGCCACTTCGTCCCTGCGTGACAACAAGGTCGTGCGCGCCGCCCGTGACGACGCTGCCAGCTTCGTCGCCAGCGAAGGCGCGATCCGTGGTGTGAAGCTGGAAAGCGCCCTGGCCCAGATTCGCCAACAAGCGCCCCAACTGAACACCGCGACTGACGCCCAGCTGGCCCAAGCCATCCTGGCCATCTGACAACCGGCCGCATGCCTCGGCGCTGGCTCTCGCCGGGGCATTGCGCTAGCCTTGGCGCTCGTTTTCAGTTGTCGAGTCCCATGGCTTTTTCATACCGCCTGTTCATCGCCCCTTTAGTATTTTCCGCCTGCTGGTCGCCATTGGCTTCGGCCTTTGACGTGACCACCCAGGGTACCGTCGCCAGCGCGTATGCCACCAGTAAGGTGACCTCCGCGCCATTCGACAGAAAAATCGTGGCCGCACAGGATGACGCCGCCGCGTTCATCGCCACTGACGGCCAATGGCGCGGAGCACGCCTGGAATCCGCACTGGATTACCTGCGCCGCAGCCACCCGAAACTTAACGCCAGCGACCGTGAACTGGCGCAAGCAATTCTCGTCCAATAATCATCTTTGTATTTCGGAGTCATTCCATGCGTAGCCCGCTGATCGCCGCCACCCTAGGCCTGCTGTTGTTGGCCGACGTTGCCCAGGCGCAGACCTTGGTGGCCACCAGTAACATCATTGTGCGCGCCTCCGGCCGCACCATTGATTTCACCTCGGACACCACCACCTCCATCCGCGACTCGAAAATCGTCCGCGAAGCCCACGACGACGCCGCCAGCTTCGTCGCCAGCAACGGCGAGATCCGTGGCGCACAGCTCGAAGCCGCCTTCGACACCCTGCGTACCCGCGTGCCCGAAGCCCGCGACGCCAGTGACCAGACCCTCGCCGAAGCTATCCTCGCTCTGTGAGGCGCCTCACCGCCTGGCTCCTGGCGTGGACTGTCCTGCTCAGCGCAGGCGCAGCCCAGGCCAGCCTGCAACTGCGGCTCAAGACCGACGGCTTGAGCCCGGCGCAGCAGCAAGCCAGCCAGGCGTTGCTCGACGAAGCGATGCGCGCACTGCCGCCACGCTTTATCGAGCAGCTTGACCGGCGCATTGATGTCGGCTGGACCGACAAGATGCCGGAGAATGCCTACGGCCAAGCCTCCCTGGTGTCCGAGTTGGACCTCAACAGCAACCTGCTCGCCAGCCTGACCGACGGCAGCGCCGCCACCCAGAAAACCAACCGCCCCCACGGCACCGTGCGCCGGGAAATGCTCGCCACCGTGCTGCATGAACTGACCCACATCTATGACCGTGCGCGCCTGTGGTCCAAAGACGACCGCGCCCTGATCAACCGTTGCAGTCGCCAGAACAACCTCACCGGCCTGATCGGCCTGCCCGACCAATGCCGTGGCCAGAATGGCCGCCGCTTTACCCTCAGCGACGACCCTCGCCTGCTGGACCTCGCTGGCTGGCCACAATATGTCGGCCGTCGCGGTGAGCGCGAACAACACAACCGCCAGGTCGCCCGCAGCCCGGACATCTACGAAACCACCAGCCCGCTGGAATTCGTCGCGGTCAACATGGAGTACTTCCTCCTCGACCCTAGCTACGCCTGCCGCCGCCCGGCGCTGTTCCGCTATTACCAGGAACACTTCGGCTGGGCACCGCCGCAACAAGACACCTGCGCCAAGACCTACGCCTTCCTGAACGCCGGCAACGACTTCGCCAAGACGCCGCTCGGCCAGATCGACCCGGAACGCGTCTACGAAATCGACTACCTGCTGGCCGAAGCCAACCAGAACCTGGTCAGCCGCTGGGGCCACAGCATGTTGCGCCTGGTGATCTGCGCGCCCGGTCGCCCACGCGGGCCGGATTGCCGGCTGGACCTGGACCAGCACCTGGTGTTGTCCTACCGCGCGTTCGTCGGTGACGTACAGCTGTCGAGCTGGGACGGCCTGGTGGGCAAATACCCTTCGCGGCTGTTCGTGTTGCCGCTGGCCCAGGTGATCGACGAATACACCAAGACCGAACTGCGCGGCCTGGCGTCAGTGCCGCTGAAACTGTCACGCCAGGAAATCAACGACACCGTCGAACACGCCGCCGAGATGCACTGGAGCTACGACGGCAACTACTTCTTCATCTCCAACAACTGTGCGGTCGAAAGCCTGAAATTGTTGCGCAGCGGCAGCGCCAACCCGCAGCTGACCGGCCTGGACAACATCACCCCCAACGGCTTGCTCGAAGTATTGAGCGCCCGTGGCCTGGCCGACACCAGCGTACTCGACGACAAACGCAACGCCCTGCGCCTGGGTTACCACTTCGACTCGTTCCGCGAGCGCTACCAGGCGATGTTCGACGTGTTGCGCAAACACCTGCCGATCAAGCAGACCCAGGTCGAAGACTGGCTCTCCCTCAGCGCCGCCGAACGCCGCCCCTGGTTCGACAAGGCCGACCTGCGCACCAGCGCCGCACTGTTGTTGCTGGAACAGGCGAGCTACCGCAAGCAACTGATGCTGGCCCAGGACGAAGTCAAACAACGCTACCTGGGCGCCCGCGAGCTGAAAAACGGCGGCATGGAAAAGGCTAACAACACCTTGCAACAAATCCTCGCCAACAGCGGCTTCCTCAGCCGCCCGGCGGAATTGCTCGGCAGCGGCGGCTACGGCCTGCCGCAACCGTCCGAAGCCAAACGCCTGGAATCGGAAAGCGCCGAACGCCAGAAGCAGCTGCAATCGCTGACCGGTGATCTGGATAAAGAGGTGAGGGCGCTGCTGGATCCGGCCCGGGCGGATGAGATTGCGGCGTGTGAGGCCAACCTCAAGCAAGTCGGCGAACACCTGCGCAAACTGCACAAAGCCGCCGGCGGCCTCGAACTGCCCTAAAAATCTCCAGCCAAACACCCTCCAAATGTGGGAGCGGGCTTGCTCGCGAAAGCGCAGTGTCAGTCGATGCATCATCAACTGACAGACTGCATTCGCGAGCAAGCCCGCTCCCACATTTGGATCTGCATAAATCCCAAGATTGTGCCTCTTCCCTTCATCACCTGTTTTCCCAGCGAAAGCTGGCTGAAAGCTTTCCCGTCTAGGATCGCCTCCAACTGCCGGCACCAGACCGGCTGTACACAACAACAATGGTGATTCCCGATGTCCGCCCGTAACCGCCTGTTCGCTCCAACTCCCCCCGTACGCCTCGTGCCTTTCGTTCTGCGCTGAGCCCTCCCGGTTCGCCATTCCCTAGCCGCGCTACGCCTGGAGTATTCCTATGCTGACTTTCCTTGGCTTTGCCATGGTCATCACGTTCATGTTCCTGATCATGACCAAGCGCCTGTCTGCGCTGATCGCCTTGATCATCGTGCCGATCCTGTTCGCGCTGTTCGGCGGTTTCGCACCGGATATCGGCCCGATGATGCTTGCGGGCATCACCAAGCTGGCGCCAACCGGCGTGATGCTGATGTTCGCCATCCTCTACTTTGCCCTGATGATCGACTCCGGCCTGTTCGACCCGGCCGTGCGCAAGATCCTCAAGATGGTCAAGGGCGACCCACTCAAGGTTTCGGTCGGCACCGCCGTGCTGGCCCTGGTCGTGTCCCTCGACGGTGACGGTGCCACCACCTACATGATCTGCGTGGCCGCCATGCTGCCGCTGTACCAGCGCATCGGCATGAGCCCGCGGATCATGGCCGGCCTGATCATCCTCGCCGGAGGCGTGATGAACATGACGCCTTGGGGTGGCCCGACCGCCCGCGCCGCCAGTGCGCTGCACGTGGACCCGTCGGACATTTTCGTGCCGATGATCCCGGCGATGGCCGCCGGCGTCGTCGCGATCCTGGTAATTGCCTACATGTACGGCCTGCGCGAACGTGCACGCCTGGGTGAACTGCACCTGCAAGGCGACGAGATCGACCACAGCGAAATCAGCGTGTCGCAATTCCCCGACGCCCGTCGTCCGAAGCTGATCTGGTTCAACGGCGCCCTGACCTTCGTCCTGATGTGCACACTGATCGCCGGCCTGTTGCCACTGCCGGTGCTGTTCATGGTGGCGTTCAGTATCGCGATGATCGTCAACTACCCGTGCCTGCAGATGCAGAAAGACCGCGTCGCCGCCCACTCCGGCAGCGTATTGGCGGTAGTCGGGCTGATCTTCGCCGCGGGTATCTTCACCGGCATCCTGTCGGGTACCGGCATGGTCGATGCGATGTCCAAGAGCCTGCTGGCCGTCATCCCTGACGCGCTGGGCCCGTACCTGGCCGTGATCACCGCGCTGGTGAGCATGCCGTTTACGTTCTTCATGTCCAACGATGCGTTCTACTACGGCGTACTGCCAGTGCTCGCCGAAGCCGCCAGCCACTACGGCATCACTGCCGCAGAAATGGGCCGTGCGTCAATCGTCGGGCAACCTGTGCACCTGTTGAGCCCGCTGGTACCTTCGACTTACCTGCTGGTCGCGTTGGCGGGCATCGACTTTGGCGATCACCAACGCTTCACCCTCAAGTGGGCAGTGCTGGTATGCCTGTGCATAATGGTCGCCGCGTTGCTGATGGGGATTATTCCGCTGTTCAGCACTCTATAATCGTACCAACTCAACCGCGCGGCGCTGCAGCTTGCGCGGTTTAACACTTGCTCAAAGGAATACACATGGAATGGCTGACCAATCCAGAGATCTGGATTGCCTTCTTCACCCTGACGGCCCTCGAGATCGTCCTGGGCATCGATAACATCATCATGATTTCGATCCTGGTCAGCCGCATGCCCAAGCATATGCAGGCACGCACCCGGATCTTCGGCCTGGCCCTGGCCATGGTCACGCGAATCCTGTTGCTGCTGTCGATCACCTGGGTCATGCAACTGACCGCCGACCTGTTCGTGGTCTTCGGCCAGGGCATTTCCGGGCGCGACCTGATCCTGTTCTTCGGTGGCCTGTTCCTGCTGTGGAAAAGCTCCCAGGAGATGTACCACGCGCTGGAAGGCGAAGACGAAACCCACGAAGAGCCGGGCGGCAAGGGTGGCAAGTTCATCTACACCATCATCCAGATCGCGATCATCGACATCGTGTTCTCCCTGGACTCCGTGATCACCGCGGTCGGCATGGTTTCCCATGTACCGGTCATGGTCGCTGCGATTGTCGTGGCGGTACTGGTGATGATGTTGGCCGCCGGCACCATCAGCGAATTCATCGACAAGCACCCGTCGCTGAAAATGCTCGCGCTGTCATTCCTGCTGGTGGTGGGTACTGTGCTGATCGCCGAGTCGTTCGATGTGCACGTGCCAAAAGGCTACGTCTACTTCGCCATGGCGTTCTCGCTGGCCGTAGAAGCGGTGAACATCAAGATGCGCACCGCCATCGCGAAAAAGAAGAAACAGCAGGATCCGGTGAAACTGCGCAAAGACATTCCGGGTCAATAACCGGAACATGATCGTTCCCACGCTCCGCGTGGGAATGCCTCCTCTGACGCTCCGCGTCAAGACCTCAAAAGCAGACGCAGAGCGTCCAGGGCCGCATTCCCACGCAGAGCGTGGGAACGATCTCTGTAGCTGATTTCATGACAGTTTTGTTTCAATCACCCTTTCAGCTATGCAATGCTGGCGCGCACGCCATTCGCCAACTACAGCTTAAGTACAAGACGTAGAGCGGCACGCGGCAACTTTCCTACGCTTCTCTTGAAGCGCACCCACACGGGGGGCCGAGCATGCTGACCTTGCTCAATCTGCTTTCCGCCGTGACCCTGCTGATCTGGGGCACGCATATCGTCCGTACCGGCATCTTGCGGGTCTACGGTTCCAACCTGCGCCAGGTCATCGGGCAGAACATGTCCAAGCGCTGGCTGGCGTTTGTCGCCGGCATCGTGGTGACCGCCATGGTGCAGAGCAGCAACGCCACGGCCATGCTGGTGACGTCGTTTGTCGGCCAAGGCCTGATGGGGCTGATGCCCGCCCTGGCGACCATGCTCGGCGCCGACGTCGGTACGGCGCTGATGGCGCGGGTGCTGACCTTTGACTTGTCCTGGCTGTCGCCGCTGCTGATCTTCCTCGGGGTGATTTTCTTCCTCTCGCGTAAACAGACGCGGGCCGGGCAGATGGGCCGCGTCGGCATCGGCCTGGGCCTGATCGTGCTGGCCCTGCAATTGATCGTCGAAGCCGCCGGTCCCATTACCCACGCCCAAGGCGTCAAAGTCATCTTCGCCTCGCTGACCGGCGACATCCTGCTGGACGCCTTGGTCGGCGCCTTGTTCGCGATGATTTCCTACTCCAGCCTGGCCGCCGTCCTACTTACCGCCACCCTGGCCGGCGCCGGCGTGATCGGCTTGCACGTGGCCATCGGCCTGGTGATCGGCGCCAACATCGGCAGCGGCGTGCTGGCCTTCCTCAGCACCAGCATGCAAAACGCCGCCGGCCGTCAGGTGGCGCTGGGCAGCCTGCTGTACAAATTGATCGGCCTGCTGCTGATCATCCCGGTGCTCGACCCGCTCGTACGCTGGATGGACGGTTTGGACTACGGCGTGCAGGGCATGGTCATCACCTTCCACCTGCTCTACAACGTCAGCCGCTGCCTGATCCTGCTGCCGACCATCGGCCCGATGGCGCGCCTGTGTGCTTGGCTGCTGCCCGAGCGCGAAGAACTCAACGGCAAGGCCAAACCCCGTCACCTCGACCTGACCGCCCTGACCACCCCCAGCCTGGCGCTGGCCAACGCCGCCCGTGAGACCCTGCGCCTGGGCGACCTGATCGACAACATGCTGACTTCGATGCAGGAAGTGCTGCGCGGCAAGCAAACCGCCATCACCCAGGCCATGCGCAGCCTCAGCGATGACGTCGAAGCGCTGTACAGCGCAATCAAACTCTACCTGGCGCAAATGCCCCGCGAAGACCTCAGCGAGCAAGACAGCCGACGCTGGGCCGAGATCATCGAGTTGTCGATCAACCTCAAGCTGGCCGGCGACCTGATCGAACGCATGCTGCGCAAAGTCCAACAGCAGAAAACCTCCCAGCGCCGCCAGTTCTCCGAGGTCGGCCTGGAAGAACTGTCCGACCTGCACAGCCAGTTGATTGCCAACCTGCGCCTGGGCCTGTCGGTGTTTCTCAGCGCCGACCCGGAAAGCGCCCGCCAACTGCTGCGCGAGAAGCGCCGTTTTCGAGCCCAGGAACGGCGTCTGGCCCACGCCCACGTCAGCCGTTTGCAGCGCAAGATCGTACAGAGCCTGGAGACCAGTTCCCTGCATTTGGAGCTGATTGCCGACATGAAACGTCTCAACTCGTTGTTTTGCAGCAGTGCCTATGTAGTGTTGGAAACGTCCGACACCGGCGCACTCTCCGCCGAAGATATTGCCGACATCACACATTCGCCCTGAACGTACGATGGCCCGTGAAGTCAGTTAACACTGACCTCACTCGCCAGGAAGCCAGTTATGCGTCGCCTGTTGCTCATCTGCCTGCTCGTGGGTTCTGCCCACGCCTTTGCCTTTGACCGCCTGCAAGTCGAGGGCTACACCTTGCCCAACGGCCTGCAATTGCTGCTCAAGCCGGGCACCGAGCGCGGGCATGTGGCGATTCGCCTGGTGGTCGGCGTCGGCCTGGATGACTTCGCCTGCGCAGACAAGGAACTGCCGCACCTGCTCGAACACTTGCTGTTCAGCGGCATCGACGGCGGCGGCGAAGGCGACCTGGAAGACCGCATGCAAGCCCTGGGCGGCGAGTGGAACGCCTACACCAGCAACGCCGACACCACCTTCGTGATCGAAGCGCCAGCGCAAAACCAGCGCAAGGTGCTCGACCTGCTGCTGGCGATCATCACCCGCACCGAACTGACCGACGCCAATATCAACGCGGCCAAGCAAGTGGTGGAGCGTGAGGACGGCGGCCATTACTCCCACCTGCAACGCCTGCTCGACCGCCAGGACCTCGGCCACACCGCCAGCAAACAACTCGCCGTGGAACTGGGGCTCAAGTGCGCCGAACGTGCTGAAGTCGGCCAGTTGACCCGTGACCAGTTGGAGGACCTGCGCAAACACTGGTACGCCCCCAACAACATGACCCTGATCATCGTCGGCGACCTCGACAAACTCCTGCCGGCCTACCTGGAACGCACCTACGGCCAGCTCGACCCGGTCGATCCCAGCGAACACCGTGAACTGCCGCAAATCCAGCACGCCGCCGCCAGCCAGCGCGAACTGATCCATGGCTGGGTCGGTGACAGCGCCAAGCTGCACTGGCTGTTCCCCGAACCGATGCTGGACGACAGGCACGATGAAACCTACGACCTGCTCAAGGACTACCTCGACTGGGCGCTGTATCGCCAGCTACGCCTCAAGCACACTTTGTCCTACGGCCCGTGGAGCGAGCGTGAAGTGCTGGGCGGCGTCGGTTTCCTCAGCCTGAATGCCGACCTGGAGCGGGAAAACCTCCCTGAAGCCGTGCAAGTGCTGAAAAACCTACAGGCGCAACTGCTCAAAGACGGCCTCGACCCGGCCGTTTTCGCACGCCTGCAACAAGCCGCCATCGCCCGCCAGGCCTGGGCCGTGCAGGGCAACAGCGCCCTGGCCGATTACTACTGGGCCGCCTCGGGCGACTACAACAACGGCCACTTCAGCGACCCGGTCAAACGCATCAAGGCGGTCAGCCTGGACCAGACCAACCAGGCCATGCGCCAAGTGTTCAAGCAGCCGGGCTACTGGCGCATCGAGAAACCGCTGCTGAGCTACGACACCCTGAGCTGGATCGGTGCCGGTGTACTCGGGTTGATTGCGATTGTGTTGATCGGCGTGCGGGTTTATCGCAAACGGATCGCGTAATCAGCCACCGAGCACAGGGCTAAGACGTTATTCTGTCTGGGATTTTTCCTACGAAGACTGCGAACCGCCGAATGCAAAACCTGACCCACATAATCACCCGCGTCCTCGAACTGATGAAGCGCTACCCAGGGGTGATTGCACTCGGCGGCTTTATCTCGGGGGTGTGCAGCTTCATTCTGGTGGATCGCCAGCAGGGCATGGCCAGTTGGATCGCGGTGATCATGCTGGTGAGCTGGCTGTGGCTGATGCTGGAAAACAGCTTTACCCAGCTGTTTGCCAAAGTCTTCAAACGCGAAATTCCCGAGCCGCTGCTGCGCTACGCGACCCAGATGATCCACCAGGAAAGTCTGTTCTTTGTGCTGCCATTCTTTTTCGTCACCACCGCCTGGAACAGCGGCCAATCGCTGTTCACCGGCCTGCTCGGCGCGGCGGCACTGGTGTCGATCGTCGACCCGCTGTACTACAAGTGGCTCGCGCCCAAGCGCTCGTTGTTCCTCGCGCTGCACACCCTGACCCTGTTCGCCGCGCTGCTCACTGCGCTGCCGATCATCCTGCACCTGACCACCGCCGAGAGCTACAAGCTGGCCCTGGGCGTGGCCATGGCGCTGTCGATCCCCAGCCTGGCGGTCAGCCTGCCGTTGCGCAGCCTCAAAGGCTGGGCAATGCTGCTGGGCGTGACGGCCGCGATTGGCTGCGCGGGCTGGTTCCTACGCAGTTGGGTACCACCGGCCACCCTATGGATGACGGAAGTCGCCATCAGCACCCAGCTGCAAGACCGCACGCCGGGGGATGACCTCAAGGAAGTCACCGTCGCCCAACTGCGCACTGACGGGCTGTACGCCTACACCGCGATCAATGCGCCGCGCGGCCTGGATGAGCGGATCTACCACGTGTGGAAATTCAACGGCAAAGAGGTCGACCGCATCGCCCTGGATATCCATGGCGGGCGCAAGGAAGGCTATCGCGCCTGGACCCATAAACAGAATTTCCCCGGTGATGCTGTAGGCCGCTGGCAAGTGCAGGTGCTCACCGAAGACGGCCAAGTGATCGGCGTGCTGCGCTTCAAAGTCATCGACGCAGCACAAACGGACAACCCAAAGTAGGCAGGATCGTGCTATTACGTAGGAATTGTGGATAGCCAAACAAGCTCGGAGCTTATGACCAGTAGTACCTCGGCCGGCGCAGCCCATCTCGATACGTCCTCCACGCCTCCGTTACTGCGGATTACGGGGGACTGGACGCTCGCCCACTACGCAGACCTGAAAAAGCTGTCGGACACCCTCGACGGCCAATACGACGCCGGCGCCCGCATCGACCTCAACGGCCTCGGCGCCCTGGATACCGCCGGCGCGTCATTGCTAGTGGAGTTGCTGGGCCCCACCCGCATCGAGCAATCCGCCGAGCAGAGCGATTGCAGCCTGTCGGCCGCCGACCGCGCACTGCTCAAGACCGTCTACCGCTCCCTCAACGATTTTTGTGTGCCCGACAAAGCCCCGGAAGAAGCCACCGGCATCCAGGTGCTGGCACGCATCGGCCGGGCTGTGGATAAAGTCTGGCAAGACAGCAAGCAGCTGCTGGGCTTTATCGGCCTGATCCTCGAGACCTTTGCCCGGGGAATTTTCCGCCCCAAGCGCTGGCGCATCACGCCGATGGTCGCGCACATCGAACAGACCGGCCTCGACGCCGCGCCCATCGTCGCCTTGCTGACCTTCCTGGTCGGTGCCGTGGTGGCGTTTCTCGGCGCCACGGTACTCAAGAGCTTTGGCGCGACGATTTTCACTGTGGACCTGGTGGCGTTCTCTTTCCTACGGGAATTCGGCGTATTGCTCACCGCGATCCTGATCGCCGGCCGCACCGCCAGTGCCTTTACCGCACAAATCGGCTCGATGAAGGCCAACGAAGAAATCGACGCCATCCGCACCCTCGGCCTCGACCCGATGGAGCTGCTGGTATTGCCGCGCGTGCTGGCCCTGCTGGTATCACTGCCGATGCTGACGTTTTTGGCGATGCTCTCGGGGATCGTCGGCGGTGGCGTGGTATGTGCCGTGGCACTGGATATTTCGCCGGCGATGTTTCTCTCGCTGCTCAAATCCGACATCGGCGTGCAGCATTTCCTCGTGGGCATGGTGAAAGCGCCGATCTTCGCGTTCCTGATCGCCGCCATCGGTTGCCTGGAAGGCTTCAAGGTCAGCGGCAGTGCCGAGTCGGTCGGCGCCCACACCACCTCCAGCGTGGTGCAATCGATCTTTGTGGTGATCGTGCTGGATGCGGTCGCCGCGCTGTTCTTCATGGAGATGGGCTGGTGAGTCGCTTACACCGTGCGCCCACTGAGGCGGTGATTGAAGTGCGCGGGCTGTGCAACCGCTTTGGTAGCCAGAGCGTGCACGAGAACCTCGACCTGGATTTGTACAAGGGCGAGATTCTTGCCGTGGTCGGCGGTTCCGGCAGCGGCAAGTCGGTGCTGTTGCGCAGCATCGTCGGCCTGCGCCGGCCCAGCGAAGGCGAGGTGCGGGTGTTTGGCAAGAACCTGCCGAGCCTCTCGGAACATGAGCGTTCCCTGGTGGAACGGCGCTTTGGCGTGCTGTTCCAGAAGGGCGCGCTGTTTTCCTCGCTGACGGTGACCGAGAACGTCGCGCTGCCGTTGATCGAACACGCCGGCCTCAGCCGCCGCGACGCCGAGCACTTGGCGGCGGTCAAGCTGGCCCTGGCCGGGTTGCCATTGTCGGCGGCCGACAAATACCCGGCGTCGCTGTCCGGCGGCATGATCAAGCGCGCCGCCCTGGCCCGCGCCTTGGCCCTGGACCCGGACATCCTGTTCCTCGACGAACCCACCGCCGGCCTTGACCCGATTGGCGCGGCGCAATTCGATCAACTGATCCTGACCCTGCGCGATGCGTTGGGCCTGAGCGTGTTCCTGGTCACCCATGACCTGGACACGCTGTACACCATCACCGACCGCGTGGCGGTGCTGGCGCAGAAAAAAGTACTGGTGGCGGACGCCATCGATGTCGTCTCGGAAACCGACGACGCCTGGATTCACGAATATTTCCACGGCCCCCGGGGCCGTGCGGCATTGGATGCCGCTCAACCGCTCAACGAGGTATGACATGGAAACCCGCGCCCATCATGTGATGATTGGTTTGTTCAGCGTGATCGTCGTGGTCGGCGCGATGCTGTTTGGCCTGTGGCTGGCCAAATCCAGCATCGACAGTGCCTTCCAGGATTACGAGGTGGTGTTCAACGAGGCGGTCAGCGGCCTGTCCCAGGGCAGCTCGGTGCAGTACAGCGGGATCAAGGTGGGCGACGTGATCAGCCTGCGCCTGGACCCCAAAGACCCGCGCCGCGTGCTCGCGCGCATCCGCCTGGCCGGGCAGACGCCGATCAAGGAAGACACCCAGGCCAAGCTGGCGCTGACCGGCATCACCGGCACCTCGATCATCCAACTCAGCGGCGGCACACCACAAAGCCCGGTGCTCAAGGGCAAGGACGGCAACCTGCCGGAAATCATCGCCTCGCCGTCACCCATCGCGCGCCTGCTGAACAACAGCAACGACCTGATGAGCAGCATCAACCTGTTGCTGCATAACGCCAACGCGCTGTTCTCCCGGGAGAACGTCGAGCGCCTGAGCAATACCCTCGACAATTTGCAGCAAACCACCGGCGCCATCGCCGACCAGCGCGGCGACATCAAAGTGGTGATGCAACAACTGATGCAGGTGAGCAAACAGGCCAGCGGCGCCCTGGAGCAAACCACCGTGCTGATGCGCAACGCCAACGGCCTGCTCAACGATCAAGGCAAGCAGGCGTTCAGCAGTGCCGAGCAGGCGATGAAGTCCCTGGAAAAAAGCACCGCCACCATCAACACCTTGCTGACCGACAACAAAGACTCGGTGAACAGCGGCATGCAGGGCCTCAACGAACTGGCGCCGGCCGTGCGTGAACTGCGCGAAACCCTCGGTTCGCTGCGCGCCATCTCCCGCCGCCTGGAAGCCAACCCCAGCGGTTACCTGCTGGGCAGTGACAAGAACAAGGAGTTCACGCCATGAAGCGTGCTTATCAACTGATCGTCCCTGTAGCCCTGGCCCTGGTGAGCGCGTGCTCGATCCTGCCCAAGCCTGACCCATCGGACGTGTACCGCTTGGCGGCAGCACCGGCGACCGTACAAGGCACGCCGGTGGCCTGGTCGCTGCGGGTGACCAAACCCCAGACCAGCGAATTTCTCGACAGCCCACGCATTGCCGTGGTGCCCAATGGCGACCTGATCAGCAGCTATGCCAATTCGCGCTGGAGCGATCCGTCGCCGGTGCTGTTGCGCAACCGCCTGCTGGACGGGTTCCAGCGCGATGGGCGGGTGACGTTGTTGAGTACCGACGACACCAACCTGCAAGCCGACTATGAGCTGGGCGGGCAGTTGCAGGCGTTCCAGAGTGAGTACCGCGGCACTGCGGTGGAGGTGGTGATCCGCCTCGACGCACGACTGGTGCGCGGCAGTGATCAGCGGATTATCGCCAGTCGGCGGTTTGAAGTGAGGCAGCCGGTGAGTGATACCAAGGTGCCGGCGGTGGTGGCCGGGTTTGGGTTGGCGGGGGATCAGTTGAACAAGCAGGTGGTGGAGTGGGTTGTGCAGCAGGGCAATACAGCGCCGAAACGCTGAGGGCCTCATCGCGGGCAAGCCCGCTCCCACATTTGATCGCATTTCGTCAGGATAAACGCGGTCAAGTGTGGGAGCGGGCTTGCTCGCGAAGGCGGTTTTAGCCTCAGCCAAAGAACCAGTAGCACACCGCAATCGCCGCAACGACACCCGCCAACTCCGCCAGCAACGCACAGCCCACGGCATGCCTGGCCCGCTGAATCCCCACCGAACCAAAGTACACCGCCAACACATAGAAGGTGGTCTCGGTACTGCCCTGGATCGTCGCCGCCACCAGCGCCGGGAAGCTGTCCACACCTTGAGTTTGCATGGTTTCGATCAGCATCGCCCGCGCGGCGCTGCCGGAGAACGGCTTGACCATCGCCGTCGGCAAGGCATCGACAAAACGTGTGTCCATGCCGGTCCAGGCCACCAGATGACGAATCCCTTCCAGGCCGAATTCCAACGCCCCCGAGGCACGCAACACGCCGACCGCACACAGCATCGCCACCAGGTACGGCAGCAGGTTCTTGGCCACGTCGAAGCCTTCTTTGGCGCCTTCGACAAACGCCTCGTAGACCTTCACCTTGCGCAACGCGCCGATGATCAGGAACAGCATGATCAGGCCAAACAGGGTGAGGTTGCCGAGGATCGACGAGAGGCTGGCCAGCGCGGTGGCGGACAAGGTCGCCAGCAGCGCCATGAAGCCACCCAGCACCAGCGCGCCCGGGATCAGGTACGCGAGCACCACCGGGTCCCACAGGCGCAGGCGCTGCATGATCGCCACCGACAGCAAGCCCACCAGGGTCGAGGCACTGGTGGCCAGCAGGATCGGCAGGAACACCAGCGTCGGGTCGGCGGCGCCTTGTTGGGCGCGGTACATAAAGATGGTCACCGGCAACAGCGTCAGCGAGGACGCGTTGAGCACCAGGAACAGGATCTGCGCGTTACTGGCGGTGTTGGGGATCGGGTTGAGTTCCTGCAAGGCCTTCATCGCCTTCAAGCCGATAGGCGTGGCGGCGTTGTCCAGGCCCAGGCCGTTGGCGGCGAAGTTGAGGGTAATCAAACCGATGGCGGGGTGGCCAGCCGGCACTTCCGGCATCAGGCGGCGAAACAACGGGCCGAGGGCCTTGGCCAGCCAATCGACGATCCCGGCTTTTTCGGCAATGCGCAGAAAGCCCAGCCACAAGGTCAGAGTGCCGAACAGCAGCACCATGACTTCCACCGACAGTTTGGCCATGGCGAAAATGCTTTCGACCATTGCCGAAAATATCCCGGCGTTACCGCCCACCAGCCACTGCACCAGCGCTGACACCATTGCCACGACAAAGAAGCCAAGCCACAGGCCATTGAGCATCAGTTAAATCCCCCGAATGATGGGGCGAATGATAGCGGGGCTGGCAGAAACGACAAACCCCGGATTTCCCGGGGTTTGTCTCACCGCGCTCGCGCTATCAGCTGCGAGTAGCCTGGGCAGCCGGAGCCGCGTCCTTGCTGCGCCAGTGCGGCAGGGAGTTCCAGTAGCGCTCGCCCTTGGCGTCGTCGTACATGCCTTCCCAACGTGCGATGACCAACACGGCCAGGGCGTTGCCGATCACGTTCAGGGCGGTACGCGCCATGTCCATGATGCGGTCGACACCGGCGATGAACGCCAGGCCTTCCAGCGGGATACCCACGCTGCCCAGGGTGGCCAGCAGCACCACGAAGGACACGCCCGGTACACCGGCGATGCCTTTGGAGGTGACCATCAGGGTCAGGACCAGCATCAGTTGCTGGCCAACCGACAGGTCGATGCCATACAGCTGGGCGATAAAGATCGCCGCGATGCTCTGGTACAGGGTCGAACCGTCGAGGTTGAACGAGTAACCGGTTGGCACCACGAAGCTGCAGATGGCCTTCGGCGCACCGTAGGCTTCCATCTTCTCGATCACGCGCGGCAGCACGGTCTCGGAGCTGGCGGTGGAGTAGGCCAGTACCAGCTCATCCTTGAAGATGCGCATCAGCTTGATCACCGAGAAGCCGAACAGGCGGGCGATCAGGCCGAGGATCACAAAGGCGAAGAACAGGATGGCGACGTAAACCAGGATCACCAGCTTGGCCAGTGGCAGCAAGGAGGCGAAGCCGAAGTTGGCCACGGTCACCGCGATCAGTGCAAATACGCCGATCGGGGCGTACTTCATGATCATGTGGGTGACTTTGAACATGCTCTCGGACACGCCCTGGAACATGGTCACCAGCGGCTCGCGCAGGTCAGGCTTGAGGCTCGACAGGCCCAGGCCGAACAGCACCGAGAAGAAGATGATCGGCAACATTTCACCACGGGCAACAGCGGCGAAGATGTTCGACGGGATCAGGTTGAGGATGGTCTGGATAAACGCATGCTCGTGCTGCACTTCCGCAGCCGTGGCCTGGTATTTGGAGATATCGACCGTACCCAGGGTACTCATGTCGATGCCAGCACCCGGATGGAACAGGTTGGCCAACAACAGGCCGACCACGATCGCGATGGTGGTGACGATCTCGAAGTAAAGGATGGTTTTGACGCCGATACGCCCGAGTTTCTTCGCGTCACCGACACCGGCAATGCCGACGATCAACGAGGAAATCACAATCGGGATCACGATCATCTTGATCAGGCGGATAAAGATATCGCCCGCTGGCTGCAACACATTGCTGATCCACCAGGCTTTTTCAGCACTGAAATGGTTAAGCACTGCGCCGATTGCGATCCCCAACACCAAACCGATGAGGATCTGCCAGGCGAGGCTTAGCTTTGCCTTCTTCATGTCATTACCCTTACTTCAAGTGAACTCAAGGCAAATGCGCCAGCCGCAACGCTCGAAAGCGAAAAAGTGTGAGCATCTGCCTCCATGGAAGGTCACCGCAGCGTGGCCGAAATGGCTTACTGGCAGGCGAAAAAAGGCGCAACTATTCCGATGCAAGGGAGCGACGTCTAATGCCGTAAACGCCTACCCTATGCCGAATCGGCATGGCTTTTTTTCATAATAACTGTCCGAACGGTCAGTTCAAATGCGACAAATCGTCCGGCGAATATGCCGTGAACCTGCCAAAGCCGGCTCGCTCAGAGATTCAGCACGTCTTCGAAGGGTTGGCAGAAATGCCTGGGAATACAGCGGCGCAGTGTCGGAAATGTCCTATGGCACCGGCGAAATTTTATCGATAGGTGGTCGCCCCGACACACCAAGTAATGGTTGGAATCGGGCAAAAAGGAAATTTGCGGCTACGTGCGGTATGAGAAGCGGGGAATGAGAGTCACAAGCCCGCCACAAGTTCAGCAAACCGTGGGTTTGTGAACGTGCGACGCGCGATGCTGCCTGACTCGGCCCGCCGAAGGGGCCTTAGTACCAATTCGGATCTTTCTTCAACTGCTCCATCAGCAGCTTCTGCATGCCCGCATCCGGCTTACCGATAAAACGGTATTCGGCGTGCCGCGTCGGCGACTTGTCCGCCGGCAAGCCGGCTGGGACTTCTACCAACATCGCGTAGGCATCGTCCTTGTCGAGGCTGAAGGCCACGATCAGGCGCTTGTTCAGGCAGGTGTCTGCGGTTTCGCAGAGCGGCCCGACCAAGTACTTGTCGCCATCTTCTTCCACGGCATTCATTTGTTCAGCCGTACCCGACAGGTTCATCACCCATTCCGGCAGGCGCTCTTCTTTCTTCACCACGCCTTGCCAGGTCTGGCGGTATTGCGGGTCCGCACTGAGCAACTCATTGGCTCGGGACTGACCGTCATTGGCGGCCATCACCAAGCCGCTACCGCCCAACAGGGCGGCGGCAACCAGGGTTTTAAGGGACAAGGGGCTCATATTCAGCCTCGGCCACGACGACCAAAGAAGAACGAAACGACAAACATCACCAGGAAAACCACAAACAGAATCTTGGCGATCCCCGTAGCGGTGCCCGCGATACCACCGAAGCCCAGGACTGCAGCCACAATGGCGATGATCAGAAATGTGATTGCCCAACTCAACATGGTGATTCTCCTTACGCTTTCTAATGGGGTAACAACGATAGTGCCGTACGGCCGCTCAAATGAGCGAGCGCTTTTCTTGCCTAGAACACCCAACGCTCTTGGATCGGCAGCTCGCCCAGGGTGGAATCCTGGTCGGCAACTCTCAATTGCGGGGCGGTTACATCGGCGGCAACGCTGCCAACGGAACGGAAATGGGTCTGGGTCTTCACGGAATGTTCGAATTGCGGGACTTGTTGCTGACTCTGCTGCCAATGCTGCATCTGCTGGCCGCCAATCAACGTGACCATGAGGGCCAGGCTGGCAAACAAGCCTTGCTGCAAGCGCAGTGGCGATACATGCAATTGGCTGAGACGTTGGCGAGTCATGCTGTGGTGCTCCCGCATTCTGATTATTCGTTGAGAGGGATATTGCAGGGTGCATGCCAGCTTTTTTACAAAATAAAACTCAATAAAATCATACACTTAAATATAAACCAAGGCTGAAGAGCACAGCATCCTGCACGATGCCACCTTGAGAGCCGTGCGAAATGCACGATCACCAGCGGTCGGATCAAGGGATAGAAAACCAGTGACGGGTTGCCGAAGTGGCAAGACGGCATGAAAACGCCATCAGACGGGGCTTTGTAGGAAGTAATGCAGATACCTGCACGACATCTCCTTTTATCGATCAGAATAAACCATGCAACTTGCCCGATTATTCCGGGACTAATCACCATCATTCATAGTTAAGGAGCGCGGCACCGATGGAATCAGCCAAGGAACTTCAAGGCCGCATTCTTTTAGTGGACGACGAATCCGCTATCCTGCGCACCTTCCGGTATTGCCTGGAAGATGAAGGCTACACCGTGGCCACCGCCAACAGCGCCGCCCAGGCCGATGCGCTGATGCAACGCCAGGTGTTCGACCTTTGCTTCCTGGACCTGCGCCTGGGCGAAGACAACGGCCTCGATGTACTGGCGCAAATGCGTATCCAGGCGCCATGGATGCGCGTGGTCATTGTCACCGCGCATTCCGCCGTGGATACCGCCGTGGATGCGATCCAGGCCGGCGCCGCCGACTACCTGGTAAAACCGTGCAGCCCGGATCAATTGCGCCTGGCCACCGCCAAGCAGTTGGAAGTACGCCAACTGTCTGCGCGCCTGGAAGCGCTGGAAGGCGCAGTGCGCCAGCCGAAAGACGGCCTCGACTCCCACAGCCCGGCCATGATGGTCGTGCTGGAAACCGCGCGCCAGGTGGCCGGGACCGACGCCAACATCTTGATCCTCGGCGAGTCGGGCACCGGTAAAGGCGAACTGGCCCGGGCCATCCACGGTTGGAGCAAACGCGCGAAGAAATCCTGCGTGACCATCAACTGCCCGTCGCTGACCGCAGAACTGATGGAAAGCGAATTGTTCGGCCACAGCCGCGGCGCGTTTACCGGCGCCAGCGAAAGCACCTTGGGCCGGGTCAACCAGGCCGACGGCGGCACGCTGTTTCTTGACGAAATCGGCGACTTTCCCCTCACGTTACAGCCCAAGTTACTGCGATTCATCCAGGACAAGGAATACGAGCGCGTGGGCGACCCGGTCACCCGCCGCGCCGATGTGCGCATCCTCGCCGCCACCAACCTGAACCTGGAAGACATGGTGCGCGACGGCCGCTTCCGTGAAGACTTGCTGTACCGCCTCAACGTCATCACCTTGCACCTGCCGCCGCTGCGCGAACGCAGCGAAGACATCCTGACCCTGGCCGATCGTTTCCTGGCGCGCTTCGTCAAGGAATACGCGCGGCCGGCACGCGGCTTCAGTGATGAAGCCCGCGAGGCGCTGCTCAACTATCGCTGGCCGGGCAATATCCGCGAGCTGCGCAACGTGGTGGAACGCGCGAGCATTATCTGCCCGCAGGAAAAGGTGGAAATCATCCACCTCGGCATGGCCGAGCAAACCACCCACAACGCCCCGCGTATCGGCGCGGCGCTGAGCCTGGACGAGCTGGAAAAAGCCCATATCGGCGCCGTGCTGGCTACCGCCGAGACCCTGGACCAGGCGGCCCGCACCCTCGGTATCGACGCCTCGACCCTGTACCGCAAACGCAAACAGTACAACCTGTGAGCTGCACCTTATGAAGTTAGCGATGAAGCTGCGGACTCGCTTGTTCCTGAGTATCTCAGCGCTGATCACCGTCGCCCTGCTGGGCCTGATCCTGGGCCTGGTCAGCGTCATGCAAATGGCCAAGACCCAGGAGTCGCTGATTCGCAGCAACTTCATCACCCTGGACCTGGGCCTCAAGCTGCGTCAGAGCCTGGGCGACCAATTGATAATGATGCTGGAGCAACGCCCAGACCCCGCAGCGCTGCAAGCGTCGAAGCAACACTACTTCGACCTGTTGGACCAAGGCATCGCCCACGAACGGCGCAACGGCAATGGCACCGGTTTCAGCCAGGCCCGGGGCGACTACCAGAACCTGCTGGACGCATTTGACCAATCCCAGCAAGCCGCAACAGCGCAGGGCAGCAAGGAAAAACTTACCGAAGCCTTTAATGTGCTACGCAACGGCCTGATCGCCGAACACAAGCAGGCCCTGGAAAACATCAGCACCAGTGAGCATAAATCCCGCGAGCGCGCGTTGCTCATCGCCGGCTTGCTCGGTCTGGTAGGGCTTGCCGTACTGATCATCGGCTTTGTCACCGCCCATGGCATCGCCCGGCGTTTTGGCGGGCCGATCGAAGCCTTGGCCAAGGCGGCGGACAAGATCGGCCAGGGTGACTTCGAAGTGACGCTGCCGATCTCGTCAGCGGCGGAGATGAACCAACTGACGCGTCGCTTCGGCATCATGGCCGAGGCCCTGCGTCAGCATCAGGCGACCAATATCGACGAACTGCTCGCCGGCCAGCAACGCCTGCAAGCCGTGCTCGACAGCATCGACGATGGCCTGCTGATGATCGACCGCCAAGGCCGCCTGGAACACCTCAACCCGGTAGCACAACGCCAATTGGGCTGGGATGAGGAACGCCTCGGCCAGGGCTTGGGCGAAGCCTTGATGCGCCCCGAACTGGATGAGCAGCTGCAACTGGTGCTGCGCGGCGGCAACCTGGAGCGCGCACCGGAAGACCTGGAAGTGGAAGTCGAAGGTGAACTGCGCCTGCTGACCTATAGCCTCACGCCCGTGAGCCATACCGAGGGGCATATCCTCGGCGCGGTGATGGTGCTGCATGACGTCACCGAACAGCGCGCCTTTGAACGGGTGCGCAGTGAGTTCGTCCTGCGCGCCTCCCATGAGCTGCGCACACCAGTGACCGGCATGCACATGGCGTTCGGCCTGTTTCGCGAGCGCGCGAAGTTTCCGGCGGAATCGCGCGAAGCGGACCTACTGGATACGGTCAATGAAGAAATGCAGCGCCTGATGCAGTTGATCAACGACTTGCTCAACTTCTCGCGCTACCAGAACGGCCTGCAAAAGCTCACCTTGGGGCCGTGTGACGTGAACGATCTGCTTGAGCACGCCCGTGCGCGCTTCGCAGAACTGGCCAATGCGCAGAACATCGAACTACTGATAGAAGCACAAGCCGAGTTGCCACGCCTGTACGCTGACCAGGCGCAATTGGAGCGCGTACTCGACAACCTGCTGGCCAACGCCTTGCGTCATACCGCCGAGGGCGGGCAGATTCGCCTGCAGGCGCGCCGTCATGGGGAGCGTGTGATTGTCAGCGTCGAGGACAACGGCGAAGGTATCGCCTATGGCCAGCAAGGGCGCATTTTCGAACCGTTCGTCCAGGTGGGCCGCAAGAAAGGCGGCGCCGGCCTGGGGCTGGCGCTGTGCAAGGAGATCGTGCAACTGCACGGCGGCCGCATGGGCGTGTATTCGCGGCCGGGGCAGGGGACACAGTTCTACATGGCGCTGCCGCTGTAGCAGCGCGCCACCGATACCTGTGGCGAGGGAGCTTGCTCCCGCTGGGCTGCGAAGCGGCCCCAGAATTTTTGGGAGCGCTGCGCACTCCAGCGGGAGCAAGCTCCCTCGCCACAACAAGCGCCCTGACTACAGCAAGCTCCATCATCACCGCCGCCAGTGATTAGCGACGGTTCAACGCCCGCAGGATCGCAGCACTCTCTGCATCGGGGGTGCCATCAAACAATGCCGGCCGGAAGTGCATCTGGAACGCGGCAATCACATGGCGCGTAGCCACATCCAGTTCGCCGGTCTGCGGTGTCTGGTAGCCCAGGCGGGCCAATTCTTCCTGGAACCAGGTGATGCTCGGCAGGTCAGCGGCGTATTGCACCTGGAATCGCGCCACAGCCTGGGCGTCCGGCCATACGCCCAGGCCTTCCTCGGCCAAACGCTTCCACGGAAACAACGGGCCCGGGTCCAGCTTGCGCAGCGGTGCAATATCGCTATGGCCAATGATGTTCTTCGGGTCGATGCCATTACGCTTGCTGATGTCCTTGAGCAACACCACCAGCGACTTCACCTGCGCTTCGGAATACGGATACCACACACGCCCCGTCGGCGTGTCGCGATAGCCTGGGTTGACGATTTCGATGCCGATGGAGCTGGAGTTGAGCCAGGTGCGGCCCATCCACTCGCTTTCCCCGGCGTGCCAGGCGCGCTGGCTTTCATCCACCAGCTTGTAGATCTTGCCTGAGGCGTCGTCGCCGATCAGGTAGTGGCTGCTGACCTGGCCGTGGGTCAGCAGCGCAAGCGAGCGCTCAAGGTCGGTGGAGGTGTAGTGGACGATCACGAACTGCACGCGGTTGTCGTGGTTCGCCGAGGGATGGCTGGTGTCCAGGCGCGGGCCGCTGGCGCAACCCGCGAGCAGAAGAAACACAAAGGCAATGGATAAGGATTTCATGGCAGAAGGCAGTACGCTGAAGACGATAATGCAACAGTGTAACGTACCGTTTGTGACGAAGCGCTCAAATCACAAAATGGAACATCTTTTACGCCGCCTGCACCTGGTTACGTCCCGCCGCCTTGGCCCGGTACAACGCCGCATCGGCGCGCTTGAGCGCCAGGTCACTGCGCTCGCCCGGCAGGAACTGCGCCACGCCCATGGACACGGTTACCGTCACCGGCTCGCCTTTGAAGTGGAACGGGCACGCCTCGATGGCCGCGCGCAGAACCTCGCCCACCGCCAGCGCATCCGCCAGGGATGAGTTGGGCATCAGCAAGACAAACTCTTCGCCACCAAAACGGGCGATGAAGTCGGTCGGGCGCAGGCGCTTGCGCAGGACGTTGGCGATGATTTTCAGCACCTTGTCGCCCGCCAAATGGCCGTAGCCGTCATTGATCCGCTTGAAGTGGTCCAGGTCGAGCATCGCCAGCGACAGGCTGTTGCCGCGCTGGTGCCAGGCATTGACCTCGTGGTCCAGGCGTTCGCTCCAGGCCGCGCGGTTGGGCAGCCCGGTGAGCGGGTCGAGCAGGGCTTTCTGGCGCTGCACTTCCAGGTGCTCGCGATAGCCCTGGGCTTCCTGTTCCATGTTCGCCACGCGCTCGGCCAAGCCTTTCAAGCGCGCCGCGACTTCCTGCTCACGCTGATCGCGTTGCTGCTGGTGCTGGTCCATGGTGCCGAGCAGGCCTTCCAGATGGCTTTCCAACACGTGCTTGAGGCTGTCCAGGTCAGCCGCTTCCTGCACACTGCTTTGCAGGCCATCGACTTGCTCACGGATCTGCGTATCCAACTCGCGGGCTGCGTCACGGCTGTCGGCATGCCCATCGCTGGCCACTTGCAGATGGCCCTGGAACGCTTCGAGGCGCTCGTTGAGTTGCTTGAGATAAGCCTCGAACTCGTGCTGGCCGCTGTCGGTGATCGCCAGCATCAACACCGCCAGATCATCGAGGATCGGCAGCAGTTCGTACCAGTTCAAGCCATGGGCCAGGCGCTCGCGCATCGCCTCGGCCTGTGGCCGGTGGCGTTCGGGCAGCGACAGGTCTTCGAGCAGGCCGAGCAAGGTGTCTTCGATATGCTTGGCCACGGAGCTGTAGGACGGCTCGGGCGAATCGGGCAGGGCGTAGATGCCCTCTGATTGCAACTCGTCGGGATCGTCGCGTTCGAGCACCGGCGGCAACGACAGGCTGCCGATGACGGTTTGCTCCGGTGCTTCGATTGGCACCTGCGGCGCGTCGACAAAGGTGGCGAGTGCGCTTTCGGCGGCTGGCGCTTCGGCCTGCGGCGCGGGCGGCTCTGGCTCTGGCTCTGGCTCTGGCGTAGCGACAGGTGCAGCAGTGTGGACCGGCGCGTCAGCTACAACCGCTGGCTTGGCGACCTCTGCCGGCGGGGCGGGAGTCACAGGTGCGGCCTCGATTTGCGGCAGTGGCGCGAAAGCCCGCAGCGCCTCGGACAATTCTTCAGATTGAGCAGGCTCTTGGGGCACAGGCTCGGACGCCGGCTTCGGAGCGGCGGGCGGCACAGCGGCAACCGCCGCCGGCTCGCTCACCGGCGCCTCATTGGCGACGTCCTTGCCACCAAACAAGCGTTGCAGCAACCCCGGCCCTGGGCGCGTGGCTTCGCCTTCCGGCTCCAGGTTATCCAGCGCCTGCCCTTGCAGGCTGCTCAACTCACTGAGCAGCAGCGGAATCTCCCGCGCCTGGCCCACTCGGCTGTCCAACTGCTTGGCGAAGGTTTTCAGCGGGCGCGCGACGTCACGGGGCAACGGCAGTTTTTGCAGCTGCGCGACCAGTGCCGTCAGCGCGGTGCTGATCTGCTCGACCCGGGTTTCGCGGCGCTGCTCGGAATCCAGCACGGCCTTTTCCAGGCGTGGCAGCAGGGCGGCGAGGGCGGCGTCCATGTCATCAGTGCGCACTACGTCGCGCATTTCCTTCATGCATTGGTCGACCGCGCGGTCGGTCCCTTCCGCCGCCAGCGTGCTGCGCACCAGCCCTCGGCGCAGCAGGTCGAGGCGGGCAGCCCAGCGGCGTTCGAGCTTTTCTTGTTGCTCGATGCTTAACAGGTACTTCTCTTTCCAGCGCTGGGCGTCGTCGCTCATGCAAGGGGTCCGCGGGTGCCTGGGCTCAACGCGGGGAATGCATCAGCCGTGAGCGAACCCGGCAGGCGAATCTCTACCGCGACCGGCAGGTGGTCGGAGATGGGCTGCGCCAGGACCTGCACGCTTTCGAGCGTGAGGGTCGGGCTCAGCAGGATATGGTCCAGACAGCGCTGCGGGCGCCAGCTGGGAAACGTGGCTTCGACTTGCGGCGCCAGTAACCCGAGGTCCCGCAGCGGGGAATTGTTCAGCAGGTCGCTGGCGTGGGTGTTCATGTCCCCCATCAGCACCTGGTGTTTGTAGTTGCCGATCAGCTCGCGGATGTAGGCCAGTTGCATCGTGCGGGTGCGTGCACCCAACGCCAGATGCATCATCACCACCACCAGGGCTTCAGGGCCTTCGCCAAATCGCACGAGGATCGCGCCGCGCCCCTTGGGGCCGGGCAGCGGGTGATCTTCGATCGCCCAAGGCTTCAAGCGGCTGAGCACACCATTGCTGTGCTGGCCCAGGCGCCCGAGGTTGCGGTTGAGCTGCTGGTACCAGTAGGGGAAGGCCCCAAGCTGCGCCAGGTGCTCAACCTGATTGACGTAACCGGAGCGGATGCTTCCGCCATCGGCTTCCTGCAAGGCGACCAGGTCGAAGTCGCTCAGCAGGTTGCCGATCTTCTGCAGGTTACCGGCGCGGCCATTGTGGGGCAGCAGGTGCTGCCAGCCACGGGTGAGGTAGTGCCGGTACTTCTCGGTGCTGATGCCCACCTGGATATTGAAACTGAGCAGGCGCAACCGGCTGTCGGCCGGCAAGCCCGTGGATTCCAGGTGGTGCTCGTTGACCTGCGGATCATGCAGCCCAACCACACGTTCAGTCCCCCAGCGGCGCATGGCGGGCCCCTTACTTGGCTGCGCGCTCTTTGGCGATCAGTTGGTCGGCGACGTTGAGGACAGCCTCCGGACCACCGGCAGTACCCAGGTCAAAACGGTATTTGCCGTTGACGATCAGGGTCGGTACGCCTTGCACGCCATACTTCTGCGCGAGCTCCTTGGCCTGCTTGATCTGGCCCTGAATGGCGAAGGAGTTGAAGGTGGCCAGGAACTTGTCCTTGTCCACGCCTTGGGTGGCAACGAAGTCAGCCATTTCGTCAGGCTTGGTCAGGCGCTTGCCTTGTTTCTGGATCGCGTCGAATACCGCGTTGTGGACCTTGTGCTCCACACCCATGGCTTCCAGGGTCAGGAACAGTTGGCCGTGGGCATCCCAAGGGCCGCCGAACATGGCCGGGATGCGCTTGAAGTTAACGTCGGACGGGAGTTTTTCGGCCCATGGGTTGATAGTCGGCTCAAAGGCGTAGCAATGCGGGCAGCCGTACCAGAACAGCTCCACCACTTCGATCTTGCCAGGCACCGAAACCGGTACAGGATTGGTCAATTCAACATAGGTTTTACCGGCTTCAAGCGGCACGTCGGCAGCTTGTGCGGTCATGCCGAAGAGGCTGGCAGTGACGAGAGCGGCGCTGAGGATCAGATTACGCATGCTTTACTCCTGGACAAATAAAGTCGCCTCACGCGACCTTTGTTGTGACAGGTCTACGCGGGCATGAGTTCGTTAGTGTAACGGCACCGGCCACAAAAAAGGGCGGCCTAAGCCACCCTTTTTATGCTTGCATCGACGGATTAATCGAGCGTTAACGTTGCGTGCAGCTTAGTGCAGGCCCTGGATGTAGCTGGAGACCGCTGCAATGTCTTCATCACTCAATTTGCGAGCGATGGTGCGCATGATTGCTGCGTCGCCATCGTTGGCTCGCCCTGCCTCTTCCTTGCGGAAATCTGTCAGCTGCTTGGCGATATAGGTGGCGTGTTGGCCGCTCAAGTGCGGGAAGCCCGCGGCGGCGATACCGGCACCATTTGGCGAATGGCAGCCGATGCAGGAAGGCAGGCCCTTTTCCAGGTCACCGCCACGGAACAGCTTCTCGCCACGGGCGACCAGTTTCGGATCGGCAGCTCCCACGCTGCCCTTCTGGCTGGCAAAATACGCCGAGATGTCCGCCAGGTCCTGATCGCTGAGGTTGGTCAGCAAGCCGGTCATTTCCAGCACCGTGCGCTTGCCATCCTTGATGTCGTGCATCTGCTTGGTCAGGTAGCGTTCACCCTGGCCGGCCAGTTTGGGGAAGTTCGGCGCCGGGCTGTTGCCATCCGGTCCATGGCAAGCACCACACACGGCGGCTTTCGCCTGGCCCGCTGTAGCGTCGCCTGCAGCATGGGCAACACCGGTGATGCCCAGGGTCAACAGCAGACTCACGATCAGTTTGTTCATCAGCTAATCCAACTACGGCTAAGGGGTTTAAGAGTTATCTACCGGGTTTACTCACCATCAACTGAATGACGGCCTGGTAATCCTCAGTACTGCAGTCCATGCACAAACCACGCGGCGGCATTGCCTTGAAACCCTGGGTCACGTGTTGCACCAGCGTGTCCATGCCCTGCGCCAGTCTTGGCGCCCAGGCTGCCTGATCTCCCCGTCTGGGGGCGTTGGGCAACTGGCCAGCATGGCAAGCCACGCAAACTCGGTTGTACACCGCTTCCGGATCCTGTGTAGCCTGAGCGCCATAAAGCGGAATCAGGACACCCAAAGCGAGCAACCATCGGGTCATACATCGACCTTTTCAGGGTTTGAGAGCGTTTTGCGTTCTAATGCGCAATAAAGGTCTTTCGCTCCCGTGAACCTCATCCTTCGCTGGGACAAAGCACACACAAAATCTGCGGCATTATATACTGGCGCTACTGAAACGGAAACGACACCGCTTGCCGCACCCTTTCTCGGCACCGCCCACATCGGAAATCTCATGCAACTCAAGAACCCCATCCTCGGCCTGTGCCAACAGTCCACGTTCATGCTCAGCGCCGCCAAAGTTGACCAATGCCCTGATGACGAAGGCTTTGAAGTCGCCTTTGCCGGCCGTTCCAACGCCGGCAAGTCCAGCGCGCTGAACACCCTGACCCACGCCAGCCTGGCACGCACCTCGAAAACCCCGGGCCGCACGCAACTGCTCAATTTCTTCAAGCTAGACGAAGATCGGCGTCTGGTCGACCTACCGGGCTACGGTTACGCAAAAGTACCTATCCCGCTGAAGCTGCACTGGCAGCGTCACCTGGAGGCTTACCTGGGTGGCCGCGAGAGCCTGAAAGGCTTGATCCTGATGATGGACATCCGTCATCCAATGACCGACTTCGACCTGCTGATGCTCGACTGGGCGGTCGCCAGCGGCATGCCGATGCACATCCTGCTGACCAAGGCCGACAAGCTGACCTACGGCGCAGCCAAGAACACCCTGCTTAAAGTGCAGGCCGAAATCCGCAAAGGTTGGGGTGACGCGATCACCATCCAGCTGTTCTCGGCGCCCAAGCGCCTGGGCCTGGAAGAGGCTTACACCGTGCTGGCCGACTGGATGGAACTGGCCGACAAAGGCGCGGAAATCGCCGAGTAACTTTTCTGCGGGCAAAAAAAACCCCGGACTTCGTATGGGGAGGGGAAGTTCGGGGTTCAAGTTCTGGACCGCTAGGGCGGGGCCCAGATATCTGCCAACACTTAACACAACATAGGAGCATTGAAGGGCTTCACCACCCATTCAGTAACTCTGAGTAGCACTTCACGGGTTAAGTTCCGGCAGGTGCAAAAAACTATTGGAAATAACTGACGGCGTTATCTGATCTAAAGCACTCTGCCACCACCCTGCGGTGGCGGCAAAGCCTCGAAATCAGTGCGCTTCGTCCCAATTGTTACCCACGCCCACTTCCACCAGCAGCGGTACATCCAGCTGCGCCGCCGCGCTCATGTGCTCGCGAATTTTCTCGCTGACTTCGGCGACCAGATCCTCACGCACCTCCAGCACCAGTTCATCGTGCACCTGCAGGATCACCTTGGCATCCAGGTCCGAATCGGCCAGCCAGTTGTCCACCCGCACCATGGCTTTCTTGATGATGTCTGCGGCGGTGCCCTGCATCGGCGCATTGATCGCGGTGCGTTCTGCCGCCGCGCGCTCCTGCGGCTTGTTGGAGTTGATCTCCGGCAAGTACAGGCGACGGCCGAAGAAGGTCTCGACATAACCTTGATCCGCCGCCTGGGCGCGGGTGCGCTCCATGTACTCGCGAACCCCGGGGTAGCGGGCGAAGTACACATCGATATACGCCTTGGCCGTCTTGGTATCGACGCCAATATCCTTGCCCAGCTTCTGCGCACCCATGCCGTAGATCAGGCCGAAGTTGATGGCCTTGGCGCTACGGCGCTGATCCGTGGTGACCTCATCCAGTTCAACCTTGAACACCTCGGCCGCCGTGGCCGTGTGTACGTCCAGGTTGTCGCGGAAGGCGTTCATCAAGCCTTCGTCCTTGGACAGGTGCGCCATGATCCGCAGCTCGATCTGCGAATAGTCCGCTGCCAGCAGCTTGTAGCCTTTTGGCGCGACAAACGCCTGGCGAATCCGACGCCCTTCGGCGGTACGCACTGGAATGTTCTGCAGGTTCGGATCACTGGAAGACAAACGCCCAGTCGCCGCCACCGCCTGGTGATAGGACGTGTGGATGCGCCCAGTGCGCGGGTTGATCTGCTCCGGCAGGCGGTCGGTGTAGGTGCTTTTCAGCTTGCTCATGCTGCGGTACTGCATCAGCACCTTGGGCAACGGATAGTCATCTTCGGCCAGCTTGGCCAACACTTCTTCAGCGGTAGACGCCTGGCCTTTACCGGTCTTTTTCAGCACAGGCATACCGAGTTTTTCGTAGAGGATCGCGCCGAGCTGCTTGGGCGAGCCGAGGTTGAACTCCTCGCCGGCAATCTCGTAGGCCTGGCGCTCCAGCTCCACCATCTTGTCGCCCAGCTCGACGCTCTGCACGCCCAGCAGGGCTGCATCCACCAACGCGCCTTGGCGCTCGATACGTGCCAGCACCGGTACCAACGGCATCTCGATGTCGGTCAACACACTGGCCAGGCTCGGGATGGCGGCCAGTTGCGCGTGCAATTCCTGATGCAGGCGCAAGGTGATATCAGCGTCTTCAGCGGCGTATGGGCCCGCCTGCTCAAGCGCGATCTGGTCGAACGTCAGCTGTTTGGCGCCCTTGCCGGCGATGTCCTGGAAGCTGACGGTGTCGTAGTCCAGGTATTTCTTGGCCAGGCTGTCCATGTCGTGCCGGGTCGCGGTGGAGTTGAGCACGTAGGATTCGAGCATGGTGTCGAAGGCGATGCCGCGCACGGTAATGCCGTGGGCCGGGTCGCCACCGATGGCGCAGTTGGCCAGGATATTCATGTCGAACTTGGCGTGTTGGCCGACCTTGAGCTTGGTCGGGTCTTCCAGCAGCGGCTTCAGGGCCAACAGTACAGTGTCGCGATCCAACTGCTCCGGCACGCCGATGTAGGAGTGGGTCAGCGGGATGTAGGCCGCTTCATGGGGCTGAATGGCGAAAGAAACCCCAACCAGCTGCGCCTGCTGGGCGTCGATGCCGGTGGTTTCGGTATCAAAGGCGAACAACTTCGCGTCGTTGAGCTTTTTCAGCCAGATATCGAACGTGGCCTGGTCGAGGATGGTGGTGTAGGCCGCTTCCACGGGCTCTGCGACCTCAACGGCTTCCTCGACAACCGGCGCGGCCTTGAGCTCGACACGCTTGGCATCGCGTTGAATCTCATCAATCCAGCTTTTGAACTCCAGAAGCGTGTAGAGCTCCAGCAGTTTTTCGCGATCCGGCTCGATCAGGTGCAGGTCATCCAAGCCCACGTCCAGCGGCACATCGCATTTGATCGTCGCCAACTGGTAAGACAGGAACGCCATTTCCTTATGTTCTTCCAGCTTGGCTGGCAGCGTCTTGGCGCCACGGATAGGCAAGGTCGGCACAATGTCCAACTGCTCATACAGCTCTTTGATCCCGCCATTCACGCCAACCAGCAAGCCAGAAGCCGTCTTCGGCCCAATGCCCGGAACGCCCGGGATGTTGTCGGACGAATCGCCCATCAACGCCAGGTAATCGATGATCTGCTCGGGAGCGACGCCAAATTTCTCTTTTACGCCGTCGATATCCATCGAACTACCGGTCATGGTGTTGACCAAGGTAATGTGCCCATCGACCAGCTGTGCCATGTCCTTGTCCCCGGTGGAGATCACCACCGGGCGGTTGGCCGCCGCGCTGCTGCGGGCCAGGGTTCCGATCACGTCATCGGCCTCGACGCCTTCGACGCACAGCAACGGGAAGCCCAGGGCGATCACGCTCTGGTGCAGCGGCTCGATTTGCACACGCATGTCATCGGGCATGCTGGGGCGGTTGGCCTTGTATTCGGCGTACATGTCGTCGCGAAAGGTCCCACCCTTGGCGTCGAACACCACCGCGAACGGGCTGCCCGGATACTGCTTGCGCAGGCTTTTGAGCATGTTCAACACGCCCTTGACCGCACCGGTCGGCAGGCCTTTGGAGGTGGTCAGCGGTGGCAGCGCGTGGAAGGCGCGATACAGATAAGAAGAACCGTCCACCAGGACGAGGGGGGCTTGGCTCATGAGCAGGATCAACCTTTTCGGCGGGTCAGGCGCTAGAATAGCCGGACCAATGACGACAAAGGGACAAGGTTATCATGCGTACATTCAATCGCCTGCTGTTGACTGGCTTGATTGCACTCACTCCGATGGCTGCCATGGCGGCAGACAGCGCCCCTGGGGGTGATCCGGAAGTTACCATTCGCACGGAAGGCGACAGAACCATTCAGGAGTACCGCCAAAACGGTTTCCTGTACGCAATAAAAATCACCAAGAAGGGCTTTCCACCTTACTTCCTGGTGCGCTCGGACGGCACCGATGCGAACTTCATCCGCTCTGACCAGCCGGATATGCTGATTCCGTCATGGAAGATTTTCGAATGGAAATGATTTCTTAACTTAAATTGGCGCCGCGCCCTGCGGCGCCCGTACTGGCAGTTTTAACCATGTCTGTGTTCACCCCCCTGGCTCGGCCCGAGCTGGAAACCTTTCTCGCCCCTTACGGCCTCGGCCGCCTGCTTGATTTCCAGGGAATTGCCGCCGGTAGCGAAAACACCAATTTCTTTATCAGCCTGGAACAGGGCGAATTCGTCCTGACTCTGGTTGAACGTGGCCCCGTTGCCGAGATGCCGTTCTTCATCGAACTGCTCGACGTGCTCCACGACGCCGACCTGCCCGTGCCCTACGCCTTGCGCACCACTGACGGCGAGGCCCTGCGCGAGCTGAAAGGCAAACCGGCGCTGCTGCAACCGCGCCTGGCCGGCAAGCACATCAAGGATGCCAATGCGCAACACTGCGCCCAGGTCGGCGACCTGCTTGGCCACCTGCACCTGGCCACACAAGGCGAGAAAGTGCTGGAACGCAAGACCGACCGCGGCCTGGATTGGATGCTCAGTGAAGGTGCCCAGCTGATTTCGCACCTGGAAGCAGCGCCGCAGCGCCTGCTGCAAGACGCCCTTGATGAGATCGAAGCCCACAAGGCGCAGATCCTCGCCCTGCCGCGTGCGAACATTCACGCGGACCTGTTCCGCGATAACGCGATGTTCGAAGGCACGCACCTGACAGGCCTGATCGACTTCTACAACGCCTGCTCCGGCCCGATGCTGTACGACGTGGCGATTGCCTTGAATGACTGGTGTTCGGATGAGGACGGCGTGATCGATGGGCAGCGCGCCCGCGCACTACTGGGCGCTTATGCGGCGCTGCGACCGTTCACCGCCAAGGAGGCCGAACTGTGGCCGACGATGCTGCGGGTGGCGTGTGTGCGGTTCTGGCTGTCACGGCTGATCGCAGCGGAGTCGTTTGCGGGTCAGGACGTATTGATTCACGACCCGGCGGAGTTCGAACACCGCCTGGCGCAACGCCAGCAAGTGACAATCCAACTGCCGTTCGCGCTCTAAAGCATCAACTCGGTCAAAAATGTGGGAGCGGGCTTGCTCGCGAAGGCGGTGTTTCAGTGCCAGATGTACTGACTGACACGCCGCCTTCGCGAGCAAGCCCGCTCCCACATGGGTTTTGTATTGGCTGTTAGAGCGATTCCAGGCAACCCGCCAGGTCATTCCCCAACTTCTCCAGCACCTGCTCATACCCCTGAGCCGTGGCCGGCGTATAGCCACCCAACGCATCCAACTCCGCCAACTTCACCGGCAAGCCAGCCACCAGCGTCTCAGCCAGGCGCGGACGCAACGGCGGCTCACTGAACACACAGGTCTTACCCACTTCCTGCAAGCGCGTGCGCATCGCGGCCACGTGCTGGGCGCCAGGCTGCACTTCAGCGGCCACGCTGAACACGCCGGTGTGCTTGAGCCCGTAAGCCTCTTCGAAGTAATCGAAGGCTTCATGGAACACAAAGTACGGTTTGTCGCCAATCGTCGCCAAACGCGCTTTCAACCGCGCATCCAACGCATCCAAACGCTCGTTAAACGCCTTCACGTTGCTTTGGTAACGCGCGGCATTCGCCGGGTCGGCAGCCGCCAGGTCAGACGCCATGCGCGCAGCAATCACCCGCGCATTCACCGTGGACAGCCACAAGTGCGCATCCAGGCTGCCTGGGCGGTGATCGTGGTCATGCTCGTCGGCTTCGTCGGCGTGGGAGTGGCTATCTTCGGCGAAACGACGCAGTTTCATCCCCGGAAGATCCTGCACGGCCACCGTCGCCGCTGTACGACCTTTCAACACGCGCGGCAGGAAGCTCTCCATGTCAGGGCCGATCCAGTACAGCAGGTCGACCGACTGCACGCGCCGTACGTCGGATGGCCGCAATGCGTAGTTATGCGGCGACGCGCCCGGTGGCAACAGCACCTCTGGAACGGCCACACCGTCCTGCACAGCCGCGGCGATCAACTGCAACGGCTTGATGCTGGTCAGCACCTTGACCTCGGCCTGAGCGGCACCGGTTACGAACAAACTGGCGACAAATACGACAAAAACGGGAAAAAGTCGGGACACGATGACCACTCAATGGCGTAGGAACGGGTAACATAATAACGTCTCTATCAAATATCTGTCGCCGCTCATGCCTAAAACACCGCTTGCCAGCCGTCCCCACGACCACTCTCACTGCGTGCATACCGCGCTGTCGGAGGCCGACACCCTGTGCGCACAGAAGGGCCTGCGCCTGACCGCCTTGCGTCGCCGCGTGCTGGAACTGGTGTGGCAGAGCCACAAGCCGCTGGGCGCCTACGACATCCTCGGCGTACTCAGCGAGCAGGACGGCCGCCGCGCCGCGCCACCTACCGTGTACCGGGCGCTGGATTTCCTGCTGGAGAACGGCCTGGTGCACCGCATCGCGTCGCTCAACGCGTTTGTCGGCTGCAACCACCCGGAACACGCGCATCAGGGCCAGTTCCTGATCTGCCGCGAGTGCCACGCCGCCATCGAGCTTGAACAAAAAAGCATCAGCGACGCCATCATCAAGAGCTCTGCCGACGTCGGTTTCCGGGTCGAAGGGCAAACGGTCGAAGTGGTCGGCCTGTGCTCGGGCTGCCAGGGGGCTTGATGAGCAACGCGTTAATCCGCCTGAAACAGGTCGGGGTCACGTTCGCCGGGCAAGCCGTGCTGGATAACATCGCACTGAGCGTCGAGCCTGGGCAGATCGTCACCCTGATCGGCCCCAACGGCGCCGGCAAGACCACCCTGGTGCGCGCCGTACTCGGCCTGCTCAAGCCCGACACCGGCAGCGTGTGGCGCAAGCCCAAGCTGCGTGTGGGCTACATGCCGCAAAAACTGCACGTCGACCCGACCCTGCCGCTGTCCGTGCTGCGCTTCCTGCGCCTGGTGCCCGGTGTCGACCGCGCCCGCGCCCAGGCAGCGCTCAAGGAAGTCGGCGCCGAGCAGGTGATCGACAGCCCGGTGCAAAGTATCTCCGGCGGCGAAATGCAGCGCGTGCTGCTGGCCCGCGCCTTGCTGCGCGAGCCGGAACTGCTGGTGCTGGATGAACCCGTACAAGGCGTCGACGTCGCCGGCCAGGCCGAACTGTACAGCCTGATCACCCGCCTGCGTGACCGCCATGGCTGCGGCGTGCTGATGGTGTCCCACGACCTGCACCTAGTGATGAGCACCACCGACCAAGTGGTGTGCCTCAACCGCCACGTGTGCTGCTCGGGCCACCCGGAACAGGTCAGCGGCGACCCGGCGTTCGTCGAACTGTTCGGCAAGAACGCGCAGAGCCTGGCGATCTACCATCACCACCACGACCACGCCCATGATTTGCACGGCGAAGTCGTCGACGATCCCGCCGCACCCCATACCCACGTTCACGGAGATAGCTGCAAGCATGGCTGATTTTCTGCTCTACGCCCTGCTGGCAGGCTTGGCTTTGGCGCTGGTGGCGGGCCCGTTGGGCTCGTTCGTCGTCTGGCGGCGCATGGCCTATTTTGGCGACACCTTGTCCCACGCTGCGCTCCTGGGCGTGGCCATGGGCTTCTTGCTGGATGTCAGCCCGACCATCGCCGTCACCGTCGGCTGCCTGCTGCTGGCGGTGCTGCTGGTGACCCTGCAACAGCGCCAGCCGCTCGCCTCCGACACCCTGCTCGGCATCCTCGCGCCGAGCACCTTGTCCCTGGGCCTGGTGGTGCTGAGCTTCATGCATGAAGTGCGCATCGACCTGATGGCCTACCTGTTCGGCGACCTGCTGGCGATCAGCAGCACCGACCTGGGCTGGATCCTCGGCGGCAGCGCTGTGGTGCTGGTGCTGCTGATAGCCCTGTGGCGCCCGCTGCTGGCCATCACCGTGCATGAAGAGCTGGCCACCGTCGAAGGCCTGCCCGTGCCGACCCTGCGCATGGCCCTGATGTTGTTGATCGCCGTGGTGATTGCTGTCGCGATGAAGATTGTCGGCGTATTGTTGATCACGTCGCTGCTGATCATTCCCGCAGCCGCCGCCCAGCGCCATGCCCGTTCACCGGAGCAGATGGCGATTGGTGCCAGCCTGCTGGGGATGCTCGCCGTGTGCGGGGGCCTGGCGCTGTCCTGGTTCAAGGACACGCCGGCCGGGCCGTCGATTGTGGTCACGGCCGCCGCGCTGTTTCTGCTGAGTTTTGTCCTGCCCCGTCGAGGGGTGTAGACTTGCTCGCTTTTTGCGCAAATAGAGAGTCGCAGGAATGAAGCCGTTCACCTCCCGTTATCTGCTCCTTGCCGCATTTTCCCTGCTGCTGGGCGCCTGTCAAAGCACACCGCCCGCCGCCGTCCAGGCCCCGGACGCACGCGCTACGGCCATCGCACAGCTGGAGCAAAACCTCGCCAGCAGTGAGTTGGCCACCGCCGAAGACCAGTTGGCCGCGCTGCAAGCCCAGTCGCCCAACGATCCCGCGCTGGAGCCGTACCAGCGCCAATTGGCCGAAGCCTACCTGCAGCGTAGCCAGATCGTGCTGCAAAAAGGCGACGTCAACGCCGCCGCCACTGCCCTCAGCCGCGCCCGCGCACTGATGCCCAAGGCCCCGGCGTTGACTGGCGGCGTGAACAGCGCCATCAGCCACGCCCGCAAGGCCGAACTGGACCAGGCCGAAGCCGCCCTGAAAGCCGCCGAAGCCAAGCCGGTGGCCAAGGTCATCGACCCGACGGCCGAAAGCACCACCGTGGCGTTGAACCTGCGCGATATTGAAGAACTTCGCCACCAACTGGATGCGATCGCCACCGATGTGGTGAATTACCAATGTGATGTGAGCATCCAGGTGCCGCGCACCGAAGACTATCCATGGTTGGCCACGCTGCTGACCAAGCGAGTCAAGCGCATCGATTCGGCATATGACCTGAAGCTGCACCGGCAGATCCTGAAGAAGATCCCGGCGCAGGTTGTGTTGATTCCGCGCAAGGCGCAATGACGCCATCGCAGGCAAGCCAGCTCCCACATGTTGAATTGTGAATACATTCAAGTGTGGGAGCTGGCTTGCCTGCGATAGCGATCCAACTAACAACCCATGACTTAAGCCGGAATCGCCTTGGCCTTCGGCTCCCGATCCCAGACCCGATGTTGGGCAATCGCCGCCACAAACGCCTTCAATGCCTTGGCATCCCCGCCAACGATCAACCCCGCATCCGCCTCCAGCTTCAACAGCTCAAGCAACTGCTTGGCCTCGCCCACTACCGCAATCGCTTTCAAATGCTTGTAAGCCTCCAGCAGGTAATGCAGCGCCACGCCATCTTCGCTCAACGCCTTCACCGACTTGGCGCCGCCGGGCACAAACACCGCGTCGAACGCCACCGACGGCAAGCCCTCCATGGACGCATCCACCGGCAAACTCTTGCCATCCGCCGTGGTGACCGGTGCCGAGGTCGGCCCGAGCAATTTGGCGTGGGCGCCTTCGGCCTTCAGCACTTTTTTCAAGGCGTCGATTGCAGCACCGTCCACGCCATTCGCGGCCAGGATCGCCACTTTGCGCGTCTTGATGTCACCCGACAGCAGGTTCGCCTGGCTCAAGGCCGGTGAGCGCGCCAACGATGTCTTGCGCTCCGGCACTGTGCCTTTCTTCGGCGCCGGCAAGCCCAGGTTCTGCGCCACACGCTTGGCCAACTCCAGGTCGATGTTGGCGAGGATCTCATTCACCTGGCGCACACGGATGTGCTCACGCTCCACCTTACCCAGCTCAAAGCTGTAAGCCGCGATGATGTGCTCTTGTTCGTGCTTGCTCATGCTGCGAAAAAACAGCCGAGCCTGGGAGAAATGGTCACCAAACGATTCGCTACGCTCACGCACCTTCCGGGCATCGATACGCTCGTAGTAAGACTCAAAACCACCGTCTTGCGCCGACGCTGGCGTTTCTTTCGGCCAGCCGCCATCAATCGAGTTGGGCTCGTACGCAGCACGCCCCTTGTCGATCACCGTGCGGTGCATGGCATCGCGCTGGCCGTTATGAAACGGCACAACTGGTCGGTTGATCGGCAATTCATGAAAGTTCGGCCCACCGAGTCGGCTGATTTGTGTGTCGGTGTAGGAAAACAGACGGCCCTGCAACAACGGGTCATTGGAGAAGTCGATGCCCGGCACGATATGGCCTGGGCAGAAGGCGACCTGCTCGACTTCAGCGAAAAAGTTATCCGGGTTGCGATTCAGCACCATCTTGCCCAGCGGCGTGATCGGTACCAGTTCTTCGGGGATCAGCTTGGTCGGGTCGAGAATATCGAAGTCGAACGCATGCTCCTTGTCCTCGGGAATCACCTGCACGCCCAATTCCCACTCGGGGTAATCGCCCATCTCAATCGCTTCCCAAAGATCGCGGCGGTGGTAGTCGGTATCTTTACCCGCGAGCTTTTGCGCTTCGTCCCACACCAGCGAGCAGGTGCCGGCCGTAGGACGCCAGTGGAATTTAACGAAGTTGGACGTTCCTTCGGCGTTAATAAAGCGAAAGGTGTGTACCCCAAAACCCTGCATGGCTCGCAGGCTTTTAGGAATCGCCCGGTCGGACATTGCCCAAATCACCATGTGCGCCGATTCCGGCTGCAGCGACACAAAGTCCCAGAAGGTATCGTGGGCCGAACCGCCCGTAGGAATCTCGTTGTGGGGCTCAGGTTTTACCGCGTGGACAAAATCAGGAAACTTGATCGCGTCCTGGATGAAAAACACCGGCATGTTGTTGCCGACCAGGTCGAAGTTACCTTCGTCGGTAAAGAACTTCACGGCAAAACCCCGTACGTCGCGCACCGTATCACCGGAGCCACGGGGGCCCTGCACGGTGGAAAAACGCAGGAATACCGGGGTTTTATGCCCCGGATCCCGCAGAAACCCGGCCTTGGTCAGCGCCGCATGGTTTTCATAGGTCTGGAAGTAACCATGGGCACCGGTGCCCCGCGCATGCACGATGCGCTCTGGAATGCGCTCATGGTCAAAATGCGTGATCTTTTCACGCATGATGAAATCTTCGAGCAGCGAAGGCCCGCGGGCACCGACCTTCAAGCTGTTCTGGTTGTCGGAAATCTTTACGCCTTGGTTAGTGCGCAGGGCCTGGCCGGTGGCGTCGGAGCGGAATTCCTCCAAGGCCTGCAACTTGGCGTTAGTGTTCTTACGGTCCAGGGTGTCGGTTCCGGCGAGTTCGCTCTTTGGCTTTTTCGTACTCATCAGTCAAAACTCCTTATTCAGGCCCAGGCACGGCACCCGGGACATCGCGCTGCTTAAGTAGTGACTGACACGGTTTTGCACCGTTCCTTTTTTATGACCTTTGATCGCGTTATTGCCAAATCGCTGGATGAATGCAAAAGAAATGCTAAGAAAGACTATACGGACAGGCTAAAATGCGCGCCCGGCTAACCGCTGATCCCTTTTCCATGCGCCCCACAAGGTTCGCTACGTGATCGAGTTTCATAACGTCCATAAAACCTACCGCGTCGCCGGTAAGGAAATCCCCGCGCTGCACCCCACCAGCCTGCGCGTCGAGAACGGCCAGGTGTTTGGCTTGATCGGCCACTCCGGTGCGGGAAAAAGTACCCTTTTGCGTCTGATCAATCGCCTGGAGCAACCTAGCGGCGGTCAGATCGCTGTCGATGGTGAAGAAGTCACCGCCCTGGACGCCAACGGCCTGCGCCGTTTCCGCCAGCAGGTCGGGATGATCTTCCAGCACTTCAACCTGCTCGCGTCCAAGACCGTTGCCGACAACGTGGCGCTGCCACTGACTCTGGCCGGCGAACTGTCACGCAAGCAAATCGATCTGCGCGTCGCCGAGCTGCTGGCCCGTGTTGGCCTGTCGGATCACGCCAAGAAGTACCCGGCGCAATTGTCCGGCGGCCAGAAACAGCGCGTCGGCATCGCCCGCGCCCTGGCCACCAAGCCGAAGATTCTGCTGTGCGACGAGGCCACCAGCGCCCTCGACCCGCAAACCACCGCGTCGGTCCTGCAACTGCTGGCCGAGATCAACCGCGAGCTGAAACTGACCATCGTGCTGATCACCCATGAAATGGACGTGATCCGCCGCGTCTGCGACCAGGTGGCCGTGATGGACGCCGGCGTCATCGTCGAGCAAGGCTCGGTGGCCGACGTGTTCCTGCACCCCAAGCACCCGACCACCAAGCGTTTCGTGCAAGAGTCCGAACAGGTCGATGAAAACGAGCAGCGCGATGACTTCGCCCACGTCCCCGGCCGCATCGTGCGCCTGACGTTCCAGGGCGACGCGACCTACGCGCCGCTGCTGGGCACCGTCGCCCGTGAAACGGGTGTGGACTACAGCATCCTCGCCGGTCGTATCGACCGCATCAAAGACATCCCCTACGGGCAATTGACCCTCGCCGTCACCGGCGGCGATATGGACGCCGCGTTTGCGCGCTTCACCGCCGCAGACGTCCACATGGAGGTCCTGCGCTAATGGAAGTCCTGTTGAGTTTCTTCGCCAATATCGACTGGGCGGAAATCTGGCTCGCCACCGGCGACACCATGATCATGCTGTTCGGTTCGCTGTTCTTTACCGTACTGCTCGGCCTGCCCCTGGGCGTACTGCTGTTCCTGTGCAGCCCGCGCCAACTGTTCGAACAGAAAGGCCTGTACGCGCTGCTGTCGCTGATCGTGAACATCCTGCGTTCGCTGCCGTTCATCATCCTGCTGATCGTGATGATCCCGTTCACCGTGCTGATCACCGGCACGTCGCTGGGCGTGGCCGGTGCCATTCCGCCGCTGGTGGTCGGTGCGACGCCGTTCTTCGCGCGCCTGGTGGAAACCGCCCTGCGTGAAGTGGACCGCGGCATCATCGAAGCCACCCAGTCGATGGGCGCCACGACGCGCCAGATCATCACCAACGCCTTGCTGCCCGAAGCACGCCCCGGCATTTTTGCGGCGATTACGGTGACGGCAATTACACTGGTTTCCTACACGGCGATGGCCGGCGTGGTCGGCGCCGGTGGCCTGGGCGACCTGGCGATCCGTTTCGGTTACCAGCGTTTCCAGACTGACGTGATGGTGGTCACCGTGGTGATGCTGTTGATCCTGGTGCAAATTCTGCAAACCGTCGGCGACAAGCTGGTGGTGCACTTTTCTCGAAAATAACGGCCATTGCCGGCCAGAAGCCGGCACATGCCCGAACAAGGAGCTTGCTGGATGAAAAAACTACTGGTTGCTTTCGCCGCCGTTGCTGCGTTTTCCGCCCACGCCGAGACCATCACGGTCGCTGCCTCGCCGGTGCCGCACGCAGAAATCCTCGAATTCGTGAAACCGGCCCTGGCCAAAGAAGGCGTGGACTTGCAGGTCAAAGTCTTCACCGACTACGTGCAGCCAAACGTACAGGTCGCAGAAAAGCGCCTGGACGCCAACTTCTTCCAGCACCAGCCGTACCTGGATGAGTTCAACAAGGCCAAGGGCACGCACCTGGTGAGCGTTGGCGCCGTGCACCTGGAACCCCTGGGCGCTTACTCCAGCAAGTACAAGACCCTCGCCGAACTGCCGGACGGCGCCAACGTGGTGATCCCGAACGACGCCACCAACGGCGGCCGCGCGCTGCTGCTGCTGGCCAAGCACAACCTGATCACCCTGAAGGACCCGACCAACATCCTGTCGACCATCAAGGACATCACCGGTAACAGCAAGAAACTGAAGTTCCGCGAGCTGGAAGCCGCCACCCTGCCGCGCGTCCTGACCCAGGTTGACCTGGCGCTGATCAACACCAACTACGCCCTGGAAGCCAAGCTGGACCCATCCAAGGACGCCCTGGTCATCGAAGGCAGCGACTCGCCTTACGTGAACATCCTGGTGACCCGCGAAGACAACAAGGATTCGGACGCGGTGAAGAAGGTGGTTGCAGCCCTGCACACGCCGGAAGTGAAGAAATTCATCGAAGAGAAGTACAAAGGCGCGATCAAGCCGGCGTTCTGATGTAACCCTATCTCCCAAACACCGGAGATCAAAAAATGTGGGAGCGGGCTTGCTCGCGAAAGCTGAGTGTCAGTCGATAGATTCGTAACTGATACACCGCATTCGCGAGCAAGCCCGCTCCCACATTTGTTTTGCGTTGCTGGTTACTTGCGCTGCAACAGGCCAGGCAGTTGCGCGATTAGCTTCTGGTTATTCAACGGCGCCCGAATAAACCCGCGCTGGGTCCCATCCGGCCCGATCAGCGCCAGGTTGCCGCTGTGGTCCACCGTGTAGTTCGGCTTGCTGGTATCCGCCGGAATGAACGGGATGCTCACCGCATTCGAGACCTTCTGCACCTCCTCCACATTCGCGCCGGTCAGGCCAACAAACTGCGGATCGAAGTAGCCCAGGTATTGCTTGAGCTGAGTCGGCGTGTCGCGGTTCGGGTCCACGCTGACCAGGATCACCTGCAACTTGTCCACCGCCTCCTTGGGCAGCTCGCTCTTGATCTGGCGCAGCTGGGCGAGGGTGGTCGGGCAGATGTCCGGGCAGAAGGTGTAGCCGAAGAACAGCAGGCTCCACTTGCCCTTCAACTCATTGACCAGCACCGGCTGGCCTTCCTGATTGGTCATGGTCACTGGCGGCAGCTGGCGGCTTTGCGGCAGCAGGATAATGCCGGCGTCAATCAGCGCAGTAGGGTCGCCCTGGCCTTTGCCACTGAGTACTTTGTTGACGGTCAGGCCCATGATCAACGCGACAATGGCCACCAGGATAAAGACGGTTTTTTGAGTACGGGTCATAGGCTCAACAGTAGGTAATGGTCGACGAGCAGGGCGATAAACAGCAGCAGCAGGTACCAGATAGAGTACTTGAAGGTGTTGATCGCCGCGTGCGGCTGAGCGCCACGGTACAACACCAGGGCCCATTGCAGAAAGCGCGCGCCCAATAAGAGGGCACACGCCAGATAGAGCACGCCGCTCATGTGAATGACAAAGGGCATCAGGCTCACCGCCAGCAAGGTGAAGGTGTACAGCAGGATATGCACCTTGGTGTAGTGCTCGCCATGGGTGACCGGCAGCATCGGAATGTCGGCCTTGGCGTATTCCGCCTTGCGATGGATGGCCAGGGCCCAGAAGTGCGGCGGGGTCCAGGCGAAGATGATCAGCACCAGCAGCAAAGGCTCAGCGCTGATATGGCCGGTGACGGCAACCCAGCCCAACAGCGGCGGCGCAGCACCCGCGAGGCCGCCGATGACGATGTTCTGCGGCGTCGCACGCTTGAGAAAGCCGGTGTAGATCACCGCATAACCCAATAGCGAAGCCAAGGTCAGCCACGCCGCCAACGGGTTGGTGAACACCAGCAACAGGGCCAACCCTGCAACCGCCAGCAACAACGCAAAAATCAACGCCGCCAGCGGCGACACGCGCCCTTCTGCCAACGGCCGCTTATGGGTACGCGCCATCACCGCATCGATGCGCCGGTCCACCACATGGTTGACCGCCGCCGCACCGCCAGCACACAGGGCAATCCCCAGGTTGCCAAACACCAGCACCGTCCACGGCACGCCGGCGCGGGTGGCGAGGAACATGCCCACCAGCGAGGTGACGAGCATCAGCACCACCACTTTCGGCTTGGTCAGCTCCAAATAGTCACGCCAGATCGCCTGGTGTTGACGCGCGCCGATCAAGGCCGCCATGGCATCTCTCCTTTAAGGGTGATGAGGCCCGAGACGTGTTTGCGCGGGATAAAACGCCAACCGAACGGCAGCTGATTGCGCACCCGCACCAGGCTGGTACGGGCGTGGTAGTTGACCAGCACCAGCGTCAGCAGCAACACCGCGCCGCCGGCGTTATGCCCGACCGCCACCGGCAGCGGCAGGTGGAAATACACATTGCTCAAGCCCAGGCAGATTTGCGCACCCAGGGCGATCAGCAGCAGGCCGGCCAAACGGCTCATGCCCACGGCGTGCAGTTGCCAGGCCAGGCCCAGCAACACCAGCGAAACCACCACCGCGCCCAGGCGATGGGTCAGGTGAATCGCCGTGCGCGCCTCGCTGTCCAGTTGCCCGCCCAAATAGTTGGGCCCGATGTGCTGGGTCAGGTGAAAGCCATTGGCAAAGTCCGCCGCCGGCCACCACTCGCCATGACAGGTCGGCAGATCGATGCAGGCCACCGCCGCATAGTTGGAGCTGACCCAGCCGCCCAGCGCAATCTGCCCGATCACCAGCACAAGCCCGGCCGTCGCCCAGTATTGCAGACGCTTGGGCACGATCAGCGCGGGCAGCACGCCGGACAGGCGCAGCGTCAGCAGAAACAGCAGGCTCAAGGTGGCAAAACCGCCCAGCAGATGCCCGGTCACCACCTGCGGCCACAGCTTCAACGTCACCGTCCACATGCCAAATGCGGCTTGGGCAATCACCACCGCCAACAGGAACAGCGGCAGTTTCACCGGTTGGCCTGGGTCACGGCGATGGCTCCACGAGCGGGCGGCCAGCAACGCGATCAACAACCCCAAGGAGCCGGCGAAGTAGCGATGAATCATCTCGCTCCAGCCCTTGTCCGCCTCCACCGGTGTGTCGGGGAAGTGCAATTCGGCATGGGCCAGTTGGGTTTCGCTTTGCGGCACGCTGATAAAGCCGTAGCAACCCGGCCAGTCCGGGCAACCGAGGCCGGCGTGGGTCAGGCGGGTATAGGCGCCGAGCAACACGACGATCAACGCCAGCAAGGTGGCAAACAGCGCGAGGCGAAATCCAGGTTTGGCCATGACGATGCCCTTATCCGATATTCGACAGTTTCAGCAGGTGGCGCAGGTCGTTGAGCAAGTCCTTGCCCTTGACCGTGGCGTCGTAGCGCAACACCAGGTTGCCGTGGGGATCGACGATCCATAGCTGCGCATCGCCCGGCGCGGCGGCGTCCTTGCGGAACGTCGGCAGGTCCAGCGGGTAGCGTTGCAGTTGTGGATATTCGGCCTTCAGCTTGGCCTCGTACTCAGCGCCCACCGGCTGCACACTGGCCAAGGCATGGCTGGCGCGGGACGCATCACGCCCCAGGCCGATTTGCAGTTGGCGCGCCAGGTACACCAGTTGCTGGCAGTCGGCAGCGCAGGCGGCGGGCGCGGTGACCAATAGCTGCCAGCGCTCTTCATCGGCCTGCACGCCGATGTCGGCGCGGGTCTGGCCGTTGCCGATCATCGCGCCGTGGTAGCTGCGGCTGTCCGGCACCCAGAACTGCAATTTGTACATGAACGTGGCCAGCACCATCGGCCCGATCACCATCATCAGGATCAGGATCAGCTGCCAGCGGCCTTTGCGCCGGTCCTGCGCCTCAGACATGTTGAGTGGATTCATGGCCGCTCCCATGGGACTTCTCCTTTGTGTTGTGCCAGCCGAGGTAGAGGTACAGCGCGAGCAACGCCAGGGCCATGGCGAACCATTGCACGGCGTAGGCGAGATGTTTTTCCGGCCCCATGGCGACCACGGCCCACGTGGTGTCGTACGTGCCGGGGCCGGCTTCGGCGCGCAGCTCGTAGGCAAAGCCGCTGCGACCCAGTTCCGCCCACAGCGCGCCAGAGTGCAAGGCGGTCAGCAGGCGCGGCCATTGCGCGGTCGCCGGGTCGGCATGCAGCTGGAAGGTTTCGCCGGGGGCGACATACACCCAGGCGTCGAGATTCACCGGCGTAGCCGGGGTGGTGAAGGCGGGCGGGGTGCGTCGGTCTGGCCAGGGCAGCCAGCCGCGATTGAGCAACAGCCAGAGGCCGCTGGCCTGGTCGTGAAAGGGTTGCAGCAGCTCTACGCCGGCCTTGCCGTCGCGCATGCGGTTGTCGAGCAGCACGCTGTGTTCGGCGTCAAATTGGCCGCGCAAGCGCACGCGGCGAAAGGCCGGGTCCGGCATGTCGTTGAGTTGCGCGCCGCTGATCGGCTCCGCCACGCGCCGCTCGGCGTAACTGTCCACCAGCAGCTGCTTTTCATGGCCGCGAGACAGTTGCCAGAACCCCAGGCCCACCATCAAGGGCAGCAGCACCAACACCACCAGTGTCGGCGCGATCCCGGGGCGAAAGCATTTCATGGCGCTGGCTATACTTGTTTTCATTGCCCGCCCATCCCATTGGAGCCCGACCATGCTCAAAGCCGCTATTGCCCTGATGCTGATCGCGACCGTTGTGAGCCTGTTCAGTGGCTTGTTCTTTCTGGTCAAGGACGAGGGCAACTCCAATCGCCTCGTCACTGCCTTGACCGTGCGTGTCGTGTTCGCCGTCATCACCCTGGCGCTGATCACCTGGGGCTTTTTCAGCGGCCAGCTGGTGTCTCACGCGCCGTGGTAAATCGCCTCACAGCACATAGACGAAGAAAAACAGGCCGATCCACACCACATCCACAAAGTGCCAATACCAGCTCGCCGCTTCGAAGCCGAACTGGTGCTCGGCATTGAAGTGCCCCTTGAGGATGCGCATCAGCATCACAAACAGAATGATCGTACCGATGGTCACGTGGGCGCCGTGGAAACCGGTGAGCATGAAGAACGTCGCGCCGTACACGCCCGAGCCCAAGGTCAGGCCCAGCTCTTTATAGGCGTGGATGTATTCCTCGGCTTGGAACCCGAGAAACGCCAACCCCAGCAGCACGGTGATCGCCAGCCAGATCTTCAGCGCACCGCGATGACCTTTGCGCAACGCGTGGTGAGCAATGGTGATGGTCACGCTGGAACTCACCAGCAAGATGGTATTGACCAGCGGCAGGCCCCACGGGCTGATCGTTCCTTCCGGCGCGGGGTACAGTTTTGGATCAGGGTTGTTGAGCAACGGCCAGGCAAACTCGAAGTTCGGCCACAGCATGTGCGCGATGCCTTTTGAGCCCTCGCCCGCCAGCCACGGCGCCGACATGTGCCGTACATAAAACAGCGCACCGAAGAATGCGATAAAGAACATCACCTCGGAAAAGATGAACCAGGTCATGCCCCACCGGAACGAGCGGTCCATCTGCGGACTGTACAAACCGGCGCGGCTTTCCTTGATCACCGCGCCGAACCAGCCAAACAACATGTAGGCCAGCAACAGCCCGCCGACGAAAAAGATCCACGGGCCGTGGGATTCCGGGCGCGCGGCCTTGAGATCGTTGAACCACACGGCCAGGCCGTACACCGTGACCAGCATGCCAACCGTGGCAATTATTGGCCATTTGCTTTGCGCTGGTACGTAGTACGTATCATGAGACGACATGTATTCGCTCTCCTGATTGAGGGGGCAAACAGTAGCTAGCCGCCGCTGTGGACGGCCACCGGCGGTTGGCGCGCAGTGATATCAAACAGCGTGTACGCCAGGGTCAAATGCTTCACATCCTTGGGCATGTCGCGATCGACGATAAAACGCACCGGCATCTCGATGCGCTGGCCCGGCTGCAACACCTGCTGGGTAAAGCAAAAACATTCGGTCTTGTGGAAGTACATCGCCGCTTCCGCCGGTGAAATGCTCGGCACGGCCTGGGCGGTCATGGCCTTGTCCGTGGGGTTGTAGGCCACGAACAGCATCTCGGTGACCGCACCGGGGTTGACCACCACCTCATCGGCCTTGGCGTGAAACTCCCAGACCATGTCGATGGCATTGGTGGACAGGAATTGCACGCGCACCTGCCGTGATGAGTCCACCACCTGCGAGCCTTCGTACTGCCCGGCGGTCTTGCCGTTGATGCCGAACGCCTTGCACATCACGTCGTAGATCGGCACCAGGGCGAAGCCGAAGGCGAACATGGCGGCGACCAGGATCAGCAGGCGGGTGACCAGCCGCCTGATTGGCACGGACTCAGCCATGACGCCCTCCCAAAGTGAACGCGGTCAATGTGGGAGCGGGCTTGCTCGCGAATGCGGTTTGCCAGGCACTACATGTGGCGACTGACACACCGCCTTCGCGAGCAAGCCCGCTCCCACAGGGGATTTGCGGTGGCTTGGCGAGCGGAGTGTTCATTTGACCTCCGGCGGCGTGGTGAAGGTGTGGTACGGCGCCGGCGAAGGCACGCTCCACTCCAGCCCTTCAGCGCCATCCCACGGTTTGGCCGGTGCCGGTGGGCCGCCACGGATGCACTTGATCACGATAAACAGGAAGAAGATCTGCGTGGCACCGAACATGAACGCGCCAATCGACGACACCATGTTGAAGTCGGCGAACTGCAGGTTGTAGTCCGGCACCCGCCGCGGCATACCCGCCAATCCCACAAAGTGCATCGGGAAGAACGCCATGTTCATGCCCACGAAAGACAGCCAGAAGTGCAGCTTGCCCAGGGTTTCGTCGTACATGTGGCCGGTCCATTTCGGCAGCCAGTAGTAGGCCGAGGCGAAGATGCCGAAGATCGCGCCGGGCACCAGTACGTAATGGAAGTGCGCCACCACAAAGTAGGTGTCGTGGTACTGGAAGTCTGCCGGGGCAATCGCCAGCATCAACCCGGAGAAGCCGCCGATGGTGAACAGGATCACAAAGGCCACGGCAAACAGCATCGGCGTCTCGAAGGTCAGCGAGCCTTGCCACATGGTGCTGACCCAGTTGAACACCTTCACCCCCGTCGGCACGGCGATCAGCAAGGTCGCGTACATGAAGAACAACTCGCCCACCAACGGAATGCCCACCACGAACATATGGTGCGCCCACACGATGAACGACAGGAACGCGATGCTCGCCGTGGCGTACACCATCGAGGTATAGCCGAACAACGGCTTGCGCGAGAAGGTCGGGATGATCGAGCTGACGGCGCCAAACGCCGGCAGGATCATGATGTACACCTCGGGGTGGCCGAAGAACCAGAACACATGCTGGAACAGCACCGGGTCACCGCCACCGGCCGCGCTGAAGAAGCTGGTGCCGAAGTGGATGTCCATCAGCATCATGGTCACGCAACCCGCCAGCACCGGCATCACCGCAATCAACAGGAACGCGGTGATCAGCCAGGTCCACACGAACAGCGGCATTTTCATCAGGGTCATGCCCGGCGCGCGCAGGTTGAGGATGGTGGCGACCACGTTGATCGCACCCATGATCGAACTGATGCCCATCAGGTGAATGGCGAAGATAAAGAACGTTACGCTTTCCGGCGCATAGGTGGTGGAGAGCGGGGCGTAGAAGGTCCAGCCGAAATTCGGCCCACCGCCGGGGCTGAACAGGGTCGAGACCAGCAGCAGGAAGGCCGCCGGCAGCAGCCAGAAGCTGAAGTTGTTCATGCGCGGCAGGGCCATGTCCGGCGCGCCGATCATCAGCGGGATCATCCAGTTGGCCAGGCCGACGAACGCCGGCATCACCGCGCCGAACACCATGATCAGGCCGTGCATGGTGGTCATCTGGTTGAAGAACGCCGGCTCGACGATCTGCAGGCCGGGCTGGAACAGTTCGGCACGGATCACCATGGCGAACGAACCGCCGAGCAGAAACATGGCGAAGGCGAACCACAGGTACATCGTGCCGATGTCTTTGTGGTTGGTGGTCAGCACCCAACGCATCAGGCCTTTGGCGGGGCCGTGGGCGTGGTCGGCGTGACCATGGTCATCGATCACAGTGCTCATGGCCGTTCTCCTGCAGGCGAGTGGGCGGGGCCGGTCGAGTTGGACGCTCTGAAGTCAGTCATTTGCTTTCCGCCTGCTTGATGGCCAGCACGTCTTTGGGCGTGACCATGTCGCCTTTGTTGTTGCCCCAGGCGTTGCGCTCGTAGGTGACAACGGCGGCGATATCCACTTCCGAGAGCTGCTTGCCAAAGGCCGCCATCGCGGTACCGGGCTTGCCGTGGTAAACGATGCTCAGGTGGTCAGCCGCAGGGCCGGTGGCGACTTTCGAGCCCTTGAGCGCCGGGAACATCGGCGGCAGGCCCTGGCCTTCGGCCTGGTGACAGGCCACGCAGGTGGTGTGGTAAACCTTGTCGCCACGGGCCACCAGCTCTTCCAGCGTCCACTCTTTGGAGGTCAGTTCCTTGAGCTTGGCGGCTTCGTCTTTGCGCTCGGCCAGCCAGGTCTCGTAGTCGGCCTTGGACTTGACCTCGACCACGATCGGCATGAAGCCGTGATCCTTGCCACACAGCTCGGCGCATTGGCCACGGTAGATGCCGGGCTTCTCGACGCGGGTCCAGGCCTCGTTGACGAAGCCGGGGATGGCGTCGCGCTTGACCGCAAAGGCCGGCACCCACCAGGAGTGGATCACGTCGGCGGCGGTCACCAGGAAGCGCACTTTGGCGCCCACCGGCAATACCAGCGGCTGATCGACCTCCAGCAGGTAGTGCTCGCCCTTGGTCGCCTGGTTATGGATCTGCTCGGCGGGGGTGGCCAGGTTGCTGAAGAACTCCACATCCTGGCCCAGGTATTTGTAGTGCCACTTCCACTGGTAGCCGGTGACCTGGATATCGATATCCGACTCACTGCTGTCGTAGATATTGATCAGGGTCTTGGTCGCCGGAACGGCCATCGCGACGAGGATCAGCAAGGGCACCACGGTCCAGAGGATCTCCACGGTGGTGCTCTCGTGGAACTTGGCCGCTACCTGGCCCGTGGACCGGCGATGCAGGATCATCGACCAGAACATCGCGCCAAACACGATGATGCCGATCACCACACAGATCCAGAAAATGGTCATGTGCAGGTCAAACACAGCGTGGCTGACTTCAGTCGCCCCTGGCGCCATATTCGTGGTCCAGGCGGCGTGCGCCTGGCCGAATACCGACCACAACAGAAGGCCCATCCAAACGTGTGGATGTCGCGTCATGCGGGTTCCCCTTATCGTTCTTGTTATCCCGCCGGTTTGCACCTGCGTCGAAGGGAGCGGCTTCCATACTGCTTACAACCGCTTAGCCTCACCTGCTTATGCAGTCTGGCGTCATCAGCTAATTGCTTACAAAACCGAGTATAGACAGCACCTGCAACCCCGCAATGTGTGGGGACAAATCAGCGAAAACAGACGGGCGGAGCCAATAACCCCGGGGGCGGAATCGTTTATCCGACGAACGATGGCATTTCGATATAACGCAGGCGCATAACCATGAAATAATTATGACAAATGCGTCTGAGGCGCTCGTATAAACGAGCTACCTTATCCTCTCCCTTTTCCTACGCCTGCATCACTGGAGCCTTCATGAACACCGCCGCATTGCGCGAGCAGATTTCCCGTGCCCATCAACACGAAGCCAGCACGGGCCAGCTGGCCCAGCAACTGGAAACCCAATTGCCGCACCTGCATTCGGCCATCTCTCTGGCTGACGGTGATCGCAACATTGTCATGACGCGCTTCGTGACCGCTTATATCGACCTCGTCCCGGACTTGCTCGACGCCGCCAACGACGTGGCCCGCGAGGCCGGAATCGAAAGCCAGATCAAGCCGGTGCTGAAAATCGCCGAGCAATTCTTCCTGCAGCCGCCCGCGATCCTCGCCGGGCATATCGGCCTCGATGGCCTGCTGGACGAGGCCTACCTGGCCCATCGCCTGGTGGAAGAAGTAAACGATCTGTATATCAAGCATTTCGGCCAACCGTTGATCCCGGCGGACACCACCGTGGCCAACCTGATTGCGCACCAGCTGATCGGCGAAGAATTTGCCAACAGCCTGGATGAGGCTGTGCATCTGGCGGTTGATGAGATGCTCAACGAAGACAGCTTTGCGCTGGAATCGGTGGAGGCTTATCGCGAAACGCTCAAGAGCCCGGACACGGAAGCGGCGTGGAAGCGCTGGCCGTGCCTGTCGCGCCAACTGGGTGTGGAGTTGGCGCTGGATCAACCGGCCTGATTCTTGATCGTTCCCACGCTCCGCGTGGGAACGCATCCTGTGGCGCTCCGCGCCACTCTTTCAAGAGCAGACGCAGAGCGTCCAGGGCGGCATTCCCACGCAGAGCGTGGGAACGATCATCAGACTGCTGCCGAGCCTATCCCCGTCGTCATCCGCACCCGGCCTTCCAACCGGCGCTTCAACCCACGCGCCTCGATCACCAGCTTCGAGCCCTTCGCCGCATTGGCCCGCCCCCATTCCTCCAGCAACTCCAGGCAGGAATGGTCGATGTAGCTCAGGTTGTTCAGCGGCACATGCACGGTCGTCCCCGCCGGCACCGTCGACAGCACCCGGGTCAACGCCGGCACTTTCAGGAAGGTCGCCGCACCACTCAAGCGCAGTTCCATTTCACCGTCCTGGGGCAGGTCGATCAGGCTCACCTTCAAGCGCGAAGCCTTGAATGCCAGCTTCACCAGCGTGAGTCCGAAGCCCACCAGCACACCGGTCAGCAGGTCGGTAAAGATGATCGCCAGCGCCGTCGCCGCATAGGTGAACATCGGCATGCGCCCATAACGTCCCAACGCTTTGAATGCCTTGATGTCCACCAGCTTGATCCCGGTGTACACCAGCACGCCCGCCAGGCTCGCCACCGGAATGCTTTGCAGCACACTCGACAGCAACAACACGAATGCCAACAGCCACAGCCCGTGGAACATCGCCGATAAACGCGTGGTCGCACCGGCTTGAACATTGGCGGAGCTGCGCACGATCACGCCGGTCATCGGCAGGGCGCCGACCAGGCCGCACAACATATTGCCGACGCCTTGCGCGGACAATTCCTTGTCGAAATCCGAACGCTGGCCGTTGTGCATACGGTCCACCGCGGCGGCGGAGAGCAAGGTCTCGGCGCTGGCGATAAAGGCCACGGCGAATGCCGCGATCAACAGCTGAGGATCGGCCAGGTTCAAGAGGTCGCTGGGGCGCAGCCAATCGATGGCGTCCGCGAGGTTTTCCGGGACTTCCACACGCTTGACCTGCAACGCCAGCATCAGGCTGACCAGCGTGGTCAGGCCCACTCCCAGCAACGCACCAGGTACAAAGCGCAGGGTTTTCGGGCGAAGCTTATCCCACACATACATCACCAGCATCGTCGACAACCCGAGCAAGCCCGCCTGCCAACCCAGGCTGGGAATAGCCTGCGCCACGGCCGCCGGGAACCCCGCCAAGTTATCCAACCCCGAAGGCTTGGGCACACCGTCGAGCATCACATGGATCTGCGACAGCACAATCAGCACGCCAATGCCTGCCAACATGCCATACACCACCGCCGGCGCCGTTACGCGGAACCAGCAGCCCAGGCGCAGACGCCCAGCCACCAGTTGCAGGAAGCCCGCCAGCAGCAGGATCGGCCCCAGCATCATCATTCCGTGTTGGCGTACCAACTCAAACACCAACACCGCCAAGCCTGCCGCCGGGCCGCTGACTTGCAGCGGCGAACCCGCCAGCCACCCGACGACCAGGCCACCGATGATCCCGGTGATCAAACCCTTGGCCGGCGGCATGCCGGAAGCAATCGCAATGCCCATGCACAAGGGCAGGGCGACCAGAAACACAACCACCGAGGCGAGCAGCTCCCGTGGCAATACAGCTTTCAATTGAGCAGCACGCATGATGACTCTCCCGAGGCATTCGCCGGGCGCGGTAATACCTGGCTGCATCCATGGCAGCCACCGCATTACCCGGCAGGGAAGTGTTTTAGAAGCGCGCTTTAGGCGTCGCGCAAGGGATTGGCCCTTCGCCGTTCAAGGGTCTGAACGTGGACTGATCGGCATCGTAGGCGCGGATTTCGCTGGTCTCGATGTTGTAGATCCAGCCGTGGATAAACAAATGACCATTGGCCATGCGCGAAGCCACGGAAGGGTGGGTGCGCAAGTGTTGCAACTGGGCGATGACGTTTTCTTCGGTCAGCACCTTCATGCTTTCGCTTTCATTGGCGCAGTCGCAGTTGTCATGGACCATGGTCTTGGCGACCTCGGCGTGCCGCAGCCAGGCCTTTACCGTTGGCATTTTTTCCAGGCTGTCGGGGTTGAGCACCGCGCGCATCGCACCACAGTCGGAGTGCCCGCAGACAATGATGTGCTGTACGCCCAGGGCGAGCACCGCGTACTCGATGGCCGTGGAAACACCGCCGTTCATCTGACCGTAGGGCGGCACCACGTTACCGACGTTACGGGTCACGAACAGGTCGCCCGGCGAACTCTGGGTAATCAGCTCGGGGACGATGCGCGAATCGGCGCAGGTAATGAACATCGCCCGTGGGCTCTGGGCCGTGGCGAGTTTCTTGAAGAGTTCTTCCTGCTGGGGGAAGACGTCGTGATGGAAATGCAAAAAGCCGTCAACGATATGCTTTAGCGCTGCATCGGCGGTTTCCGCCACCTCAGGGGCTGAAGCCGACGCAGCCAACGGCTGTTTATCCTTATCACTCATGATTCATCCTCTTGGTTAATGCAGGGGAGTATTCAAGTGCGTTCGACGCCAGGCCAGTGCAATCGTTGCAAACGCCAAAAACCAGGCCGCCGACTCATCAGTCACTCGCTGGACAAGGTAGCCGTCGAAACTTAACTCAAACTGAATGAACCGCTCTAGAACGCGGGTTTCAGTGATATCAAAGTGAGACCATCCCTACAGAAAATGCGCACCCTTCCTCAACAGTCTACAACAACGCCATCTGCCTGCCTGGCGGACAGAACGCCGTGCAATCCAGATTAAACCCTTCCCGACGGTTGAGTCCCAGGCGTTTGATCGCCTTGTTGAAACGCTGGGCCAGCAAATCCGCAAAAGGCCCCTCGCCGCGCATGCGCACGCCGAACCGGCTGTCATACACCTCACCACCGCGTACCTGGCGCACTAGGCTCATCACATGGGCCGCGCGCTGCGGGTAATGCGCCGCCAGCCACTCCTCGAACAACGGCGCCACCTCCAGCGGCAGGCGCAGCATCATGTACGCCGCACTTTGCGCGCCGGCAGCATGGGCTTCGGTGAGCAGGCTTTCCAGTTCGCTGTCGTTGATCATCGGGATCATCGGCGAACACAACACGCCCACCGGGATACCCGCCTCGCGCATCACCCGAATCGCCCGCAACCGCGCCTTGGGCGCCGCCGTACGCGGTTCCAGGATGCGCTTGAGTTCGTCATCCAGGCTGGTGAGGCTGACCATCACGGCCACCAGCCGCTGGCGCGCCAACTCCGCGAGCAAATCGAGATCGCGCAGGATCAGCGAGCCCTTGGTGATGATGGTCACCGGGTGCCGGTAGCGCAGCAGCACCTCAAGGGTTTGCCGGGTGATGCGGTACTCGCGCTCGATGGGCTGATAAGGGTCGGTGTTGGACCCCAGGTTGATCGGCGCACACACATAACCCGGCTTCGATAGTTGCTGCTCCAGCACCTCGGCGGCGTTGCTCTTGGCGATCAATTTGGTCTCGAAATCCAGCCCCGGCGACATGTCCCAATAGGCATGGCTGGGCCGCGCATAACAGTAGATGCAGCCGTGCTCGCAGCCGCGATAGGGGTTGATCGAGCGATCAAACGGCAAGTCCGGGGAGTTGTTACGGGTGATGATGGTCTTGGCCGTTTCGATACGCACTTCGGTGCCCTGGGTCGGCGGCACTTCCTGATACCAGCCGTCGTCCTCGGCCACGCTGACGGTGGGCGCAAAGCGGTTATGCAGGTTGGTGGCCGTGCCCCGGCCACGGGGCGGCAGCGGAGTAGACATAAAAACGCCTCTATACTGTTTTTATATACAGTATCGAGGCGCGAGGTTTCTGACCAGTGCCGTTTGGCGGTCAGGGAAACATCAGTGCTTTTCGCGCAAGCTCGCCACGTCGCCGGCTTTCACCGGCGCGCCTTGGTTACCCCAGCTGCCACGGATAAAGCTGACGACATCCGCCACCTCCTGGTCCGACAGGCGCCAGGCGAACGCCGGCATGGTGAAGGTGGACGGTGCCGCGTGGGTAGCCGGCAAGGTGCCGCCATTCAACACAATGTTGATCAACGAGGTGGCGTCCGCCGTCTGCAACACCGGGTTGCCGGCCAGGGCCGGGAACACCCGCGTATAGCCATGGCCGTCGGTGCGGTGGCAAGCGGCGCAGTTGTCGATGTACACCGACGCGCCGCGCTGGCTGTCGTCGCCTTTCCACAGGGCCTCAGCGACCTGCTTGTCGTACTGGTGCGGCTGATCCTTGGGATCGACCGCCGGCAGGCTCTTGAGGTAACGGGCGATAGCCGTCAGGTCATTTTCCGACATGTACTGCATGCTGTGGACGACCACATCGCTCATGCCGCCAAACACCGCGCTACGGTCGCTGCGACCGGTCTTGAGGAATTGCACCAGTTGCTCCTCACTCCAGCTGCCGAGGCCATCCTTGTGGTCGCCGCGCAGGCTTTTGGCGATCCAGCCTTCCAGCGGCGCGCTGCCGGACAGGAACGCGCTGCCCTCGCTGGCACTCAAGGCTTTTTCCTGCATCGTCAGGGCCCGTGGCGTGTGGCAGGCGCCGCAGTGGCCGAGCCCCTCCACCAAGTACGCGCCACGGCTGATCACCGGATCGGCCTCGGCCACCTGTCGGTTCGCAACCTCAGGCGCAAACATCCAGCGCCACGCGGCCAACGGCCAGCGCATGCTCAACGGCCATGGAATATCACTGGCCTTGTTGTCCTGGGCCACCGGCTCCACACCCTTCATGAAGTACGCATACAACGCCTGCATATCGCTATCGCTGACGCGAGCGTAAGACGGGTAGGGCATGGCCGGGTAAAGGGTACTACCGCTCTTGGCGACGCCATGGCGCACGGCCTTGTCGAAGTCCTCGAAGCTGTAGTCGCCCAGGCCGCTCTTGTCCGGGGTGATGTTGGTGGAATAGATCACGCCAATCGGCGTTTCCATCGGCAAGCCGCCGGCGAACGGCTTGCCGCCCTTGGCGGTGTGGCAGGCCACGCAGTCACCGGCGCGGGCCAGGTATTCGCCCTGCTTGATCAGGTCGGTTTCGGCAGCGCTTACCGAGCAACTGCTGAACAGCGCCAGAGAGGCGATAACAAATGCTTTCATGGTCATCGCTCCTTATGCCTGAACCAGTGGGCCGGGGTTTTTCAGGTACTGCTCGCGGATCGCGCGGGCCGACCAATAGGTCAACGCTGCCACCAGGCCGGTAGGGTTGTAGCCCAAGCCTTGTGGGAAAGCGGACGCGCCGGGGACAAACACGTTGTGTACATCCCAGCATTGCAGGTAACGGTTCAACGCACTGGTCTTGGGATCGGTGCCCATGATCGCGCCACCGTTGAGGTGGGTGGTCTGGTACGACGCCGTGTTGAAGTGCTCACCGACCTTTTTGCCGAGCACGGCAATGGCCTTGGGGTTCATCGCCTCGGCGACCTTGCCCATTTTCTCGACCATGAAGCGGTTCATCTTGATGTCGTTTTCCTGCCAGTCGAATGTCATCCGCAGCAACGGCTGACCGTAGGCATCGCGATACACCGGGTCCAGATCCAGGTAGTTGCCCCGGTAGGATTGATGCGCACCGTGGGCATCCATCGATACCTGGTGGGTGTAGTAATCGGCAGTGGCGCGCTTCCACGCGCTGCCCCAAGTCGGGGTACCCGGCGGGTTGGACGTGCCGGCAATCGGTCGGCTGCCGGCCTGGTTGACCCACATCGGCGAGCCCCCCACAAAGCCATGGGGCCCGTGGTCGAAGTTGTCCGCGTTGAAGTCATCGATGGCCACGCCATTGCCGCCAGCACCGATGAAGTTGTTGGTGTGGGTGTCCTTGTCGAAGAACGCCTTGATGGTGGCCATGTTCTGGTAGGCAAAGTTGCGGCCCACCACGCCCTCATTGGTGATCGGGTCGTAAGGCTTGCCGATGCCCGACAGCAGCATCAAGCGCACGTTGTGGAACTGGAACGCGCCAAGAATCACCAGGTCCGCTGGTTGCTCGCATTCGCGGCCCTGGGCGTCGATGTAAGTCACGCCCGTGGCCTTGCTCTTGGTGCTGTCGAGGTTGACCTTGAGCACGTGGGAATTGGGCCGCAACTCGAAGTTCGGCACTTGGCGCAGCGCCGGCAAGATGTTCACGTTCGGCGACGCCTTGGAATACATGTAGCACACGTAACCGCTGCAAAAGCCGCAGAAGTTGCACGGGCCCATCTGCGCGCCATAGGGGTTGGTGTACGGCCCCGAGGTGTTCGCCGACGGCAAGTTGTAGGGTTTGTAACCGACCTCGGCAGCGGCTTTCTGAAACAGCTGTGCGGAGACGGTGTTTTTCTGCGATTCCAAGGGGAACGGGTTGGAGCGATCCGGCGCATACGGGTTGCCGCCACGGCCTTCACCGACCAACTGGCCTTTGACGGTCCAGGCCTGGCCGGAAGTGCCGAAGACCTTTTCGGCGTAGTCGAAAAACGGTTCCAGCTCTTCATAGCTGACGCCGAAGTCCTGGATGGTCATGTCCTTGGGAATGAAGTTTTTGCCGTAGCGCTCTTCGTAATGGCTGCGCATGCGCAGCTCGATCGGATCGACACGAAAGTGCACACCCGACCAGTGCAGGCCCGCACCACCGACGCCATTGCCCGGCAGGAACGCGCCCAACTGGCGGTTGGGCAGAGCGACGTCATTCACGCTGTGGCGAATGGTCACCGTCTCCTTGGAGATGTCCTGGAAGAGTTTTTTACGCACGCTGTAGGTCAGTTCGTCGATGACCTGGGGATAGTTGCCGTCCGGGTAAGTGTCCTGCATCGGGCCGCGCTCTAGCGCTACCACGTTGAGGCCGGCTTCCGTCAGCTCCTTGGCCATGATCGCGCCGGTCCAGCCGAAGCCGACAATCACCGCGTCCACTTTCTTCATGATGGTCGCCACGTTTATGCCCTCTCGCCGCGGATGGAAACTGCCGGGAAGGGGTATTGCTCGTTGCGTTCAACCCAGTCCATGAAATCGGCGCGGGCGCCGGGGAAGCCGATCATGGTCCAGCCGACCATGCCTTTGTTGCCACCGTGGATCGGGTCGCAGAAGAACCCTTCCTTGGTGTTTTGCAGCAGCAAGTTGAAGAAAATCTTCGGCGGCACCGCGTCGAAATGCGCGGCCACTTCACTGCCGCCAGCCTCCAGGCGACGCAACATATCGTCTCGGGTAGCGCTGTCTTGCGCAGCAAAAGCTTTACCGTTGAACGCTTTCGACCACGCGTCCGTCGCGGCGATACCCAGGCGATAGATGTCCTTGGGCACCAGTTTGCTCTGCCAGCCCATCTCGGGCGGCGCATCGGCGTTAAACGGACCTTGCATAAACCACAGGGCGCCACTGGCGTACGGGGTGTTCATCTGGCGGTCGATATATTCCGGTGCGCCGGCTTCCAGGGCGCCAGGGCCTTGGGCATCAGCAGGAATCAACTGCGCCACGGCGGCGTTGATAAACGCCCACTCTTCGGCCGTGAAGTAACTTGGCTCGTAGGCTTTTTCGCTGGCGGCAGGCTTGGCTGGAGCGGCCTGCGCCGGCTCGGGCGTGGCCATCAGCATCGAGCCGCCAAGGCCTGTACTGGCAACCGTGACCACCGGGATCAAGGTCAAGGATTTGCGCAAAAAGTCACGCCGGGGGTTGTCTTGATCTTGATCAGACATGGGTGCACCTCATCATGTGGTCACGGGTTTGCCAGCCGCTTCTGCAGAGCAACTTGGCAATCAAAGGTTACAAATGATAGCAGGCTAAGAATGAGGGGAATCAATTCAGCGACCTAAGTCGAATAAATGCGGGAAAAAAATGTGGGCGCGGGCTTACTCGCGAAAGCCATGGCTCAGTCGATTATCCCTGACTGACACACCACCGCTCTCGCGAGCAAGCCCGCGCCCACACATTGACCCTCGTAGGGCCTCTAGTCTTTTTTCAGCTTGGGATTGGGGAAAAACTGCACCGCCTGCACCTTCGGGTCAGCCGGCGCTTTCAACGCCGACGTATTGACCCGCGTGCCCAATTCCTTGGGCACTGACAGACCTTGGTCATTCAACGTGTCGGTATAACCGCAGGCCACACACTCACGGTGCGGCACGCTGTCTTCGGTCCACATCTTCAACTTGTCCGGCTCGCTGCACGCCGGGCAAACCGCCCCGGCGATAAATTGCTTTTTGGTGATCACAGGCCCTTCACTCATGCTGCCGCGTCCTCACTCAGGCCGCTGTGGCGCAAGAGTGCGTCAATCGACGGCGCCCGTCCGCGGAAATCGACGAACAACACCATCGGTTCCTGGGAACCGCCACGGGCCAGGATCGCCTCGCGGAAGGCGCGGCCGGTCTCGGCATTCAATACACCTTCTTCTTCAAACTTGGAGAAGGCATCGGCCGACAGCACTTCGGCCCACTTGTAGCTGTAGTACCCCGCCGCATAACCGCCGGCGAAAATGTGCGCAAAGCTGTTGGGGAAACGGTTGTAGGCCGGCGGACGCATCACCGAGACCTCATCGCGCACGCCTTCCAGCACCTGGGCCACGCTGCGGCCGTCGCCGTGGGTGGCGTGCAGTTCAAAGTCGAACAGCGAGAATTCCAACTGGCGCACCATCATCAGGCCGGACTGGAAGTTTTTCGCCGCGAGCATTTTTTCCAGCAGGTCCTGGGGCAGCGGCTCGCCGCTTTCATAGTGACCGGAGATCAGCGCCAGGCCTTCCGGCTCCCAGCACCAGTTCTCCATGAACTGGCTCGGCAACTCCACCGCATCCCACGCCACGCCGTTGATACCGGACACACCGGCATGTTCAACGCGGGTCAGCAGGTGGTGCAGGCCGTGGCCGAATTCGTGGAACAGCGTCGTCACTTCGTCGTGGGTCAGCAGCGCAGGCTTGCCGCTGTCGGCCGGGGTGAAGTTGCACACCAGGTTGGCCACCGGGCTTTGCAGTACACCATCAATGGTGCGACGGCGGTCGCGCGCACCGTCCATCCAGGCACCGCCACGCTTGTTGGCGCGGGCGTACAGATCAAAGAAGAAGCGGCCGACGTGCTGGCCGTTTTCCTTGATTTCAAACAGGCGCACATCCGGGTGCCAGGTGTCGAAGCCTTTCAGTTCGGCAATCTCGATGCCGTACAGGCGTTGCACGATGGCAAACAGGCCGCCGAGCACTTTGTCGATGGGGAAGTAGGCGCGCAGCGCTTCCTGGGACACGCTGTAGCGCTGCTCACGGAGTTTTTCGCCGTAGAAACCGCTGTCCCAGCTTTGCAGGTCGGCGCAGCCTTGTTCGGCGGCGTAAGCCTTGAGCTGTTGCAGGTCCTGGGCGGCAAACGGCTTGCTGCGCTTGGCCAGGTCGCGCAGGAAGCTCAGCACCTGGTCGCTGGACTCGGCCATCTTGGTGGCCAGGCTCAGTTCGGAGAAGGACGCATAGCCCAACAGCTTGGCCAGTTCCTGACGCAGGTCGAGGATCTGTTCCATCACTGGGCCGTTATCGTTCTGACCGGCATTCGGGCCTTGGTCCGACGCACGGGTGCAGTAGGCCGCGTAGACTTCTTCGCGCAGGGCCCGGTCGTGGGCGTAGGTCATTACCGCGTAGTAGCTCGGAAATTCCAGGGTGATCAGCCAGCCATCCAGATCTTTGGATTGGGCAGCGGCAGCCATCTGGGCCTTGGCCGACTCGGTCAGGCCAGCGAGGGTGGCTTCCTCGGTAACGTGCTTGGTCCAGGCCTGGGTCGCGTCCAGCAACTGGTTGGAGAACTTGCTGCCCAGCTCGGACAGTTTGCTCTGCACTTCGGCGTAGCGTTTTTGCTGCTCCAGCGGCAAGTCGATACCCGACAGGCGGAAGTCGCGCAGGGAGTGTTCCAGAATGGTTTTTTGCGCCACGTCGAAACCGGCGGCTTCCGGGCTGTTGGCCAGGGCTTCGAAGGCCTGGAACAGTTCACGGTTCTGGCCCATCTCGGTGGAATAGGCGCTCAACGCCGGCAGGCAGCTTTCATAGGCCTCACGCAATTCGGCACTGTTGCACACGGCGTTGAGGTGGCTGACCGGGCTCCAGGCGGCGCCCAGGCGGTCGTTCAGTTCGTCCATGGCCAGGACCAGGCCGGCCCACGTCGGATTTTTCCCCTGGCTTTGCAGGATGCCTTCGATGGCAACGCGGTTGTCAGCGAGGATCTGTTCGATGGCCGGCTGTACGTGCTCGGCACGGATCGCCGAGAACGGCGGCAGGTCGTAGGACTGCAAAAGCGGGTTGTTCGCGCTCACGGTGGGTACCTTGGCTGAAGACATGTAAGAACAAAGATGGGGCCATCTTAATTACAATCAACGCCCACCGCAGCTATCAGCAGAAGAGAGAGAGGCTATCGTGACCCTTCGCACCTATCAGAACCACACGCCAACCCTGGGCGCCGGGGCTTTTGTCGATATTTCGGCGGTGGTGATCGGCGATGTCGAAATCGGCACCGACAGCTCCGTCTGGCCGCTGACCGTGATTCGCGGCGACATGCACCGCATCCGCATCGGCGCACGCACCAGCGTGCAGGATGGCTGCGTGCTGCATATCACCCATGCCGGGCCGTTCAACCCGGACGGTTTCCCGCTGCTGATCGGCGACGACGTGACCATCGCCCACAAGGTCATGCTGCATGGTTGCAGCGTAGGCAGCCGAGTGTTGATCGGCATGGGCAGCATCGTCATGGACGGCGCGGTGGTGGAAGATGACGTGATCATCGGCGCCGGCAGCCTGGTGCCGCCGGGCAAGAAACTCGACAGCGGCTTCTTGTACGTGGGCAGCCCGGTTAAACCGATCCGCCCACTGACTGACAAGGAACGCGCGTTTTTCACCTACAGCGCGGCGAACTACGTGAAACTCAAAGACCTGCACCTGGCTGAAGGATTCGATCAATGACCCTGCATTACCCCACCGTCCTCTTCGACCTGGATGGCACCCTTACCGATCCGCGTGAAGGCATCACCCGCTCGATCCAGTACGCCCTGGCCAAACTCGGCATCGACGAGCCGGACCTGACCAAGCTCGAACACTTTATCGGCCCGCCGTTGCTGCAAGCGTTCATGCAGTTCTACGGCTTCGACGAAGCCAAGGCGTGGGAAGCGGTGAATTTCTACCGCGAGCGCTTCAAGGTCACCGGGCTGTATGAAAACCGCGTGTTCGACGGCGTGCTACCGCTGCTGGAAGAGTTGAACAGCCAAGGTCGCCAACTGTATGTCGCCACCTCCAAGCCGTGGGAATTTGCCCGTGAGATCGCCAGGCATTTCGACTTTGCCAAGCACTTCAAGGTGATCTACGGCAGCGAGCTGGACGGTACGCGTACCAACAAGGTCGAGTTGATTGCCCATCTGATGCGCGAAGAGGGCCTGGACCCGGCAACCACCTTGATGATTGGTGACCGCAAACACGACCTGATCGGCGCCCGCAGCAATGGCCTGGATTCGGCGGCGGTAGGGTATGGGTTTGGCAGCTTTGAAGAGCTGAATGCCGAGGCACCGACTTGGCACTTTGAGACGTTGGCCGAGATGCATCAGGCGTTTTTGCGGCAGCCTTGAAACCGCCATCGCGGGCAAGCCCGCTCCCACATTTTGGATTTGTGAATACCTTCAAATGTGGGAGCTGGCTTGCCTGCGATGAGGCCCTAAAGCCCCCCCACCTCCAACTGCCTCAACGCCGCCTTGCGCTGCACCACCGGCAAGCCACCCATCCTCTCCACCGCCGCATAAAACCTCAGCCAATCCCCACCTTCCTGCCGAAACAACGCCGCAAACGCCGGCACCCACTGGTCATACAGCCCAAACGGCAACAACCGCGCGTTGTTCATTGGCTGGTTGATCCAGGCGTCATAACGCTTGTCGCCCGCCCACTGGCTATCACGCATCTGCCGATAATCGCTGCGCAGGCGCTCGAATTCTGCCGCTTTGGCCGCGCGCATCGCATCGGCCGCCAAAGGTTGGGCATAGACCTTTTCCAGGCGCTGACGGGTATCGAGGATCAGCTGGATAAACTGATCACGCTGCTTGGAAGTCGACACGCTGGCCGGCGCCAGCCCACGCGCGGCACGCCATTGCCGCGTGCCTTCCTGCTCGACGAAATTGGCAAATGATTCGTTGAACTCGGTGTCGTCCTTCACATAAAACCGCTGGTGCGCCAGCTCATGGAAAATCAGCGTGGCCAAGCGCTCATCCCCCCAGTTCATCATCGAGTTGAGGATCGGGTCGTTGAACCAACCCAAGGTGGAGTAGGCCTCGACGCCGCCAATCGACACGTCCATGCCCCGTAGGCGCAACAATGCCGCCTCACCCCGCGCCGCGCCCTGGTTGTAGTAGCCGCGATAGGCCACGCAACCGGCGATCGGGAAGCAGTGGGTTTCAGGCAAGAGCGAAAATTCTGTGGTGGCAAACACATTCCAGACGACATAGGGCCGGCCAATGTCGGCGTACAGCCGGTAACTCTGGTTGTCAGGCAAGTGCAGGTGCTCACTGGCAAAGGTGCGCGCCTTCTGTGATTGCGCCAGATGCTCACGCAGCAGCGGCGGCCGCGCGGGGTCGGCAATGACCTGGGTAACCGGCTCGCGAGCCCGCAACAATTGCCATTGGCCGCTGGCCAACTGCCCGTAATAACTGATGCTTGAGCAGCCGCTGAGCAGCACAAGCATCACCCCTGGGAAAAAACGCCTGACCATGCACCGATTGCTCCTGGGACTTTTCCACGCCATGTGGTGTTTATACTCAAGGGGCGCCTGCTGCGTCAGGCCCACTTCTTTTCTTCCATTGAGTACATGCCATGCGCCAGCTGTTGCTTGCCATCACCGTCCTGTTTCTCAGCGCATGCGCTTTGACGCCGTTGCCAGCGGTGGATCCGCAGCAAGCCTGGGTCGATTTTGCCACCCCGACCCCCAACGCCAAACTGGTGATGGCCCAGCGTCTGGACGGCAAGAACCTCGACGACGGTCGATTCTTCCAGATCCCGCCCGGCAGCCACGAGTTGATGGTGCGCTTTGATTTCGAAGTGCCAACGGGCAGCGGCTTCGGCGGGCTGGGGCAGACCACCGAACGCACCTGCTTCATGACGCTGCAATACGACAACTTCCAGGCGGGCCAACGCTATGTACTGGAAGGCCGTTCGCTGGCCTTCACACCGAATATCCGGCTCTACAACGCGGCGCGTCAGTTGCTGGCAGAAGAGCGCAGCGTCAACTGCATCTGATCAGTCGTTGTTCTTCTGGTAGATGATGGCCTTGGTGCCGTTCTCACAGCTGCCGACGACCATGGCTACGTCGTGCTTGTCGGCTTCTTCCTTGCTGACGATTTCCAGGGTGTAGGACGGAACCGCGTTCGCCTGGATCTTGACCTCGATCTCCTTACGCAGCTCTTCACAATCTTTGGGCGCGGCCACGGCCGAGGTGGCCAATACGCCGCAGATGATCGCCAAGGCAAAACGTTTCATGTGTGTAGCTCCCTGAATGCACTGCGCACGGGTGTGCGCCTAGGCTGCAATGGCTATTCGACCATAGTTTGCACACGCAGGTTCTGATTTAACGCAAAACCAAATGTGGGAGCGGGCTTGCTCGCGAATGCGGTGCATCAGAAACACATTCAGTGCCTGACACTCCGCTTTCGTGAGCAAGCCCGCTCCCACATTTTTTGATCTGCGGTGTTAGTTAACCAGCGTCGCATCCAGGCTGATTTTCGCATTCAGCACCTTGGACACCGGGCACCCTTCCTTGGCCTTTGTGCTCAGTTCTTCGAACTGTGCCTGGCTCGCGCCGGGGATCTTGGCCTTGAGGATCAAGTGCACCGCGGTGATCGCAAAGCCGCCATCGACCTGGTCCAGCGTTACTTCAGCCTGGGTGTCGATGCTGTCAGCCTTGAGTCCGGCATCGCCGAGAATCATGGAAAAGGCCATGGAGAAACAACCGGCATGCGCCGCCCCGATCAATTCCTCAGGGTTGGTGCCCTTGCCACCTTCGAAACGTGCCTTGAAGCCGTAGGGCGCTTCGCGCAGCACGCCGGTTTCCGTGGAAATGGAACCCAGGCCCGTCTTCAGATCACCTTCCCAATGCGCGGATGCTTTTTTCACGATACTCATAGCCTTCTCCTCAAGCTGTGGTTTTGCGTAGGTAAGAGTTCTGAGGATAGTCGGACTGGCAAAGTTCATACTGTCGGAAAAACCCAGCTACATAGTAGGAAATTTCCGACATGGCTATTGAATCTCGGGTATATGCCCTCATTGCATAGACCATGCACATGAAGCGGCAGGTTTTGATTCGTCTAAACAGCCTGCGCGCCCCTTTGGAGAAGCAGGCTTATGAAATCGCTGTCCGACGTGAAGTTCTCGACCCTCGACCTGGTGCCCGTACGCGCCAACGGCAGTCCGGCGCAGTCGTTGCGCAATTCCCTGGACCTGGCCCAGCACGTGGAAAAGTTCGGCTACAACCGTTTCTGGGTGGCTGAACACCACAACATGGATGGTATCGCCAGCTCGGCCACCTCGGTGTTGCTCGGCTACCTGGCCGGTGGCACCTCGACGATTCGCGTGGGTTCCGGCGGCGTGATGCTGCCCAACCATGCACCGTTGGTGATCGCCGAGCAGTTCGGTACCCTCGAAAGCCTCTACCCCGGGCGTATCGACCTGGGCCTGGGCCGCGCGCCCGGCTCCGACCAGATGACCGCCCGTGCCCTGCGTCGTGAGCGCTCCGGCAGCGCCGACGATTTCCCCGAAGACGTCGCCGAGCTGATGGCCTACCTCGGCCCACGCACTCCGGACCAACGCATCATCGCCGTACCCGGCACCGGTACCAACGTCCCGGTGTGGCTGCTGGGCTCCAGCCTGTTCAGCGCGCAATTGGCCGGTGAGCGTGGCTTGCCCTACGCCTTCGCCTCCCATTTCGCACCGCGCTTGATGCACGAGGCGATTCGCGTCTACCGCAATCACTTCAAGCCTTCAGCGGTACTGGACAAGCCCTACGTGATGCTAGGTATTCCCTTGGTCGCAGCCGACACCGATGAGCAGGCTGACTACCTGGCCACTTCGGTGTACCAACGCATCCTCGCGCTGATGCGCGGGCAAAGCCTGGTGCAACGCCCACCGGTGAAGAGCATGGAAGGCCTGTGGCTGCCCCATGAAAAAGATGCGGTGGGCAGCTTCCTTGGCCTGGCGATGGTCGGCAGCCCGGCAAAAATCCGCGCCAAGCTGGAAGTGCTGGTGGAACAAACCGGCGCCGATGAACTGATCTTTACCTGCGACCTGTACGAACATGCTGACCGGATTCATTCCTACGAGCTGCTGGCGCAGCTGATGAAAGGATAAAAAGAAGCAACTGTGGCGAGGGAGCTTGCTCCCGCTCCCGCTGGGCTGCGTAGCGGCCCCAAAATCTTGGGAGCGCTACGCACTCCAGCGGGAGCAAGCTCCCTCGCCACAGGTTTTCGCAACACGTCATTAACCGCGCTTGTAGACGATTTCCTTGGAGCCGGCTTCGCACGAGCCAACCACTTTGGCGTCGCCCGCAGCACCTTTGTCCACGACATCCAGGGAATAGTGCGCAACGCCCTTGGCATCCAGTTTCGCTGCAATCTCGCTTTTCAGCTCGTCACAAGGCTTGCCGGCCGCCAGGGCAGTGCCCGCAATGCTCAACAAACCTACCGCTAACACGAACTTCTTCATCCGTAACTTCCTTGCGCTGATCGAAAAGAGCGTGCCGACGCTCGTGGCATCGGCACCCATTGGTTGTAGCGCAGGTTATGGCAATCAGCCAGTTAGCAAAGTTCAACTACTGGCAATTCGGAATCCCACCTTGAGCGTGACCTGGAAGTGCGCGGCCTTGCCGTCCTTGATGTGGCCACGGGTATCGACCACCTCAAACCATTCCAGGTGCTTGATGCTTTTGTTGGCCTCGGCCAGGGCGTTGTTGATGGCATCTTCGATGCTGGAGGTGGACGAGCCCACCAATTCGACTTTCTTGTAGGTGTGATGATCAGACATGAGGTTTCTCCTGAGGGTCGTCAATAAAGCCTAGCAGTCAATGTTCATACTGCTTCTGGCGACCGTTCCTAAGCAAAAGTTCAGATTTACTGCACTTTCTGAAACCACGGGAGTCGGTATCTACACACGCCACTCAATCACTTCAGGAGAGTCCACATGGCCAACACTTCTTTACGCAAAGCGTCGCTGGAAAGCATGGAAGCCGAGATTTCGAGCCTGCTCAAGTCTCTGGAAAGCCTCAAGGACGATGCATCTGACGAGTCGCGCAAGACCTTGAAGGCCCTGAAAAGCAATGCCGAGAATGCCCTCAAGCACTCCCGTCACCTGATCAGCGATGCCTACGAAGAAAGCAAAGTGAAAATCCGCGAAACCGGTGTTGCTACCCGGGACTACGCGCAGGAACACCCATGGACTACAGCCGGTGTTGCTGTAGGTGCGCTGGGCCTGCTGGCCGCGTACTTGCTGTGCAAACGCGGTGACTAATCCGGCTGGCGCAACAGCTCAGCCTTGAGCCACTGCGCCAGTTGCCCGGCGCGCCCGTCCGCGGCGCGCTTGGGCAGCCACAACGCCAGGTGCGCCGGGGTTTCGCTGAAACCCCACGGTGCCACCAACCGGCCCGCACGCAAGTCCTCCGCCACCAGCGGCTCGGGCGCAATGGCCACGCCAAGTCCGGCTACCGCGGCTTCCAGCAAATAATACAAATGCTCAAAGCCCTGGCCGTGTTTCAACGCGCCGGGTGCGATGCCGTGCTGCTGCGCCCAACTGGGCCAGGCTTGCGGGCGGGATGTGGTATGCAGCAGCGCCTCAGCGCACAGGGCCGAAGCCGGCGCGTGGCGCAAACGCTCATAACCGGCGAAACGCGGGCTCATCACTGGCCCGATGCGTTCGCTGGCCAACGCGTACACCTGCATATCCGCTGGCCAAGGCGGCTCGGCGAATACCAGCAGGGCGTCCAGGCCTGGGCGACGGGGGTCAAGGTCACCATCACCGGCTGACAGGTGCAAACGCAGATCCGGCAGGTCAGCGTTCAAGCGGCCCAGGCGCGGGATCAGCCAGCGCGCCAGCAAACTCCCCGAGCAACCCAGGACAAAGGGCGCCTCGGCACTGGCTTGGGTCAGTTCTGCGCAAACATCCCTTAACCGCTCGAACGCCTCCGCGCTGGCATCCCTTAGGCGAATGCCGGCATCTGTGAGTTTAAGGCCGCGCCCATCCTTGACGAACAAGCTCACACCCAGGTGCTCTTCCAGCACCTTCAGCTGCCGACTGACTGCACCGTGGGTCACGTGCAATTGCTCGGCTGCCTGACTGACGCTGTTCAGTCGCGCTGTAGCTTCAAATGCCCGCAGGGCATTGAGGGGCGGAAGGTCTCGGCTCATCTGTGAGTTTTCCTGACAGGTTGCGGCAATCTTATCGGTTTTCAGGCCACAGCGTGAGGGGTAGAGTGGCCGTCATTGTTTCCTACACCCATTCTTTCCTGGAGCGTCCCATGACTCAGTCCCAGACCGACCTACGCAACGGCCCAGATGCCAACGGCCTGTTTGGCGCGTTCGGCGGCCGCTACGTCGCTGAAACCCTGATGCCGTTGATCCTCGACCTGGCCCGCGAATACGAAGCGGCCAAGATCGATCCGGCGTTCAACGAGGAATTGGCCTACTTCCAACGGGACTACGTCGGCCGCCCAAGCCCACTGTATTTCGCCGAACGCCTGACCGAATTCTGCGGCGGCGCCAAGATCTACCTCAAGCGCGAAGAGCTGAACCACACCGGCGCGCACAAGATCAACAACTGCATCGGCCAGATCCTGCTGGCACGGCGCATGGGCAAGAAACGCATCATCGCCGAGACCGGCGCCGGCATGCACGGCGTGGCCACCGCCACCGTCGCTGCACGTTTCGGCCTGCAATGCGTGATCTACATGGGCACCACCGACATCGAGCGCCAGCAGGCCAACGTGTTCCGCATGAAGCTGCTGGGCGCGGAAGTGATCCCCGTAGTCGCTGGCACCGGCACCCTCAAGGACGCAATGAACGAAGCCCTGCGTGACTGGGTGACCAATGTCGACAGCACCTTCTACCTGATCGGCACGGTGGCCGGCCCACACCCTTACCCGGCGATGGTCCGCGACTTCCAGGCCGTGATCGGCAAGGAAACCCGCACCCAACTGCAAGCCCAGGAAGGCCGCCTGCCGGACAGCCTGGTTGCATGCATCGGCGGCGGTTCCAACGCCATGGGCCTGTTCCACCCGTTCCTCGACGACACCAGCGTGGAAATCATCGGCGTTGAAGCCGCTGGCCACGGCATCGAAACCGGCAAGCACGCCGCCAGCCTCAACGGCGGCGTACCCGGTGTATTGCACGGCAACCGCACCTTCCTGTTGCAGGACGACGACGGCCAGATCATCGACGCCCACTCGATCTCCGCCGGCCTCGATTACCCGGGCATCGGCCCGGAACACGCGTGGTTGCATGACATCGGCCGCGTTCAGTACACCTCGGTGACCGACGACGAAGCCCTCGACGCCTTCCACAAATGCTGCCGCCTGGAAGGGATTATTCCTGCACTGGAAAGCGCCCACGCCCTGGCCGAAGTGTTCAAACGCGCACCGACGCTGCCGAAAGATCACCTGATGGTGGTTAACCTTTCCGGCCGTGGCGACAAAGACATGCAGACCGTAATGCACCACATGGAAACCGCCCAGCAGGAGAAACACTGATGAGCCGCCTGCAAACCCGCTTCGCCCAGCTTAAAGAACAAAACCGCGCCGCCCTGGTGACCTTCGTCACCGCCGGCGATCCGGGTTATGACACCTCGCTGGCCATCCTTAAAGGCTTGCCCGCCGCTGGCGCCGACGTGATCGAACTGGGCATGCCCTTCACCGATCCGATGGCTGACGGCCCGGCGATTCAGTTAGCCAACATCCGCGCGCTGGAAGCCAAGCAGAACCTGCTGAAAACCCTGCAAATGGTCCGCGAGTTCCGCAAGGACAACAGCGAAACCCCGCTGGTGCTGATGGGTTACTTCAACCCGATCCACAAATATGGCGTGCCGAAGTTCATCGCCGACGCCAAGGAAGCCGGCGTCGACGGCCTGATCGTGGTCGATATGCCGCCCGAGCATAACGGCGAGCTGTGCGACCCGGCCCAGGCTGCGGGCATCGACTTTATCCGCCTGACCACACCGACCACCGATGATGTGCGCCTGCCTACCGTGCTCAACGGCAGCTCCGGCTTTGTGTACTACGTGTCGGTGGCCGGTGTGACCGGTGCCGGTGCCGCCACCCTGGAACACGTCGAAGAGGCCGTGACCCGCCTGCGTCGCCATACCGACCTGCCGATCAGCATCGGTTTTGGTATCCGTACCCCTGAGCAAGCGGCGGCCATCGCCCGTTTGGCTGACGGCGTAGTGGTAGGTTCGGCGTTGATCGATCACATCGCCACTGCGAAAAATGATCAGCAAGCGATTGATGGCGTACTGGGGCTGTGCGCAGCGCTGTCGGAAGGTGTCCGCGGCGCCCGTAAGTAAGCGGCTCGTAAGCGGTAGGTAAAGTTCCTGATACAGAGGAATCATCCTGTCGATCCGCTACCTAAACTGACAAGACCAAGGGATTTCGAACCTCGTTCGAGATCCCTTTTTTGTTGTTCGCGCAGTTGAGGAAGCCCCCAATGAAAATGCCTAAAACCGTGATTGCCAGCCTTGGCGTGCTGGTCCTGGGCGCCAGCGCCCTGGTGCAGGCGGCGCCGAATGATCAGGGCGGTCCTGACCGTGGCGGCCCGCAAGGCCAGCACGAACAGCAGCGTGGCAACGACCATCGCGGCCCGCAGGACAACCGTCGCGGCGGCCCGCCCCAGGACTTCGGCCCGGTACGCCAGGTGATCCGCGACAACCACGGCCAATTCTCCCGTGGCGCACCGCCACCGCCGAATGTGCGCCTGGTGCGGGGCCAGCCACTGCCCCATGGTTACTACGGCGAACGCCTGGACAGCCGCGCCCTGGCACGCTTGCCGGTGTACCAGGGTTACGAATGGCGCCGTTCGGGGCCGGATGTGTTGTTGATTGCCGTAGGAACCGGCATCGTTTACGAGATCCTGGATGGCGTGTTGAATTGATTGCGTAACGCTTTCAATTCCTGCACTAGGCTTGAGGGGGCGAACATTGCGTTCCCCCCTTAACTCACTTCATGCCTATTGCCGTCTAACCACCTCTGCAAGCCCCGCATTCCTTGCCATCCGGTTGTTAAGTTAGCCGCATCAGAAGTCATCCTTTGCTCTCTGGAGTACATCATGGCATTTGATCTCGTCACCGCCTCGGACCGCCGTCACTCGACCCTGCAAAAAGGCTTCAACCTGCGCTGGCCCTTGGGCAACGTGCAGGGCCAATCCTCGCCCAATGGCGCCAACCTGATTTACCTCTGTCACAGCCCCCAAGACATCGTCGCCGCTGCCGCCCAGGCGCTGGCCGTGCCCAATGGCCGCATCACCGTGCGCAGTGGCGGCCACTGCTACGAAGGCTTCGTTGCTAACAAAATGCCCGGCAACCCCAATGAAGTGCTATCGATTCTGGATATCAGCCAGATCAACCAAGTGCAGTACGACGCCAACGGGCAGATAAGCTCCGATCTGGTGCCAGCTTCGCCTCATCACTACAGCTTTCGCCTTGAGGCGGGTGGCCAGAACTGGGATGCCTACGTCGCGCTGTACAAACTGGCGAACAAGAGCCTGCCCGGTGGTTCGTGTTATTCGGTCGGGCTGGGTGGGCATATTTGCGGCGGCGGCTACGGGTTGTTGTCGCGCAAGGATGGCCTGGTGTGCGACTGGTTGAGCGGTGTCGATATACTGGTGCCGAACGCCCAAGGCAATGGCCTGCTACCGGTGCATGTCGCCCGCAACAGCACCAATCAGGACGATCTGGATCTGTTTGCCGCATGTTGCGGCGCAGGCGGAGGGCAGTTCGGAATCATCACCAGTTATTACTTCGAAAATTTGCCTGACGCGCCGAAGGAGGTTCTTTGGCTGGTGTTGGAGTGGGACTGGGCACTGATGACCAAGCCCCGGCTCGACGCCTTGCTGGCGGCGTATCAAGACTGGTTTGCACGCAACCAAAGCAACCCGGATACCTGGGGCCTGGCGACCAAGTTGGAGATGCGTCACCAGAACACCGGCAACATGACGATGGATGTTCATTACGTGGATAAGAATGGCGGGGTGAATGACCTGGCCGCCTTCGACGACTTCGTGAGCAGCATGCTCAATGCCATCGGCATACCCGCCACCGAATGCCTTAGCCAATCGCCCACCACCCATCTGCCCCCCAGCAACCCGAAAGGACGCACGATCAACTCACTGCCAACGGCGCTGGCGGCGGCACGCCAAATGGATTGGCTGCATTGCCAGCAGACCCTCAACGGCTCGGGGCCAAACCAGCGTGGCCGGTATAAATCGGCTTATCAGATGGGTATTTTTACCCCAACGGTGTTGAAGGCAATATGGGATACGCTGACGCGCAATGACCCGAATAAGCTGCTGACCCAAAGCCTGATCCAGATCCAGTCATTCGGCGGGCAAATAAATGAAGCCAACGCCGCAGTTCGCCGTGAGTCCTCGGTAGCCCAGCGTTCGTCGTACTTGAAGTGGCAACCCCAATGCTATTGGCGAGATGACAGCAGCGCGGCGGATCAGGCACACGCACAATGGATTCAAGGGCTGTTTTTCGCGGCCTTCGCCAATGACGGTGGCGTTCCGGTCAATGCGCAATTCCAGGGGTGCTATATCAATTACCCAGACCGCGACATGCTGTTCATTGATGGCGACCCCAGCAAGGGGCCGAACCCGCAGTGGTACAAGATCTTCTTCCCTGACCTTATGATCGAAAGCCGCCTGCGGCGCACCAAACAGCGTTGGGACCCGTTGAATGTGTTCCGTAACGAGATGTCGGTGCCGTAACCCGGAAGTAACGGGCGGCCGCCATGCCGCCCGTTTTTCTTACAACTCGATGCGCTCGACCTTACCAACCAGCAATATGTAGGAAAGCGCCCCGAGCAACGCCAGCACCGCGATATAGGTAATCGCCGGCGCAAACGAATCACCACTGGCCAAAAAGCCAATCACGATCGGCGTGGCGATCGCCGACAAATTACCGATGAAGTTGAAGACTCCACCGGTCAGCCCCAACAGGCGCGCCGGTGCCAGGGTCGACACCAAGGACCAGGTAATCGACGCCAACCCATTACCGAAGAACGCCAGCGCCAGGAATGCGATCACCCACGCCGTCGAGTCCACGTAGTTGGCACCGATGATTGCCGTGGAGATCAGCAACCCGCCAATGATCGGCAACTTGCGCGCAAAGCCCACCGAGGCGCCCCGGCGAATCAGCCAGTCGGAAAAGATCCCGGAACACAGCACGCCGACAAACGCTGCGAGAAACGGCAGCGACGCCAGCAGGCCGGACTTGATGAAGTCCATGCCGCGATACTTCACCAGGTAGGTGGGGAACCAGGTCAGAAAAAACCACAGCGTGGAGTTCAGGCAAAACTGCCCCAGGTAAATGCCCCAGAGTTTGCGCTTGCTCAGCACGATGCCCAGGTCCACCCAACTGAACGGCGTCTTCGCGGCTTTTTCCTGCATGTCCACCAGGCCACCGCCGTCACGGATCAAGGCGATTTCCGCAGCGTTGGCGCCTTTGAAATCCTTCGGTTCGCGGTACACCGCGTACCAGATCGCCGCCCACAGGATGCCCACGCCACCGGTGACGACAAACACCATGTGCCAGCCGAACGCATGCTGCAGCCAGGCCAGCACCGGCGTGAGGAACGCCAGCCCGACAAATTGCCCGGAGGTGTAGAAGCCAATCGCCGTGGCCCGTTCACGCTCGGGGAACCACGTGGTGACCACGCGGCTGTTGATCGGGTAGGCGGGAGCCTCCAACGCACCGACGGCCATGCGCAGCACAAACAGGGCGATAAAGCTGGCGGCAAATCCGAGCATCACGGTGGCGATGGACCACAGCAGCAGGGCGGCGGTATAGAGAATGCGCGGCGGCACGCGGTCCACCAGCCAGCCACCGGGGATCTGCATCGCGGCGTAGGTCCAGCCGAACGCGGAGAAAATCAGCCCGACGTGTACCGGGTCGATGCCCAAGTCACTGGTCAGTGCCGGGGCGGCAATCGACAGGTTGCTGCGGTCGAGGTAGTTGATGACCACGGTGATAAACAGCAACACCATGATGAAGTAGCGCTTTCGGGTAGGCGTGACTAAAGAAGCCTGGCCGGTAAAGGATTCAGGGTGCATGAGGGGGTGCCTCTTCTTATGTTTATTGAGGACAGAGGGGAAAACTTACTGGAGGAACGCGGTCAGTGTGGGAGCTGGCTTGCCTGCGATGGCGGTGTATCAGTGCCATATGTGCTTGCTGACCCACCGCCATCGCAGGCAAGCCAGCTCCCACATTTTTGACCGTGTTCCTTCAGTCAGGCATCACCACTCGGCAAAGCTGCCGTCGGCATGGCGCCAGATCGGGTTGCGCCAGCGGTGGCCGATGGCCGCGCGTTCGATCACGTATTCCTCGTTGATCTCGATACCCAGGCCCGGCCCGTTGGGGATCTTCACAAAACCTTGGTCGTAGTCGAACACGCCCGGGTCTTTCACATAGTCGAGCAGGTCGTTGCTCTCGTTGTAGTGAATGCCCAGGCTTTGCTCCTGGATAAACGCGTTGTAGCAAACCGCGTCCAGTTGCAGGCACGCGGCCAGGGCAATCGGGCCCAGCGGGCAGTGCAGGGCCAGGGCAACGTCGTAGGCTTCGGCCATGTTGGCGATCTTGCGGGTTTCGGTGATGCCACCCGCGTGGGAAGCATCGGGCTGGATGATGTCAACGTAGCCTTCGCTGAGCACGCGCTTGAAGTCCCAACGCGAGAACAGCCGCTCGCCGAGGGCAATCGGCGTGCTGGTCAGCGGCGCCAGCTCTTTGAGCGCTTCGTAGTTTTCGCTGAGCACTGGTTCTTCGATAAACATCAGTTTGTACGGGTCTAGCTCTTTCATCAGCACCTTGGCCATGGGCTTGTGCACCCGGCCATGGAAGTCCACGCCGATGCCGACGTTCGGGCCCACCGCGTCACGCACGGCAGCGACGTTGGCCAGGGCCAGATCGACTTTTTCGAAGCTGTCGACGAACTGCAATTCTTCCGTGCCGTTCATCTTCACGGCGGTGAAACCACGGGCCACGGCCTCTTTGGCGGCACGGGCGGTGTCGGCGGGGCGATCGCCGCCGATCCAGGAGTACACGCGGATCTTGTCGCGCACCTGGCCACCGAGCAGATCGCTCACCGACACGCCGAGGGCCTTGCCCTTGATGTCCCACAACGCCTGGTCGATGCCGGCGAGAGCGCTCATGTGTACCGCACCGCCGCGGTAGAAGCCGCCGCGATAGAGCACGGTCCAGATGTCTTCGATGTTGCGTGGGTTTTTGCCGATCAGGTAGTCGGACAGTTCTTCAACGGCAGCAGCAACGGTGTGAGCGCGGCCTTCGACTACGGGCTCACCCCAGCCGGTCACGCCCTGGTCGGTCTCGACCTTGAGGAAGCACCAGCGCGGCGGGACGATAAAAGTCGTCAGTTTGGTGATTTTCATCTGTTATCTCTCTTATAGATGCAGCGCCTGTGGGCGCGAAACTTGATTCAGTTCAGGGCTTTCCAGGCGGCGACATAAGCCTGGGCACGGCTCGCTACCTGATCCACGCTCATACCCGGTTTGAACAAACCGGAACCCAACCCGAAGCCTTTGGCGCCGGCGTCGACAAACACCTGCATGTTGTCCGGGGTGATGCCGCCCACCGGCAGCAGCAACGTGCCCGCCGGCAAGACCGCCAGCCACGCCTTGATCACCGCCGGGCCCATTTGCTCGGCGGGAAACAGCTTCAATACGTCAGCACCTTCAGCCAGGGCGGCGAAGGCTTCGGTGGGCGTGGCAACGCCCGGCGACAAAAACAGGCCCGCCGCTTTCGCCGCGCGCAGCACCTTGGCATCGCTGTGGGGCATGACGATTACCTGGCCCCCGGCCGCCTTGACCTGCTCGACCTGCTCGGGCGTCAACACCGTGCCGGCACCGATCAGGCAATCGGCGGGCAGGCTGTCGCGCAGGGTGCGGATGCTGGTGTACGGGTCCGGCGAGTTGAGCGGCACTTCGATCACGCGAAACCCGGCCTGGTACAGCACCTGGCCGACGGCCTGGGCTTCGTCCGGGCGAATACCGCGCAGGATGGCGATCAAACCGTTTTGTGCGAGTGCGTGCTTGAGCATCTCAGGCCTCCGATGCAGGTTGAGTGAGCCCGGCGGCCACGGCCAATTGCCACAGGCCACGTTCGCTGGCCTCCGGCGCAAGGCTGACGTGGGCGAAACCGCAGAGGGCGAGGGCGCGTTGATAGCGGGTGCAGAGGGCGGCGGCGCCGACCAGAATGATCGGCTGCTGCTTGGCGCGGGCCGGCAAGCCGGCGAGTTCATGGCCAATCAGCAACCCGGAAAGGTAATCCGGCTGCTGCTCGGGGGCGAGTTCGCCGGTCAGGCCAAGGGTACGGGCGCTGAACAGGGTGGACAGCACGCCGCGCTGGCCGTCTTGCGAGAGCGCCACCTGCACGCCACGGTCAAAGGCCTCGGCCTGAAAGTGTTCGGTCGGCAGTTGGGTGCGCCCAAGGATGCTGTGCTTGCTCAGTACCGCGAAGACTTCGCCGGTCATGAAGGTATCGAAGTGGGTGATGCAGCCATCGACCACCTCGACCCATTTGGAATGGCTGCCGGGCAGGCCGATCAACACCTCGGCACCGAGGCCTTGCAGCACGCCCAGCACCTGGGTTTCTTCGCCGCGCATCACATTGGGCAAACCAGCCTGCTCGATCACGCCGGGCACGATATGTACATCCACCCCGCGCAAGCTGCGCAGGCGGTGCAGCGCCTGGCCGAGGCGGGCGACATCCACCGGCGTATGGCGGTAGGCCGCTTCGCTCCAGCCCTGGGCACTGCCGACCATGCCGCAGGCAATCACCGGCAGGCCGGGCTGGGCGTCGAGCCAATCGCCGCAGGCTGCGTCGAAGGCCAGTTCGAAGCCATTGCTGCAATGCACGCCGGCAATGTCCCGGGGCTCGCTGGGCAAATGCATGATCCCGCACGCCAGCGCGCGGTGTTCCAGTACTACGCCAGCCGGGCCGAGTTTGTAAGCACGAAGGGAGCTGGTCCCCCAATCGAGCGCGATCAATTGCGCCTGCATCGCTTCACCTGAGTTCTGAGCGGATGCAGGAATATAAACCTACGCGAGCGTAAGTCTCAATATATAAATATCAATCCCATATTTAGGGATGAAGTTTAGGAAAAAGCTGACAAATTCAGTTCCCGCATCGCCCCCATCCAGACCGCGTAGTCGGTGTGATCCTTCAGGTCATCGCCGGTATCGGGGTGCAGGAACACCACCAGCCCGTTGCGATGGATCACCAGCCACGGCAGCACCACGCCGATGTACTCAGGATCGAACGCCAGTTGGCAGCTCCAGTCCGGGTGCGGGCCGACGGGTTTTTCGTGGACACGGCCCATGCGCAGCGGGAACAGTTTGGCGGCGTCTTCGCACAGGGTGCGCGCTTGTTCGATGGTGCTCGCGTCGAAGTAGATATGGGCGTGGTAGCCCTTGATACGTTGCATGACGGACTCCGGATCCAGTAAGCGGCAAATCCTAGACCGCAATCGACGGCAGAGCCAGCCCGGTCAACGACTGCGCGCTGCTGGCTTGCTCGGCCAGCAGCCACTCGACAAAGCGCTCCACCAACTGGCCTCGGCGTTTGCGCTGGGGTTGCACCACGTAATAGCCAAACCGCGAAATCACCGTGTCGCTGACCGGCCGGCACAGCCAGTTCTGCTCCAGCAGGTTGTCCACCAGGTGGCGCCAGCCAATGGCCACGCCCTGGCCGGCAATCGCTGCCTGGATCAGCAAGGTGTAGTTGTCGAAACGCAGCTGGCCTGGCGTGGGCGCGGCACTGATGCCCAGTTCGCGGAACACGCCGCTCCAGTCGAACCACTGGCTGTTGTTTTCCTGGCGCAGGTGCAGCAACGGGAAATCATGCAAATTTCGTAGAGTCAGTGGCGTGACCTGCTCCTTCAGCCACTGCGGGCTGCACACCGGGAACACTTCCTCGTTGAACAGCCACAGGCTCTCGCCTTGCTTGAAGCGGCCGTCGCCAAACAACACCGCCACGTCGATATCGCTGCGCAGGGTGGCGTGGTTGCGTTCGCTGGTCACCAGGCTCACGTCGACTTGCGGGTTGGCCTGGTGGAAACGGTGCAGGCGCGGCATCAGCCAATAGGCGGCGAAAGCAAAGTCGGTGGCCACTTGCAGCACTTCGTGCTGATCCTGCTGGGTGATGGCACTCAGGCCGGCGTTGATGCTCTGCAAGCCGCCCTGCACATGGTCGAACAGCAGCGCGCCGGCATCGGTCAACTCGATACCGCGATAGATGCGATCAAACAGGCGAATCGCCAGCTGTTCCTCCAGGCGCTTGATCTGCTGGCTGATGGCCGGCTGGGTGGTGCCCAACTCCATCGCGGCGGCGGTAAAGCTGCGGTGTCGCGCGGCCGCTTCAAAGGCACGCAACAGGTCGAGGGACACATCACCAAGGGCTTCATACATAAGCTGTGCTTATCCTAGACATTGCATTTCGTGGGCTTTACCCCAATTTCCATGGGCTGCATGCTCATTCGCATAAACACCGCCTATGGAATGCCGAGAACCCATGAAGCGCAAGAACATTCTTTTCATCATGGCCGATCAAATGGCCGCGCCGCTGCTGCCGTTCTACGGTTCTTCGCCGATCAAATTGCCCAATCTGAGCCGCCTCGCCGCACAGGGTGTGGTGTTCGACGCCGCCTATTGCAACAGCCCGTTGTGCGCGCCGTCGCGTTTTACCCTGGTCAGTGGGCAGTTGCCGAGCAAGATCGGCGCCTACGACAACGCGGCCGATTTCCCCGCCGATGTCCCGACCTATGCTCACTACTTGCGTCGCCTCGGCTACCGCACGGCGCTGTCGGGCAAGATGCATTTCTGTGGCCCCGACCAATTGCATGGCTATGAAGAACGCCTGACCAGCGACATCTACCCCGCCGACTACGGCTGGGCAGTAAACTGGGATGAACCGGGCGTGCGCCCCAGTTGGTACCACAACATGTCGTCGGTGCTGCAAGCCGGCCCGTGTGTGCGCACCAACCAGCTCGATTTTGACGAAGAGGTGGTGTTCAAGGCCCAGCAATATCTGTTCGATCACATCCGCGAGGACGGCGACCAGCCGTTCTGCCTGACCGTGTCGATGACCCATCCCCATGACCCATACACCATTCCCAAGCCGTTCTGGGATATGTACGACGACGCCGACATCCCACTGCCTACAACGCCAGCGCAAGCGGATCTCGACCCGCATTCCCAGCGCCTGCTCAAGGTCTACGACCTGTGGGACAAGCCGCTGCCTGTGGATAAGATTCGCGATGCGCGCCGGGCCTACTTCGGCGCGTGCAGTTACATCGACAGCAACGTCGGAAAACTCCTGCAAACCCTGGAAGACACTGGCCTGGCCGACGACACCGTGATCATTTTCTCCGGTGACCACGGCGACATGCTCGGCGAGCGTGGCCTCTGGTACAAAATGCACTGGTTTGAAATGGCCGCCCGCGTGCCGCTGCTGGTGAGTGCGCCAGGGCAGTTTGCATCGGGCCGTGTCAGCCAGGCCGTGTCCACCGCCGACCTGCTGCCAACGTTGGTGGAACTGGCCGGTGGCACACTCGACCCGCGCCTGCCACTGGACGGCCGCTCATTGGTCCCGCACTTGCAAGGGCAGGGCGGGCACGACGAAGTGTTTGGCGAATACATGGCCGAAGGCACGATCAGCCCGTTGATGATGATTCGCCGGGGCGCCTACAAATTCATCTACAGCGAAGACGACCCTTGCCTGCTGTTCGATGTCCACAATGACCCGCACGAGCGGGAAAACCTCAGCCAGTCACCGGAACACCGGCCGCTGTTCGAGGCGTTTTTGAAGGAAGCGCGGGCCAAATGGGACATCCCGGCGATCCACCAGCAGGTGCTCGCCAGCCAACGCCGCCGTCGCCTGGTGTTTGAAGCACTGACCCAGGGCAAGCTGAAGAGCTGGGATCACCAGCCACTGGTGGACGCCAGTCAGCAGTACATGCGCAACCATATCGACCTCGACGACCTGGAGCGCAAGGCACGTTATCCACAACCCTGCCAAAACCAATAAAACTGAGGGAAGGACATGCAAAAGTTGACTGTGATACTGGGCATGTTGGCGCTCGGCAGCACCAATGTGTACGCGGACACAAGCTGTGAAACGGTAAAAATGGCCGATCCAGGCTGGAGCGATATCGCCGCCACCAATGCCATCACCGGTTTTCTGCTGACGGGCATGGGCTACAAACCCAAGGTCGATACCCTGGCGGTGCCGATCACCTTTGGCGGGCTCAAGGACGGCCAGGTGGATGTGTTCCTCGGCAACTGGATGCCGGCGCAGCAGGGCTTCTATGACAAGTTCGTCGCCAATGGCGATGTGGTGCAACTGGCGAAAAACCTCGACGGCACCGAATTCACCCTCGCCGTGCCGGACTACGTGTGGGACGCCGGTGTGCATGACTTTGCCGACCTGAACAAATTTGCCGACAAGTTCGACAAGAAGATCTACGGCATCGGCTCCGGTGCGCCAGCGAACATCTCGTTGCAGGAGATCATCAAGAAGAACGACTTCGACCTCGGCCAGTGGAAGCTGATCGAGTCCAGCGAACAGGCGATGCTCGCCGAAGTGTCGCGGGCGGTGAAGAAACAGCGCTTTGTCACCTTCCTCGGCTGGACGCCGCACCCGATGAACGTGCAGTTGAAAATGCACTACCTCAAGGGCGGCGAGAAGTACTTCGGTGACACCGGCAGCGTGTACACCCTGACCCGCAGGGGGTACGCACAAGCCTGCCCGAACGTCGGAAAACTGCTGACCAACCTGAGTTTCACCCAGGAGATGGAGAACAGCATCATGGCCGAGGTGGCCAACAACAAGGTCAGCAATGCCGAGGCGGCGAAGGCGTGGATCAAGGCGAATCCGGCGGTGCTGGATAAGTGGTTGGAGGGGGTGAAAACCGTGGATGGCAAAGATGCGTTGTCCGCAGTTAAAGCAAAACTCTAAGGCCTGATGCTATTCAAATGTGGGAGCGGGCTTGCTCGCGAATGCGGTGGGTCAGTTGGAACATTTTTGGCTGACAGACCGCTTTCGCGAGCAAGCCCGCTCCCACAGGGGCCAGCCTGTGCTGATATTCTGCGGCAAACCTTCAAACCGAGACCCTGATGCCCCGGCCCACCCGCCACACTCTTTTCCCCTTCCTGCGCTGGCTGCCGCGCCAAACCCGCGCCAGTGTCAGCCGGGATGCCATCGTCGGCCTCAGCGGCGCGGTGCTGGCCTTGCCGCAGTCGATTGCCTACGCACTGATCGCCGGCCTCCCTCCGGAATACGGGCTGTATGCCGCCATCATCCCGGTGCTGATCGCGTGCCTGTGGGGTTCGTCCTGGCACCTGATCTGCGGCCCCACGGCGGCAATCTCCATCGTGCTCTACGCCAGCGTCAGCCCACTGGCCGTGCCGGGGTCACAGGACTACATCACGTTGATCCTGCTGCTGACCTTCCTCGCCGGGGTTTTCCAGTGGTTGCTGGGCATGCTGCGCTTCGGCGCGCTGGTGAATTTCGTCTCCCATTCGGTGGTGCTGGGCTTCACCCTGGGGGCCGCCGTGGTGATTGCCCTGGGGCAGTTGCCCAACCTGCTGGGGCTGGATCTGCCGAGCCAGGCCACGGCGATCAAGAGTTTGCTGGCGCTGGTGGATCACGGCGGCGAGTGGGACCACGCCTCGCTCGCCCTGGGCCTCGGCACGTTGCTGGTGGGCGCATTGCTCAAATACCTGCTGCCACGTTGGCCGACGCTGCTGATCGCGTTGGCGCTCGGCAGCCTGGTGGCGTGGCTGTGGCCGGCGATGTTCGGGCATGTGGCGCGGGTCAGTTCGTTTGTCGGCAAGCTGCCGCCGTTCAGCCCGTTGCCGATGGACCTGGACATGCTCCTGCGCCTGCTGCCCAGCGCCGTGGCGGTGGGCATGCTGGGGCTGGTGACCAGCCTGTCGATTGCCCGCTCGCTGTCGGCGCGTTCGCAGCAATTGCTCGACGCCAACCAGGAAGTCCGGGCGCAGGGCTTATCCAATATCGTCGGCGGATTTTTCTCCGGGTACTTGTCAGCCGGTTCGTTTACCCGTTCCGGCCTCAGCTATGAAGCCGGTGCGTGCTCGCCCCTCGCCGGGGTGTTTTCTGCCCTGTGGGTGGCGCTGTTTGCGCTGTTTGGCGCGGCATTGATCGCCCATATCCCGATCCCGAGCATGGCCGCGAGCATCCTCCTGATTTGCTGGGGGCTGGTGGATCACCGAGGCATTCGTGCTCTGTTTCGCGTGAGCCGCGCCGAGTTTGTGGTGATGGGCCTGACCTGCGTCGCGACCTTGTTGCTGGAGCTGCAAACGGCGATTTATGCGGGGGTGCTGGCCTCGTTGTTTTTCTACCTCAAGCGCACGTCGCAACCGCGGGTACAGCACTGGCGCGATGGCGATGAAGATGTATTGCGGGTCGGCGGCTCGATCTTTTTTGGCGCCAGCCATTACCTGCAAGTGCGCCTGCAACGGTTACAGGGCGAACGGGTGGTGATCGAGGCGCAGCAGATCAACTTTATCGACTATTCCGGGGTGGAGATGTTGCACCAGGAAGCGCGGCGGTTGCGGGGGTTGGGGAGGAGCTTGACGTTGCGCCGGGCCAGGCCGCAGGTTGTGGAGGAATTGAAGAAACTGGAAGGGGCCGAGAAATGCCCCATCCATTTCGAAGACTGAATACGGTTAAAACTGTGGGAGCTGGCTTGCCTGCGATAGCGGTGTGTCAGCTTGCCTATCTGGCACTGATACACCGTTATCGCAGGCAAGCCAGCTCCCACAGGGTTCTTCACGAGGCTTAAATCAGTTGGCGACGCAGTTCGGCCAGCACCGGCGCCGACTCCGGGCGCACACCGCGCCACAGGAAAAACGCCTCCGCTGCCTGCTCCACCAACATCCCCAAGCCATCCATCGCCACGGCGGCACCTTGCTCCGTCGTCCAGCGGCAAAACGCAGTCGGCTCCTTGCCATACATCATGTCGTAGCAAAACGTCTTGCCCGGCTCGATCAGGCTGCCGGCAATCGGCGGTACATCGCCTGACAGGCTGGCGGACGTAGCATTGATGATCACATCCACCGGCTCACGCAGCCAGTCGAAACCGCTGGCAGACACCGGACCCAGGTCGCCAAACAGCTCAGCGAGCATTTCGGCTTTTTCCACGGTGCGGTTGGCAATGATCAGCGAGGCCGGCCGCTCTGCGAGCAACGGCTCCAGCGCGCCACGTACCGCACCGCCAGCGCCCAGCAGCAAGATACGCTTGCCTTGCAGGCTTAGCCCCGCGTTGACCGTGAGGTCGCGCACCAGGCCGGCGCCGTCGGTGTTGTCACCCAGCAGGCTGCCATCGGCGAGCTTGCTCAGGGTGTTCACCGCGCCAGCACGTTGGGCCCGTTCGGTGAGGCTGTTGGCCAGGCGGTAGGCGTCTTCCTTGAACGGCACGGTGACGTTGGCGCCACGGCCTTGCTGAAAAAACTCACGGGCACAGCCGGTGAAATCCTCCAGCGGCGCTAGCAAGGTGCTGTAGTCCAGTTGTTCGCCAGTCTGCTCGGCGAACATCCGGTGGATCAGCGGCGACTTGCTATGGCCGATGGGGTTGCCGAACACCACATAACGGTCCATCAGACCGCCGCCTTGGGCGTGGCAAGGCCGAGCCAGTCACGGTCTTGCAGGAAGTAGTCGGTGAGGCGCGCTTCTTCGCTGCCGGCCTCGGCTTTCCAGTCGTAGCTCCAGCGCACTTGCGGCGGCAGCGACATCAGGATCGACTCGGTACGCCCGCCCGATTGCAGGCCAAACAGGGTGCCACGGTCGTAGACCAGGTTGAACTCAACGTAGCGACCACGGCGGAATTCCTGGAATTCGCGCTGTTGCTCGGTGTAGGCGCTGGCCTTGCGGCGCTGCACGATCGGCAGGTAGGCGTCAATGTAGGCGTCGCCAATGGCGCGGATGAAGGCGAAGCAGGTGTCGAAGTCCCACTCGTTCAAGTCGTCGAAGAACAGACCGCCGATGCCGCGCGGTTCATTGCGATGCTTGATGTGAAAGTAGGTGTCGCACCAGGCTTTGTAGCGCGGATAAACGTCTGCACCGAACGGCGCACAGGCCTGCTCGGCCACGCGGTGCCAGTGGATGCAGTCTTCTTCGTTGGCGTAGTAGGGCGTGAGGTCAAAGCCGCCACCGAACCACCACACCGGCTCTTCGCCTTCTTTTTCGGCGATGAAAAAGCGCACATTGGCGTGGGACGTCGGTACATGAGGGTTGTGCGGATGAATCACCAGCGACACGCCCAGGGCTTCAAAACCACGGCCGGCCAGTTCCGGGCGATGGGCACTGGCGGACGGAGGAAGACCGTTACCAAACACGTGGGAAAAGTTAACGCCGCCTTTTTCGATCACCGCACCGTCTGCAATCACACGGGTGCGACCGCCGCCGCCGGCAGGCCGGGTCCAGGCGTCTTCGATAAAGCGAGTGTCCGTCTCGAAGGTTTCCAGGGCGCTGCAAATGCGGTCTTGCAGGTCAAGCAGGTAGGCCTTTACAGCCTCGGTGCGGGTAGTCATGGCATCACCTTGAATCGGGCAAAGCTACGCGAGGCCATTGGGCGTCGGCGGCAAATGGGCGCACAGGATACCACCGCACCCCGTTGCGCCGCAGTTGACGAAGATCAAGCTTAGGAGTTCGATAGCCGACTACGCGAATTCGACCCGAGGAGAAGGCAGATGGCAAAACGTATCCAGTTCAGCGCCCATGGCGGTCCCGACGTGCTTGAGTATGTGGACTACACGCCTGCGGAACCCGGCCCACAACAGGTTCGCGTACGTAACCAGGCGATTGGTCTGAACTTTATCGACACTTATTTCCGCAGCGGTTTGTACGCACCGCCTGCGTTGCCATCGGGGTTGGGCGCAGAAGGCGCCGGTTTGGTCGATGCCGTCGGCAGCGAAGTCACCCAGTTCAAGGTCGGCGACCGCGTGGCCTACGGCAGTGGGCCGCTGGGTGCGTACAGCCAACTGCATGTACTGCCGGCCGCCAACCTGGTGCACCTGCCGGACGAGATCAGCTTCGAACAGGCCGCTGGCGCCATGCTCAAGGGCCTGACCGTGCAATACCTGCTGCGCCAGACCTATGAGTTGAAAGGTGGCGAGACCATCCTGTTCCACGCCGCTGCCGGTGGCGTGGGCTCCCTGGCCTGCCAGTGGGCCAAGGCCTTGGGCGTGAAGCTGATCGGTACGGTCAGTTCGCCGGAAAAAGCCGCCCTGGCGAAATCCCTCGGTGCCTGGGAAACCATCGACTACAGCAAGGAAAACGTCGCACAACGCGTGCTGGAATTGACCGACGGTAAAAAGGTGCCGGTGGTGTACGACGGCGTGGGCAAGGACACTTGGCTGACCTCGCTGGACAGCGTGGCACCACGCGGTTTGGTGGTGAGCTTCGGCAATGCGTCGGGGGCGGTGGATGGGGTGAACCTGGGGATTTTGTCGGCGAAAGGTTCGCTGTACGTGACCCGGCCGACCTTGGCCACCTACGCCAACAACCCGCAGAACTTGCAGGCGATGGCGGATGATCTGTTCTCGATGATCAAGAGCGGCAAGGTGCGCATTGATATCAACCAGCGGTATGCGCTGGCGGATGCGGCGAAGGCGCAGACGGAGTTGTCGGGGCGGCGCACGACGGGGTCGACGATTTTGTTGCCGTAAGGCTGATCGTTCCCACGCTCCGCGTGGGAATGCAGTCCTGGACGCTCTGCGTCCGCTCTTGAAGTCGTGACGCAGAGCGTCACAAGAGGCATTCCCACGCAGAGCGTGGGAACGATCACACCTCGGTCTCAGGACGGGCGCATCACCTTACCCGTAGCCAAATCGCGAATCAGGCTCGGGTTCTTGCGCCCACCCAGGGCGCCACCAAGCACCAGGTCCACCTGGCCACGGAAATACTGCTCCACGCGAATCCGCGTACGCGCCGCCGGGCGGCCCTGCGGGTTGGCCGACGTGGAAATCAACGGCCCAACTTCTGCACACAAATCCCGCACCAACGGATGATCACTGACCCGCAACGCCACCGTGTCGTGCACACCGGTAACCCACTCCGGCAGCAAGCCCTGATGGGGCACCAACCAGGTGTTCGGCCCCGGCCAGGTGCTGGCCATGCGGTCGATCCAGTCTTGCGGGAAGTCTTCGAACAAAAAGTCGAACTGGCGAATGCTATCCGCGACCACGATCAAGCCTTTGTCCACTGAACGGTTCTTGATCGCCAGCAAGCGGTCCACCGCTTCTTCATTCCAAGGGTCGCAGCCCAGCCCCCACACCGCCTCGGTTGGGTAGGCAATCACCGCACCTGCGCGAATTTCTCGTGCGGCTTCCAGCACACGCCACCTGTTGACCATTGTTTACTCTCCAGACCAAAGCTCTGGGCAGTTTACCGATCTCTGTTACAAAACCTAGCAGCGCGCGAGCCAGCGCCCGCTTTCACAAGTCACGCGACCCTCCAGTTCCAGCTCGGTGAGGGTCGCCAGCACCTGGGACAACGGCCGCCCGCTGGCAGTCGCCAGGGCTTCGCTGGTGTGGGGCGCCGCGTGCAGCAGCGCCACCAACGGATGGGTGACTGGCACCGGTGCCGGGCGCGACAACGCCTGCCAGCCGCGCAAGGCTTCCAGGATGTGCTCGATGGTTTCCACCAGCACCGCACCCTCGCGGATCAACTGGTGACAGCCCTTTGCGCCGGGATGGTGGATGGAGCCCGGTATCGCATACACCTCGCGGCCTTGCTCGGCGGCGAGCTTTGCGGTGATCAGCGAACCGCTGGCCATACTGGCTTCCACCACCAGCACGCCGAGGGACAGGCCGCTGATGATCCGGTTGCGCCGGGGAAAGTTGCCTGCCTGGGGCGCGGTGTCCAGCGGGAACTCGGAAACCACGGCGCTGCCCTGCTCAATCATCGCTGCCGCAAGCCGTTTGTTGCGCTGTGGATAAAAATTTTCGAGGCCGGTACCGAGTACGCCGATTGTCTGACCACCGACATCTAATGCCGCCTGATGCGCCGCACCATCAATACCCAACGCAAGGCCGCTGGTGATGACAAAACCAGCGCTCGCCAAACTGCGCGAAAACGCGGCGGCGGTGTCCATGCCGGGACGCGAAGCACGGCGACTGCCGACCACCGCCAATTGCGGTTTTTCCAGGATCCGAGGGTCGCCGGCGACGAATAACAAGGGCGGCGCGTCGTCGATCTGGGCGAGCAACGCGGGGTACTCGGGCTGGTCCCACATCAACAAATGCTGGGCCGGGCGCGCCAGCCAGGCCAGTGCCGCGCTGGCGCCGTCGCGCACCTCATGACTGCGCCGGGCATCCGCGCTGATGGCTGGCAACCCCAGGGAACGCCAGGCACTGGCGGGGGCACTGATGGCTTTTGACGCATTACCGAATGCTTCGATCAACAAGCGAAAACGCTTGGGACCCAGTTCCGGCAGCCTGTGCAAGCGTAGTCGTGCTTCCAGTTCTGCTGGGGATATTTCATGGCTGTTTGTCGGATACATCTGATCATCCTTGACCGGAATAAGCTGTGGATAACTCTGTTGGTAACTTATTTAGCAGGCTATTTATTGTGTTTGATGGGCAGTCTCGAAACGGTCCATGACCGCCAGGGGGCGTGAGGCACTGAGGACAAGGCCGTAACTGAGCTTTTCGTAGGTGCGAAACACCAGCAGAGTGCCCGCGCGCTCATCGGGAAGTTTCAACGGTGCGCCGGTGAGAGGGTCGCGTACGCTGGCGCCGGTTTTGATCACTGCCAACCGTTGCCCTTCGATCAGGCCATCGCGCCGGCCTTTATTCAGGGTCACGGCATCCAGCACGCCGATCTGGGTAACGCCTCTGGGGATGTCGATGATTTTTCCTTCAATGAAGGTCGCAGGCTCCGACACCTCCAGGCGCGTCAGATCTACGGGCGGCTGGGCGCGGAGCAAACGATCGCCGGGGCGTACCTCTTGGGTCACCCGCTGCACGGTCAGGGTGGAGAGATCGCCCGCCGTCACAAAGCGCGCGGTGCCGATGTCATCGGCGTTGATGCCCAGCAGTTCGTGGGTCTGTGGATCGGTGTAAACCTTGCCGCGCCGGAAGATTCCGTAGAACGGTTGGGAAGGGTCCAGCACGCCTCGCGCATGCACCTGCTCACCCGGCGCGCCCAGCACCCGGCCGGCGTCAGCCGCGACGATGTAGGGCGCGTTGTCCAGGTCTTGAAGGGAATCCAGCACGCGGTTATGCAATAAAAAGCGCTGGATGGCCTGTTGCGTCGGCTGATCCAGGCGCTGGCCCGGTGATGGCAGCAGGGCCATGGCGAACGGGGCCCACAACAGTAAGACGAGCAGCGATTTCCTCATGGGGTGAATCTCCTTTATTATGTGCGTTCGCGTGAAATGCCTTGGCCTTCGCGGCTTTTAAGGGTTTCACACCGGTCGTTTGGGTCCATCCCAACGCCGATTTGCCTTTACCTCACATGTGCAGCAATTACGCTTATGGCTATTTTGAACATCCTCGAATTCCCCGACTCGCGCCTGCGCACTGTCGCCAAACCGGTGGCCGTAGTGGACGACAAGGTTCGTCAGTTGGTCGATGACATGTTTGAAACAATGTATGAAGCCCCGGGCATCGGCCTCGCCGCGACCCAGGTCAACGTGCATCAGCGTGTCGTGGTCATGGACCTGTCGGAAGATCGCAGCGAGCCGATGGTGTACATCAACCCAGAGTTCGAACCGCTGACCGAAGAGATGGGCGAGTACCAGGAAGGCTGCCTGTCGGTGCCGGAGTTCTACGAGAACGTCGAGCGCCCGCTGCGCGTGAAGATCAAGGCCCTGGACCGCGACGGCAAGCCGTTCGAGCTGATTGCCGAAGGCCTGCTGGCGGTGTGCATCCAGCACGAATGTGACCACCTCAACGGCAAGCTGTTTGTCGATTACCTGTCCACGCTCAAGCGTGACCGGATCAAGAAGAAGCTGGAAAAAAAGCATCGCCAGCAAGCTTGATGCCCGTCTTCCAAAGGCTTGCTGCGGCAAGCCTTTTTCTTTTGTGACTGTTTTTAACCGAGACCTCCCATGACCGAGCCACTGCGCATTGTTTTTGCCGGTACACCCGAATTTGCCGCCGAACACCTCAAGGCGCTGCTCGCCAGCCCTTATGACATCGTCGCGGTGTACACCCAGCCGGATCGCCCGGCCGGTCGCGGGCAAAAACTGATGCCGAGCCCGGTCAAGCAGCTGGCGCTGGAGCACAACATTCCCGTGCTGCAACCGCCGACCCTGCGCAACGCCGAGGCCCAGGCCGAACTGGCTGCGCTGCAACCGGACCTGCTGGTGGTGGTGGCCTATGGCTTGATCCTGCCGCAAGTGGTGCTGGATATCCCACGCCTGGGCTGCATCAACAGCCACGCCTCGTTGCTGCCACGCTGGCGCGGTGCGGCGCCGATCCAACGTGCCGTTGAGGCGGGAGATAGCGAAAGCGGCGTGACCGTGATGCGCATGGAATTGGGCCTGGACACCGGCCCGATGCTGCTCAAAGTCACCACCCCAATCACTGCCCAGGACACCGGCGGCAGCCTGCACGATCGCCTCGCCGAGCTGGGCCCGCCGGCCGTGCTCCAGGCCATCGCCGGTCTCGCGGCGGGCACCCTGGAAGGCGAAGTGCAGGACGACAGCCTGGCCACCTACGCTCACAAACTGAACAAAGACGAAGCGCGCATCGACTGGAGCCGCCCGGCCGTGGAGCTGGAGCGCCTGGTGCGTGCGTTCAACCCGTGGCCGATCTGCCACAGCACCCTCAACGGCGAAGCCCTGAAAGTGCTGGCCGCGACCTTGGCCGAAGGCAACGGCGCACCCGGTGAAATCATCGGCGCCAGCAAGGACGGCCTGTTGGTCGCCTGCGGTGCACAAGCGCTGTGTCTGACCCGCCTGCAATTGCCCGGTGGCAAGGCGCTGAATTTCAGCGATTTGTTCAACAGCCGTCGTGAGAAATTTGCCGTGGGCACCGTGCTCGGGGTGGTCGCGCAATGAACCCGCGTCTGGCTGCCGCCAAGGCTCTCGCCGCCGTCCTCAATGGCAAGGCGTCGTTGAACAGCTCGTTGCCCACGCAGATGGACAAGGTCGAAGACCGCGACCGTGGTTTTACCCAGGACCTGGCGTTTGGCACCGCCCGTTGGCAGCCGCGCTTGTCGGCGCTGGCGGCCAAGTTGCTGCAAAAGCCGTTCAAGGCGGCGGACGCGGATGTGGAAGCGCTGCTGCTGGTCGGCCTCTATCAATTGCTCTACACCCGCGTACCGGCCCACGCCGCCATCGGCGAAACGGTCGGTTGCGCCGACAAGCTGAAAAAGCCCTGGGCCAAGGCCCTGCTCAACGCCGTACTGCGCCGCGCCCAGCGTGAAAGCGAAGCGCTGCTGGCCGAGCTGGAACATGACCCGGTGGTGCGCACCGCCCATCCGCGCTGGCTGCAAAAATCCTTAAAGGCGTTCTGGCCTGAGCAATGGGAAGCCATTTGCGCGGCGAACAACGCGCATCCGCCGATGATCCTGCGGGTCAACCGTCGCCATCACAGCCGCGACGCGTACCTGCAATTGCTCACCACCGCCGGCATCAACGCCACGCCATGCGTGTACAGCGTTGACGGCATCGTGCTCGAAGCCGCCACCGACGTGCGCAGCCTGCCGGGCTTTGCCGAAGGCTGGATCAGTGTGCAAGACGAAGCCGCACAACTGGCCGCCGACCTGCTCGACCTGGCGCCCGGCCAACGTGTGCTCGACGCCTGCTGCGCACCGGGCGGCAAGACGTGTCACATTCTGGAGGTCGAAAAAGACCTCGCCGGTGTAGTCGCCGTCGATCTGGAAGCCAAGCGCCTGGTGCGCGTGCGCGAGAACCTCGCCCGCCTGGGCCTCAGCGCCGAGCTGATTGCCGCTGACGGCCGCGACACTGCCACCTGGTGGGACGGCAAGCCATTCCAGCGCATCCTGCTCGATGCACCATGCTCCGCCACCGGCGTGATCCGCCGCCACCCGGACATCAAGCTCACCCGCCAACCCGACGACATCGCCGCCCTGGCCGTGTTGCAAGGCGAGTTGCTCGACGCCCTGTGGCCAACCCTGGAAGTCGGCGGCATCCTGCTCTATGCCACGTGCTCGACCTTGCCGACAGAAAACACCGAAGTGATCGAAGCCTTCCTCGCCCGCACCAGCGGCGCACGGGAGCTGGACCTCGCGACCGCGGCCGGCATCAAGCAGCCCCATGGCCGCCAATTGCTCGCGCAAGAAGGCGGACACGACGGCTTCTACTACGCCAAACTGATCAAGATCGCCGCCGCGCGCGGCTGAAACGGGTTTAAGGGAGTGACCGGATGAAAATCATCATCCTTGGGGCAGGGCAGGTCGGCGGCACGCTGGCCGAACACTTGGCCAGCGAAGCCAACGACATCACCGTGGTGGACACCGACAGCGAGCGCCTGCGCAACCTCGGCGATCGCCTGGACATCCGCACCGTGCAAGGCCGCGCCTCGTTCCCCACGGTGCTGCGCCAGGCCGGTGCCGACGACGCCGACATGCTGGTGGCGGTGACCAATAGCGACGAGACCAATATGGTCGCGTGCCAGGTCGCCCACACCCTGTTCCACACCCCGACCAAGATCGCCCGCGTGCGTGAAGCCGCCTACCTGACCCGCGCCGGCCTGTTTGACAACGACGCGATTCCGGTGGACGTGCTGATCAGCCCGGAACAGGTGGTGACCCACTACATCAAGCGCCTGATCGAAATCCCCGGCGCCTTGCAGGTGATCGACTTCGCCGAGGGCAAGGCGCAACTGGTCGCCGTGAAGGCTTACTACGGCGGGCCATTGGTGGGCCAGCAACTGCGCCAGCTGCGTGAACACATGCCGAATGTGGAAACCCGTGTGGCGGCCATCTTCCGTCGTGACCGGCCAATCCTGCCCCAGGGCGATACGGTGATCGAAGCGGACGACGAAGTATTTTTCATCGCCGCCAAGGCGAACATTCGCGCGGTCATGAGTGAAATGCGTCGGCTCGACGAGAGCTACAAGCGCATTGTCATCGCCGGTGGCGGGCAGATTGGCGAGCGCCTGGCCGAGGCCATCGAAAGCCGCTACCAGGTGAAGATCATCGAGATGAACCCGGCACGCTGCCGACATTTGTCCGACACCCTCGACAGCACCGTCGTACTGCAAGGCAGTGCTTCGGACCGCGATTTGCTGATGGAAGAAAACATCGCCGACGCCGACATCTTCCTGGCCCTGACCAACGACGACGAGGCCAACATCATGTCGTCGCTGCTGGCCAAGCGGCTGGGGGCGAAGAAGGTGATGACCATCATCAACAACCCGGCCTACGTTGACCTGATCCAGGGCGGCGATATCGACATCGCCATCAGCCCGCAGCTGGCGACCATCGGCACCTTGCTCGCCCACGTGCGCCGGGGCGACATCGTCAGCGTGCACTCCCTGCGCCGGGGCGCGGCGGAAGCTATCGAGGCGATTGCCCACGGTGACGCGAAATCGAGCAAGGTCATCGGCAAGGCCATCCGCGATATCGGCCTACCGCCGGGCACCACCATCGGCGCGATTATTCGCGATGAAGAGGTGATCATTGCCCACGACGACACGGTGATCGAGACCGGCGACCATGTAATCCTGTTCCTGGTGGATAAAAAACATATCCGCGATGTGGAGAAGCTGTTCCACGTGGGCCTGAGCTTTTTCTGATTTGACGGAGTGACCGACATGCTCGATTCCCTGGAAAAAATGCTCACCAAGGGTGTGGATAACTCGCTGCTGCGTTTTGGCTTGGGCAAGGGGTATCTGGATTTGAAGGACAACGCCAAGGCGGCGGAGCATTTGCAGAAATGCGTCGAGTTCGATCCGAAGTATTCGGCGGCGTGGAAGTTGTTGGGTAAGGCCCAACTGGGTTTGGAGGATCGTGCAGCAGCAAGGTTGGCCTGGGAACAAGGGATCGTGGCGGCTCAGGCCCATGGCGACAAACAGGCCGAAAAAGAGATGACGGTATTCCTGAAGAAACTCGACCGCCAGCCCTGAGGTGATCCCTGTGGGAGCTGGCTTGCCTGCGATAGCATCACCCCGGTGTAACTGAAACACCGAGTTGCCCGCATCGCAGGCAAGCCAGCTCCCACATTTGATCTCCATTGGCAGGGAGATCAGCGGTTAATCAGTACCACCGCTCCTCACCCGGCGGGCGTTTCTTGAAGCGCTTCATGCTCCACATGTATTGGCTCGGATACGCGCCGACATACCGCTCCACCACCTTGCTCATCGCCGCGCAGGACGTGGCGGTGTCGGTGCTGTACATGTCTTCCGGTGCCGCTTCCAGGATCACTTTGTAACCCGAACCGTCCGGCAGCCGCAGGGCATGCAGGAAAACACCCACGGCCTTGTGGCCGGCGAGCATGTTCGGCACGAACTTGCTGGTGAGCGCCTGGGTGGCAAAGAACGGTACGAAGATCCCCGCGGATTCGGCCGGCTCCGGGTCGGCGGGAATGCCCACCTGGCCGCCCCGGCGCACTTCCTTGATCACGCTGAGAATGCCTTCCTTGGTCGATGCCGCCACGCGGTTGCCCAACTGCACGCGCTGTTTGCGCAGCAGTTCATCCACCGCCTTGAGCTTGGGCGGGCGATAGAAAATGATCGGTTTGCACTGGCTGCAATAGAAGTGGTTCAACACCTCCCAGTTGCCCAGGTGGCTGGTGATGCCGACCACGCCTTTGCCCGAGGCCAGGGCTTCGTGCAGCACTTCCAGGCCTTCGACTTCGCGGACCAGGTCAATCGAGCGTTGGGCCGGCCAGATCCAGGCACACGCGCTTTCGGTGAGGGATTTGCCGATGTCCATCAGGCTCTGGCCCACCAGGCGCTCGCGGGCGGCCGGGTCCATGTCGGGGAAACATTTGGACAGGTTGATCCGCACCGTGTCGCGAGAGCGGTTGGGGGTTTTCCACATGACCCAGCCAATGGCCGTGCCGACGGCCTGGACGGCGCGCCAAGGCAACAGGGCAAATAACCGGAGAGCGCCTACCAGCAAGGCGCCTTTCAACTTTTCCACAGGTCACTCCTGATCGTGTGTGGTGCGCAAAGCCGGCATTCTAACCGGCGTTGGCCAGGTCCGCGTAACGGTCGCAGTCCTGGGTGTGGTCCATGACCATGCCGCTGGCCTGCATGAACGCGTAGCAAATGGTCGGGCCGACAAAGGTGAAACCGGCCTTTTTCAAGGCTTTGCTCATCGCTTCGGCCTCGGCGGTGATCGCCGGGACTTCGCTGCGGTCCTTGAAGTGATTGACCTTGGGCACGCCGCCGACAAACGACCAGAGCAACCCAACCGGATCTTCCAGCGCCAGCCAGGCGGCGGCATTGCGCCGGGTAGCGTTGAGCTTGAGGCGATTGCGCACGATGCCCGGGTCGAGCATCAGCGCTTCGATTTCGGCATCGGTGAGCCTCGCCAGGCGTTGTGCATCAAAACCAAACAAGACCTTTCGATAATGCTCGCGTTTGCGTAAAACGGTGATCCAGGAAAGGCCCGCCTGGAACCCTTCGAGCAAAAGCAACTCGAACAAGCCCTGCGCATCGCGCAGCGGCGTTCCCCACTCCTGATCGTGATATGCCATGTATAGCGGATCTTCAGAACACCAAAAGCAGCGTGGCATAAGGCTCCAGGGGATGGTGGCGCGGCCGAATCGGGTATACTCCCGCTCTTTAAATCGCAGCCCAAGTAACAGGTGAATTTCGTGAGCCAGCCTACGCCAGCCGTGCGTACCTTCCAAGACTTGATCCTCGCCCTCCAGCAATACTGGGCCGAGCAAGGTTGTGTGGTACTTCAGCCCTACGATATGGAAGTAGGCGCCGGCACTTTCCACACCGCTACATTCCTGCGGGCCATCGGCCCGGAAACCTGGAACGCCGCTTATGTGCAGCCCAGTCGTCGCCCGACTGACGGCCGCTACGGCGAAAACCCGAACCGTCTGCAGCACTACTACCAGTTCCAGGTGGTATTGAAGCCGAACCCGGACAACTTCCAGGAACTGTACCTGGGCTCGCTCAAGCATGTGGGCCTGGACCCGTTGGTCCACGACATCCGTTTCGTCGAAGACAACTGGGAATCGCCAACGCTCGGCGCCTGGGGCCTGGGCTGGGAAGTCTGGCTCAACGGCATGGAAGTGACGCAGTTCACTTACTTCCAGCAAGCGGGCGGCATCGAGTGCTACCCGGTTACCGGCGAAATCACCTACGGCCTTGAGCGCCTCGCCATGTACCTGCAAGGCGTGGACTCGGTCTACGACCTGGTGTGGGCTGACGGCCCGTTCGGCAAAGTGACCTACGGCGATGTGTTCCACCAGAACGAAGTGGAGCAATCCACTTACAACTTCGAACACGCCAACGTCGAGAAGCTGTTCGAACTGTTCGACTTCTATGAAAGCGAAGCCAAGCGCCTGATCGAACTCGACCAGCCGCTGCCGTTGCCAAGCTACGAAATGGTGTTGAAGGCGTCCCATACCTTCAACCTGCTGGATGCGCGCCGGGCGATCTCGGTGACCGCGCGTCAGCAATACATCCTGCGTGTACGTACCCTGGCGCGTTCCGTCGCCCAAGCCTACCTGCTGGCTCGCGCCAAGCTGGGCTTCCCGATGGCTACCCCGGACCTGCGTGATGAAGTGTTGGCTAAGCTGGAGGCTGCACAATGAGTGCTCAAGATTTCCTGGTTGAACTGGGCACCGAAGAGCTGCCACCCAAGGCACTGAACACCCTGGCCGACGCGTTCCTGGCCGGTATCGAAAAAGGCCTGCACAGCGCTGGCCTGAAGTTCGCCGCGAAAAAAGTCTACGCCGCGCCACGTCGCCTGGCCGTGTTGCTGACCGCGCTGGAAACCCAGCAGCCGGACCGCAGCATCAACCTCGACGGCCCGCCGCGCCAGGCGGCTTTCGATGCTGAAGGCAACCCGACTCAAGCCGCACTGGGCTTCGCCAAGAAGTGCGGCGTCGAGCTGAGCGAGATCGACCAGAGCGGCCCGAAACTGCGCTTCAGCCAAGTCATCACCGGCAAGCCGACCGCGAGCCTGTTGCCGACCATCGTTGAAGACTCCCTGAACGACCTGCCGATCCCCAAGCGCATGCGCTGGGGGGCGCGCAAGGAAGAGTTCGTGCGTCCGACCCAATGGCTGGTGATGCTGCTCGGTGACCAGGTCATCGACTGCACCATCCTCGCCCAGAAGGCCGGTCGTGAGTCCCGTGGCCATCGCTTCCACCATCCAGAAGCGGTCCGCATCACGTCGCCGGCCAACTACGCTGCCGACCTGCGTGCTGCCTATGTGCTGGCCGATGCCAATGAGCGTCGCGAGCTGATCAGCAAGCGCACTGAAGAGCTGGCCCGTCTGCAGGAAGGCACCGCCATCGTGCCGCCAAGCCTGCTCGACGAAGTGACCGCCCTGGTCGAATGGCCAGTGCCGCTGGTGTGCTCGTTCGAAGAGCGTTTCCTCGACGTACCGCAAGAAGCCCTGATCACCACCATGCAGGACAACCAGAAGTATTTCTGCCTGCTGGATGTGGACGGCAAGTTGCTGCCGCGCTTTATCACCGTGGCCAACATCGAAAGCAAGGACCCGCAGCAGATCATCGCCGGTAACGAAAAAGTCGTTCGCCCGCGCCTGACTGACGCCGAGTTCTTCTTCAAGCAAGACAAGAAGCAGAAGCTGGAAGACTTCAACCTGCGCCTGCAGAACGTGGTGTTCCAGGAAAAGCTCGGCAGCGTCTACGACAAGGCTGTGCGCGTTTCCAAGCTGGCGGCCTACATTGCGCCGCGCATCGGCGGTGATTCCGCCTGGGCCGCACGTGCGGGCCTGCTGTCCAAGTGCGACCTGGCCACCGAGATGGTCGGCGAGTTCCCGGAGATGCAAGGCGTTGCCGGCTACTACTACGCCCTCAACGACGGCGAGCCGGACGATGTGGCCCTGGCGCTGAACGAGCAGTACATGCCGCGTGGTGCTGGCGCTGAGCTGCCAAGCACCCTGACCGGTGCGGCCGTGGCCATCGCCGACAAGCTGGACACCCTTGTGGGTATCTTCGGTATCGGCATGCTGCCCACCGGTAGCAAAGACCCGTATGCCCTGCGCCGTGCGGCCCTGGGCGTGCTGCGTATCCTGATCGACAAGAAGCTCGACCTCGACCTGACCCAGGCCGTGGTGTTCGCGGTTGGCCAGTTTGGTGCCAAGGTCAAGCAAGCCGGCCTGGCCGAGCAAGTGCTGGAATTCGTGTTCGACCGCCTGCGTGCGCGTTATGAAGACGAAGGCGTGGACGTGTCGGTGTACCTGGCGGTGCGTGCCCTGCAACCGGGTTCGGCGCTGGACTTCGATCAGCGCGTACAAGCCGTGCAGGCCTTCCGCAAACTGCCGGAAGCCGACGCCCTGGCCGCCGTGAACAAGCGTGTGTCGAACCTGCTGAGCAAGGCCGAAGGCCTGGGCAATGCGGACGTCGATCCTGGCCTGTTTGCCGACGCCAAGGAGTTCTCGCTGAACTCGGCCATCGCCAAGGCAGAGACGGCGGTGAAACCGCTGATCGCCGAGCGCAACTACGCCGAAGCGTTGGCGCGCCTGGCCACCTTGCGTGACCCGGTGGATGCGTTCTTCGAAGCCGTGATGATCAATGCCGAAGATGCGGGTGTGCGTAAAAACCGCTACGCCATGCTGGCGCGCCTGCGCGGTCTGTTCGTCAACATCGCTGACATTTCGACGCTGAGCTGACCATGTTGAAACTGCTGATTCTCGATCGGGACGGGGTGATCAATTACGACTCCGACGCTTACATCAAGTCGGTGGCGGAGTGGATTCCACTGCCCGGTTCGATCGAGGCCATCGCGCAGTTGAGCAAAGCCGGCTGGACGGTGGCCATCGCCACCAACCAGTCCGGCATCGCCCGAGGTTACTACGACATCGCCACCCTGGACGCCATGCACGCGCGCTTGCGCACGTTGGTGGCGGAGCAGGGCGGTGAGGTGGGTCTGGTGGTGTACTGCCCCCACGGGCCGGATGAGGGCTGCGATTGCCGCAAGCCCAAACCTGGCATGTTGAAAACCATTGCAGAACATTACAAGGTGCCGTTGGCTGGGATATGGTTCGTCGGGGACAGCCTCGGTGACCTGGAGGCGGCCAAAGCCGTCGATTCTCAGCCAGTTTTGGTGAAAACCGGAAAAGGCGAAAAGACCCAGGCGAAAACCCTGCCGGTGGGCACCTTGATTTTTGACGATCTGGCGGCGGTTGCCGCAGAACTTATCAACAACTAGTCGCCCTCGACATCCTGACCAAGGAGTGTTCGGGAGTGCGCTTTTAACAGGCGGGCCATGTCCCGCAACGGTAAATGCCGCCATGTCGATCTTGCAGGCCATCAGAACCTTTTTCTTTTACCTGCTGCTGGGCACCAGTTCGTTTCTCTGGTGCACCCTGAGCTTTTTTATTGCGCCCTTTTTGCCGTTCAAGGCGCGCTATCGCTTTATCAACGTTTATTGGTGCCGCTGTGCGTTGTGGCTGTCCAAGGTGTTCCTGGGCATTCGCTTCGAGATCAAGGGTGCTGAAAACGTCCCGGACCAGCCCTGCGTGATTCTGTCGAACCACCAGAGCACCTGGGAGACGTTCTTCCTCTCGGCGTACTTCTCGCCCCTGAGCCAGGTGCTCAAGCGTGAGTTGCTGTACGTGCCGTTCTTTGGCTGGGCCATGGCCATGTTGCGTCCGATCGCGATCGACCGTGACAACCCCAAGGCTGCGCTCAAGCACGTGGCCAAGAAGGGCGACGAGCTGCTCAAGGATGGCGTGTGGGTACTGATCTTCCCGGAAGGTACACGAGTGCCGTTTGGCACCGTGGGCAAGTTCTCCCGGGGCGGTACGGCATTGGCGGTCAATGCCAACCTGCCAGTACTGCCGATTGCGCATAACGCCGGCAAGTTCTGGCCCAAGGAAGGCTGGGCCAAGCGCACCGGCACCATCACCGTGGTGATTGGTGAACCGATGTATGCCGAAGGCGAAGGCCCACGGGCTATCGCTGCGCTGAATGACCGGGCTGCGGCCTGGAATGAGGCTCAGCAACGCGCCATGGGCTCGCTGCCACCGGAGCCGGTAGTGACGCAGGTCCCTGCGGTTTGAGCTTCTGTGGATAACCTGTGTACGGATTGTTGGCGAATTGGCTTTTTTGTTTCATAACAAGCTGATTTACTTACATATTTCCCGAGCTCATAAAATTCGGAAAAAGGTGCATAAGTTTTTTCCCGCATAAAAAAACCGGTCCTTGTGACCGGTTTTTTATGCACAGCGAAAAATACGTTTTTCAGTCGTCAAGCAACGGCAATTGCAGGCTGAACGTGGTGCCCTTGCCCACCGTGCTCTCGCAGCTGATACGCCCGCCATGGCGCTCCACGACGGCCTTGACCATGGTCAGCCCCAACCCCAGGCCGTCGCTGCCCTGGGCCGATTCGAAGCGTCGGTATTGGCTGAACAACTCCGGCAAATCCTCGGCGGCAATCCCCGGCCCCTGATCGCTGATGCGGCATTCCAGCCAGCCCTCTGTGGTGCCGTGACGCAACCTGACAGTGGTGCCGGAAGACGAATACTTGATGGCGTTTTCCAGAACGTTGAACAACGCACGGGTCAGCAGCGATTGATCGGCCGACACCATGCCCTCGTCAGCCTCATCCAGGTCATGGACCAGATGAATGCCCTTGAGCTGGGCCAGCAACGCGACCTGGTCAAACGCATCCATCACCAGCATGGCGAACAATGTCGGCTGGAAGTGATAGCCGTCCGCCTCGGCCTTCGCCAGCTGCACAAAGGATTCAGTGAGGCTCAAGGCACGGCGTACCTGTTGCTCGATCTGGGCAAATACCGGCGACTCGCTGCCGTGTACATCCAGCAGCGCCAGGATTGCCGAGTGCGGCGCACGCAAGTCATGGGAGAGGAAGCGCAGCATCGTCTCGCGGTGCTGCTGGGCGTCGCGCTCCTTGCTCAAGTCCGTCAGGCTCAGCAGCCAGCCCAATGCGATGTCACCTTCTGCGGGCAGCAGGGGCGCGAGTTCCATGCGCAGGCTGCGCTGGTGGATATCCCGGAACTCCACAAGCTCCAGCGCCGAGAGGGCAGGGCGCATGCCGTTGTGCAGCGGTGGATAGCCCAGGTCGGCCAGTTGCTCCAACAGGTTGTCGGTGACCAGGTCGCTGCCGAACACCTCCCGAGCGATGCGGTTGGCCAGCAGGATATTGCCCTTGGGATCGGTAATCAGCGTCGCCACCGGCAAGCACTCCAGGCCATCGGCCATGAAGCGGCGGGTGTCGCGTGTGCGGCTGACGGCTTGCTCCAGGGCAAAGATACGGCCCTGCAAGACATCGCCTTTGCTGGCGGGAGCACGACGGCGTTCGGGCAGCACTTTGGGCTCGTTGTCCAGGCGCGCCAGTTCCCAGCCAAAGTAGGCCAGGATCACGCTGAGGCGCCGCCAGTTCCAGATCAGGTAGCTGAGCAACAAACCGATCAGGCAGGCGGCAGGGGACCACCAATGGCCCAGGCGCAACAATGCCAGGGACCCGATCAGCGCAGCGGCCATGCAGCCCAGCGTCATCCACAGTGCGTAACGAGGGCGATAGAGCAGCAGGCCGAGCAGCAAGGCCACCAGGGAAGTCGCCATCAGTGCCGCCAGCCACCCAGGCAGATCAACAATGCTGCGTTCTTGCAGCAAACCGTTAAGCACGTTGGCCTGGATCTCGACACCGGCTGTGGTGCCAAGCGTGGACGAAATGGGTGTAGCAAACCGATCACCCATTCCAGAGGCGGTCGCCCCGACCAGGATCAGACGGTTACGCATCAACTCGGGGGAGACTTCACCGCGCAATACGCTGACGTAGGACACACTGGGGAAGTGGCTGTGGGCCGCGATAAACGGAATGCGAATGCCATGCTCACGGTGCCATTGTTCACTGACTTTGCCGTGGGATTCAGCGGGCATCGCCGTGGGCTCCTGGGTGCCCATCTGATAGGCCAGCCAAGCCAGTTGCGGCGCCATGGCATCCAGCGGGCCTTCACGCAAATACAGGCTGCGCACAACGCCGTCATTGTCTGCCTCGATATTGATATGCCCCACGCCCTTGGCACATTTGAGCAGCGGCTGCATTTGTTCAGCCGGTTGGATGTAACTCGCCGGCCCTTCACGCAGCAACGGCAACAGCACGTTGCCGGCGTTGCACACCGCATCGGCCAGGCGCTTGTCATTGGCAGGGTTGCCCGGCTCGCTGAAGACCACATCGAACAGGATCGCGGCCGGTTGCGCGGCGCTCAGGCGGTCGATCAGGTCGGCGTGCAAGCTGCGCGGCCAAGGCCATTGCCCCAGCTTCTTGAGGCTGGGGCCGTCGATGGTCACCAACAGGATGCGCGGGTCCACCGGCAGGGGCGTGAGGCGACGAAGGCTGTCGTAAAGCGGGTTGTTCAACGCCAAGCCTGGGCTCAGGGACAAGTACGCGGTGATGGGTAGCAACAGCAGGCCAATCCACAACCACTCGCGTACCAGGCCATGGAACAGCCGTTGGGCGTGGGTGGGTTGGCGTTTTTCGGGCTTGCCCCAGAGCATCATAGGTCAACGTGCCTGTGCTGTTGTCGAGTAGTGGACGAAGTCATGGACCGTGGCTTTGCTCATCGTAGGACGACACTGGAGTTTACGACAGCGCACGCGTCGGCTGATCCTTTTACTTACGGTCAGGAGCCGGTATCTTTCCCACACAGGTACCGAGGACTTTCAAAGGCTTAACCGCTGATTGATCCCAGCGTACCGAGAGATCCAAGGGGTCGATGAATCTGCGCACAATTCTTCAGATTCAACGACCGGCATCTACGCAGCACGTGCCCTTATTCGAAACAGGCCAACGGCTGCCATACTTTTCAAGACGAAAGGACCACCCATGCGTGTCGCAATACTGGATGACGAACCCGCCGAACTGCGCCGGGTGGAACAGACACTGCGACAGATCCCCAGCACCGCCGAACAGCCTTGGACCCTGCACTGCTTTGAACGCGGTGAAGACCTGCTGCGTCAACTGCGCCGGGAAACCTTCGACCTGCTGATCCTCGACTGGCAACTGCCGGATATCACCGGCATTGCCCTGCTGCGTTGGACCCGCGAACACATGGAGTCGCCGCCCGCCGTCATCATGCTCACCAGCCGTGATGCCGAGAGTGACATCGTTACCGCATTGAACAGCGGCGCCGATGATTACGTCAGCAAGCCTTTTCGGCCCAACGAACTGAAGGCCCGGGTCACAGCGGTGTTGCGCCGGCACGGCCTGCAAAGGTCGGCAACCCATGAAGTGCAGAGCTTCAATGACCTGACCTTTGACGACGCCGAATTGACCGTGACCCGAGCAGGGAAGCCGATCAACCTCACTGAGCGTGAATACCGATTGGCCAGTTGCCTATTTGCCAACCTGGCACGGCCACTGTCCCGTGAGTACCTGTATGAGCGGTTTTGGACCCATGAAGAGATGGTGTCATCGCGGCCACTGGACACGCATATCTACCGGCTGCGAAACAAGCTGGGGCTCACGGCAGACAGGGGTTGGCAGCTGTTGACGATCTACGGGTATGGGTATCGGTTGGAGAGTGTGGCAGCGACTTCGCCGTGATGTTCCACGTGGAGCATTTGGAATAGACCTGTTTTCACCCAATAAAAAAGGCCAACGCTAAGCGTTGGCCTTTTTGGTTTCGCGGTGTACCTGGATCAGAAATCCAGGTTAGAAACCGCCAACGCATTGCTCTCGATGAAGTCACGGCGAGGTTCGACCGCATCACCCATCAGGGTGTTGAAGATCTGGTCTGCGCCAATGGCGTCTTCGATGGTCACGCGCAGCATGCGACGCTGGCTTGGGTCCATGGTGGTTTCCCACAGCTGATCCGGGTTCATTTCACCCAGACCTTTGTATCGCTGGATGGTGTGGCGCTTGGTGCTTTCGGCCATCAGCCAGTCGAGGGCTTCTTTGAATTCCTTGACTTGCTTCTTGCGTTCGCCACGCTGGATGTACGCGCCGTCGTCCAGCAGGGTGCTCAGTTGAGCGCCCAGGGTCACCACGGTTTTGTAGTCGTTGCTGCCGAAGAAGTCGCGGTTGAAGGTGACGTAGTTCGACAGGCCGTGGGAGATCAGCTCCACCTCTGGCAGCCAGACGTTACGTTCACGGTCTTCACGCAGGCTGGCTTTGTACACCAGGCCAGACTTCTCGGAGGTGCGCAGGCGCACTTCGTACTGGGCCAGCCAATCCTGCATCGCTGCGTGATCGCCCAACTGTTCCAGGCTTACGGCTGGCAGGTAGATGAAGTGTTCGGTCAGCTCCTGAGGGTACAGGCGCGACAGACGCTTGAGGGTCTTCATCACCATGCGGAAGTCGTTAACCAGGCGCTCCAGCGCCTCACCGGAGATGCCCGGGGCTTCGTCGTTCAGGTGCAAGCTGGCATCTTCCAGAGCCGACTGCGTCATGTACTCTTCCATGGCGTCGTCGTCTTTGATGTATTGCTCTTGCTTGCCCTTTTTCACTTTGTACAACGGCGGCTGAGCGATGTAGATGTAGCCGCGCTCGATCAGCTCCGGCAACTGACGGAAGAAGAAGGTCAGCAGCAGGGTACGGATGTGCGAACCGTCGACGTCAGCATCGGTCATGATGATGATGTTGTGATAACGCAGCTTGTCGATGTTGTACTCGTCACGGCCGATACCGCAGCCCAATGCCGTGATCAAGGTGCCGACTTCCTGGGAGGAAATCATCTTGTCGAAGCGTGCCTTCTCGACGTTGAGGATCTTACCCTTCAACGGCAGGATGGCCTGGGTGCGACGGTTACGACCCTGCTTGGCGGAACCGCCAGCAGAGTCACCTTCCACCAGGTACAGTTCGGAGAGGGCAGGGTCCTTCTCCTGGCAGTCAGCCAGTTTGCCCGGCAGGCCAGCGATGTCCAATGCGCCTTTACGGCGGGTCATCTCACGGGCCTTACGCGCGGCTTCACGGGCACGTGCGGCGTCGATCATCTTGCCGACGACCAGCTTGGCTTCGTTCGGGTTCTCCAGCAGGAAGTCGGAGAAGTATTTGCCCATCTCCTGTTCCACTGCGGTCTTCACTTCGGAAGACACCAGCTTGTCTTTGGTCTGGGAACTGAACTTAGGGTCCGGCACTTTTACCGAGATAATTGCGGTCAGGCCTTCGCGCGCATCGTCACCGGTGGTGGCAACTTTGTGCTTTTTGGCCAGGCCTTCGGCTTCGATATAGGTGTTCAGGTTACGCGTCAGTGCGGAACGGAAACCCACCAGGTGAGTGCCGCCGTCGCGCTGTGGAATATTGTTGGTGAAGCACAACAGGTTCTCGTTGAAGCTGTCGTTCCACTGCAGGGCGATTTCCACGCCGATGCCGTCTTCACGCTGGATGTTGAAGTGAAACACCTGGTTGACCGCAGTCTTGTTGGTGTTCAGGTATTCAACGAACGCACGCAGGCCGCCTTCGTACTTGAACAGCTCTTCCTTGCCGCTGCGCTCGTCCTTGAGGACGATACCCACACCGGAGTTGAGGAAGGAGAGTTCACGAATACGCTTGGCCAGGATGTCCCAGCTGAAGTGGATATTCTTGAAGGTTTCAGCCGATGGCTTGAAGTGGATCTGCGTACCGGTGGTTTCGCTGTCGCCAACGATTTTCATCGGTTCTTGTGGAACACCGTGGACGTAGGTCTGTTCCCAGATCTTGCCGCTGCGGCGAACAGTCAGGATCAACTCTTCGGACAGTGCGTTCACCACCGACACACCTACACCGTGCAAACCGCCGGAGACTTTGTAGGAGTTGTCATCGAACTTACCGCCGGCGTGGAGCACAGTCATGATGACCTCTGCCGCCGAAACGCCTTCTTCTTTGTGCACATCGACCGGAATGCCGCGACCGTTGTCGCGCACGGTGATGGACTCATCCGGGTGGATGATGATGCTGATGTCGTCGCAGTGACCGGCCAGCGCTTCGTCGATGGAGTTATCGACCACCTCGAACACCATGTGGTGCAGACCGCTACCATCATCGGTGTCGCCAATGTACATACCGGGACGTTTGCGTACGGCATCCAAACCTTTCAGCACTTTAATGCTGGTCGAGTCGTACGTGTTTTCTTCGCTCATGCCTTCACTCCCGATGGTCGTGGGTCTGGGTGATACGGCCCTGTTCCACGTGGAACAAAGCGACTGGCGTTTCCGTCTGCCAGCCTTCCCTCAATAATTCGTGGTCTACACAGGTGATAAACACCTGGCAGCGTAAGTCTTCCAACAAGCGGCATAACGCGCGGCGATGTTGCTCGTCGAGTTCTGACGGCAAGTCATCTACCAGATAAATACACTGACCGCGTCGGGCCTGGCTAACCAAATGGCCCTGGGCGATACGCAGCGCGCACACCACCAACTTCTGCTGGCCACGGGACAAGATATCCGCGGCATTATGTACGCCTAATCTAAGGCGCAGATCAGCCCGTTGGGGGCCGGCCTGGGTATGGCCAATTTGCTGGTCCCGCTGCAAGGACGTCGCGAGCACTGCACTCAGTTCACGCTCTTTGTCCCAGCCACGGTAGTAGCTCAGTGTCAGCCCTTCGAGATCCAACAACTCGCTCAAAGTCTGCTCAAAGACTGGTTTCAAGGCTTTGATATAAGCACGGCGGTATTCATCTATTTCGTCGCTGGCCAGGCACAGTTCCCGGTCCCAGGCCGCTTGCGAAGCGGCGTCAAGTGTACCATGCCGCAGCCACGAGTTCCGCTGCCGCAGGGCCTTCTGCAGGCGCTGCCAAGTGGCCATGAATCGCGGTTCCACGTGGAACACTCCCCAATCGAGGAACTGTCTGCGGATTTTTGGCGCACCTTCCAATAGGCGAAAGCTGTCGGGGTTGATCAGTTGCAGTGGCAGAATTTCCGCCAGCTGGGCCGCACTGCGTGCGTTTTGGCCATCAATGCGGATCTGGAACTCACCGCCGCGATCACGGGATATCCCCAAGGCACTGTTGCCGCCTTCCGCCAATTCGACTTGGCCGAATACCGTGCACGCCAACTGCTCGTACTGGATAACCGGTAACAAGCGGGCACTGCGAAAGGAACGGGCAAGCCCCAACAAGTGGATGGCTTCCAGCACGCTGGTTTTGCCACTGCCGTTGGCGCCGTAGAGGATATTGATGCGGGGGGAGGGGGAGAAGGTCACCGGGTGCAGATTGCGCACCGCGGTGACCGAGACGCGACTAAGGGACATCTAGCTTCTATTACAGGCGCATCGGCATAACAACGTAAGCCGAGTCGTCGTTGTCAGATTCCTGCACGAGGGCGCTGCTGTTGGAGTCCGACAGAATCAGGCGAACCTGTTCGGTGGTCATCACACCCAGCACGTCGAGCAAGTAGCTCACGTTGAAGCCGATTTCCAGGGAGCCGCCGTTGTAGTCAACGCCCACTTCTTCTTCCGCTTCTTCCTGCTCCGGGTTGTTGGCCTGGATTTTCAGCTGACCGTTGGCCAGTTGCAGACGAATACCACGGTACTTCTCGTTGGACAGGATCGCCGTACGGCTGAATGCTTCACGCAAAGCCTGACGATCGCCGATCACCAGCTTGTCACCACCCTTGGGCAGTACGCGCTCGTAATCCGGGAACTTGCCGTCAACCAGCTTGGAGGTGAAGGTGAACTCACCGGTGGTGGCGCGGATGTGGTGTTGACCCAAGACGATACTGACATTGCCGTCCGGCTCAGTGAGCAGGCGCGCCAGTTCGAGGATACCTTTGCGCGGCACGATCACCTGGTGACGGTCCGGTTGGCCAATGTCGGCCTTCATCGAGCACATGGCCAGACGGTGACCGTCGGTGGCCACGGCGCGGATGATGCCTTCAGACACTTCCAGCAGCATGCCGTTGAGGTAGTAACGCACGTCCTGTTGCGCCATGGCGAAGCTGGTGCGTTCGATCAAACGACGCAGCTTGCTCTGCTCCAGGCTGCAGGTCAGCGAGCCAGGGCCTTCTTCCACGGTTGGGAAGTCATTGGCTGGCAGGGTGGACAGGGTGAAACGGCTACGGCCGGCCTTGACCACCAACTTGGCGTCATCAACCTTGATATCGATCAGCGCGTCGTTCGGCAGGCTTTTGCAGATATCCATCAGCTTGCGCGCCGGTACGGTGATCTCGCCAGGTTCAGCGGGTTCTTCCAACTGCACACGACCGACCAGTTCGACTTCCAGGTCGGTACCGGTCAGGGACAATTGCTGGCCTTCGACCACCAGCAATACGTTGGAAAGCACCGGCAAGGTCTGTCGGCGCTCGACGACGCCTGCGACCAGTTGCAGGGGTTTCAACAGGGCTTCGCGTTGAATGGTGAAATGCATGGTCTAGTCCCTTGCCTTAATAAGCTGCGCTGGTGTCATCACGTTGTCAGTGTACGCAGCAGGTTCTTGTAGTCCTCGCGAATATCCGCGTCGGATTCCTTGAGTTCGTTGATTTTGCGGCACGCGTGCAACACGGTGGTGTGATCGCGACCGCCAAACACATCGCCGATTTCCGGCAGGCTGTGGTTGGTCAGCTCTTTGGAGAGCGCCATTGCCACTTGCCGTGGACGAGCCACCGAGCGCGAACGGCGCTTGGAGAGCAGGTCGGAAATCTTGATTTTGTAGTATTCGGCAACCGTGCGCTGAATGTTATCCACACTCACCAGTTTGTCTTGCAGCGCCAGCAGGTCTTTCAGGGATTCGCGAATCAGCTCGATGGTGATATCGCGGCCCATGAAGTGCGAGTGGGCAATGACCCGCTTGAGTGCGCCTTCCAGCTCGCGCACGTTGGAACGAATGCGCTGGGCGATAAAGAAGGCAGCGTCGTGGGGCAGGTCGACCTTCGCCTGGTCGGCCTTTTTCATCAGGATCGCAACGCGGGTTTCCAGCTCCGGCGGTTCTACCGCAACGGTCAGGCCCCAGCCGAAGCGCGACTTCAAGCGCTCTTCCAGGCCTTCGATTTCCTTCGGGTAGCGATCACTGGTCAAGATGACCTGCTGGCCGCCTTCGAGCAGGGCGTTGAAGGTGTGGAAGAACTCTTCCTGGGAACGTTCCTTGCGCGCGAAGAATTGAATGTCATCGATGAGCAAGGCATCAACGGAACGGTAGAACCGTTTGAACTCATTGATGGCGTTCAGCTGCAAGGCCTTGACCATGTCAGCCACGAAGCGCTCCGAGTGCAGGTACACGACCTTGGCATTCGGGTTCTTCTTTAATAGATGGTTACCCACAGCATGCATCAAGTGGGTCTTACCCAAGCCAACGCCACCATAGAGGAAGAGCGGATTGTAACCATGCTTGGGGTTGTCGGCGACCTGCCAGGCAGCGGCGCGGGCCAGCTGGTTGGATTTACCTTCGACAAAGTTCTCAAAGGTAAAGGTGCGATTCAGGTAGCTGGTGTGCTTGAGCGCGCCTTCGACTTGCACCGTGCGCTGTTCGGCGCGAACCGGTGCTTGCTGGGAACTGGCGCCGGCCATCGGGTCGAAGCTGTCGCGTGACGGTTCCTCGTTCTCAGGCGCGCTTTTTTGCGCGGAGGACTTGGATGGCGCGGGGGCTGGAGCCGGCGCAGCCGGTGCAGTCGCGACCTGCGCTTGCGAAGCGGCAGCCGCCAGCGGGGCATTCGGCGCAGCACGAGGGGCGGAGCTGCGTTTGCTACCTATTAATAAGGAGAGCACGGGCGCAACGCCGTTGCCATGTTCGTCGAGCAATTCGAGAACGCGGCTCAGGTACTTTTCGTTGACCCAGTCGAGAACAAACCGATTGGGTGCGTAGACACGCAACTCGTCGCCTTCGGCTTCGACTTGTAGTGGACGGATCCAGGTGTTGAATTGCTGGGCAGGCAGCTCCTCGCGCAAAAGCTCCACGCACTGCTGCCAAAGTTCCACTGACACGGATATCCCCTAAGTTGAAAGCCGGTGAGGCAAAAACAGCCGCCATTGTAGCGGCGCGCTGCCCACTTATCCACATGTAGGTTGCGCACAAGGCAGCCAAAATCAATGCGTTAACCACAAAAAAAGCGACCAATGGTCTGTGCATAAGCTCTGTGGATAAGCGCACCTAAGGTCGTTGTACAAGTGGGGGCAAAAGTCTGTGGGTAACTGGCCTGTGGATAACAACCCATTCCACCCACAGCTTATCCGACAGTGCAGCACAGGCAGAGCCCAGTTTCTCCCCCGTGTTGTCATTCTCTGTACATCAGGTGGAATATGGCCTCAAGGTAGTTATCCACAGATGATCGTCGCCCTAGCTTTTATAAGCTTTACAGAAAAGCTTTAAATAACTTCCTTCTTTATTTTTATATCTATGGCATTGCCCATGAAAGCCGAGCGGATAGAAAAGGACGCTTTGCCGTATAGAGATCTAATTGAAGGAAAAGCTGGTTGGAAATTGACCTAGAGGCTTGCTTTCTCTAGAATCGCCGGTCTCTTAAAACGGGGGCCATTCCGGCCCGTTGTGGACGAACCAGGTAACAACGCCATGAAACGTACTTTCCAACCAAGCACCATCAAACGCGCCCGCACCCACGGTTTCCGTGCTCGCATGGCTACCAAGAACGGCCGTGCTGTCCTGTCGCGTCGTCGCGCCAAAGGTCGTGCACGTCTGGCAGTTTGATAATCCGGTACCTGTGGTGAGTCAGGACTTCAGTCGGGAAAAGCGTCTGCTAACCCCCCGGCACTTCAAGGCAGTCTTTGACTCCCCCACCGGCAAGGTTCCGGGGAAAAATCTCCTGCTCCTTGCGCGTAACAACGATCTGGATCACCCCCGTCTCGGGTTGGTGATCGGCAAGAAGAGCGTAAAGCTCTCCGTTGAGCGCAATCGCCTCAAGCGTCTGATGCGCGAATCGTTTCGCCTCCACCAGGACACTCTGGTTGGTTGGGATATTGTTATCGTCGCGCGCAAAGGCTTGGGGGACGTAGAAAACCCCGAATTGATTCAGCATTTCGGCAAGCTCTGGAAACGTTTGGCGCGTACCAACAAGCCAGCACCAGCAGTCAGCACCGAAACTGTAGGGGTAGACAGTCCTGATGCGTAAACTGGCAATCGTTCCGATCCAGTTTTATCGCTATGCCATTAGTCCCCTGATGGCCAACCACTGTCGTTTCTACCCCAGTTGTTCCTGCTACGCGTTAGAGGCCATAGAAAATCATGGTCTTCTGCGCGGTGGCTGGCTGACCTTTCGTCGTTTAGGTCGCTGTCATCCGTGGAATGCCGGTGGTTATGACCCGGTTCCACCTATCCCTACCTCCCGTTCTTCTTCGATGGCCGAGTAATCATGGATATTAAACGCACGATCCTGATCGTCGCCCTGGCAATCGTGTCCTACGTCATGGTCCTTAATTGGAACCAGGACTACGGCCAAGCTGCCCTGCCGACTCAGAATGTTGCTGCCAATGCTGTTCCAGCGGGGCTTCCCGATACAGTGAGTGGCACCAACACTGCCGCCAGTGATGACATTCCACGCGCAGCGGGCGAAACAAACGCACCCGCAGAAGTACCAGTTGCCGCCAGCACAGACCTCATCCAGGTAAAAACGGATGTATTGGACCTGGCTATCGACCCGCAAGGTGGCGATGTTGCCAAACTGACACTTCCTCTGTATCCGCGTCGTCAGGATCACCCGGAAATTCCATTCCAGTTGTTCGATAACGGTGGCGAACGTGTTTATCAGGCTCAAAGTGGCTTGATCGGCACCAACGGCCCTGATGCGAGCCCTACCGGTCGTCCGGTTTTCTCCTCGGAGAAGAAGAGTTATCAACTGGCCGATGGCCAGGACCAGTTGGTCGTCGACCTGAAGTTCAGCAAGGACGGCGTCAACTACATCAAGCGTTTCACACTGAAACGCGGCCTGTACGACATCGTTGTCACCTACTTGATCGACAACCAGAGCGCGCAGCCTTGGACTGGCGCAATGTTTGCCCAGCTCAAGCGTGATGCCAGCTCCGATCCGTCGTCCAGCACCGCGACTGGCACCGCGACTTACCTGGGCGCCGCCCTGTGGACAAGTTCGGAGCCGTACAAAAAAGTGTCGATGAAAGATATCGACAAGGTTGCCGAAGACAAACAAAAGGCCCCAATCACCTATAACGTGAACGGCGGCTGGGTTGCATGGTTGCAACACTACTTCGTGACCGCGTGGATTCCTCAGCCTGGCCAGAACAACCTGGTCGCGGCGCGCAAGGACACCAAAGGCAACTACATCATTGGCTACACTGGCCCGGCGTTGACCGTCGCACCAGGTGCCAAGGCTGAAACCAGCGCCACTCTGTACGCCGGCCCGAAAAGCCAGGCTGTGCTCAAAGAGTTGTCCCCAGGTCTGGAACTGACTGTGGACTACGGCATTCTGTGGTTCATTGCCCAGCCGATTTTCTGGCTGCTGCAACATATCCACAGCATCGTCGGTAACTGGGGCTTCTCGATCATCTTCTTGACCATGCTGATCAAAGGGATCTTCTTCCCTCTGTCGGCAGCCAGCTACAAGTCAATGGCGCGCATGCGTGCCGTGGCGCCGAAACTGGCAGCGTTGAAAGAGCAACATGGTGACGACCGGCAGAAAATGTCGCAGGCCATGATGGAGCTGTACAAGAAAGAGAAGATCAACCCGCTGGGTGGATGCTTGCCGATTCTGGTACAGATGCCAGTATTCCTGTCGCTTTACTGGGTTCTCCTGGAAAGCGTGGAAATGCGCCAGGCGCCGTTCATCCTGTGGATTACTGACCTGTCGATCAAAGACCCGTTCTTTATTCTGCCGATCATCATGGGCGCGACCATGTTTATCCAGCAGCGTCTGAACCCGACTCCGCCGGATCCGATGCAGGCCAAGGTAATGAAAATGATGCCAATCATCTTCACCTTCTTCTTCCTGTGGTTCCCAGCTGGTCTGGTGCTGTACTGGGTAGTCAACAACGTGTTGTCGATCTCTCAACAGTGGTACATCACACGTAAAATCGAAGCGGCTACCAAAAAAGCCGAAGCGTAATTTACTCTGTGGGTAACCACTCAAGACGCCCCCTAGTGGGGCGTTTTGCTTTCCGTCACTTTTGTTCTGGAACCTGCTGATGAGTGCTCCTCGTGAAACCATCGCTGCTGTCGCTACCGCTCAAGGTCGCGGCGGTGTCGGTATTGTGCGTATTTCCGGGCCGCTTGCCGGCGTGGCTGCCCAGGCCATCAGTGGGCGGGAGTTGAAACCGCGGTACGCACATTACGGTCCCTTCCTCGATGCTGACCAAAGCGTGTTGGACGAAGGCCTGGCCCTCTATTTCCCAGGGCCGAATTCGTTTACCGGTGAAGATGTCCTGGAATTGCAGGGCCACGGTGGCCCGGTCGTCCTGGATATGTTGCTGCAACGCTGCCTGCAATTGGGCTGCCGCCTGGCGCGGCCGGGGGAGTTCAGCGAACGCGCGTTCCTGAACGACAAGCTCGACCTGGCCCAGGCCGAAGCGATTGCCGACTTGATCGAGGCCAGTTCTGCACAGGCTGCGCGTAATGCGTTGCGCTCGTTGCAGGGCGCGTTTTCCCTGCGTGTGCATAACTTGACCGAGCAACTGATCAGCTTGCGCATCTATGTCGAGGCGGCGATTGATTTTCCCGAAGAGGAAATCGACTTCCTCGCCGATGGCCACGTGCTAGCGATGCTGGATAAAGTCCGCGAGGAATTATCCACAGTGCTGCGCGAAGCCGGGCAGGGTGCATTGCTGCGTGACGGTATGACCGTGGTGATCGCCGGGCGGCCCAACGCCGGCAAATCCAGCCTGCTCAACGCCCTGGCCGGGCGCGAAGCGGCCATCGTCACTGAGATTGCCGGCACGACGCGGGATATCCTGCGCGAACATATCCACATCGATGGCATGCCGCTGCATGTGGTCGACACCGCCGGTTTGCGGGATACCGATGACCAGGTCGAGAAAATCGGCGTGGAACGGGCGCTCAAGGCCATCAGTGAGGCCGATCGCGTGTTGCTGGTGGTGGATGCCACCGCGCCTGAGGCGGTGGACCCCTTTGCCCTGTGGCCGGAATTCCTCGAACAGCGGCCAGACCCGGCCAAAGTCACGTTGATCCGTAACAAGGCTGACCTGACGGGCGAGGCGATTGCCATGGAAACCAGCGAGGATGGCCACGTCACCATCAGCCTGAGCGCCAAGTCGGCGGGTGACGGCCTGGAACTGCTGCGTGATCATCTCAAGGCCTGCATGGGCTACGAGCAGACCTCGGAAAGCAGCTTCAGTGCGCGCCGCAGGCACCTGGAGGCGCTGCGCCATGCCAGCGCGGCGCTGGAGCATGGTCGGGCACAGCTGACCCTCGCGGGCGCAGGAGAGCTGCTGGCCGAAGATTTACGCCAGGCGCAGCAGCTGTTGGGGGAAATCACCGGGGCATTTAGCTCTGATGATTTGTTGGGGCGGATCTTTTCCAGTTTCTGCATCGGCAAATAGCCGAGTTATCCACAGCGCTTTACCAGTTATACGACACCGTACCCAGCAAGGTACGGCTGTCGCCCCAGTAGCAACGCCCCGCATCGTTGCAACCTGATACATATTCTTTGTCGAACAGGTTCTTGGCGTTCAGGTCCAGCGACCAGTGCGGGTCGATCTGATAACCCACAACCGCATCCACCAATGTGACGCTTCCAGGGTCGAGCTTGCCGTACAAGCTCGGCTTGCTGTAGGAAAACGCGCTGTCGAAGTAACGCACGCCGCCGCCAAAAGACAGCCCCTTGAGTGGGCCATCGAGCATGCGGTATTTGCCCCAGATCGACGCCTGGTTGCGGGGAACTCCCGTCATCTGCCGGCCTTCTACCAGGGAACCGACCGTATCCTTGGTTATCCGAGCGTCGGTATAGGTGTAAGCCGCTGTCATATTCAGGTTCGGTGTGAGGTTGCTGTTGATCTCGACTTCCGCACCTTTGGCGCGACTCTCACCCACTTGGCGGTACGTGTTGGTCGTTGAATCGAGGTAGGTATCGTCCTCCTTGCGCAAGTCATACACCGACAGTGTCATCGCCGTGTCCCAGCCAATCGGCTCGTACTTCAAACCCACTTCGTACTGACGACTGGTGATCGGCTTGAGCGGTGAGCCTGTCACCGAGATCTGCTGCACCGGCACGAATGCGGTGGAGTAGCTGACATACGGCGTCAGGCCGTTGTCGAATTGGTACATCACGCCACCTTGGTAGGTGAACTTCTGTTCCGTGGTGCTGGAGTCGGTCGAAGGCTTCACCTTGTCGCGAAAATCACTGTCTACCCAATCCTGACGGCCGCCAAGCAAGAACAACCAGTGGTCATACTTACTCTGGATCTGTGCATAAACCCCTTTCATCTGCTGTTCCAGCAGGGTGTTTTGGATAGCGAGCGGTGTGGTCGGTTCGCGCAGGTAAACCGGGTTATACACATTGATGGTTCCGGCGAAACCAGCGTCCCAGTCCTGGTTGAACGAGGTCCGGCCGTAGCTCGCGCCGAACAGCACAGTGTTTTCCAAGTCGCCCAGCTGGAATTTTCCTTCCAGTTGGTTATCCAGGGAGTACACCATCGACTTGTTGTAGCGGTCGTAGGCGTTCATGTTCAGCTGAGTGCCGAAGCCTTGGTTGTTCAGGTCGCCCGGCCAGGTCTCATGACGGTTGATGCGTGACTGCATGTAACGCGAGTTCTGGCGGAACTGCCATTCGTCGTTGAAGCTGTGACTGAACTCGTAGCCGGTGCTCCAGGCTTCCCGCTCAAAGGTGTTCCAGTCCGGATCACCGAGCATGGTGTGCTTGGATAACTTGCCATTCGGGTTGGTCAGCAAAGTGCCCGCGGCGGGTAAGCCAAGCTCCAGGTTGGTGTGGTCTTTCTGGTAGTTGGCCAACAACGTCAGGGTGTTGTAATCGTCGAAATTCAGGGTCAGGGACGGCGCGATGTAGAGGCGGTCATCCGGCACATGGTCCGTTTGGGTCTCAGACTTGCGGCCAAGCATCACCACGCGACCCAGGATATTGCCGGCATCCGTGAGCGGGCCGGAGATATCCACACCCAGTTGGCGACGGTTATTCGAGCCGTAACCCAGTTGCACCTCTCCCTGTGGCGCAGCGGTTGGGTGCTTGCTCACCAGGTTCACCAGGCCGCCGGGAGCGTTTTCGCCATAAAGCAGCGACGACGGGCCACGGAAGATCTCGACCCGTTCCAGGCCATAGGGCTCGCTGGTAGTGTCGTACCGATTGCCTTGTACGCGTAGGCCATCGCGCAGCAATCCATAGCCGTAATCGGTGGCGTTGAAACCGCGAATGAAAAACAGGTCACCCGCCAGGCCATCACCGGCGGCGAACGGCGGTGCGAAGATACCGGGCACATAACCGAGCACTTCGGTCAGGGTCTGGGACTTCTGGTCCTTGATGCGCTGGCCGGTGACTACTGATACCGAACGCGGGGTTTCCGACAAAGGCGTACTGGTCTTAGTGCCGACCCGGCTGTTTTGCGCCTTATAGCCGACGTCCCCGGCGATCTCTTGAGTGAAACCACCCTGTTGATAAGTACTGATGGTGGTCGGGGCCAACGTCAATTCCCCGGTGGGTGCGGCTTGTAATACATAACTGCCCGGCGCCTGGACGACGGCCTGTAGGCCAGAATCACGCAGCAGCTGTGCGAAACCCTGCTCTACCGAGTAATCCCCAACCAACCCCGGACTGCGCAATCGTGCGGTTTGCTGTGGGGAAAAAGACAGAATGATATTGGTTCTGGCGGCGAATTGGCTCAAGGCGCTGTCCAGCGGGCCGGCGGCAATGCTGTAGTGCTGCATGGCGCTCGCAGCCATCACACTGGAAGGCAGGAACACCCCGACGGCAGTGGCGGTGCTCAACAATAGACCGTACGTAATGCCGTGGCAGGAGAGTCGCTGGCGAAGCTGGTTAGGAAGGCGCATGTGTGAGGAAGCCCTGAAGGTTGCGTCGTAATTACCTGTAGGGCCGCGCCAGGTAGAAAAAAGATAACCCCCTTGTGGACTATTTTTTGTCAGCCGATTCTCTGCACCGACACCCAATAGCGGGTGAAGTATTTCACCTGGATCGGCAGCGTCGCCTGCAGGTTGGCCAGCACGGCATCGGTGGAATCCAGGCGGAACGTCCCGGACACGCGCAGGCGCTGCGAAGCCCGGTCGCACTGGAGGGTGCCAGGGCGGTAACGGGCCAGTTCGTCGATGACGTCACCAAGGCGCGCGTCCAAAACGATCAACTGGCCATCAACCCAAGCAGCTTGAGTACGAAAATACTGTTGATCAGGTCCTACGTTTTGCCGATCGAAGTCGGCACTTTCGCCGGCGACGAGCATACGGCGGTGTGAAGGCTGATCGCCTGGCGACACGCTTACCGTGTCCTCCAACACACCGACCCGGGTGGAATCCGCCAGTTGGCGCACGCTGAACCGCGTACCCAATGCCTGGACCCGGCCTTGGCGAGTGTCGACATAAAAGGGCGTTTGGCCACCCAATCTGCCGGTGTGGATAAGTACTTCACCTTCGCGCAGGCGAATCAGACGCTGGCGTCCATCGAACGCGACATCGATGGCAGTGCCGGTATTGAGGTCAATCTGCGTACCGTCGGCCAGTTCGATACGCCGCCGCTGTCCTACAGCAGTGCGGTAGTCGGCCCATACGTTGCCCAGGGGCGTGTGTTTCTGAACATTCCAACCGAGATACCCCGTGCTGCCGAGCGCCAGCATCCACTTGAGCACTTGCCGGCGTTGTTGCGTGGTCGACAATGCGCGGCGGGTAACGTCCTGGGGCAGGGCACCGAGACTGCGCTGCAATTGTTCCATCTGGTTCCACGCCGCCTGATGGGACGGATCGCCATTGAGCCATTGTTGCCAGGCGTATCGTTCGGCAGGTGTCGGTGGCTGGGACTGAAACTGTACATACCAACTGGCAGCCGCCTCGAAGGTCTTGCGGTCAGGCGCTGCCATCAGAGGCCGGCCATGATCAACGCGCACTCGGTCAGCGCGCGGACCATGTGTTTTTTCACGGTGGTCAGGGAAACCCGCAGTTGATCGGCGATTTGTTGATAAGTGAGCCCGTCGATCTGCGACAGCATGAAAATCCGCCGCGCTCGCTCCCCCAGGCCAGACAGTGCTTTATCCACAGCCACCAGGGTTTCGATGATGATTGCCTTGTCTTCTTCACTGATGGCAGCGGCTTCAGGGCGCTCGGCCAGGGTTTGCTTATAAGCCTGTTCGACGGCATGCCGACGATAACGGTCGATCACCAGGCCTTTGGCAATAGTCGCCAGATAGTCACGCGGTTCCATGATCTGCGCGGCATGGCGTCCGCCCAGGATTCGCACAAACGTATCGTGCGCGACGTCTGCCGCATCGCAAGCGTTATGCAATTTGCCTTTGAGCCATCCCTGCAGCCACGAATGGTGCTGTTCGTAGATGTGCTGGACGGCGGCCGTGTGTGAAGGAGGGGACATAGGGCGCGACAGGCAGGTTAATGATAATCGCTATTATTAACTGCACTGCGGTTTTCTCACAATAGGTCTCTCTTTTACGTGCCCAGCTGTGAATCGAAAGATTACGGCGGCTTTGTCACGCCCGAAATACCCAGCGATTCATCGATTTCTGTGGATTAAGCCCTGTGAATAACCGCCCCTGTGCCCAGTTGATAACAGGGCCTGAAAACTGAAGATAAACCCGTCTGTGGATAACCATCTGTTTAATCCACAGGCTTAAAGCACTTATCCAAGGCCCTCATTGGCACATGACCACAGACTTTTGAATCGCTGTACACAACGTAAATAAAGGCCTGTAGAGATCTATCCACAGAAAGTAGGCTCAGTAGAAATAAACATAAAAACAAAGATTTAATAAATTTCTCTCTTTTAATTTCTATTGTCTGTGATTCATCCACAGCTGGTTAAATTTTGTGCAAAGGGTTCTTTAGGAAGGGCTAAGTCCCTATACTTGCCGCCAAAGCTCCAAAACCCTTTCAACAGACAATTCCTGATTACCTACATAAGCAGGCACGAGGTGCGTGGTGGATTTCCCTTCCCGTTTTGAAGTGATCGTCATCGGCGGCGGTCATGCCGGTACCGAGGCAGCACTGGCGTCAGCACGCATGGGCGTAAAAACCCTGTTGCTCACGCACAACGTGGAAACCCTCGGTGCAATGAGTTGCAACCCCGCCATTGGTGGGATCGGCAAAAGCCATTTGGTTAAAGAAATCGACGCCCTTGGCGGCGTGATGGCCATGGCTACCGACAAGGGTGGTATTCAATTTCGCGTGCTGAACAGCCGTAAAGGCCCGGCCGTGCGTGCCACTCGGGCACAAGCCGACCGCATCCTGTACAAGGCGGCTGTACGCGAAACCCTGGAAAACCAACCGAACCTGTGGATATTTCAACAAGCTGCGGATGACCTGATCGTCGAGCAAGACCAGGTACGCGGTGTTGTCACTCAGATGGGCCTGCGTTTCTTCGCAGAATCCGTGGTGTTGACCACCGGTACGTTCCTCGGCGGACTTATCCACATCGGTATGCAGAACTATTCCGGCGGTCGCGCCGGTGATCCGCCGTCGATTGCCCTGGCAAAACGCCTGCGTGAATTGCCGCTGCGCGTCGGTCGCCTGAAAACCGGGACCCCGCCGCGTATCGACGGGCGTTCTGTGGATTTCTCGGTCATGACCGAACAAGCCGGTGATACACCGATTCCGGTGATGTCGTTCATGGGTTCCAAAGAGCAGCACCCGAAACAGGTGAGCTGCTGGATTACCCACACCAACGCCCGTACCCACGAAATCATCGCCGCGAACCTCGACCGTTCGCCGATGTATTCCGGGGTTATCGAAGGTATTGGCCCGCGTTATTGCCCGTCGATCGAAGACAAGATCCACCGCTTTGCCGACAAGGAAAGCCACCAGGTCTTTATCGAGCCCGAAGGCTTGACCACCCATGAGCTGTACCCGAACGGCATTTCCACTTCCCTGCCGTTCGACGTGCAAATCCAGATCGTGCAATCGATTCGCGGCATGGAAAACGCGCACATCGTGCGTCCGGGCTACGCCATCGAGTACGACTATTTCGATCCGCGTGACCTGAAGTACAGCCTGGAAACCAAAGTGATCGGCGGTTTGTTCTTCGCCGGGCAAATCAACGGCACCACCGGTTACGAAGAAGCCGGCGCCCAAGGTTTGCTGGCCGGGACCAACGCCGCACTGCGTGCACAGGGCAAAGACAGCTGGTGCCCGCGTCGCGACGAAGCGTACATCGGCGTGTTGGTGGATGACCTGATCACCCTGGGTACCCAGGAACCGTACCGGATGTTCACTTCCCGGGCGGAATACCGCCTGATCCTGCGCGAAGACAACGCGGACTTGCGTTTGACCGAAAAAGGCCGCGAGCTTGGCTTGGTCGATGACGCGCGTTGGGAAGCCTTCTGCAAGAAACGCGAAAGCATCACGCTGGAAGAGCAACGCCTGAAAAGCACCTGGGTTCGCCCGGGTACCGAGCAAGGCGATGCGATTGCGCAAAAATTCGGTACGCCGCTGACCCACGAGTACAACTTGCTCAACCTGCTGTCGCGCCCGGAAATCGACTACGCTGGTCTGGTCGAAGTGACCGGCGGTGGCGCAGAAGATCCACAGGTCGCCGAACAGGTCGAGATCAAGACCAAGTACGCCGGTTACATCGACCGCCAGCAGGACGAGATCGCTCGCCTGCGTGCCAGTGAAGACACCAAGCTGCCTGTGGATATCGATTACACCGGGATTTCCGGGCTGTCGAAAGAAATTCAAAGCAAGCTGGGGATAACTCGGCCAGAAACCCTGGGCCAGGCTTCACGTATCCCCGGCGTCACGCCGGCAGCTATTTCGCTGTTGATGATTCATTTGAAAAAACGCGGCGCGGGCCGTCAGTTGGAGCAAAGCGCTTGAGTTCGTTGGTCACCTCGCAACACGCCGAAGAGTTATCCACAGGTGCGCGCCAGTTGGGCGTCGACCTGACCCCGGCCCAGCACGAATTGCTGCTGGGTTACCTGGCCCTGTTGATCAAATGGAACAAGGCCTACAACCTGACCGCCGTGCGTGATCCAGACGAAATGGTTTCACGCCACTTGCTCGACAGCTTGAGCGTGATGCCGTTTATCGAAAACGGTCGCTGGCTCGACGTCGGCAGTGGCGGCGGCATGCCTGGCATTCCGTTGGCGATCCTGTTTCCCGAGTCGCAAGTGACCTGCCTGGACAGCAACGGCAAGAAAACCCGCTTCCTGACCCAGGTCAAACTCGAACTCAAGCTGGATAACCTGCAAGTTATCCACAGTCGCGTCGAAGCCTTCACGCCTGAACAGCCCTTCAACGGAATTGTTTCCCGGGCCTTCAGCAGCATGGAGAACTTCAGCAACTGGACTCGCCACCTCGGCGACCGTGACACCCGCTGGCTGGCAATGAAGGGCGTCCATCCAAGCGACGAGCTGTTAGCATTGCCGGCAGACTTCCACCTCGATAGCGAACACGCCTTGGCCGTACCCGGTTGCCAAGGCCAACGCCATCTGCTGATACTGCGCCGCACGGCATGATTGGGAACACAAGCAAGAATGGCTAAGGTATTCGCGATAGCGAACCAGAAAGGTGGCGTGGGCAAAACCACCACCTGCATCAACCTCGCAGCATCCCTGGTGGCTACCAAGCGCCGGGTGCTGTTGATCGATCTCGATCCACAGGGCAACGCCACCATGGGTAGCGGTGTGGATAAACACGGCCTGGAAAACTCGGTCTACGACTTGCTGATCGGCGAATGCGACCTGGCCCAGGCCATGCACTTCTCCGAGCACGGTGGTTATCAACTGCTGCCGGCCAACCGCGATTTGACCGCGGCGGAAGTGGTGCTGCTGGAAATGCAGATGAAAGAAAGCCGTCTGCGCAGCGCCTTGGCGCCAATCCGCGAGAACTACGATTACATTTTGATCGACTGCCCGCCGTCGCTGTCGATGCTCACGCTGAACGCGTTGGTGGCGGCCGATGGGGTGATTATCCCCATGCAGTGCGAGTACTACGCACTGGAAGGGTTGAGCGACCTTGTGGATAACATCAAGCGCATCGCCGAGCTGCTCAACCCGAACCTGCAGATCGAAGGCCTGTTGCGGACCATGTTCGATCCGCGCCTGAGCCTGATGAACGACGTGTCGGCACAGCTCAAGGAACACTTTGGCGACCAGCTCTACGACACCGTGATCCCGCGCAACATCCGTCTGGCCGAAGCGCCAAGCTACGGCATGCCTGCGCTGGCGTACGACAAATCCTCGCGTGGCGCCATTGCCTACCTGGCCCTGGCTGGCGAGATGGTTCGCCGTCAACGCCGCAACTCACGCACCGCTGCAGCCCAGCCAACTTAAGGAATCCCCATGGCCGTCAAGAAACGAGGTCTCGGACGTGGACTGGATGCACTGCTGAGTGGTCCGACTGTCACGTCGCTTGAAGAGCAAGCCGTGCAGGCCGACGAGCGCGAGCTGCAACACCTGCCCCTGGACTTGATCCAGCGCGGTAAATACCAGCCACGCCGAGACATGGACCCCCAGGCGCTGGAAGAACTGGCCAACTCGATCAAGGCCCAGGGCGTGATGCAGCCGATCGTGGTTCGCCCGATCGGCGGCGGGCGCTTTGAGATCATCGCCGGTGAGCGCCGCTGGCGTGCCAGCCAGCAGGCCGGCAAGGACACCATTCCGGCGATGGTGCGCGATGTGCCGGATGAAACCGCGATCGCCATGGCGTTGATCGAGAACATCCAGCGTGAAGACCTCAACCCGGTCGAAGAAGCGATTGCGTTGCAGCGCTTGCAGCAGGAATTCCAGCTGACCCAGCAACAAGTGGCTGACGCGGTGGGCAAGTCCCGCGTGACCGTGTCCAACCTGCTGCGCCTGATCGCCTTGCCGGAAGTCATCAAGACCATGCTGTCCCATGGCGACCTGGAAATGGGTCACGCCCGTGCTTTGCTGGGTTTGCCGGAAAATCAACAGGTTGAAGGGGCGCGACACGTTGTCGCACGAGGGCTCACCGTTCGTCAGACCGAGGCCCTGGTTCGCCAGTGGCTGAGCGGCAAACCTGCACCGGTCGAAACGAGCAAACCTGATCCGGATATCGCCCGTCTCGAACAGCGCCTGGCCGAACGCCTAGGCTCTGCGGTGCAGATTCGCCACGGGAAGAAAGGCAAAGGCCAATTGGTCATCGGCTATAACTCTCTCGATGAGCTGCAGGGCGTCCTTGCCCACATCCGCTGAAACATTTACTCATGTAGCGTGTGATCGGAAATCACTACCCGGCAGTTGAATAGGGGCAGAACCGCCCCTATACTCTGCGCGCATTTTGTCGGCACAAATTATGCCAAGTTATTGATTTCCGGCAGCCGACCATTGAGGAGCAAGAGTGATGGAAACCCGCACGCCAAACACGTTGCCGTTCCATCGCTTGGCCGTTTTTCCGGTTTTATTGGCTCAATTTGTCATTTTGCTGATCGCCGCTTTGGCGCTTTGGTACTGGCATGGAGTCGTAGCCGGATATTCAGGACTCTGCGGAGGCCTGATAGCCTTGCTGCCCAATATGTATTTTGCTCACAGGGCCTTTCGGTTTTCCGGCGCCCGAGCAGCCCAGGCGATCGTCCGGTCATTTTATGCCGGCGAAGCAGGGAAACTGATTTTGACGGCAGTGCTGTTTGCACTGACCTTTGCAGGTGTGAAGCCATTGGCGCCGCTGGCTGTATTCGGCGTCTTCGTGTTGACCCAACTGGTCAGCTGGTTCGCTCCCCTGCTAATGAAAACAAGACTTTCGAAACCTTAGGGCGTTTGAGGCAACCATGGCAGAAACAACCGCTTCGGGCTATATCCAGCACCACTTGCAGAACCTGACCTTCGGTCAGCTTCCTAATGGCGGCTGGGGCTTTGCCCACTCCGCAGCAGAGGCCAAAGAAATGGGCTTCTGGGCTTTCCACCTGGATACTCTGGGTTGGTCGGTCGCATTGGGTCTGATCTTCGTCCTGATTTTCCGCATGGCGGCAAAGAAGGCGACTTCCGGTCAGCCAGGTGCTTTGCAGAACTTCGTTGAAGTATTGGTCGAATTCGTCGATGGCAGCGTGAAAGACAGCTTCCATGGCCGTAGCCCGGTGATTGCACCGCTGGCACTGACCATCTTCGTCTGGGTGTTCCTGATGAACGCCGTCGACCTGATCCCGGTTGACTGGATTCCTCAGCTCGCCATGGCGATCAGCGGCGACCCGCACATCCCATTCCGTGCCGTATCGACCACTGACCCGAACGCTACCCTGGGCATGGCCCTGTCGGTATTCGCGTTGATCATTTTCTACAGCATCAAGATCAAGGGCATCGGCGGCTTCATCGGCGAACTGACCCTGCACCCGTTCGGCAGCAAGAACATCTTCGTTCAAGCCCTGCTGATCCCGGTGAACTTCCTGCTGGAATTCGTGACCCTGATCGCCAAGCCGATCTCCCTGGCCCTGCGACTGTTCGGCAACATGTATGCCGGCGAGCTGGTGTTCATTCTGATCGCTGTGATGTTCGGCAGCGGCCTGCTCTGGCTTAGCGGCCTGGGCATTGTTCTGCAGTGGGCGTGGGCTGTGTTCCACATCCTGATCATCACCCTGCAGGCCTTCATCTTCATGATGCTGACCATCGTCTACCTGTCGATGGCGCACGAAGAGAACCATTAAGACCAGTCTCGACTAGTCTGATGTCCTTCCCGGTAAAACGGGAAGGTAGGCCCTACCGGGCTATGAAACGATTTGTTTTACCGCTTTAAAATCTAAAAAACCTAAACCATACGACGTAAAAGTCGGGAGGAAAGATGGAAACTGTAGTTGGTCTAACCGCTATCGCTGTTGCACTGTTGATCGGCCTGGGCGCCCTGGGTACTGCCATTGGTTTCGGCCTGCTGGGCGGCAAGTTCCTGGAAGGCGCAGCGCGTCAGCCAGAAATGGTTCCAATGCTGCAAGTTAAAATGTTCATCGTCGCCGGCCTGCTCGACGCCGTGACCATGATCGGTGTTGGTATCGCTCTGTTCTTCACCTTCGCGAACCCTTTCGTTGGTCAACTCGCCGGTTAATCACTCGTCTTTTCGAGTGATTGGTGTGTTGTGCAACGAATGAGCGAGGTATTGGCGTGAACATTAATGCAACCATTATTGGTCAGTCCTTAGCGTTCTTGATTTTTGTCGTTTTCTGCATGAAGTTCGTATGGCCTCCGGTCATCGCAGCTCTGCACGAACGTCAGAAGAAGATTGCGGATGGACTGGACGCTGCAGCACGAGCAGCTCGCGACCTGGAGTTGGCCCAAGATAAAGCGGGTCAACAACTGCGCGAAGCGAAAGCTCAAGCAGCCGAAATCATTGAGCAAGCCAAGAAACGCGGTAACCAGATTGTTGAAGAGGCTGTTGAAAAAGCCCGTATCGACGCTGACCGTGTGAAGGTTCAGGCTCAGGCCGAGATCGAGCAGGAACTGAATAGTGTCAAAGACGCGCTGCGTGCCCAACTGGGTGCCCTGGCCGTTGGCGGTGCTGAGAAGATCCTGGGTGCCACAATCGATCAAAACGCGCACGCGGAGCTGGTTAACAAACTGGCTGCTGAAATTTAAGCGAGGGCGATCATGGCAGAATTGACCACGTTGGCCCGACCTTACGCTAAGGCAGCCTTCGAGCACGCCCAGGCCCACCAGCAGCTGGCCTCTTGGTCAGCCATGCTCGGCCTGGCTGCAGCAGTGTCGCAAGACGACACCATGCAGCGCGTGCTCAAGGCCCCGCGACTGACGAGCGCAGACAAGGCCGCCACTTTTATTGAAGTGTGCGGCGACAAGTTTGATGTGAAAGTGCAGAACTTCTTGCACGTCGTTGCCGAAAACGACCGTCTCCTGCTTTTGCCGGAGATTGCCGCTCTGTTCGACCTGTACAAGGCCGAGCAAGAGAAATCGGTAGACGTTGAAGTGACCAGTGCTTTCGCATTGAACCAAGAACAGCAAGACAAACTCGCCAAGGTTCTCAGTGCACGACTCGACCGGGAAGTGCGCCTGCAAGTTGCGGAAGACAAATCCCTCATTGGGGGCATTGTCATTCGCGCCGGCGACCTGGTTATCGATGGCTCGATTCGCGGCAAACTCGCGAATCTTGCCGAAGCATTGAAATCTTGAGTTTGAAGGGGCAGCAGAGCAATGCAGCAACTCAATCCTTCCGAAATAAGTGAAATTATCAAGGGCCGCATCGACAAGCTCGATGTGACCTCCCAAGCCCGTAACGAAGGCACTGTCGTCAGCGTATCTGACGGTATCGTGCGGATTCACGGTCTGGCCGACGTAATGTCCGGCGAGATGATCGAGTTTCCGGGCGGCGTCTTCGGTATGGCTCTCAACCTGGAGCAGGACTCCGTAGGTGCCGTTATTCTCGGCGCATACCAGTCCCTGGCTGAAGGCATGAGCGCCAAGTGCACTGGCCGCATCCTGGAAGTTCCGGTTGGTAAGGAACTGCTGGGTCGCGTAGTCGACGCACTGGGTAACCCTGTTGACGGTAAAGGTCCACTGGGCAACACCGAGACCGACGCGGTCGAGAAAGTTGCTCCAGGCGTGATCTGGCGTAAGTCGGTAGACCAGCCTGTACAGACTGGCTACAAGGCTGTCGATGCCATGATCCCTGTCGGCCGTGGCCAGCGTGAGCTGATCATCGGTGACCGTCAGATCGGTAAAACCGCTCTGGCCATCGACGCGATCATCAACCAGAAAGACAGCGGCATTTTCTGCGTCTACGTAGCCATCGGTCAGAAGCAATCGACCATCGCCAACGTGGTTCGCAAGCTGGAAGAGAACGGCGCACTGAAAAACACGATCATCGTGGCTGCCAGTGCTTCGGAATCTCCTGCGCTGCAATACCTGGCTCCGTATGCCGGTTGCACCATGGGTGAATTCTTCCGCGACCGCGGTGAAGACGCGCTGATCGTTTATGACGATCTGTCCAAGCAAGCAGTGGCTTACCGCCAGATTTCCCTGCTGCTGCGCCGTCCACCAGGTCGTGAAGCCTACCCAGGCGACGTGTTCTATCTCCACTCCCGTCTGCTGGAGCGCGCATCCCGCGTTTCGGAAGAGTACGTAGAGAAGTTCACCAACGGCGCAGTGACCGGCAAAACCGGTTCCCTGACCGCACTGCCGATCATCGAAACCCAGGCTGGCGACGTTTCCGCGTTCGTTCCGACCAACGTGATTTCCATCACCGACGGTCAGATCTTCCTGGAATCGGCCATGTTCAACTCGGGCATCCGCCCTGCAGTGAACGCCGGTGTTTCGGTATCCCGTGTGGGTGGTGCCGCTCAGACCAAGATCATCAAGAAGCTCTCCGGTGGTATCCGTACCGCTCTGGCTCAGTACCGTGAACTGGCGGCATTCGCCCAGTTCGCTTCTGACCTGGACGAAGCGACCCGTAAGCAACTTGAGCATGGTCAGCGCGTTACCGAGCTGATGAAGCAGAAGCAATACGCCCCAATGTCGATCGCTGACATGGCGTTGTCGCTGTATGCCGCTGAGCGTGGGTTCCTGACTGACGTCGAAATCGCCAAGGTTGGCAGCTTTGAACAAGCGCTGATTGCTTACTTCAACCGCGATCACGCCGACTTGTTGGCCAAGATCAACGTGAAGGGTGACTTCAATGACGAAATCGACGCTGGCCTGAAAGCCGGTATCGAGAAGTTCAAGGCCACCCAAACCTGGTAAGCCGCAGCGGGGGCCGCAAGGCTCCCGCTTGCTAACCTGATAGGTGTTACATGGCAGGCGCAAAAGAGATTCGCAGTAAGATTGCGAGCATCAAAAGCACGCAAAAAATTACCAGCGCCATGGAAAAAGTGGCGGTCAGCAAAATGCGCAAGGCACAAATGCGCATGGCTGCTAGCCGTCCTTATGCGGAGCGTATCCGCCAGGTAATTGGGCATCTGGCCAACGCCAACCCGGAATACCGCCACCCATTCATGATCGACCGCGAAGTTAAGCGTGTGGGTTATGTGGTTGTGAGCAGTGACCGTGGTTTGTGCGGTGGTTTGAATACCAACCTGTTCAAGGCCCTGGTCAAGGACATGGCGGTAAACCGCGAAAACGGCGTCGAGATCGATCTGTGTGTAGTTGGTAGCAAGGGTGCGGCCTTTTTCCGTAACTTCGGCGGCAACGTCGTAGCAGCTATCAGCCACCTGGGTGAAGAGCCGTCGATCAATGATTTGATCGGCAGTGTGAAGGTGATGCTGGATGCATACCTGGAAGGCCGGATTGACCGCCTCTCCGTGGTATCCAACAAGTTCATCAACACCATGACCCAGCAGCCAACCGTGGAGCAATTGATTCCACTGGTGGCGACTCCGGATCAGGAACTCAAGCACCACTGGGACTACCTCTACGAACCAGACGCCAAAGAGCTGCTTGACGGCTTGATGGTGCGCTACGTGGAGTCGCAGGTGTACCAGGCGGTGGTCGAGAACAACGCAGCTGAACAAGCGGCACGGATGATCGCGATGAAAAACGCTACCGATAACGCCGGTGATCTGATCAGCGATTTGCAGCTGATCTACAACAAGGCGCGTCAGGCTGCGATCACCCAAGAGATCTCGGAAATCGTCGGCGGCGCTGCCGCGGTTTAACGGTTCAAATATTCAGAGGATCCAGCTATGAGTAGCGGACGTATCGTTCAAATCATCGGCGCCGTTATCGACGTGGAATTTCCACGCGACAGCGTACCGAGCATCTACAACGCGCTGAAAGTACAAGGCGCGGACACTACTCTGGAAGTTCAGCAACAGCTGGGCGACGGCGTAGTTCGTACCATTGCGATGGGTTCCACCGAAGGCTTGAAGCGCGGTCTGGACGTTGTCGACTCTGGCGCAGCCATCTCCGTACCGGTCGGTAAAGCGACCCTGGGCCGGATCATGGACGTACTGGGCAACCCGATTGACGAAGCTGGTCCGATCGACACCGAAGAGCGTTGGGGCATTCACCGTCCAGCACCTTCGTTCGCGGAACAAGCTGGCGGCAACGACCTGCTGGAAACTGGCATCAAGGTTATCGACCTGGTTTGCCCGTTCGCCAAAGGCGGTAAAGTCGGTCTGTTCGGTGGTGCCGGTGTAGGCAAGACCGTAAACATGATGGAACTGATCCGTAACATCGCCATCGAGCACAGCGGTTATTCCGTGTTCGCCGGTGTGGGCGAGCGTACCCGTGAGGGTAACGACTTCTACCACGAGATGAAGGACTCCAACGTTCTGGACAAAGTGGCACTGGTTTACGGTCAGATGAACGAGCCGCCGGGTAACCGTCTGCGCGTAGCACTGACTGGCCTGACCATGGCCGAGAAGTTCCGTGACGAAGGTAACGACGTTCTGCTGTTCGTCGACAACATCTACCGTTACACCTTGGCCGGTACTGAAGTATCCGCACTGCTGGGCCGTATGCCTTCCGCAGTAGGTTACCAGCCGACCCTGGCCGAAGAGATGGGCGTTCTGCAAGAACGTATTACTTCGACCAAAGAAGGTTCGATCACTTCGATCCAAGCGGTATACGTACCTGCGGATGACTTGACTGACCCGTCGCCAGCGACCACCTTCGCCCACTTGGACGCCACCGTCGTTCTGTCCCGTGACATCGCTTCCCTGGGTATCTACCCAGCGGTCGATCCACTCGACTCGACTTCGCGCCAGCTGGACCCGAACGTGATCGGCCAGGAGCACTACGACACCGCTCGCGGCGTTCAGTACGTGCTGCAGCGTTACAAAGAACTGAAGGACATCATTGCGATCCTGGGTATGGACGAGCTGTCGGAAGCCGACAAGCAGTTGGTAAACCGTGCTCGTAAGATCCAGCGTTTCTTGTCGCAGCCGTTCTTCGTGGCTGAAGTCTTCACCGGTGCCTCGGGTAAATACGTTTCCCTGAAAGACACCATTGCTGGCTTCAAAGGCATCCTCAACGGTGACTACGACCACCTGCCAGAACAAGCGTTCTACATGGTTGGCGGCATCGAAGAAGCGATCGAGAAAGCCAAGAAACTGTAATCCAAGCGCCCGGAAACGGGCGCTCATCAGGTTGAGGCAATCAGATGGCTATGACAGTCCATTGCGATATCGTCAGCGCGGAAGGGGAAATCTTCTCCGGTCTGGTAGAGATGGTGATTGCACACGGCGAACTCGGTGACCTTGGTATTGCCATGGGTCACGCGCCGTTGATCACCAGCTTGAAGCCGGGTCCGATCACTCTGACCAAGCAAGGCGGGGAAAAGGAGGTGTTCTACATCTCCGGTGGTTTCCTTGAGGTTCAGCCGAACATGGTCAAGGTACTTGCCGACACCGTGCAACGTGCTGGCGACCTGGATGAAGCCTCCGCTCAGGAAGCCGTCAAGGCTGCCGAGAAGGCCCTGAACGAAAAGGGTGCGGACTTCGACTACAGCGCTGCTGCTGTACGTCTGGCCGAGGCTGCAGCCCAGCTGCGCACGCTCCAGCAGATCCGCAAGAAGTAAGCGGCTACGCCGTCTTGTTTCATGTGCGATTGATTAAAAAGGGTAGCCTCGGCTACCCTTTTTCTTTTTCAGCAAAACACTTCTCTGGTCTGACGTCGGACCGCCCAGGATTGGTAGCCATTCATGTCTCTTGAAATCGTCATTCTCGCCGCAGGCCAAGGCACCCGCATGCGTTCGGCCCTGCCCAAGGTGCTGCATCCGGTTGCCGGCAATTCCATGCTTGGCCATGTTATCCACAGCGCGCGGCAGCTCGATCCACAGCGCATTCACGTGGTGATCGGCCACGGTGCCGATGTGGTGCGTGAACGCCTGGCCGCGGACGACCTGAATTTCGTATTGCAAGACAAGCAACTCGGCACCGGCCACGCCACCGCGCAAGCCGTGCCGTTCATCACTGCCGACACCGTGCTGATCCTCTACGGTGACGTACCACTGATCGAAGTGGAAACCCTGCAACGCCTGCTCAAGCACGTGGTGCCAGGGCAGATGGGCCTGCTCACCGTCGAGCTGGATGATCCTACCGGCTATGGCCGTATCGTGCGCAACGCTGACGGCAAGGTCGCGGCCATCGTCGAGCATAAAGATGCCAGCGAAGCCCAGCGCGCCATCACCGAAGGCAACACCGGAATCATGGCGGTGCCTGCCAATAAGCTCGCCGACTGGATGAGCCGCCTGTCCAACAACAACGCCCAGGGCGAGTACTACCTCACCGACGTGATTGAGATGGCTGTGAGCGATGGCCTGTTGGTCGCCACCGAGCAGCCTCTCGACCCCATGGAAGTGCAGGGCGCCAACGACCGCAAGCAACTCGCCGAACTGGAGCGTCACTACCAGCTGCGTGAAGGCCGCCGCCTGATGGCCCAGGGCGTGACCCTGCGCGACCCGGCGCGTTTCGATGTACGAGGCGAAGTGACCGTGGGCCGCGACGTGCTGATCGACATCAACGTGATCCTCGAAGGCCGCGTGATCATCGAAGACGACGTGGTGATCGGCCCGAACTGCGTGATCAAGGACAGCACCCTGCGCAAAGGTGTGGTGGTCAAGGCCAACAGTCACCTGGACGGTGCGGTGATGGGGGAGGGCAGCGATGCCGGTCCGTTTGCGCGACTGCGTCCGGGAACCGTGATGGGTGCCAGGGCGCATGTGGGCAATTTCGTCGAACTAAAGAACGCCCGAATGGGTGACGATGCCAAGGCCGGCCACTTGGCCTACCTCGGGGATGCGGTGATTGGTGCTCGCAGCAACATCGGCGCAGGTGCCATTACCTGCAACTACGACGGCGCGAACAAGTACCAGACGACCATTGGTGACGATGTCTTCATCGGCTCCAATAACTCACTGATTGCGCCTGTCTCTATTGGTGATGGCTCGAACACCGCCGCCGGCTCAACGATCAATCAGGATGTGGATAAGTCTCAACTGGCGGTAGCCCGCGCCCGCCAACGCAACATCGACGGCTGGAAGCGCCCGGTCAAAATCAAAAAGACCTGAGTTACCCACAGCTCACGTGGCCAACGCGATCCCCTGTGGGAGCTGGCTTGCCTGCGATAGCGGTCTATCAGTCACTGATGTGCAAACTGATACACCGCTATCGCAGGCAAGCCAGCTTCCACATTTGATTGGGGATTTTTCCAGAAATTTACTACGCCCCGCTTGACGATCTTTCGCCAATAGGTTTTGATTGTCTTCGTTATCTTTCGAAACGAAACTTATCACTGCCATGTCGAAACGAAATACACCCCAACGACGCCATAATATCCTGGCCTTGCTCAATGAACAGGGCGAAGTCAGCGTGGACGCGTTGGCCAAGCATTTCGAAACGTCGGAAGTGACCATCCGCAAGGACCTGGCAGCCCTCGAAAGCAACGGCCTGCTGCTGCGCCGCTACGGTGGCGCCATCACCGTGCCCCAGGAATTGGTGGGCGACGCCGCCCAGCCCATCTCGGTGTACAAGCGCGCCATTGCCCGTGCCGCCGTGATGCGCCTGCGTGAACACGCGCGCATCATCATCGACAGCGGCAGCACCACCGCCGCGATGATCCCGGAACTGGGCCACCAGCCCGGCCTGGTGGTGATGACCAACTCCCTGCACGTGGCCAGCGCCTTGAGCGAACTGGAGCATGAACCGGTGCTGTTGATGACCGGCGGCACCTGGGACCCTCACTCGGATTCGTTCCAGGGCCAGGTCGCCGAGCAGGTGCTACGGTCCTATGACTTTGATCAGCTGTTTATCGGTGCCGATGGCATCGACCTGCAGCGCGGTACCACCACTTTCAACGAACTGCTGGGCCTGAGCCGCGTGATGGCCGAGGTCGCCCGGGAAGTGGTGGTGATGGTCGAATCCGACAAGATCGGCCGCAAGATTCCCAACCTGGAACTGCCCTGGAGCAGCGTCCATACCCTTATTACCGATGATCGCCTGCCGCTTGAGGCCCGCGACCAGATCCAAGCCCGCGGCATTACGCTGATATGCGCGGCAATCATCTAGGAGAAACATCATGTGTGGAATTGTTGGCGCAGTCGCCGAACGTAACGTAACTGCCATCCTGCTCGAAGGCCTCAAGCGCCTGGAATATCGTGGCTACGACAGCGCCGGCGTGGCGGTTTTCACCAACGCGGGCAAGCTGGAGCGCATGCGCCGTCCGGGCAAGGTCAGCGAGTTGGAACAGGCCCTCGCGGGCGAGCCGCTGGTCGGTCGTCTGGGCATTGCCCACACCCGCTGGGCCACCCACGGTGCGCCGTGCGAGCGTAATGCCCACCCACACTTCTCCGGCGACCTGGCGGTGGTGCACAACGGCATCATCGAAAACCACGAAGTGCTGCGCGAACAACTCAAGGGCCTGGGCTACGTGTTCACCTCGGACACCGACACCGAAGTCATCGCCCACCTGCTCAACCACAAACTCAAAGACCACAGCGACCTGACCACCGCCCTCAAGGCCACGGTCAAGGAACTGCACGGCGCCTATGGCTTGGCCGTGGTCAGCGCCAGCCAGCCCGACCGCGTGGTCGCCGCCCGCAGTGGCAGCCCGTTGGTGATTGGCCTGGGCCTGGGGGAAAACTTCCTCGCTTCCGACCAACTGGCCCTGCGCCAGGTCACTGACCGCTTCATGTACCTGGAAGAAGGCGATATTGCCGACATCCGCCGTGAAAGCGTGGCGATCTGGGACGTAAACGGCAACACCGTCGAGCGCGAAGCCGTGCAGTACCGCGATGGCGCCGAAGCAGCCGACAAAGGCGAGTTCCGCCACTTCATGCTCAAAGAAATCCATGAGCAACCGGCTGTGGTGCAACGCACCCTGGAAGGTCGCTTGAGCCAGAACCAAGTGCTGGTCAACGCCTTCGGCCCACAAGCCGCCGAGCTGTTCGCCAAAGTGCGCAATGTGCAGATCGTCGCCTGTGGCACCAGCTACCACGCCGGCATGGTTGCCCGTTACTGGCTGGAAGAACTGGCCGGCATCCCGTGCCAGGTCGAAGTCGCCAGCGAATTCCGCTACCGCAAGGTGGTGGTGCAGCCCGACACCCTGTTCGTGACCATTTCCCAGTCCGGCGAAACCGCCGACACCCTGGCCGCCCTGCGCAACGCCAAGGAACTGGGCTTCCTCGCCAGCCTGGCGATCTGCAACGTGAGCATCAGCTCCCTGGTGCGTGAATCCGACCTGACCCTGCTGACCCAGGCCGGCCGCGAAATCGGCGTGGCCTCGACCAAAGCCTTCACCACCCAACTCGTTGGCTTGTTGCTGCTGACCCTGTCCCTGGGCCAAGTGCGCGGCACCCTCGCCGATGGCGTCGAAGCCACCCTGGTCGAAGAACTGCGCCGCCTGCCCACTCGCCTCGGCGAAGCCCTGGCCATGGACAGCACCGTGGAAAAAGTCGCCGAGCTGTTTGCCGACAAGAACCACACCCTGTTCCTCGGCCGTGGCGCGCAATACCCAGTGGCAATGGAGGGCGCGCTCAAGCTCAAGGAAATCTCCTACATCCACGCCGAAGCCTACCCAGCCGGCGAGCTGAAACACGGCCCACTGGCCCTGGTGGATGACGACATGCCGGTGGTCACCGTCGCGCCGAACAACGAACTGCTGGAAAAGCTCAAGTCCAACCTGCAGGAAGTGCGCGCCCGTGGCGGCCAACTGGTGGTGTTCGCCGACGAAAAAGCCGGCATGACCAACGGCGAAGGCACCCACGTCATCAACGTTCCGCATATTCACGACATCCTGTCGCCGATCCTCTACACCATCCCGCTGCAACTGCTGTCGTACTACGTTGCCGTGCTCAAGGGCACTGACGTTGACCAGCCGCGCAACCTGGCGAAGTCGGTGACGGTGGAGTAACTCCGCCTTCCCTGGAGGCCCGCCGGGTCTCCAGGACCATCACGACGAAAGGATTCGACATCGATGCCAACCTCTTTTTCCCCAATCGGCGAGCGTTTGCACAATCGCCGGTTTGCGGTCGCCAACAACAGCCAAGGGCTCTCCGGCGCCGGTACGGTGTTCCATTATCAAGTCGAAGGCGACGCCATCTCGAGCACCTACCAGGGCGGGCGGATTCGCACCGGCCAGCAGGTCGGGCGGGTAACCGGCCCGGATACCATCGAGCTGCTCTTTCAATGCCTGACCACGGAAGGGGAGTTGCTGGCGGGTTGGTCGCGGGGCACGGTTGGTGTTGATCACGCCGGGCGTACCACCCTGGCTTTTGTCTGGGGTTGGTTGTCAGGTGCGACCGGAGGCGGTGAGTCCAGCTACGTGGAAGTAGTCGCGTAGTCGTCCGATCACGGCACAAACTCCACCCGCAACCCGCGCCCCGCACTGCGTCCCTGATCATCCGTAACCCGCAACCGATACTCCCCCGACTTGCCCGGCCGCCAGTTCAGCGTGGCTTGCGGCGGGCCCTGGCCGATCAGCGTTTGATCGGCAAACCAGTACAGCGTCGTCGCATCGCTGGCCGCGTTGGCATTCAGCGGGATGCTTTCCTGGGGTTGGGACAGGCGTAACTGATAACTCACCTGGGTCAACGGTGAACGGATTTGCGGCGCTTCGCTTTGGTCGCCGATACGGTTGGGCTGGCAGTTTTTCATCACGCTGGGCGGCGTGCGCCGGGGCAGGCCGGCGGCGCGGTACAGGCGCTGCACGTCGCTGGGCCAGAACTCGAAGACTTCTTCACGGGTGTATTGCGCCTCGAATGGCGGGCAGGCGGCTTTGCCGGTGCGCGTGTCGATCAGCACCGGGCGGTGCAGGTTGGACACGCGAATCGGTGAGACGCCGGGGATGTACCAGGTCTTGCGGGTTTGCGGGCACCAGCGGTTGGGCAATTCGCCGGACGCCGCGCAGACCTCGATGCGCACCAGCCCGGGCGGCGCCTTGTCGGGCTTGATCACCACGTTGGGCAAGGCCAGGGGCAGGGCGTCGGCGATGCGAAAGAACAGTGGCGCGGCGGTCTTGGCACCGATAAACGCCGGGTTCGGCCGACCATCGAAGTTGCCCACCCACACCACCAGCACGTAAGGGCCCACCAGCCCGGCGCTCCAGGCATCGTGGAAACCCCACGACGTGCCGGTCTTCCAAGCCGTGCGCCAATGACGACCGGGCAAGCCGTCCGGGCGAGGGTTGCGGCGCAGCATGTCGCGCACCATAAAGGCGGCTTGTGGTGTGAGCAGTTGTGCACCGGTGGCTGGCGGCTGCTCCTGTAAATAGCGCAACGGCCGCAGATGCCCATCACCGGCCAGCATTACATACAGTCGCGCCAGTTCTTCCGGGGTCATCTCGCCGCCGCCGAGGGCCAGGGCCAGGCCGTAATGGCTTTCATCGCGCAGGCCCTTGATGCCGGCGCGTTGCAGCAACCCATACAAGGACGGCGACTTCACCTGGCTGGCCAGCCACACCGCCGGGATATTGCGACTACGGATCAAGGCATCCCGTGCCGTCAGCGGGCCGACAAAACTGCCGTCGAAGTTTTCCGGCTGGAAGTAGCCGAAGTTACTGGGTAGATCCTTGAGGATGCTCATGGGGTGGATCACCCCCTGGTCCAACGCCAGCCCATACAGGAAGGGCTTGAGCGTCGAACCCGGTGAGCGCCGCGACAGCACGCCATTGACCTGGCCGTGAATGCCTGTGGATAAGTAATCCGCCGAACCCACCAGCGCCTTGACGCTCTGGTCGCGGCTGTCGATCAGGATCGCCGTGGCGTTCTCCACCCCGGTGCTGCGCCGCTCGGCGATAAAGCCTGTGATCAGCCGTTCGAGCAATTGCTGCAAGGGCAGGTTGAGGGTGCTGTTGAGCTCGTTGCCGGGCTGGGACGCCAGTAACTGTTCGCTCAAATGCGGCGCCAGAAACGGGATCTGCTGGCGGCTACGCGCCTCCAGGGGCAATTCCAGCAAACTGTCGTTACGCCGGTCTTGTGGATAAGTCTCGCGCCAATCGGCCATCAAGCGCAGCCGCGCGTTTTGCAGCGACGGCCCGAAGCGCGCACGCCGCCCCGGCTGCTGCGGGATCACCGCCAGCGCCAGCGCTTCGGACAACGACAACTGCGCCGCCGCCTTGCCAAAGTAGATACGGCTGGCGGCCTCGGCGCCTTCGATATTGCCGCCCATGGGCGCCAGGTTCAGGTAGGCCTCAAGGATATCGTGCTTGCTGTAGCGTGCTTCCAGCCACAACGCCAAGGCCATCTGTTGCAACTTGCCCGGCACTTGGCGGGTGTTCAGGTCCCACAGGCGCCGCGCCAATTGCATGCTCAAGGTCGAGCCGCCCTGGCGCTGGCCACCGCTGTAGGTGGCCATGGCCGCGCGCAGCAATGCCGGGGGATTGATCCCCGGGTGCCAGTAGAAATTGCGGTCTTCCTTGAGCAGCAAGGCTTCGACCAACGAAGGAGAAATCCGCTCTAGCGGTAGCCAAAGCCGGTATTGCCCATCATCCGCCAACGTCATGCGCAGCAGTGAGCCATCGTCGGCCAGCACTAGCCGTGACGAGGTCACGGCCTGCTCCAGCGGGGCATGGGGCCACAGCCGCAGCCCCACCAGGACCACCGCCGCTGCGAACAGCGGCAGTGTCAGGCGCTTAAGGCTTGGTAATTTCAAGCTCGCCTACTTTGCCGCGCCCTTGCAGGGTGGTTTCGTACATGCCTTCGGCGTAGGCCGGTGGCGTGTTGAACGTGCCGGCGTTGGTGGCGCGCACGCGGTACACGAACGTGCCTACATCGCGCAGTGCGGTGCCGTACAACACCACTCGATCATCTCGTACGTCCACATAGTCCGGCTGCCAATTGCTCAGCTCGGTTTCGCCGATGGGCGCTTGCCAGGCCGGTTCTTCCTGGCTGTCTTCTTCGACGTATTCGGACTCTTCACCGTCCTCGGAACTGGCGGCTTCCGGCTCCGGTGGCAAGTTATACACAGGCTCGACGCCACCCGGCAGCAAATCCACCACGGCCACTTGCTGCACCTGGTCACGGTCGGTGGCGCGCAGGCGCAAGCGCACCAGGAACTCATCGCCCACCGCGACTTTGCTCACCGGCTCGCCCTTGAGGTCGAGGTATTCGTGGAAGATTTCCAGGCCATTGCTGATCGGCTTGAGCTTGGCGCCCTTGTCGAAACCGGCCTCGCTGAGCATGTAAAAGGCGGCTGGGCCGTCGGATTTTTCCATGACCAGTTTTTGCGTGGTTCCCGGCACCGCAGCACGCGGCGGCTGGCCGGCCATCTCCAGCAATTGCTGCTGCTTGTCGCCCAACCAGGCGGTGGCCTTCAGCGTCATATCGCTTTGCGCCCGCTGGCCATAGTTGTCCAGGGCGCGCAGCAACAGCGCCGCCGACAGCGAGTTGTAGCGCTGCTCGTTGAGACGCTTGCCGAGTTTATCCAGCAGCGCCACGGGCACATCATCGAGCAACTCGGGGAAGTGGCGCGCCAGCAGGTGCAGGTGTTCGGCATCGTGCACCAGCGGGTCGTAATACAGGCCGTCGCTGCTCCACTTATCCACAAGGGAACGCCATGGAATCTTGCGGAACAAGGCGTCGGCCTGGCGATCTTGCTTGAGCAACTTGTAGCTTGCGGCTAAATAGGCGGCGCCCAGGTCGTTCTGCCAACTGTCCTTGAAGTAGCTCTCGTAGCGCTCGCGGATATCGCTCAAGGCCCCGCTCACCAGAATCCCCTGACGGCTCAGCAGGTAACTGGCGTAGGCGCGATTGCGCAATTCCGACAGGCCTTCGCTAGGACCGTTGGCCAGGTCTGTCAGATACGCGTTCGAGCGCACCAGCAGGTCTTCCGGCACCGGCAGCCCGCGCTCCTTGGCTTCGATCAGGAAGTCGGTGGCGTACAGGCTGGCGTACGGCGCCACGTCCGGGTTGGCCGCCCACAAACCAAAGCCGCCGGCCTGGTTCTGGCGTTGACGCAACATGCGCACGGCACCGTTGAAGGCTTGCTCGGCTTCCGGCGCGTTGCCACCCCAGATCAATGCGGGCATGGCCTTGGACACCAATTGCTCGGTGCAGGCGTAGCCGTAGTCATCCAGGTAGTGCTTGAGGCCGTTGGCCCACACCAGCGGCGAGGCCGCGACGCCCAGTTGCACGTCGCGCAATTGGCTGAACAGCTCGCGGGTTGGTTTCAACTCTTTGCTGGCGCTGTCGAAGCGGCCCAGGCTCAGGGCCACACGGTGCTCGCTCAGTGGGCGGATCGACGTGGTCTCAGCCACCTGGATGCGCTTGCCATCCGGCAACACCGCGACAAAGCGCAGGTCTGCCGAACCGAGGGTGTCGCCAACCTTGATCTTGAACTCGGCGGTGCCTTCCTTGCGCGGTTGCAGGGACAGGGTGCTGTCCTTGTCGCCCTGCACCTTGAGGCCGTCGCTGGTCTGCACTTCAAACTTCACGTCCGCCGCCGCATCCAGGTTGCTGAACACCCCGGCACTGACGTTGAACACATCCCCCGGCGCGACAAAGGCCGGCACGTTTGGTGTGATCACAATTGGGCCACGCACGTCGGTGGTGGCTTCGCTGACGCCCACACTGTCGCTGTCCACCGCCACCGCAAACAGGTGCAGCTTGCCGTTGAAGCTGTCCGGTACCTGGTAATGCAGCACGGTTTCACCGGCCGGCAAATCCACCAAGCCGGACCACCACGCCACAGGCGGCTGATGTTTACGCTTGAACGGGTTCAGGTGGTTGGCCAGGGCGCCTTCCGTATCGCCACCGGGCGCTGCTCCACTGAGCAAGCGGCTGAATTCCGGCAGGATCAGGTCAAGGATCTGACTGGTGCCGACTTCCAATGCGCGTTTCTGGAAGAAGAAGCCCAGCGGGTCCGGCGTCTGGTAGCGCGCCACTTGCAGGATGCCTTCGTCAACCGCGTAAACCACCGCGCGGCCTGGCCGGTCGGCGTTGACCTTGATGTCGAGCAGTTGCCCGGGCTCGATCTTCGCCGGGCCTTCGACCTTCAGCGCCATGCGCCGTGCATCCAGGTTGATGCTGAATGGCACCACGCCGTAGGACAGCGGGCTCATATACACCTCGGCCGAACCCATATCCCGCACAAACTGCACGTTGACGTAGGCATTGCCTTCAAGCCCCGCAGGCACACGGATATGTTGCACGCTGTTGGTGCTGTCGGCCTTGAACCATTGCTGGGTGTAGACCTTGTCGCGCTCAATGGTGATCAAGCCGGCGCCGGTGTACGGCGCACGGATGCTGATGGCGATCTCGTCACCGCTGGCGTAGCTGCGTTTATCCAGGCGCAGTTGCAGCTCGGCGTTGCGTTCCAGGGAGCGCGAGGTGTTGCCACGCCCGGCCACGCTGTACTCGATCTGGTTGAGCAGGTTGCCGTTGGCGTCTTTCAGTTGCAGGGTGAAATCCCCCGGCGTGGAAGTGTTCAGGGCCTGCTTGGCGCCGTCTTTTGTCATCACCAGCGGTGAGGCCGGCTGGCTGATGTTCTTGATGCGCGACTCGTACTTGTAGGTGCCGTTGGACTGTTTCACCAGTACCGACACGTAGCGGTGCTCGACCACTTCGCTGGTCAGGCCGCCCACGGCTACCGGCGAAAGGTCTGGCGCGACGGCCAGCCATTGCACCTGGCGCGGCGCATCCTTGGCGACGTACGACAGCGAATCCTGACTTTTCACACCCACAAGGTAAGGTGCGGACGACACCAGCAACGCACTTTGCGCCGCCACATTGCGACCGCCCTCGGCTTCGAACACCTGGGTCATGACTTGCAAGCGATAGGTGCTGTTGGCGAAACGTTGCAGGTTGAGGTCGAGCACGGCCTGGCCGTTGTCGTCCACGGTGGTTTCGGCCAGGTCTTCGGTAGTGGCGTCTTCCAGGCCGTCGTTGAGGCGGAAGCGGTAGTCGGGGTAGCGCTCGAAGGCCGCGAGTGTTGGGCTCAGAGACATCTTTGCAGTGACTCGACGGCCAGCGGCCGGGGCGCCGAACAGGTGCATCGCGGTGACTTTGGCCACCACCTGATCCGGTGGAATCCAGCCCTGCACGGGGGTGTCATGCAAGCTCAGGCTGACCTTCATGCGGTCCGGTTCGAAGTCGCGGACCTTGAAGCTCACGCTGCCCAGGTCGGTGCGGGTCTGTTTCTGGCCAATCAACTGCAAGGTCGCGGTGTATTCCCCGGCGGGGGCGACTTCGCTGCTGGGGAAATCAAAGGTCTCAAAACCGCTGGCGGACAGCTTCAGCGGCTGGCGGATCACCTCCAGGCCGCGTGGGTCGGTGATTTGCAGCTCCACCGGCAGGCCTTGCAAGGCGCCTTGCCAGTTACCGCTGCGTACGATCATGCCCAAGTGCGCGGTTTCGCCCGGGCGGTACAGACCACGGTCGGTAAACAGGTAGGCGCTAAGGCGATCAATCGCGCCGTCCTCTTCCAGACCGCCTACGTCGAAGCGCGACAAATCCAGCTGCTGGGACTGACGGGCAATCGGCAGGAAGGATTGATCGTTGCCGCGGGTGACGACATACATCAGCGGCGTTTTCTCACGGCGCAGTTCATCCAGCTTGGCGAAATGCGCGTGGCCTTCGGCGTCGGTGCGCCCGCTGCTGACCGGCAAGCCGTTGCGGCCGATGATATCGACTTGTGCATCCGACACCGGCGAACCGTTGCCGATGGATTGCACATACACATCATGGCTGCCATCGCTGGAGCGCTTGGCGATGATGCCCAGATCCGTCACCACGATAAACCGCAGGTCGCTGGTGCTGCTGCGGTCGTACTCGAAGGTGCGCTCGACCGGCTCATCCTGCGGGCTGAGCTTGAGCACAAAGATGCCGCGCCGGCCGCCGTTGGCGGTGAGGTAGTGGCCGAGGTCGACGTTGTCGTAGACGGTTTTCGCCGGGTCATTGGAGGACAGCGGGATGTCCAGTGACTGACGCTCCACCATGCGATCGAAGTACTCGTTGCCAAAATTCGGCCGGGCAAAGCTGCCGCTGCTCTGGTCCACCAGGTGTTGCAACTGGTTGGGCAGCAGGCGGGCGATTTCCACATGGGCGCCGGGCACGCCACGGGCCATGAAGCCCAGGCGTTTTTCGCCATTGAGGCTGAGCAAGGCGCCGTCAGACAGGAACTGCAAGGTGCGCGGATACGCCGGCATGCTGATCAGCGACGCCGTAGGATTCTTCGCCAGATAGCCGCCGATGGCTTCCAGGTTGGCGGGCACGCGCACGTAGAGAGCCCGACCGGCTGGCGCCTTGAACTTGAAGGCGTGCAGGGTGTTCAGCGGTTCGACGCTGGGCACGTGGGTCAGGTTGACCTTGCTGCTGCGGGCGAGCAGGGCGTCGTCGATGTCGTTGCTGTTGTAGGGGCGCGTGTCGTCTTCGGCTTTTTCCGGCAGCAACCAGGCCTGCACCTTAGCGGCGATGGTGTCATCGGCTACGGCACTGGAGCTGCTGAACATCAGCACCGGCTCCGGCTCGCCGCGTTCGTTGTCGACAAAGCTCACTTCAGCACCGGTAAAGGTCAGGCGATAACGCCCGGGCACGGTGACTTCGGCCACCAGCGGCGCAGTGCTGGCGTTGCCGCCGTCGCGGGCCTTGAGGCCTTCGTCGAGCTTGGCGCTGACCGGGGTGCTTTCCAGCGGGGTGGCCAGGGCGGCGGAGCGCACGTAGGCGTTGAGTTTTTTCTCGTCGAAGGTGATTTCCGGGCGGTTGGGCAACTGGGCGTCGCGGTAGGTCAGGCCTTTGCCGAGGGTAACCGTCACGCGTTTGCGCAGGCTGTCTTCATCCACCGGGTGGGAAAAATGGAAGGTTGCCACCAGCTGTTTCAGCGTCGGGTTGGACGGGTCTTGATACAGCTCGTTTTGCGCCAGGGTGGCGCGGAACGGTTGGGTGGAGAACTGAGCGCTGTATTGGTCGAGCAATACGCCGTCGGCCAACAGGTTTTTCTTCGCCAGGTCCAGGGTGTAACCGGCGTCGATGGGCCAGTCTTTTTCCGGCACGAACAGCAATGTGCGGTCATCGGACCAGCGCCACGTGCCCGCTACGCTCGGTTTGAGCGTGATACCTGCGTTCACCGGCTTGCCAATCGCCGCCAGCGGAGCCACGGACTCGGCGAACCGCACCTGCACGTTATCCACAACCGGCGTTGGCTGGGTGTAGTCGGTGAGATTGGGCTTGTGCAGCGAATAACTCACGGTGTGCGGCTTGGGCAGATGGGAGTACCACTGCCAGCCATAGAAACCGGCGGCGCCCAGCAGCAGCACACCCAACACGCCGGCCCCAGCCTGGCGCGGATAGGCGCGCGCCTTGTGGCCGAGCGCCAGCACGCCATCGCCGATGGCACGCAGCCAGAACGGCGGACGCCATTGGCCGAACAGGGCACCCACCACCGTCGCTAATGCACCGAATAAACGGCGGCAGATCGTTTTGAACGAGTCGAACATGGTGAGCATCCCTGGCTAAGTGCGGCGTATCTTACAGCGTCTTTGATACAAAAGATGACGCCGATACGCCGCACATCAGGGCGCAGGTCGGGAAAAGGACGGCGCCAGGGCAGGCGCCGTCGATCGCCTTAAAACTTGCCGTTTACGCCAATACGGAACGAATCGTTGCGCTCGTCGCTGCCCAAGGCTGTTTTGTACGAGAAACCCATCTGCCAGGCGCGCCCGAGGTTGAAGTCCAGGCCCAGGTCGAGGTTGGCAAAGTCGCTGTCCAGCGGGTCGGGCTTGAGCCGGTAGAGCAGGCCGTCCTCGCCCTGGTCGGTGTAGCGCATCTTGTAATCGCTGCTGCCGCTGAAGTTGTGGCCCCAGGCCAGGCCGATCTTGGGTGTCATCACGCCGAGGCGGGTCGCCACGTCATAACCCGTACGCAGGCCGAGGAATGAGGTGACGTTCTGTTGGCGCTGCTCCTCGTAGGACAACCCATAGATGCCGCCGCCCCGTTCGCGGAAGGCGTCCAGGCGTGTAGTACTGGCGTTCAAACGACCGTAAGGCGTGAGCGACAGCGGGCCTTGGCGGTACTCGTAGCTGGCGGTCAGCGAGGCGAACAACTGGTCGGCATCCCGCGAGCCACGTGCGTAGTCGTCGTTGCTGCCGGTGATGTAGCGCCGCGAATCGAAGCTGATGCGGTTGTAACCGAGCAAGCCATCGACGAACACTTTGGGTGCCAGGTTCAGGCTCAGGTACGTGGCGATGCCGAGGGCGTCGCCGTCGCTGCGGGTCTTGTTGTTGCCGATATCGCTGCGGTCGTTGCCGTAACCGAAGCCGATACCGGCGATGGCGGTCGGCGACAGGCGGTAATCCACCCCGGCACTCAGGCCCATGGTGGTGAAGCTGTTGTCGCGCGCGCCACGGGCGTGGGTGGAACCGTTGTTGATAAAACCGTCGCTCCAGTAGGCAATGTCGTCTTGTTTACAGCCTTCTTCGACCTCGGCGGCGGTCTTTCTTTTTTCCTCGTCGGTGCTGTTGGCCGAGCCGCCCAGGTGCTGGGTCACGGCGCTGGCGACTTCCTGCAAGGGCACGTCCTTGCCGTCTTTCTTCACGCTGGCATTGAAGGAATTGCGGTTGCAGGACACTTGGTGCAACTGCTCCAGGCGACGGTTGAAGTTGTCCATCTGCGTGCTGGCAAAGCGTTCGGCGGCGCGGGTCTGGGCGTTGAGCAGGCCGATTACGTCCGCATCCTTGGTCGGGTCGGGGCGGGCCGCGATGATAAAGCTCACCGAACTGGTTGCGATGGAGCCACTGCCGTTCTCCAGGCTGAAGCTGACAATCGCGGTGCCGGCAAAGGCCGCCGACGGTACGAAACGCATGGAGAACGCGCCGACTCGTGTCGCGCGGCCGGCCGACGCCGGGGTGACGGTGCCCACGGTCGCCTGGGTGAACGGGCCGCCGCTGGCGCCTTGCGTCAGGTCGACAGTTGCCGATTGCCCGGCTGCGAGGATTTGGCTGGAGGGCGCTACGTTGATCGGCATGGCAGCGATGTTGAATGTGTAGGCCTGGAAACCGGTGGCGCCATTGGTGTCGGTCACCGTGATGGTCACGTTCGCCGCCTGGGTATTGGTGGGCGTACCGCTGAGCACACCGCTGCTGGCGTTCAGGTTCATGCCGGGCGGCAGACTGCCGCTGCTGACGCTGTAGGTGTAAGGCGCGGTGCCGCCCGCAGCGCTGAGGGTGGTGCTATAGGGAGTACCCGCCATGCCGGCGCCCAGCGACGCCGGGGTTACCAGCAAGGTCGGCGCGGTGACGGCCAGGGTGACGGTGGCCGGGCTGGACGTGCCGCTGCTGTTGGTGGCGGTGTAGGTGAAGCTGTCTGCACCGGAATACCCCGCCGTCGGGGTATAGGTGATGCCGGTACCGCTGGCCGTAGCGGTGCCATGGCTCGGCGCGCTGGCGACGGCAACGCTGGTGGCCGCACCGCCGCTGAGGTTGAGGGTGATCGCATTGGCACCGCTGTTGGCGGCGACGGTGGCACTGTTCGCCCCGGCGATGGGCGCGGCGACGTTGACGGCCCCGGAGTAGGCGCGTGAACCGGTGGCGCCGTTGGCGTCGGTGACGGTCACGGTGAAGTTGTATGGGCCGGCCGCAGTAGGAGTGCCGCTCAGGGTGCCGGTGGATGAGTTCAGAGTGACGCCCGCTGGCGTTGCGCCGCTACTGATGCTGTAGCTGTAGGGCGCGGTGCCGCCGCTGGCACTGAGGGTGGTGGTGAAGGTGACGTTTGCCGTGGCAGCCCCCAACCCCGTCGGCATGATGCCGAGGGTTGGTGCGCTGATCGTGATGGCCACGGGGGCCGGGCTGGACGTGCCGCTGCTGTTGGTGGCGGTGTAGGTGAAGCTGTCCGCACCGGAATACCCCGCCGTCGGGGTGTAGGTGATGCTGGTGCCGCTGGCCGTGGCGGTGCCATGGCTCGGCGCGCTGGCGACGGCGACGCTGGTGGCTGCGCCGCCGCTGAGGTTAAGGGTGATCGCGTTGGCGCTGCTGTTGGCGGCGACGCTGGCGCTGAGCGCCCCGGCGATGGGCGCGGCGATGTTGACGGCCCCGGAGTAGGCGCGTGAACCGGTGGCGCCGTTGGCGTCGGTGACGGTCACGGTGAAGTTGTACGGGCCGGCAGCCGTGGGGGTGCCGCTGAGGGTGCCGGTCGCAGTGTTCAGGGCCATGCCCGTTGGCACGCTGCCGCCGGTGATGCTGTAGATATAGGGCGCGGTGCCGTTGCTCGCACTCAAGGTGGTGCTGAAGGCGACGCTTGCCGTGGTAGCGCTCAAGACCGTCGGGCTGATACCGATGGTCGGTGCACTGATCGTGACGGCTACGGCCGCTGGGCTGGACGTGCCGCTGCTGTTGGTGGCGGTGTAGGTGAAGCTGTCCGCTCCGGAATACCCCGCCGTCGGGGTATAGGTGATGCCGGTACCGCTGGCCGTGGCGGTGCCATGGCTCGGCGCACTGGCGACGGCAACGCTGGTGGCCGCACCGCCGCTAAGGTTGAGGGTGATCGGGTTGGCGCTGCTGTTAGCGGCGACGCTGGCGCTGAGCGCCCCGGCGATGGGCGCGGCGACGTTGACGGCCCCGGAGTAGGCGCGTGAACCGGTGGCGCCGTTGGCGTCGGTGACGGTCACGGTGAAGGTGTACGGGCCGGCAGCAGTGGGGGTGCCGCTCAGGGTGCCGGTGGATGAGTTCAGAGTGACGCCCGCTGGCGTTGCGCCGCTACTGATGCTGTAGCTGTAGGGCGCGGTGCCGCCGCTGGCACTGAGGGTGGTGGTGAAGGCGACGTTAGCCGTGGCAGTCCCCAGCCCCGTCGGCGTGATACCTAGGGTTGGTGCACTGATCGTGATGGTCACGGCCGCCGGGCTGGACGTGCCGCTGCTGTTGGTAGCGGTGTAGGTAAAGCTGTCCGCACCGGAATATCCCGCCGTCGGGGTGTAAGTGATGCTGGTGCCGCTGGCCGTGGCGGTGCCATGGCTTGGCGCGCTGGCGACGGCGACGCTGGTGGCTGCGCCGCCGCTGAGGTTTAGGGTGATCGGGTTGGCGCTGCTGTTGGCAGCGACGGTGGCACTGAGTGTTCCCGCGATGGGCAGTGGCGCCTGGATTACCCCGGAGTAGCTGCGCGAACCGCTGGCGCCGTTGGCGTCGGTGACGGTCACGGTGAAGTTGTAAGGGCCGACGACGAGGGGCGTGCCGCTGAGGGTGCCGGTCGCTGTGTTCAAGCTAATGCCCGATGGGAGGCTACCGCTGCTGATGGCATAGCTGTAGGGCGCGGTGCCGCCGCTGGCACTGACGGTGGTATTGAAGGCGACGCTTGGCGTGGCAGCAGGCAACACCGTCGGGCTGATGCCGATGGTCGGTGCACTGATCGTGACGGCCACCGTGGCCGGGCTGGATGTGCCGCTGCTGTTGGTGGCGGTGTAGGTAAAGCTGTCTGCACCGGAATACCCCGCCGTCGGGGTGTAAGCGATGCTGGTACCGCTGGCCGTGGCGGTGCCATGGCTCGGCGCGCTGGTGACCGCGACGCTGGTGGTCGCGCCGCCGCTGAGGTTGAGAGTGATCGGGTTGGCGCTGCTGTTGGCGGCAACCGTGGCACTGACCGCCCCGGCGACGGGAGGCAGCGCGTTGATCGTGAAGCTATAGGCCCGCGCCGCTGTCGAGACGGGGGTGCCAGAGTCGGTAGCCGTCACTGTGAAGTTGAAATTGCCGCTGACAGTGGGGGTGCCGCTGAGAGCGCCGGCAGGACTCAGGCTCAAGCCAGCGGGCAGGCTGCCGCTGGAGATGGCGTAGGTATAGGGCGCGAGACTGCCGCTGGCGCTGATGGCCTGGCTATAAGCGGTGCCTATCGTACCGTTGGGCAAAGAGAGCGGGCTGATGCTGATGGTTGGCGACGCCACGGTAACGCTCACAGTGGCCGGGATGGACGTGCCGCTGGCGTTGGTGGCGGTGTAGGTAAAGCTGTCCGTGCCGAAATACCCTGCCGTCGGGGTGTAGGTGATGCTGGTACCGCTGGCCGTGGCGGTGCCATGGCCAGCCGCGCTGGCGACGGCAACGCTGGTGGTCGCGCCGCCGCTGAGGTTGAGAGTGATCGGGTTGGCGCTGCTGTTGGCGGCAACCGTGGTACTGACCGCCCCGGCGTTAGGCGGCGCTACCTGGACTGTCCAGGCATAGGCGCGGGAACCCGTTGCACTGTTGGCGTCGGTGGCGGTTACGGTGAAGGTATACAGGCCGCCTGCGCTCGGGATGCCGCTGAGGGCGCCGGTCGCTGGGTTCAGGCTTATGCCGGAGGGGAGGCTGCCGTTGGTAATGCTATAGGCATAGGGCGCGGTGCCGCTGCTCGCACTGAGGGTTGTCGCGTAGACGGTGTTTGCCGTGCCATTGCTTAAGCTCGCCGGGCTGATGCCAAGGATCGGTCGGCTGATCGTGAGGGTCACGGTGGCCGGGCTGGACGTGCCGCTGCCGTTGGTGGCGGTGTAGGTGAAGCTGTCCGTGCCGGAATACCCCGCCGTCGGGGTGTAGGTGATGCTGGTACCGCTGGCCGTGGCGGTGCCATGGCCAGCCGCGCTGGCGACGGCGACGCTGGTGGCCGCGCCGCCGCTGAGGTTGAGGGTGATCGGGTTGGCGCTGCTATTGGCAGCAACCGTGGCACTGACCGCCCCGGCGATGGGCGCGCCCGGGATCACGGTCACGCTGTAGGCGCGTGATCCGGATACGCTGTTGGCGTCGGTGGCGGTCACGGTGAAGTTGTACGTGCCAGCCACGGTCGGGGTGCCACTGAAGGTGCCGCCATTGCTCAGGCTCAAGCCTGTGGGCAGGGCGCCGCCGGTGATGGCAAAGGTATAAGGCGCGGCACCGCCGCTGGCAGTGATCGTCTGGGTGCTATACGCGGTGTTCTGCGAGCCGTTGGGCAGCGTGGTCGGGCCGACGATGACGGTGGGTGTGGCGTAGGTGTAGCCATTGGTGAGGGTCGCCGTACCGCCGGATGTGGTCACTACCACATTCACCGCGCCCGCAGCGTGGGCCGGCGTGGTGGCCGTAATAGAGGTGCCGCTGTTGAAGGTAAAACCCGAGGCCGACGTGCCGCCAAAGCTGACGCCGGTGACGCCGGTCAGGTTGGTGCCGGTCAAGGTGACCGAGGTGCCGCCGCTGGTGCTGCCGGTGTTTGGCGTAACCGACGTCAGGGTGGGGACTCCAGCACCGGTGACCACCAAGGTGTAGAACGCAGCACCCGCTTGGTTGGTGTTGTCATTGATGGACACGGCGAAGGTGTAGTTCCCCGCAGTGGTAGGCGCGCCATGCAACAGCGTGCTGGCGCTGCCGGTCGATTTATCGAGCACCAGGCCGGGCGGCAGGCAGCCGGTTTCACCCGCATAATCCGGGTCACTGGCGTCGCACTCGACCCAGTCGTTCAGCGGAAGCGCGCCCCCGGTCGAGGTAATAGTGATGCTCATGTTCTGGCCCACCGCAACGGTGGGCAGGGTGCTGCCAGGCGCCGGGCTCACGATCGTCGGTGCGGCCAACGCCTGCGCGGCCAGGGTCATCAGCAACAGGAAGGCTGCGGCCAGTCTGTGTGCCAGCCGGGCACCACGGTGGGTGAGCATTTTTATCATTCTGAGGCTTCCTGCCGTACGCCCCGTCTGGGGTGCGTGTCCAGCTCAAGTGTCGAAAAATGGCCGATGGACACAGGCAGGGGCGCGCAGGTATGCGGCGTGCTGTGAGAAATCGTTTGCCATCACAGTCAGTAAACAATCAAGCGTCAGTGTCGGTGCTGCCTGGCTACTCCGGGGATGGGCGCGCGGGCCGGCGCATCTGGGTGTGAATGCCGCTTTCACCACAGGCTTGAAAGCCGAGCCGGTGGTACAGGCGGCGGGCCGGGTTGCCTTGCTCGACGCTCAGGTCGCAGGGCTGACCCGCCGCATCGGCCTGGGCCAGCACGGTCTGCAGCCACTGCGTACCGATGCCCTGGCCGCGCCAACCCGGGAGCAGGGCGATATCCACCACACGCACCGCCTCGGCGTCACGGTGTATACACAGCCGCCCGATCGGGGTGCCGGCCTGCTCGATGATCAGGAAGTCCGCCGCCGCGTAGTGCTTTGCATAGTGCTGACGCTGCAACTGCGCCTGGGCGTGCAGGAATGCGCGACGCTGGGTGTCGTCCCAGCCCGGAACCTGGCTGACTTCGGCCCAGCGCCGGGCGACGAACAGGTCCTGCAGGAAGACCAGGTCGTCGCTTGTCTGCGTGCGCAGCTCCGTGCAACTGCCCAGGAGGTTGGCGGTCTGCATCATGATGGCTTCACGGGGTACTCGCCATTGAGGCAGATGCAGTAGCTCAAGGTCAGGAACGGTTGCAGGGTACTGCGCTGTGGATTGGTGCCGGGGGGAAGCTGCCCGGCGGGCGTTAGTGTGCCGGTGGGCAGGGTCGGGCCGCCGGCAAGCGGTGCGGTGTTGTTGTAGATGCGCACGTTGCGCGGTTGGGCCAGATAAGCGCTGCTATCGGGCACATCCAGGGCCGCCGAGGCTTCAGTGCCATCCTTCACCTGCACCGCGTGGGTGTGGGCGGCAAAGTTGGCCGGCGTCAGCGTGACTTGATCAGCCCCCACGGGGATGCCAATGGTTCGCTGGGGGCCGGCGCCCATGGCCGCGCGCCCATTGAGGTTGGGCAGTTTGAACGTTTGCCCGGACGTACCGCCGTAGGTGTAGGCGAGTATCGAGAACAGCGCCGGGTACTGCTGAATCGACAAGGACGAGCCATCGCAATAGGCCCAATCCTGAGGCGCGTAGTTGAACGGGAACAGGCGGATTTCGCCGGTGAAAGCATCCATGATGGGGCGCTCCTGAGCAGAAAAGGTTACGGCCGCATCGGGTAGATACCCGTCAGGCAGATGATGTAATTGATGGTCAAGGAACCCATCAGGTTGCTGTGCGGTGCGCCCACGGGAGTGCCAGGCGTGGGGTCGAGAAAGTTCGGATGCAGCCCGACCGGGGCCGATGTGCCGGTACCCGCGCTGTACAGACCCTTGACGATGGTGACGGGCTCGAATTGGCCGAACGTCTGGCTGTTGGGCGCCGCCGGTGCGGCAGGCACGGGCGTCGCCGATGTAGCAACGATGTTGTTGACCACAAAGCCGTGGCTGTGGGCAGGGGTGTTTGCCGCCATCAGGGAGACCGCTTCGGCCCCTGTGGTCGTGGCTATCACCCGCGGCGTCAGGCCGGGCCCGGTGCCTTGGCCGATGGGCAGGCGACCGCGATAGTCGGGCAGGCCAAAGTTGCTCACTCCGTTGCCGCCGTAGAGGGTGCCGAGTATCGAGAACAAGCTCTGGTAGGCATTGACGGGCAGCAGCGTGCCATCGCAAATCGCCCAGTTTTCTGGCGCGTAGTTGCCGGCAAACATACGGATTTCTCCGAGGTAAGCTTCAGACATATCAGTTTCCTTACGTGCGAGTCTGTAGAGGGTGCGGCTACTGGCGTGGTGGGTAGATGCCAATCGTGGCGATGCAGAAACAGCCGACAATCGAGGGCTGCATATTTGCCACCGGCGTGCCGGGTGTAGGCACCACCGTCGCACTGTTCAACGTCACCTGAGCAGTCGTCGAGGCTGTCACGTAAACCGGCTTGGATAGCTCGCCCTTGGAGTTCGCAGTGACGGCTGGGATGCCGCCCGCAGGCGTGGCGAGATTCGCAGGGCTGGCGGACACATGCGTGCCGTGGGTATGGGGGGCGAGGGCGTTGATGCCGAGCGTTACTGTCTCAGTGCCGCCTGCAGAACCCAGGGCGCGGACGCCGATGATTGGGGCTGGCGCGACAGAGGGGACGAAATTCTGGCCCAGCGCCGCGCGGCCGCGCAGGTCTGGTATGCCGAAGGTGGTGCTGCCATTGCCGCCGTAGCGATTGCCCAGCAGCGAGGCCAAGGCAACATAAGTGTTTAAGGGCAGCACCTGGCCTTCGCAGGGCAGCCAACCAGTAGGCGCCCAGCCCCAGGGGAACAGGCGGATTTCGCCAAGAAACGGGTCCATAGTTTTCATCCTTGAAAAATAATAGGCGCCGACAACCTGCTCTTCCTACATGCAGTAAACGGCGTGTATATCCACAATAAACGGATGTGAATTTAATACGCAAATATTATTTTTTGACGGTGTAGAACTTATGCGTCAAGGCGTTGTCGCGTGCTGGCGTTGGGGAAATCAACTGCGCACAAAAGCCAATAAGGGGCCGTAGTCATTGGCATCTGCGGCGCGGAGCGCTTGGATATAGCGCTGGCGTATTTCACTCACGGCCACCAGGTTACCGCGCCCCCAGGAAAACTGCGCGAGGCCAGATTGCCTTAGCAGGCAGTCGGTCATCAGGCGGGCGTGCCGGCCATTTCATCCGGGTCCAGGGACGTCTGGCCTGGCTTGAGTACCAGTTCTATCGCCATAAGCGCGTCCATGAGCCATCGAGCAGTTCTTTGCGGCGTTCATCAATTTGGCGCTGGATGAAAGCGTCCGATGGGCGTTGATCCTCAAGACTCATGGAGTGCGCCACGCCCAGAACTTCTTGTTTTGCCAATAATTCTGCGCGGTCTTCGATCATTTCGTGCAGGGGCTTCTTGGGCACAAGGCCATAGACGAGTTCACAGTCCAGCGCTGCGGCGAGTTTTCTGAGTTGCGCGAGTGAAATCCGATCCTCGGCTTCGGAGCGCTCGGACTTGGTCAAGGTCACTGACGATATGCCGGCGATTTCGGCCTGTGCGCGCAACGAGCGGCCAAGCGACTCCCGGATCGATCGCAGCCAGCCGCCGGGCGGAACTGAAGCGCCTTTGACGGTGGTGAAAGGTTCAATGGCGCGTTCCACTTGAGAGAGGCGCAGCTTATGTAGGTGAGAAGTGCCCACGGCGGATTACCTTTTGAAAGCCTATAGGCTTTCAGTATTGCAATAAATGTAAGCCTATAGGTATACAAATAATTTAAAAAATAAGCCTATAGGCAAACAAGATATCTAGTTTTGTTTGCTTATAGGCTTTCAGATTGATTCAGTTTGTTAATTCGAAACGGGACTCAGGTCCACCAGTACCGCACCAGATGAAAGAAAATCGGCGCCGCAAAACACACCGAGTCCAGGCGATCCAGCATCCCGCCATGCCCTTCGATCATATGCCCCCAATCCTTCACACCCCGGTCGCGCTTGATCGCCGACATCACGATGCCGCCAGCAAACCCCAGCAGGTTGATCAACAGCGCGATCAAGAACGACTGCCACGGGTTGAACGGTGTGGTCCACCAGAGTGCCGCGCCGATCAGGGATGACAGCAGAATCCCGCCGATAAAACCTTCCACTGTTTTGGACGGCGACAGGTTGGGCGCGATCTTGTGCTTGCCGAACAACTTCCCACAGACGTACTGGAGTACGTCCGACAGTTGCACCACGATCACCAGGTAGGCAATCAGCAGCAGGTTGCGGCCTTCGTAGCCGGGGATGTCGAGGGTCAGCAAGGCCGGTACGAAGGACACGCAGAACACTGCGATCATCAGGCCCCATTGCACCTTCGAGGCACGCTCCAGGAAGTGCGTACTGTCGCCGCCCAGGGACGCGAGGATCGGCAGCAGCAGGAACACGTACACCGGGATAAAGATCGAGAACAGCCCGTACCAGTCGGCGAAGATCAGCAGGTACTGCAACGGCAGCGCCAGGTAGAACGCCGCCACCAGCGCCGGGTAGTCGCTGCGACGGGTGGGGGTAAGGGTAAGGAATTCGCGCAGGGCGTAGAACGACACCGCGTAGAACAGCAGGATCACCGCGCCCGTGCCGAGCCAGAAGGCGATGCCGATGACCACCACCATCACCCACCAGGCGTTGATGCGCGCGTTGAGGTTGTCGATCACCGCGTTGGGCGTGCCACGGGTGCGCAGTTTGAGGATCAGGCCGATCAGCGAGGCGAGCACCAGGATCGCGCCGATGCCGCCGAACAGCATTATGGTCTGGCTGTGCATATCAGGAATGCTCCGGGGCGAGGGCGAGCAGGGCGTCGCGGGTACGGGCGAGGAAGGCGCTCTTGTCTTCGCCTTCTTCCAGGTGCAACGGCGCGCCGAAGCTGGTGGTGCATAACAAAGGCAGCGGCAAGACACGGCCCTTGGGCATGACCCGGTTGAGGTTGGCTATCCACACGGGCACCAGTTCGGCCTGTGGGTAACTTTTTGCCAGGTGGTAAAGGCCGCTTTTGAACGGCAGCAGGCCGTCTTCCAGGTTGCGCGTGCCTTCGGGAAACAGGATCAGCGAGTCGCCGCCTTCCAGCGCGGCCAGCATGGGCTGCAAAGGGTTATCCACAGGGTCTTTGCGCTCACGGTCGATCAGCACGCCGTTGAACACGCGGTTGATGATGTAGCGGCGCAGGGCGCTCTTGCTCCAGTAATCGCTGCCGGCCACCGGGCGTGTGAATTTGCGCAGGTTTTGCGGCAACGAGGCCCACAGCAGCACGAAGTCGCCGTGGCTGCTGTGGTTGGCGAAGTAGATGCGTTGCACCGGCACCGGCGCGCAGCCGAGCCAAAGGCTGCGGGCGCCGGTGACGGTGCGGGCCATGGAGGTAATCAGCGTGGCGACCACGGGTTCGAACATGGGGATTCCTTATCCGGCGAAAGGCAGCCAAGGGCTGGCGAGGATCACGCTGAGGGTCAGCAGCGCTTGCGCCCCCAGCAGCCAGGCTTGTTTGCGCAGCAGTTTGAGGGCGCCGCGACGGCGTTCGGTCCACGGCCGGCCGGCGCGCTTGGGCGATTGCAGGCCAAGGGTTTGCAGGGCCTGGTCGAGGTCGGCGGTGCGTTCGGTGTCGCGGGCGAGCAGGGCGAACAGATCGGCATCGAAGGCCACGCGCAGCGCCCAGTACTTTTGCAGCAGGCCGAGGATAATCATCCACAGGCTGAGCAGCAGGCAGATCGGCGTAATACTGGCCATCAACAGTTGGGCCAGGCCGAACAGGACGCCGAGCAGGGTCAGGCCTGTGGATAACTGATCCAGCGAACGGCCACGGCGCAGCAGGCTGGCGACGACCTGGAGTTCCATATCAGCGGGCATGGGGCAAACCCTCCAAAGCTTCACGGTGAGCGGGGTGCAGGACCACATCGGCCCGCGCTGTACGAATAATAGTCAGCGCCTCCTCAACCGTCGCGACACGCCCGCTGTGCAGCAGCCACGCGGCCACGGCGGTGGCGCTGCGCGAATAACCGAGGGCGCAGCACACCAGCAGCGGGCCGCTGGCGCGCAGGCGCTCGATGGCTTGTGCGGCGTGCAGGCATTCGGCGGGCGTCGGCGCGATCAGGTCCAGCACGGGGATGGATTGATAGGCGCGGCCCTGTGGATCAATCGGCAATTCGGCGCAGAGATCGACGATGGCCTTGAAGGGCTCTTGCTCACGTGTCTTAGGAATACGCCCGAGCCAGACGTTATCCACAATCAGGTCGGGTTGTGGGTGTTTGCGTGTCCACAGGCGTGAATTGATCCACGCCGCCGCCAGATACGGCGCATACAGCCAGCGTGCGGCAGGCGTCAGTTGGCCATCGGCGCGCTTCTGGAAACCCGCAGCGCCCAGCACAAAGTAGTTCGCCTTGATCAAGGCCAGGGAAACCGCCGGCCACAGTAGCCACAGCCAGGCGCCGCCCATGACAAACGCCAAGACCGCCAAGACCAACGCCCCCAGGCCGTAGCGCACGCCCAGCCGCCAGCGTTTTCGGTCCCGCGTGAGTGAGGCATTCAGCAGCGGGCTGGGATGCTCCACCGGCCATAACCACACACAAATCCACCCTGCAAGGGCGCCTGTGGGTAAGTCGATAAAGTGATGTTGATAAGTGGTCAGCACCGAAATACCGATCAAGGCGAACCAGCCATGCACCAGCCAACGCCACACACCCTGGGTATGACGCTGGTACATGACCCACAGAATCACCAGCAGGGCGATATGCAGCGACGGTGCCTGGTTGAAGGGTTTGTCGAAGCCGGCCAGCACGGCAAACAGCCAGCCGAACACACCATCCAGCTCCGGCCGCTCGAAGGTGAAGCGCAGCGGCCAGATCAGGAAGCAGCTCACGGCAATAAGCTGCGCAGAGAGCAGCCGCAACGCGTGCTGCTTCAACTCATGCCGGGTGTTGGGCAGCAGCAGGGAGAACCCGTAGAGCAAGTCGATGGACCAGTAGGGCACGATGGTCCACGCCCAAAACGGCATATGGGTTTCCCAGCCGAACACCAGCGTGCCGACGTCGCTGCGCTGGCTGGTGACCCAGGTGGCAAAGCCGTAGGTGCTGAAAAACAGCGGTGCCAACAGCAGCAGCCAAAGGACGGCAGGTTTCAATAAACCGGGTTCGCGCATGCTCAGATCTTCTGTGCCAGGGACACGGTAAAGATGCCCCACTCATCCACACGCTGGGTGATCTTGCGAAAGCCCGCGGCCTCGACCAGTTGATCCATTTCCGCCTGGCTGCGCCGGCGCATCACCCAGGCCTGGCCCTGGCGGTGGCTGGTCAGCGCGCGGGCGATCAGTTCCAGCTGCGGGTGCCATGGCTGGCCGGTGTAGACCAGATAGCCACCGGGCTCCACCGCTTCGGCAAGGCCGGCCAGCGAGCCGCCGACCATCGTGTTATCGGCAAACAGCTCGTACAGCCCGGACACCACCGCCAGCGTCGGCTTGGGCGCCAGCGCCGCCAGATCGGCACGGTCAAATGCATCGCCTTTGACGAATTGCGCGATATCCCCCAGGCCTTTTTCGCGGATCAGCGCGCCACCGTCACGCACGTTGATGTCGCTGTAGTCGCGCAGCAGGATCGATTCCGGCAGCGGCGACACACCCTGCAAGGCTTCCAGGATGTAGCGCCCGTGGCCGGCGGCGATATCGACGATGCGCACGTCGCGATCATCCCCACGCAGCTTGGCCATGGCCAGGCGCAGCAATTCCTCGACGTTCAGCTTGCGCTGGCGAATGCCGCGCCAGCCAATGGAGTTGAGGTAATTGGTGTCGATCATCCGGCCCAGCCCGCCTTTGCCGGTGGGCTTGTTGCGGTACACGTAGTCGAGGGTGCTGCCGGAGTCGAAGCCGGTGTCGAAACCCAGCTTCACGCCGTCCGACAGGTTCTTGCCCAAGCCCATGCTGGCGCGGGTCAGGCGCCAGTAGAGGTCGCGCAGGGAGTTGCGTGGCAGCGGCGCGGCGAGGGCTTCGGACTCGGCGCAGGTGGCGCCGATCTTGTCGGCGTCCAGCAGCGAAGCGCGATCCAGCGGGTGGGCGAAGTTTTGCAGGATAAAACGCTTGGCGCTGCTCACGGCGGTGGCGCGGTCACGCTCGCCGAGGGTGTCGTGGAAGAAGCCGGGGAGGATATGCAGTTCTTTTTTCAGGCTGCCGAGGCGGTCGAAAAATTGCTGCTGGGGTTTGCGATGCACCACGAAGTCAGAGCCGGAGACCAGCAACTGGGTCGGCACCTGGATCGCCTGGGCATCGGCTACAACCCGGTCGGCGGCTTCGTACAGGCCGAGCAGCACATTCACCGAGATCGCCTTGGTGATCAGCGGATCGCTGTCGTAGGACGCCACGCGTTCCGGGTCATGGCTGAGGAACTTGGCCTTGACGTAGCTGTTGACGAAAAAGTTGCCGCGAAACTTGCGCATCAGTGCCAGGCCCGGGCGGGCGAAGGGCACGTAGAGCTTGACCTTGAACGCCGGGGAGGCGAGCACCAGGGCGCGGATCTTCGGCGCGTAATCGTGCACCCACGTGGCCGCGATCACCGCGCCGACGCTTTGCGCGATGACCGCGAAGTTTTCTTCTTCGATGCCGTAGGTGCTGCCGATGTGGTCGCAAAAGGTCTGCACATCGCGGGCGCTGGTGGCAAAGCTGGGGCTGTCGCCGCGCTCGCCGGGGGATTGGCCGTGGCCGCGGGCGTCCCAGGCGAAGAAGTCGAACTGCGGCAGGTCCAGCTCATCCACCAGGTGCGCGATACGCCCCGAATGCTCATGGCCGCGATGGAACAACACGATGGCCTTGCGCGGCCCGTCGTTCGCGGTGGCCGGCCAGTGGCGGTAGAACAGCTCGACGCCATCATGGGTGCTGAAGGTGTGTGCTTGTTGTTCACGCATCGCAAAATCCTTATGCAGAAGGGGAAGTGGTTTCTTCAAGACCTTGGCGCACCCGATTGACCAGGGTGTAGGCGAGCAGGGCGGCCACCAGCCACATCACCCCCTCCACCCAACCCGCGCCCAGCCAGCCCAGCGCGACGCCGGTGGCCAGCACGCCGAGCACAAAGGCGCGGTCACTCTTGCCCATTGGCCCATCGTAGCGCCGTGATGCGCCAACCATCGGCCCGAGCACCCCGGCGTATTCACTGAACACCGCCAGCAACGCCACCAGCAGCACCGGCGCCAGGCTCACGCCGGGGATCAGCGCAAACGGCAGGATCAACGCGCTGTCGGCGATCACGTCGCACAGTTCATTGAGGTAGGCGCCCAGGCGCGACTGCTGGCCGAATTCCCGGGCAAGCATGCCGTCGATGGCGTTGAGGGCCATGCGCAGGATCATCCACAGCGGGATCAGCGCGAACAGCCACAGGTGGTGGGCGAAGCTGGCGATCAACAGGCCCACCAGCAGGGAGACCACGCCGGCCAGCACGGTGATCTGGTTGGCGGTGGTGCCGTTGTCATAGAGACGCTGCACGAGGGGGCGCAGCAGGTTTTGAAAACGCGGCTTGAGCTGATAGATCGAAATCATGGGAGGTGACGCTTCCTTGTCCGTGGACCCGCGAAAAACTGGTTTGGAGTGTGCCGCTTAATCCTGGGCGACACCAGTGATGGCTCGTGTTTATGGGGGCTTGGTCACGCTCTCGAGTGCAACGAGGCACGGAGGTGGGGGTGATCAATGTGGGAGCTGGCTTGTGTGGGAGCTGGCTTGCCTGCGATTGAATCACCTCGGTTTTGCTGGACGATCGAGTTGTCAGCATCGCAGGCAAGCCAGCTCCCACAAAAACCAGTTCCCACAGGGGATTTGGGTTGCATTCAAAAGCTGCGTTTATCGGACAAAAATTTCACGCCCCGTGTTATATCGTAACTAATTGTGTGCGAATGGGCGTGTTGGGATGCAAGTGGATCTAGAAGCTGACGGCGTTTCGGTAGAGGGCCTGCCGCGTTTTCAGCAAGGGCTGTTCCATGCCCGTCGATTGCGCCAGGCCGGTATCAGCCTGACTGCTGTGGCCGTGTGCGGCTGGGTGCTGGCGCTGTTTGTCGCGCTGTTTGCGCCGCTGTCGATCTGGCCGGTGGTGTTGATCAACTGCGCCTCGGCCTTGCTGCTGCTGGTGGCCGGTTTGCAATCGGCGTGGTGGGTCGCCGATTGGCGCGCCCAGGCGCTGGAAGAGCCGCCGCAGGAAGCCCCCATAGAAGACACCGGCCTTTATGCGCGCCTGGCCGGGCGCTTCGGCAAGCAGATCGGCACCCCGGTGTTGTGGCTCGGCGGTTGGTCGCTGCTGGCGCTGATCAGCATTATCGAGTTCTGGAACCTGGCGTTGCCCGCAGCAATCGTCGGCCAATCCGCGAGTATCGGCGCCGCGCTGGCCTTGGCGCTGGCGTTCGGCTTGCTGGTGTTCGAACGCCGTCTTGCCCAGGAAACCGCCGCGCAATGGCCGGAAGCTTCGCAACTGGTGCAATTGAGCCGAGTGGCGATTATCTGCCTGTTGATCAGTGCGATTTGTCTGCTATTTGCCGGCGCCGAGTCGCTCTGGCCGCTGCGCCTGGCGGTGTTGATCGGCCTGCTGCCAGCGCTGGTCGCTGTGGAGTTTCTATTAAGAGCTGTGCTCTCACTCTTCAGCCCACGCCAGCCACGCCTTGAACCGCGCCTGATGGCGCAAAGCTTCATCGCCGGGCTGTTGCGCTGGCCGCCACAACCTTTGCTCGCCTTGCAGCACGAATTGCACAACCGCTTCGGTATCGACCTGCGTCAGATCTGGGCGTTTACCTACATGCGTCGGGCGTTTCTGCCGGTGTTGCTGGTGGTGTTGGCGGTAGGCTGGGCGCTGACAGGTGTGCACGAAGTGCCCCTGCAAGGGCGTGGGATTTATGAGCGTTTCGGCAAGCCGGTAGAAGTGTTCGGCCCCGGCCTGCATGCCGGTTTGCCGTGGCCGCTGGGTCGTGTGATCAGCGTGGAAAACGGCGTGGTGCATGAACTGGCCACCAGCGTCAGCGAAGCCGCCGCACCGGAACTGGCCGCCGCCGAAGGCCCGCCACCGCTGATCGCCAACCGCTTGTGGGACGCCAGCCACGTGAATGACAAATCCCAGGTCATTGCCAGCAGCAGCGGCGACAAGCAGAGCTTCCAGATCGTCAACATGGACGTGCGTTTCGTCTACCGTATCGGTCTCACTGACCACGCCGCGCTCGCCGCCACCTATAACAGCGCCGATGTGCCGACCCTGATCCGCAGCACCGCCAGTCGCATCCTGGTGCACGACTTTGCCTCGCGCACCCTCGACGAATTGCTCGGCGAGCAACGCACCAGCCTCGCCGACGAGATCGGCCGCGCCGTGCAAGCCGACTTGCACCGCCTCGACAGCGGCGTGGAAATCCTCGCCACCGTCGTTGAAGCGATCCACCCACCGGCCGGCGCCGCCAATGCCTACCACGGCGTGCAAGCCGCACAGATCGGTGCGCAGGCTTTGATCTCCCGCGAGCGCGGCGCGGCCAGCGAGCAAACCAACCTGGCGTTGCTGCAAGCCAGCACCGCCCGCGACCAGGCCACCGCCACCGCGCGCGAAGTGAGTGCAGGCGCCCAAGCGGCCGACCTGCGCTTTGCCGCCGAACAAAAAGCCTACGCCAGCGCTGGCAAAGCCTTTGTGCTGGAGCAGTACCTCGGTCAACTCAGCCAGGGCCTGGCACACGCCAAGCTGCTGATTCTGGATCATCGCCTGGGCGCCGACAGTGCGCCGACGATCGATCTGCGTTCTTTTACCTTGCCGGCCGATCCGTCGCTGCCGCGCAAAGCCGTTCAATAAGGAGTCGGTCTGTTGAGCGCTCATTCTCACGATCACGGTCATCACCATGGCCATCACCACCACCATCATCACGGTGACGAGCAAGCGGCCGGCCCATTTCCTTGGCGGCGAATGGCCTGGGCGGCGTTGCTGGTTTTGTTTGCGGTCGCGGCGGCGAGCCTGGTGCAAGTGCGCTCCGGCGAAGCCACGGTGATTACCCGTTTCGGCAACCCGGCGCGGGTGCTGTTGGAACCGGGCCTGGGCTGGCGCTGGCCGGCGCCGTTCGAAGCAGCGATCCCGGTGGACTTGCGCCTGCGCACCACTTCCAGCGGCTTGCAGGACGTGGGCACCCGCGATGGCCTGCGCATCATCGTGCAGGCGTACGTGGCGTGGCAGGTGCAGGGTGATGCCGACAATGTGCAGCGCTTTATGCGCGCGGTGCAAAACCAGCCGGATGAAGCGGCGCGGCAGATCCGTACCTTTGTCGGCTCGGCGCTGGAAACCACGGCGGCCAGCTTTGACCTGTCGAGCTTGATCAACACCGATGCCAGCCAGGTGCGCATCGCCGATTTCGAGGCGCAGCTGCGCCAGCAGATTGATCAACAGTTGCTCACCACTTATGGCGTGCGCGTGGCCCAGGTCGGTATCGAAAGGTTGACGCTGCCGTCAGTGACGCTCACCGCCACCGTCGACCGCATGCGCGCCGAGCGCGAGACCATCGCCACCGAACGCACCGCCGTGGGCAAGCGTGAAGCGGCGCAGATCCGCTCTGCCGCCGAGCGCGACGCGCGCATCGTGCAGGCCGATGCCACCGTGAAAGCCGCCGATATCGAAGCGCAATCGCGGGTTGAAGCCGCGCAGATCTACGGCCGCGCCTACGCCGGCAACCCGCAGCTGTATAACCTGCTGCGCTCGCTGGATACCTTGGGCACGGTGGTCACACCGGGCACCAAGATCATCCTGCGTACCGACGCCGCGCCGTTCCGTGCGTTGGTGGATGGGCCCAAGGACGTCCAGCCATGACCGAGCGTGACAGCCCGGACAGCCCGTGGATCCAGGCCGGGCGCCTGACCTTCATGGCGCTTTACGCGGTGACTGTGTTGGCCGCGTTGGCCTGGGCGTTTTCCAATGTGCGCCAGATCGACCCGCAGAACCGCGCCGTGGTCCTGCACTTCGGCGCCCTCGACCGTATCCAGAACGCTGGCTTGCTGCTGGCCTGGCCGCAACCGTTCGAGCAGGTGGTGTTGTTGCCGGCTGCCGACCGCGTGATCGAACGGCGGGTGGAGAACCTGCTGCGCTCCGAGGCGGCGACCCAGGCCGACCGCGTGGCCAGTTTTGCCACGCCGTTGAGCGATGCCCTGGCCGGTTCCGGTTACCTGCTGACCGGCGATGCGGGCGTGGTGCAGCTGGATGTGCGGGTGTTCTACAAGGTCACCGAGCCTTACGCGTTTGTGCTGCAGGGCGCGCATGTGTTGCCCTCCTTGGATCGCCTGGTGACCCGCAGCGCCGTGGCACTCACGGCGGCCCGCGACTTGGACACGATCCTGGTGGCGCGCCCCGAGCTGATCGGCACCGACAACGGCGCCGCCGAGCGCCGCGAACGCTTGCGTGGTGACTTGGTGCAAGGCATCAACAAACGCCTCGCCGAGTTGGCCGCGACGGGCTTGGGCTTGGGTATCGAAGTCACCCGCGTGGATGTGCAATCAAGCCTGCCAAGCCCGGCGGTGAATGCCTTCAACGCCGTGCTGACCGCCAGCCAACAGGCCGAAAAAGCCGTGGCCAATGCGCGCACCGACGCCGAAAAACTCACCCAGGCCGCCACCCAGCAGGCCGACCGCGTGGTGCAAGTCGCCCATGCCCAGGCCAGCGAGCGGTTGGCCAATGCCCAGGCGCAAACCGCCACCGTCGCCAGCCTGGCCCAGGTGAAAGACCCGGGCTTGCTGCTGCGCCTGTACCGCGAACGGCTGCCGAAGATTCTTGGCCAGGCCGGCTCGGTGACCACGGTCGATCCGAAAGACGACTCCCGCTTGATCATTCAGGGAGCCGAACAATGAGCGCACCCATGCTGACCTCCGCCGAACAGCGCAGCGCTGCGCGGCAATTGACCCTGGCCATGTTGGCCCTCGGCTTGTTGGTGTTGGGCCTGGTGTGGCGCTGGTTGGCGCCGGATCAGACTGGCGTTAGCCAACTGTTGCTGGGTGTCGCGTCGCTGTTGGTGGCCGTGCCGGTGATGCGTTCGGCGTGGTACAGCCTGCGCTTTCCCAGCCTGCATGGGATCACCGACCAACTCATCGCCCTGGCCATGCTCGGCGCCTGGGCCACCGGCGACCTGCTGACCGCCGCGTTGCTGCCGATCATCATGATCTTTGGCCACGTGCTCGAAGAGCGCAGCGTGATCGGCTCCCAGGAGGCGATCCACGCCCTCGGCAAACTCACCCGCAGTCACGCGCGCCTGGTGCAGGCCGACGGCAGCATTGTCGAGGTGGACAACGGCACGCTGCACACCGGCGATATCGTCGAAGTGCGCGCCGGTGACCGTGTGCCCGCCGATGGCGTGGTGCTGTCCGGGCAAGCGAGCCTGGACACGGCGCCGATCACCGGGGAGTCGGTGCCGCTGGAGGCGAGTGTGGGCGTGCAGGTGTTTGGCGGGGCGATCAACCTCGACGGCTTGCTGCGCCTGGAGGTGACCCGCACCGGCAATGAATCGACCTTGGGCAAAGTCATCGCGCTGATGCAGAACGCCGAGCGCTCCAAGCCGCCAATCACGCGGCTGCTGGAGCGTTACGCCGGCAGTTATATGGTGTTGGTGTTGCTGCTGGCGGCGGTCACCTGGTTTGTCACCAACGATGCGCAGGCGATGCTGGCGGTGTTGGTGGCGGCGTGCCCGTGTGCGTTGGTGCTGTCGGCGCCGGCCACGGCGATTGCCGGGATTGCGGTCGCGGCGCGCCATGGGATTCTGATCCGCAGCTCGGCGTTTCTGGAAGAACTGGCGGACTTGACCTCGCTGGTCGTGGACAAGACCGGCACCCTGACCTTTGGCACCCTGCGCCTGCAATCCATCGAAACCACGGCACCGGATCGGCAAGTGTTACTCAACCTGGCGGCCAGCCTCGGTTCGGCCAGCAGCCACCCGGTCAGCCGCGCATTGGCGGGGTTGGCCACGCAGGAACAGCTGCAGGTGCTGACGGATATCCGTGAGCGCCAGGGCCTTGGTGTGGTGGCGCAGACCGCACAGGGCGAAGCGGCGCTGGGGCGGCCGGAGTTGTTCGAGCAACTGGGGATTGCCACCACGCCAGCCCCCAACCATGACGGCCCGATTGCCGGGCTGGCGTTGGACGGGCAGTTCCTCGCCTGGCTGCTGCTGGCCGACAGCGTCAAACCCGAAGCCCGCCAGGCGCTGCAAGAACTGCGCGACCTTGGCCTGGGCCGTCAGTTGCTGCTCACCGGCGACCGGCAAAGCGTCGCCGACAGTCTGGCGCTGGACGTGGGCATCAGCGATGTCGAGGCGCAGGCGCTGCCGGAAGACAAGCTCAACCGCGTGCTGGGGGAGATCGGCAGCGGTTTCCGCCCGATGGTGGTGGGTGACGGCATCAACGATTCCCTGGCGCTCAAGGCCGGCGTGGTTGGCGTGGCGGTGGGCGCGGGCGGCGCGGATATCGCGTTGGCCTCGGCGGACGTGGTGCTGATCGGCAGCGACCTGCGGCGCCTGGGCACCTGTGTGCGCTTGAGTCGCCAGTGTCGGCAGACGTTGCAGGTCAATGTGATCATCGGCCTGGGTTGGACGCTGGCTATCGTGGTATTCGCCGCCTTCGGCTGGCTGGGCGCCGCCGGGGCGATGATTGCGGCGGTGTTGCATAACCTCAGCACCTTGCTGGTACTGGGTAATGCCGGGCGTTTGCTGCGTTTTCAGGAGCCTTTGTCGAAGCTCGAAGAATAAATTTTCGCGGGCGCTGTAACGCCAGGCGGGGACCTCTCTCTAGTGGTGTGTCGAGACTGAACAATCCGTGCAGACCGACACCCCTACTGTTATGAGGAATACAACAATGAACATCAAAAACGCCGTTTCCGGTGCTGCCCTGGCTATCGCTGCCGCCACTATGTTTGCCGGTGTTGCCACCCAGGTACAGGCTGCCGACGCGAATGTTCACTGCTACGGCGTGACCTCCTGCAAAGGCATGAACGACTGCAAGACCGCTGAAAACGCCTGCAAAGGCCAGGCTGTCTGCAAGGGCCACGGCTTCAAGGCCATGACCAAGGCCGCGTGCGATGCGGCTGGCGGTAAAGTCGGCGAGTAATCGAGTGCACCCGCAGCGGTTGCCGCGCGCCGCTGCGGACACTTTGCCCAGGAGCGTCTTATGTCCACTGCCCTTGCAAGCCTCGGTTACGGCCTGGGTCTGCGCAGCGAGTACTACCAGCAGATCCTTGAACAGTCGCCGGCCGTGGATTGGTTCGAAGTGATCTCCGAAAATTACCTGGTGCCGGGCGGCAAAGCCTTGTACTACCTGGACGCCATCGCCGAGCGTTATCCCCTGGTGATGCACGGTGTGTCCCTGTCCATCGGCGGGCCCCATGCCCTCGATCTCGATTACTTGAAACAGATCAAGCAGCTGGCCGAGCGTATCCAGCCAGCGTGGGTGTCCGATCACCTGTGCTGGAGCCGTGGCAGCGCGCACCAATTGCATGACCTGTTGCCCTTGCCTTACACCGAAGAAAGTCTCTACCACGTGGCCGCCCGCGTGCGCCAAGTGCAGGACGTGTTGCAGCGTCCGCTGGTGCTGGAAAATGTCTCCAGCTATGTGCGCGCCAAGGCGGATGAATTTACCGAGTGGGAATTCCTCAATGCCCTGGTCCACCTGTCGGGCTGCCAGTTGTTGCTGGACGTGAACAATGTGTATGTCAGCTCGCGCAACCATGGTTTCGACGCCTGGACGTTTATCCGCAACCTGCCGCCGCAGAGCATCCGCCAACTGCACCTGGCCGGGCATATGGACTACGGCGATTATGTGGTCGATACCCATGACCACCCGGTGTGCGATCCGGTGTGGGCGCTGTATCAGCAGACGCTGGAGCACTTGGGGCCGGTGTCGACGTTTTTGGAACGCGATGATCATTTCCCGCCGTTCGAAGAGTTGCTCACCGAACTGGGCAAGGCCCGTGAACTGGGGGCCATCGCCCTGGCCAGGAGGCCGCTATGCGCCTGACCGATTGGCAGTTGGCCTTTGAACAGCATTTGTTAACCGAAACCCCGGTGGCCAACAATGGCTTTGCCGCGACGTTGTTGGGTGGGCCCACGCTGGATGTGGACACTGGCCTGGCGATCTACCACAACGCCTACATGGCGCGGTTGCAGGAAGTGTTGCGGCATGACTTCGCTGCTATCTGGTATTGGCTCGGGGATGAGGAGTTTGCGTCGCTGGCCGAGGCTTATGTGCGCCGCTACCCGTCTGCCCATTACAGCCTGCGCTGGCTGGGCGAACGCTTTGCAGCCTTTATCGTTGAACACTTGATGGAGGAGCAAAGCGCGCCGCTGGCCGAGTTGGCGCGGTTCGAGTGGGCGTTCACCCTGGCCTTTGATGCAGCCCAGGGCGCGCCGCTGAGCCTGGATGACATGGCGCTATTGCCGCCCCAGGATTGGCCGGGTTTGCAGGTCACCCTGGCGCCCTCGGTGCAGCAGATGCTTTGCCACTTCAATACGCTGGCGATCTGGCGAGCGGGTAAGGAAGAAGCGGATTTTCCCGGTAGCGCGGCGTTGGAATCGACGCAGATTTGCCTGGTGTGGCGCCACCGCAACGTGTGCCGTTACCGCAGCCTGGAGCCCAAGGAGGCCTGCGCCCTGGCAGGCATGGTGGCCACCGGCTGGACCTTTTCAGAACTCTGTGAGCACTTGGCTATCACTTATGCAGAGGACGCACCGCTGAAGGCCGTTACATGGTTGAAACAGTGGATCGAAGAGGGGTTGCTTGAACGCCGCGCCCATAGCGATGGGCTATCAGATCGATAGCCTCCTACTTGTCTCGGGATGGTCTACCCTCTTTTCAGACGTCTGAAACAAGGGGGGACTACTCATGCTCGCGCAACTTCCACCGGCCTTACAGAATCTTCAGCTGCCGCTGCGTCTTCGACTCTGGGATGGCCATGAATTCAACTTGGGCCCTGAGCCCAGTGTGACCATCGTGGTGAAGGACCCCACGGTCGTGCCTCAGCTGACCCATCCGACGCTCAATTCACTGGGCGAAGCCTTTATCGAGGGCAAATTGGAGCTGGAAGGCTCTATCAGCGAAGTGATCCGGGTGTGTGACGAGTTGAGTCATGCCCTGGTCGAGGACGACGAAGAGACGCGTCCGGTGCGCTCGATCCACGATAAGGCCACAGACGCAGCGGCAATTTCCTACCACTACGACCTGTCCAACGAGTTTTACCAGCTGTGGCTGGACCAGGACATGGCGTACTCCTGCGGTTACTTCGAAACCGGCAGCGAATCCATCGACCAGGCCCAACAAGACAAATTCCGCCACCTGTGCCGCAAGTTGCGCTTGCAGCCGGGCGAGTATTTGCTCGATGTCGGCTGTGGCTGGGGTGGGCTCGCACGGTTTGCCGCGCGGGAATTCGGGGTCAAGGTGTTTGGCATCACCCTGAGCAAAGAGCAGTTGGCCTTGGCCCGCGAGCGCGTGAAAGCCGAAGGCCTGGACGACCAGGTGGACCTGCAACTGCTCGATTACCGCGACCTGCCGCAAGACGGCCGCTTCGACAAAGTGGTGAGCGTGGGCATGTTTGAACACGTCGGCCACGCCAACCTGGCGCAGTATTGCCAGACCCTGTTTGGCGCGGTGCGTGAAGGCGGCCTGGTGATGAACCACGGCATCACCGCCAAACACACGGACGGCCGCCCAGTGGGCCGTGGAGCCGGTGACTTTATCGAGCGCTACGTGTTCCCCAACGGCGAGTTGCCGCATTTGGCGATGATGACCGCCGAGATCAGTGAAGTCGGGTTGGAAGTGGTCGATGTCGAAAGCTTGCGCTTGCACTACGCGCGCACGCTGGACCATTGGAGTGAACGTCTGGAGGACAACCTGGAAGCGGCGGCGAAGATGGTGCCGGTGCAGGCGTTGCGGATTTGGCGGTTGTACCTGGCGGGGTGTGCCTATGCGTTTGCGCGGGGCTGGATCAATTTGCATCAGATCCTGGCGGTGAAGCCGCATGCGGATGGCAGCCATGAACTGCCGTGGACCCGAGAAGATATTTACCGCTGATCTTTCGAACACACTGAAGATCTAAATGTGGGAGCTGGCTTGTGTGGGAGCGGGCTTGCTCGCGAATGCGGTGTATCAGTCGGCTCATCTTGTACTGACACACCGCATTCGCGAGCAAGCCCGCTCCCACAGTTTTTACCGTGTTGGCTGTTAGAGGATCGGCGAGATCAAGCGCGCCACCCGCATACCCAGCTGTTGCAGGCGCCGGGTCTCGCGGCTTTCCTCCTGGCTGACCTCGTGGGCCAGGGCAAAGTCGTCCAGCAGCATCTGTTCCACTTCGCGGGCGAAGGCTTCGTCCACCGTCAGCAACATCACTTCAAAATTCAGCCGGAATGAACGATTGTCCATATTCGCACTACCGATGGCGCTGATTTCGCTGTCCACCAACACCACCTTCTGATGCAAAAAACCTGGCGTGTAGCGGAACACACGCACGCCGGCGCGTACCGCTTCGATCGCATACAGGCTGGAGGCCGCGTAGACGATGCGGTGGTCAGGGCGCGACGGCAGCAGCAGGCGCACATCGACCCCGCGCAATACGGCCAGGCGCAGGGCAGCGAACACCGCTTCGTCGGGGATGAAATACGGGCTGGTGATCCACACGCGTTCGGTCGCCGCGTGGATGGCTTCGACGAAGAACAGCGAGCAGGTTTCATACGGGTCGGCCGGGCCGCTGGCGAGCAGTTGGCAAAGCACGCCGTCTTCCGGGTAGGCGTCCGGCAGGATCAGCGGCGGCAGCTCCCGCGCAGCCCAGAACCAGTCCTCGGCAAACGACTCTTGCAGGCACGCCACCACTGGGCCAGTGACTTGCACATGGGTGTCGCGCCACGGCGCCAGCGGCGGTTTTTTGCCGAGGTATTCATCGCCGACGTTATGCCCGCCGACAAACCCGGTAACGCCGTCCACCACGACGATCTTGCGGTGGTTGCGGAAGTTGACCTGGAAACGGTTGAGCCAGCCGCTGCGGGTGGCGAATGCCTTGACCTGCACCCCGGCGTCGCGCAGGGATTGCACATAACGATGGGGCAGGGCATGGCTGCCAATGCGGTCATACAGCACGTAAATGCTTACGCCTTGGGCGGCTTTTTCCTGCAGCAGGGCGTGTAACTGCCGGCCAAGCTCGTCGTCATGGATGATGAAAAACTGGAACAGCACCGCAGTTTTGGCATTGCGAATCGCCGCGAAAATCGCACTGAAGGTGGCGTCGCCATTGATCAACAAACGCACTTCGTTGTTGGCCAGGCACGGCATGCGCCCCAACTTGGGCATGGCGCGCAGGGACGCGTAGGCGCTGGAGTTGCGTGCGGCGAGGGCTTCTTCGACCCACGGGCGCCAGTTCAATTCGGTGATGGCGGTGTGCATTTCCTGGTTGGCCTGGCGCCGCGCCTGGATGTAGGCGTCAAAGGTGCTGCGGCCAAAGATCAGGTAGGGGATGAGCGTGAGGTAGGGCATGAACATCAGCGACAGGGCCCAGGCGATTGAGCCTTGGGCGGTCCTGACGGTCAGCACCGCGTGGATCGCGGCGAGCGTCCCGAAAAAGTGCAGCGTGGCGATGAAGTAGGCGAGCAGGTGCGGGCCAAAGAAATCCATGGACGACGAGACTCCAGACAATCCAATGCCTAACAGACCATGTCTGGTGCCGAATGTCGCTATTTTATTTGCCGTGCAACACTGGCGGCTTTGCGGCGTCTAACGCCGACAATTACCCAGGAGTTACCCGATGAATGCACGTCTGCTCTGTTTGGCCATGGTCACTGGTTTGGCGCTGCCCGTAGCAGCACAGGCACAGATGCTGGCGCCGGGCTTGTGGGAATTGACCACCAGCAATATGAAAGTGGATAACCAGGACCTGCCGGACTTGTCGCTGATCCTCGGCCAACTCAAGCAACAGATGACCCCCGAACAGCGCGCCATGCTGGAAAAACAGGGCATCACCATGGCCGGTAAAGGCGTGCAGGTGTGCCTCACCCCAGCGCAGGTCGCCTCTGACTCGATCCCCCTGACCGACCCGCAATCGGGCTGCAAACAGGAAGTGACCGACAAGACCGGCAACCAGTGGAAATTCCGTTTCAGTTGCCCGAAAGCCCAGGGCACTGGTGTGGCCACTTTCCAGAGCCAGAAAGAATTCAGCACCAGTGTCAACGGCACCTTCAATGCCACCGGCATTCAGCAGAAGGGCAGCCTGGACACCCACGCCCAATGGCTGGGCACCGATTGCGGCACGGTCAAACCCCGCGCTTAACGCAGAAAATGCAGGGGCAAGCCCTGGCAACTGTTGACCACCTGGCCGTTGTGCCACGCCAGGTGGCCGGACACCAGGGTGGTGCTGACACTGTGCCGGAAGCTACGCTCGGCAAAGGGCGTCCAGCCGCAGCGGCCGAGGATCGCTTGGCTGCTCACGGGTTTGCCTTCCGGTTCGGGCTGGATCAGCACCAGGTCGGCCCAATAGCCTTCGCGCAAATAGCCGCGATCAGGAATGGCGAACAGGTCCGCCACGCGGTGGCTGGTCTTCGCCACGAGGGTGGTCAGGGGCAAATGCCCATCGGCCACCAACTCCAATAACGCCGGCAGCGCATGCTGCACCAGGGGCAGACCCGACGGCGCCTCACGATATTCCAACTGTTTTTGTGCCCAGGTATGCGGCGCATGGTCAGTGCCGATTACATCCAGACGATCACTCAACAAGGCCAGGCGCAGGGCGTCGCGGTCGGCGCGGGTCTTGATCGCTGGGTTGCATTTGATCTGGTGGCCGAGGCGGTGATAGTCGCGGTCATCGAACAGCAAATGGTGCAGGCAGACCTCGGCGGTAATGCGTTTTTCGGCCAGGGGTTTGTCCTCGAACAGCGCCAGTTCGAGGGCGCTGGTCAAGTGCAGTACGTGCAGGCGGGTGCCGTGGCGTTTGGCCAATTCCACCGCAAAGGAGGACGAGCGATAACACGCCTCGGCATCGCGGATCAGCGGGTGGGCGACGGCGGGGATGTGTTTGCCGAAGCGCTCGCGCAGGCGCAGTTCGTTGGCCTGGATGCTCGGCGTGTGTTCGCAATGGGCCAGCAGGATCGTTGGCACTTCGGCAAACAGCCGCTCCAGGATGCGCGGATCGTCCACCAGCATATTGCCGGTGGAGGCGCCCATGAACACTTTTACCCCGGCCACTTCGCAGGGGTCGAGCGCCGCAACGATGTCGAGGTTGTCGTTGCTCACGCCAAAGTGAAAGCCGTAGTTGGCCACCGAGTGCAGCGCGGCACGGCGCTTTTTATCGGCGAGGGCTTCGAGGTTGAGGGTCGCGGGGTTGGTGTTGGGCATGTCCATGAAACTGGTGATGCCGCCAGCCACCGCCGCGCGGGATTCGCTGTAGAAGCTGCCTTTGTCAGGCGCGCCGGGTTCGCGAAAGTGCACCTGGTCATCGATCATGCCCGGCAGCAACCACTGGCCCTGGGCGTCGATGGCCATGGGCGCGTTGCAGCCTTCGATGCTGCTGGCGATCTTCTCGATGCGGCCATTGGCGACCAGCACATCGGCGTCGAATTCCTGGCCTTCATTCACCAGGCGGGCATTGCGGATCAGCAGGCGGCTCATGGTTCAGAACTCGTTTTGCAGGGCTTTGTAGCCGCGCACCAGGTCGACATTGGTGCGTGCCACGTCTTCGGAAAACTCCGAGGCGCTGATGCTCACCGGCGGGAATTGCGACAGGTCGGTGTTGGGCCCGATGCGGGTGGTGGAGGGTACGTAGAACGCATCCGGCAAGTCGCGGCCGTCCACCACCGAGTTGTGGCGCACCACGCAGCCGTCCCCCACGGCGCAGTTGAACAGCACGCTGTTGAAGCCGATAAACACGCGGTCGCCGACGGTGCAGGGGCCGTGGACGATGGAGCGATGGGCGATGGACGTGAACTCGCCGATGGTCACCGCGGCGCCGGATTTGGAGTGGATGACCACGCCGTCCTGGATATTGGAGTTGGCGCCGATGGTGATCGGGTCCATGGCGCCGCTGGCGTCGACTTCGTCGGCGCGGATCACGGCGTAGGGGCCGACGAAGACGTTCTCGCCGATGATCACCTTGCCGCAGATGATTGCGGTTTTATCGACGTAGGCCGATTCGGCAATCACTGGCAGATCGCCGGAAGGGTTCTTGCGGATCATGCTGAGGCTTCCGTAATGATGTGGACGTGGTCGCCATCGATGGCGTTGTAGAAGCAGGTGGGCCGACCCGTGTGGCAGGCGGGGCCTTGTTGATCGACGATCAACAGCACCGCGTCGCCATCGCAATCCAGGCGGGCTTCCACCAGTTGCTGCCAGTGGCCGGAGCTTTCGCCTTTGCGCCACAGCCGCTGGCGCGAGCGCGACCAGTAGCAAACGTGGCCGGTGGCCAGGGTTTCGTTAAGGGCCTGGCGGTTCATCCAGGCCAGCATCAATACGTCGCCGCTACCGTGCTGCTGGGCGATGGCGGCGATCAGGCCATCGCTGTTCCACGGCAGGGCATCGAGCAGGGGTTCGAGGGGGAAGCGGCTGCCCAGGGCAGCCCCTTCCAGGTCGAGCATGCTCAGGGTCATGGCTTGGCCAGGGCGGCGCACAGGGTGTTGAGGTTGTATTCGAACAACCCGGTAAAGGTGCTGGCCGGGCCTTCGGCGGCGAGGGCGTCGGAGTACAGCGTGCCGCCGATCTGCGCGCCGCTTTCGTCAGCGATCTGCTTGAGCAGGCGCGAATCCTTGATGTTTTCCATGAACACGGCCTTGACCTTGTCTTTGCGGATCTGGGTGATCAGCGCGGCGACTTCGGCGGCTGACGGCTCACGTTCGGTGGACAAACCCTGAGGCGCGAGGAACACGATCCCGTAAGCCTGGCCCAGGTAACCAAAGGCGTCATGGGAGGTGACGATGCGGCGGTTGCCCGGCGGCAACGCGCCGAACTTGGTCTTGGCTTCGGCCAACAGGCGGTAGATTTCCTTCAGGTAGGTTTGGCTGTTGCGCTGGTAGTCGGCTTTGTTGGCCGGGTCGGCGGCGATCAGGGCCTTGGTGATGTTGTTCACATAGATTTCGGCGTTGGCCAGGTTGTGCCAGGCGTGCGGGTCGGGGATGGTTTCGCCGTCCTCGTCCATGGTGTGGGAAATCACGCCTTTGCTGGCGGTCACCACGGTGGCTTTGGTTTCGGTGCTGGTCACCAAACGATCCAGCCACGGCTCGAAGCCCAGGCCATTCTTGATGATGACGCGGGCCTTGAGCAGGGCCTTGGCATCGTCCGGGGTGGGTTCGTAGGTGTGGGCGTCGGCGTCTGGGCCGACCATGTTGCTGATCTGGATGTGCTCGCCACCGATCTGGTGGGTGATGTCATCGAGAATACTGAAGCTGGTGACGACCTGGAGTTTATCGGCCGCCTGGGCCATCGACAGCGGCAGCAGAAGGCTGAACAGCACGAGTAAAGCGCGCATCGGGAAACACCTCATTGGGATGACAGCAAAGGCGGGCGGCGCAGCAAGCCGTGCACCGGACCGAAGACCACGGACAGCAGATACCCGGCGCCCGCCACCAGCACGATGGCCGGGCCGCTGGGCAACGAGTAGTAGAACGACAGCAACAAACCCAGCCATACCGACAGGCATCCCAGCACCGCCGATACCGCGATCAACACCGGCAAGCGCCGGCTCCAGAAACGTGAAGCGATGGCCGGCAACATCATCAAACCCACCACCATCAGCGCGCCGATGGCCTGGAAGCCGATCACCAGGTTCAGCACCACCAGCGTCAGGAACAAGCCGTGGGCGAGTGGGCCGAGGCGGCTGACGGTTTGCAGGAACAGCGGGTCGAGGGTGTCCAGCAGCAGCGGTTTGTAGATCAGCGCCATGGCGAACAGGCTGAACCCGGTGACCCAGAGCATGCCGGTGAGGGTGGTCTCATCCACCGCCAGGGCAGAGCCGAACAGCAGGTGCAGCAGGTCCAGGCGCTTGCCGGCGAGGCCGAGGATCAACACGCCAGCAGCGAGGGAGATGGGGTAGATGGCGGCGAGGCTGGCGTCTTCGCGCAGGCCGGTGCGGCGGGTGATCCACGCGGACAGACCGGCCATGCCCAAGCCAGCGCCGAGACCACCGATCGTCAGCGCGGGCAGGCTGAGGCCGGCGAACCAGAAGCCGAGGGCGGCGCCGGGCAAGATGCCGTGGGCCACGGCGTCGCCGATCAGGCTCATGCGGCGCAGGATCAGGAACACGCCGAGCGGCGCGGTGCTGCATGCGAGGACAAGGCCGCCGATCAGTGCGCGGCGCATGAAGACAAAATCGACGAAGGGCATCCACAGGTGGGCGGCGAAGTGCATCAGGCCACCTGCATTTGCGCTTGGGGGCGGATCAGCTCTTTGCTGTTGCCGAACAGGCAGCCGGTGCTTTTGATCTGTACCACTTGCTGGGTGTGCTGGCGCACCGAGGCCAGATCGTGGCAGACCACGATCAGCGTGCGGCCGGCGTCATGCCAAGCGTGGATATGTTTCCAGCACAGCGCCTGGCCGTCTTCGTCGAGGGCGGCGTGGGGTTCGTCAAGCAGCAGCACCGGTGCTTCGGCCAGGCTCATGCGGGCGAGCAGGGCGCGTTGCAGTTCGCCGCCGGACAAGGCCATCAATGGGCGATGTTGCAGGCCGCTGAGGCACCAGTCTTCCAGCACTGCTTCAAGGCGCTGGCTGCGTTGTTGGGGCGAGAGCTTCGTGCCCCAGAAGCCAGCGGCGACCAACTCTTGCAGGCTGATGGGGAACTGGCGGTCGAGGTGCTGTTGCTGGGGCAGGAACGACAGGCCGCCACGCCGTGGAATGTCCACGCTGACTTTGCCCGCCAGCGGCTTTTGCAGGCCGGCGATGACTTTGAGCAGGCTGCTTTTGCCGGTGCCGTTGGCGCCGATGATGCCGGTGAGGCTGCCTGGTTGTAGCGTGAGGTCCAGGGCGGGTGTCAGCGGTTGGCCCGGGGCGCCCCAGCGTAATGCGGTGCAGGTGATCATTCAGGGTGTCTCGTCCAGCGGCTTTCAGCCACGGCATCGTGCGCGTGCAGGCTTTCGGCGTGGATCACTTTCAAGTGGAAGGCTTTGACGGCATCCGAGCGTTTCAAGGCGAGGTTCAGGCGGCGGGCGGCGTCTTCGCAGAACATCAGGTTCTGCCCGTTGGCCAGGGCGAAGGCTTGTTCGTCCGCGCGTTTTACGGCGGTTTGTACGGCGGTGCCGAGGGCGGCTTCGGCGTGGTCGATCAGGTCTGTGAACGGCAACTGGTTGCCTTGCAGGTGCACGTGTAATTGCGCACTGCTGCGCTGGCTGTGGGGCGTGGCGATGATGCCGCTGGCGCTGCCCAGCCAGTTCAGCACGTCTTCATGCTTGAGTGGCGTGTTGCTGAAGTCGTCGAGAAATTGCTGCTGAATCAACTGCCTGGCGAGGGCGGCGGAGCAAGGGCAGGTTGACGAGTAGGTAACGTCAATTTTTAGTTCCACGTGGAACATCTGGTTTTCCAGGCGCGCTTCGAGGCTCACCGGGTAGGCTTTCCAGCCAGCCAAAGGGCTGATCAACGCCGCGCGTTTGAGCAGCAAGTCGGTGTGGATGCGCAGGTAGGCGTTCTTAGATAAACCTTCATGTGTGTCGAGGAAACGCTGCAGTACATTACGCAGAAGTGCAGGCGTAAGCGGCTGCTGCTCAAGCGCTTCCAGCGCCAGGTACAGGCGCGACATATGGATGCCACGGGCTTCGCCGTCGTCCAGGCTGACACCGGCATCGGCACGGGCGCTGAGGCGTTGGCCGTCGATCAGAATCGGCAGGGCGATGCCGCACATGCCTACCCAGTCGAGTGGCAAGGCTTGGCGTGAAGCCTGCGCGGCGATATCCGGCAGAGTCAGCGCATTCATAAGCAGGTCCATCGTTGGCAATAATTAGACATGTTATAGTATAACAATAGAGTCGACGATGAATATTCTGCTCCTGCCTTTTTTCAGCCCTGTCGAGTACGGACGCTCCTTTATCTGCGGTATTTGTCATGCACAGACGTCAGCTCCTTAACCTGCTCCTGGTCAGTCCACTGTTCACCTTGCCGTTTGCGGCCTACGCCACGCAGATCAGCAATGCGCGCCTGTGGCGCTCGGCGGACAAGCTGCGCTTGGTGTTCGACCTCAGCGGGCCGGTGCAGTACAAGACCTTTTCCCTGACCTCGCCGGAGCGCTTGATCATCGACCTGAGCGGTGCCGGGCTCAGTGGTGATTTTTCGCAGTTGGCCTTGAAGAACAGCGGCATCACGTCGATCCGCTCGGGGCACTTCGGCAAGGCGGACACACGCATCGTGCTGGACCTGGCCGCGCCGATGCAGCTCAACAGCTTTCTATTGCCGCCGCAGGATGGCCAAGGTCATCGCCTGGTGCTGGACTTGACCAGCAGCACCCACGCGCCTCGGCAAATCGCCGCTGAGCCCGCGCCCATCACGGACAAGGTGCATCCCAAGCGCGACATCATCGTGGTGGTCGACCCCGGCCACGGCGGCAAAGACCCAGGCGCCATCGGCTCCAAAGGTCAGCGCGAAAAAGACGTGGTGCTGTCCATCGCCCAGTTGCTGGCCAAGCGTTTGAAGCGTGAGAAGGGCTTTGACGTGAAGCTGGTGCGCAACGACGATTTCTTCGTGCCGCTGCGCAAGCGTGTGGACATTGCCCGTCAGCACAAGGCCGATATGTTTATCTCGGTGCATGCGGATGCCGCGCCACGGCTGACGGCGTCGGGGGCGTCGGTGTATGCGTTGTCGGAAGGGGGCGCGACGTCTGCCACGGCGCGCTTCATGGCGCAGCGTGAGAACGGTGCGGATTTGCTGGGCGCCACCACGCTGCTCAATCTCAAGGACAAGGACCCGATGTTGGCGGGGGTGATTCTGGATATGTCGATGAATGCCACCATCGCCTCCAGCCTGCAACTGGGCAGCTCGATCCTGGGCAGCCTGGAAGGCATCACCACCCTGCATCAGAAGCGCGTGGAACAGGCTGGATTCGCGGTGCTCAAGTCACCGGACGTGCCGTCGATCCTGGTGGAGACCGGGTTTATCTCCAATACCCGCGACGCTGAACGCCTGGTCACGGCGCGGCATCAACAGGCAGTCGCGGATGGTTTGTTCGACGGGTTGAAGAAGTACTTCCAGAAGAACCCACCGATGAACAGCTACATGGCCTGGGTCCAGGAACAGAAGGCCGGTCAGGTCTAGCAGCCGGTAATCCGGCTGCAGGTGAACTTGGCGCTGGAGCCACCGGAGCTGGAAAACCGGTTGATCGTGGTCCAGCCCACACGCCGCGTGTAGCCCACCCACGCCTCACCGTCCGAGGCCAACCCGGTAAAGAACGTCAGTTGCCCATAACGGCTGTTGGTCTGTGCCCAGCGGCGTTTGCCGATCACCTCGAAACCGCGCAAATACGTGGTGCTGCCGACGGTCGCCACGCTGTAGGCGTTGCCTTGCGGGTCCACGCAGGCCAGCAGGTTGGCGCTGCGCGTGCACGTCGCCAGCAGGCTCGGCACTTGGGCGCAGGCCGGGCCTGCCACGGCCAATAACAGGGCGCACGCCAGGTATTTCATAGGGTTTCTCAGGGCTGGAAAGTGCTCAAGCATTGCGCCCTTCGTCGCGGGGAGCAAGGGGGATTGGCTTATTTGTATTGTTATACTATAACATAAAAGCACAGCCTGATCCGTGAACCGCTCCCCATGACTAGACAAGACCTGCTGGCCCAACCGCCCGCCGACTACATGAACGAAGCCCAGCAGGGCTTCTTCCGTGAACTGTTGCTGGCCCAGCGCAATGAGCTGCAAGCGCGTATCGACGCCGAGTTCCAGTTGCTGCGCGAGCAGGAACCCAACAGCGACCCCGCCGATGTGGGCAGCGCTGAAGAACAACGGCAATGGCAACTGCGCCTGCTGGAGCGCGAAAAGAAGCTGCTGGACAAGATTGACGACGCCTTCGAACTGCTCGCCCGTGGTGAATACGGCTGGTGCCGTGAAACCGGCGAGCCCATCGGCCTACAGCGTTTATTGCTACGTCCTACCGCCACCCTGTGTATCGAAGCCAAAGAACGTGAAGAGCTGCGCGAACGCCATAAACGGGCGATTTGACCGGCCACCTGATGAGGAATACCTGATGCCCAATCGTCTCCCCGTTACTGTGTTGTCCGGTTTTCTCGGCGCCGGTAAAAGCACGCTGCTCAATTACGTTCTGCGCAACCGCGAAAACCTGCGGGTGGCGGTGATCGTCAACGACATGAGCGAAATCAACATCGACGGCAGCGAGGTCCAGCGTGACGTCACCCTCAACCGCGCCGAAGAAAAGCTGGTGGAGATGAGTAACGGCTGCATCTGCTGCACCTTGCGTGAAGACTTGCTGCTGGAAGTGGGAAAACTCGCCAAGGAAGGTCGTTTCGATTACCTGCTGATCGAGTCCACCGGCATTTCCGAACCGCTGCCCGTGGCAGAAACCTTCACCTTTCGCGATGAAAACGAACAAAGCCTGGCCGACATCGCCCGCCTGGACACCATGGTCACGGTGGTCGATGGCATGAACTTCCTGCTCGACTACCAGGCCGCCGAAAGCCTTGCCTCACGCGGCGAAACCCTCGGCGAAGAGGACGAGCGCTCGATCACCGACCTGCTGATCGAACAGATCGAATTCGCCGACGTGATCCTGATCAGCAAGATCGACCTGATCAGCAGCCGCGAACGCGAAGAGCTGATGGCGATCCTGGAACGCCTCAACGCCCAGGCCGAAATCATCCCGATGGTCATGGGCGAAGTGCCGCTGCACAAGATCCTCAACACCGGCCGTTTCGACTTCGAACGTGCGGCCCAGGCCCCGGGCTGGTTGCAGGAATTGCGCGGCGAACATGTGCCGGAAACCGAAGAATACGGCATCGCGTCCACCGCTTACCGCGCGCGCCGGCCGTTCCATCCACAGCGCTTTTTCGATTTTATCGACCGCCCTTGGGTCAACGGCAAACTGCTGCGCTCCAAGGGCTTTTTCTGGCTGGCCAGCAAGCACCAGGATGCCGGCAGCTGGTCCCAGGCCGGTGGCCTGATGCGCCATGGTTTTGCCGGACGCTGGTGGCGCTTCGTGCCCAAAAGCCAGTGGCCACAGGACGAAGAAAATGTCGCGGCGATCATGGGCAACTGGCAACTCAGCACCGGCGACTGCCGCCAGGAACTGGTGTTTATCGGGCAGAACATCGACTTCGCCGCCATGCGCGCCGAACTGGACGCCTGCCTGCTCAACGATGAAGAAATGGTCCTGGGCGTCGAAGGTTGGCGCTTACTGGCCGACCCTTTTGGCCCTTGGTATGAGGAGGCAGCCGCCTGATGCTCGCCCCGGTAATCCCCCTGCGTCCCGTGATTCGCCAGACCCGCGGCGAAACCCCGCTGGCCCTGTCCGACATCCTCGAAGACGGCGTGAACCTGGCGCTGTGGCAGCGCCAGTTGCCCCTGCACATCGCCGAGTTCGGCGCCTTGCTGGTGTCCCTCAACGAACCGTTGGCCGATTCGATGGTGATCGAGCTCGACAGCGAGGATGCCATGCCGAACTTGCAGGACCTGGCGTCCAGTTGTCGTGATCTTGAAGGCTACGAGGGCTTTATCGCCGATGTCTCGTGGCTGGTCAGCGCGTTTGCCTGCCTGCTGGGCGCCAAGCGCATTGGCGTGCGCCTGCGCCTGTTGGACAAGGCCATGTGCCCGCGTTTTCACGTCGATCATGTGCCGGTTCGGCTGATCACCACCTACGCGGGGATTGGCAGCCAATGGTTGCGTGAAGGGGTGATGGACCGCCGCCAGTTGAGCCAGGCAGACGCCGAACCCAGCGAGCGCATCGAGCAGATCCACTGCGGCGAAGTCGCGCTGCTCAAGGGCACCAAATGGCACGGTAACGAAGGCCATGGCCTGATCCACCGTTCGCCCGCGTTAAAAACGGACGAGCGCCGCTTGATCCTGACGCTGGATTGGCTCGCATAACCGCGTAGGATCAAACCCTCTACACGGCCTGAACGATGCGTTCCATGTTGCAGAACATTCCCACCCACGTGATTGCCGGTCCTCTGGGCGCCGGCAAGACCAGCCTGATCAAGCACCTGCTCGCCCAACGTCCGGCCAACGAGCGTTGGGCCGTGTTGATCAACGAGTTTGGGCAGATTGGCCTGGACGCAGCGCTGCTGACCCTGGATGACGACGGCATTGCCCTCGGCGAAGTAGCCGGCGGCTGTTTGTGCTGTGTGAATGGAGCACCGTTCCAGGTCGGTCTGGGCCGCTTGCTGCGTAAGGCCAAGCCGGATCGGCTGTTTATCGAACCGTCGGGGCTGGGCCATCCCGCGCAGTTGCTCAAGCAACTCAAGGCGGCGCCTTGGCAGGACGTGCTGGCGGTTCAGCCGTGCGTGCTCGTATTGGATGCGCAGGCCCTGGCGGCTGGCAAGCCCTTGCTGCAGGCGCAGCAAGAAGCGCTGGCCGGTGCGGGGTTGTTGGTGTTGAACAAGGATGAAGGGCTGGACGCCGCACAGCGCCAGGCTGTCGAACGGCAATTGCCTGATTGCCCGCATTACTGGACGCGTCAGGCGCAGTTGCCTCTGGCGCAGCTGCCAGGCCTGAATGCGAAGGCGGGCAGCGCTGTGGATAACTTTGCAGTGCCCAAAGGGCTGGCGCAAATGCCGGCGATCTGGAGCGATCCTGCGCTGCCAATCTGCCTCAGCCAAGCGCAGGAGGGTGGTTGGAGCATCGGCTGGCGCTGGCATCCGAGCCAGCAATTCGACACTCAGCGCTTGCAACAGTGGTTGGAAAACCTTGAGTGGCGCCGCGCCAAACTGGTTATCCACAGCGGCGAAGGCTGGACCAGCGCCAACGCGGTGGATAACAGCCCACTCACCTGGCAACCCAGCGAATGGCGTCGCGATTCACGTATCGAATTGATCTTCAGCGCGCCACAGGACGTGGCAGTGCTACAGGCCGCGCTGGCCGCCTGTCGTCAGTGACGGTTCTTGCTGGCGTGGTCCTGGCGCCATTGGCTGAGCTCGATCACGTCGGCGCTGGGCAGCGGCGTCTTGATCTCGAACGGGTAGGGCGCCAGTTCGATCTGCGCGCTGTGGGCGCCGAATTGGGTGATGGTCCCCGGATGACGGCTTTCGCCGGTCACGGTGAATTCGAAATTGTAGATGCGTGCCAGGCGCCGGCGGCCCTTGGCATCCTTCACAAACCCGATGCGCTTGAGCGCCACGGCGCCGTCGAGCAGTTCGATGTCGAGCTTGGCGCAATGCTGCTTGACCCGCTCCAGCGCGCGCTCGCGCAGGCCGTGGTTGTGCCACACCCAGGCAGCGCCGGTCGCCAGCAGCATCAACACGAAGATATTTCCCAGGGTCAGCATGCGAAAAACTCCAACAAAGTGAGAGCAGCTTAACTGTGTCGCCGGTCTGTCGTACAGGCTGCGTTTAGTCGCATACTGCGCGGCCAGAATTTCAACGGCTTTACGGAAATCCCCTGCATGAAACGCACACCTCATCTGCTTGCGATCCAGTCTCATGTGGTCTTTGGCCACGCCGGAAACAGCGCCGCCGTGTTCCCCATGCAGCGCGTCGGGGTGAACGTCTGGCCGCTGAACACGGTGCAGTTCTCCAACCACACCCAGTATGGCCAGTGGGCCGGCGAAGTGTTGGCGCCGCAGCAAATTCCGGCGCTGGTGGAAGGCATTGCGGCGATTGGCGAGTTGGGCAACTGCGATGCGGTGCTGTCCGGCTACCTGGGCAGTGCCGACCAGGGCCGCGCGATTCTGACCGGTGTGGCGCGCATCAAGGCCATCAATCCCAAGGCCCTGTACCTGTGCGACCCGGTCATGGGCCACCCGGAAAAAGGCTGCATCGTGCCTCAGGAAGTCAGTGATTTCCTGCTGGACGAAGCGGCGGCCATGGCGGACTTCCTGTGCCCCAACCAACTGGAACTGGACAGCTTTGCCGGGCGCAAGCCGCAGTCGCTGTTCGATTGCCTGGCCATGGCCAAGGCCTTGCTGGCACGCGGGCCGAAGGCGGTACTGGTTAAACACTTGGATTATCCGGGCAAGTTGCCGGAAGGGTTCGAGATGCTGCTGGTGACTCACGACGGCAGCTGGCACCTGCGCCGGCCATTGCTGGCGTTTCCGCGTCAGCCGGTGGGCGTGGGCGACCTGACGTCGGGGTTGTTCCTGGCGCGGGTGTTGCTGGGCGATAGCCTGGTGGCGGCCTTCGAGTTCACCGCGGCGGCGGTGCATGAAGTGCTGCTGGAAACCCAGGCGTGTGCGAGTTATGAGCTGGAGTTGGTGCGGGCGCAGGATCGTATTGCGCATCCGCGGGTGCGTTTTGAAGCCACGCCGATAGGCCTGTAACTACACAAAACCCAATGTGGGAGCTGGCTTGTGTGGGAGCGGGCTTGCTCGCGAATACGGTGGTTCAGTTGAAACATCTTTGACTGACACACCGCTTTCGCGAGCAAGCCCGCTCCCACATTTGACCCGGTTTACACCCTGGGATTGTCAGCGCTTCAGCCTTTGATTTCCTGATACCGCTTTTCCAGCTCCTGGCGAATCTGCCGGCGCTGTTGCGCCTGCACGAAGCGGCGCTTGTCTTCGCTGTTGTGCGGCTGCAACGGCGGCACGGCGGCCGGCTTGCGTTGGTCGTCCACGGCCACCATGGTGAAGAAGCAGCTGTTGGTATGACGCACCGAGCGTTCGCGGATGTTTTCGGTGACCACCTTGATCCCCACCTCCATCGAGGTGTTGCCGGTGTAGTTGACCGACGCGAGGAAGGTCACCAGCTCACCGACATGGATCGGCTCGCGAAAAATCACTTGGTCTACGGACAAGGTCACTACGTAGCGGCCGGCATAACGGCTCGCACAGGCGTAGGCCACTTCGTCGAGGTACTTGAGCAGGGTGCCGCCGTGGACATTGCCAGAGAAGTTGGCCATATCAGGGGTCATCAGCACCGTCATCGACAGTTGGGCGTTTCCGGGTTCCATAGCACACTCACGGGTTGTAGGCATTGGTTGGGGGGCACCTCTGCGGGTGCTGGAATCTTTGCAGCGCCATCCATAACGGGACGCAGGTGGGCGGCTTGCCGTCACGCCTGGGCCGATCTGTTTCCATATATTGCACCGGCTTTCTGCCGGAAGTCGCGGTGTTAACCTGCAAAAGCCCGTCTCAGGGCATTTCTTACGATTTAGGCAGACTTTTCCTTCCGCTCTTTGCGACTTTCCAAAGGCGCGTACGGAAGTGGGAAAAGCGCCGGTACCTTCAAGGAGCCCCTCGCCATGCACGCCATCAGCTTTATCCAGGACCTGGCCGTGATCATGCTGGTTGCAGGGGTGGTCACCATCCTGTTTCACCGCCTCAAGCAGCCGGTGGTGCTGGGCTATATCGTCGCCGGCTTTATCATCGGCCCCCACACTCCGCCATTCGGCCTGATCCACGACGAAGACACCATCAAGACCCTCGCCGAGCTGGGGGTGATCTTCCTGATGTTCTGCCTGGGCCTGGAGTTCAGCCTGCGCAAGCTGTTCAAGGTCGGCGCCACGGCGTTTATCGCGGCGTTCCTGGAGATCATCCTGATGATCTGGATCGGCTACGAGATCGGCCAGTGGTTCGACTGGAACACCATGGACTCGCTGTTCCTCGGCGCGATCCTGGCGATCTCTTCCACCACCATCATCGTCAAGGCGCTCAATGACCTGAAGATGAAAAACCAGCGCTTCGCCCAACTGATTTTCGGTGTGCTGATCGTCGAAGACATCCTCGGCATCGGCATTATCGCCTTGCTGTCGAGCATCGCCGTCAGTGGCACGGTCAGCTCCGGCGAGGTGTTTTCCACGGTCGGCAAGCTCTCGCTGTTCATGATCGTCGCGCTGGTTATCGGCATTTTGCTGGTGCCGCGCTTGCTGGCCTACGTGGCCAAGTTCGAAAGCAACGAGATGCTGCTGATCACCGTGCTCGGCCTGTGTTTCGGCTTCTGCCTGCTGGTGGTCAAGCTGGAATACAGCATGGTGCTGGGCGCGTTCCTGATTGGCGCGATCATGGCCGAATCCCGCCAGTTGATTAAGATCGAGCGCTTGATCGAGCCGGTTCGCGACATGTTCAGTGCGATCTTCTTTGTGGCGATCGGCTTGATGATCGACCCGCAGATCCTCCTGCAATACGCCTGGCCGATTGCGGTGATCACGGTGGCGGTGGTGCTGGGCAAGATGTTGTCCTGCGGCCTTGGCGCATTTATCGCCGGCAATGATGGCCGCACCTCACTGCGGGTGGGCATGGGGCTGTCACAGATTGGTGAGTTTTCCTTCATCATCGCGGCGCTGGGGATGACGCTGCAGGTGACCAGTGACTTCCTGTACCCGGTGGCAGTGGCCGTTTCGGCGATCACTACGCTGCTCACGCCCTACCTGATTCGCGGCGCCGACCCACTGTCGTTGAAGATTGCGGCGGTGATGCCCAAACGCATGAGCCGAGTGTTTGGCATGTATGGCGAATGGCTGCGCAGCATTCAGCCCCAGGGCGAGGGCGCGATGCTGGCGTCGATGATCCGCAAGATCATCCTGCAAGTGGGGGTGAACCTGGCGCTGGTGGTGGCGATCTTCTTTACCGGCAGCTTTTTTGCAAAGCGCATCGGTGGTTACCTGGAAGGCTGGATCAGTGACCCAAGCTGGCAAAAGGCGTTGATCTGGGGCGGGGCGTTGCTGTTGTCGCTGCCGTTCTTGATTGCGGCGTATCGCAAGCTCAAGGCGCTGTCGATGCTGCTGGCGGAGATGAGCGTGAAACCGGAAATGGCCGGGCGCCATACCCAGCGCGTGCGGCGGGTGATCGCCGAGCTGATCCCGATCCTGTCGCTGCTGGTGATCTTCCTGCTATTGGCAGCCTTGTCGGCCAGTATTCTGCCGACCAACAAGTTGCTGGTGCTGATCGCCGTGGTCACGGCGGCGGTGGCGGCCGTGCTCTGGCGCTGGTTCATCCGCGTGCATACGCGGATGCAGGTCGCCTTGTTGGAGACGCTGGATAACCATAAGGATACGGCGGAGCACTAGCCTGTGGCGAGGGAGCTTGCTCCCGCTGGAGTGCGCAGCACTCCCATGCAGGCGCTGGGTTCTTTCAGTATGATCTCGGTCGCTTGTATTGGGGCTGCTGCGCAGCCCAGCGGGAGCAAGCTCCCTCGCCACACAGGACTCAGCTTTCCAGCCAGACGTCCCGCGCCCAGTGCCACACCGATTCCCAGGTTTCTTCGGTGACCAGCTCTTCTTCGCCGGACCACAGCACCACGGTGCCGTCTTCTTCGACGCAGTAGTAGTCGTCGCCGTCCTGGCAGATCGGGATCATGCTGCGATCAACGCCGGCATCCCAGGCGTTGGCGGCCACGTCCGGCAGGTAGGTGTGGGACTGCGGGTCGGTGACGGTCACCGGCTCCAGGCTGCCGTAGACCACGTCGCTGACGGTCAGCAGGAACTCACGGAAGACAAACGGGATGTCGATGAACAGTTGTTCTTCGATTTCCACCAGTTGGTCTTCGTCAGGCAGCTCCAGAGGAACCGGGACCGGTTCGTTGGCTTCACGCAATTGTTCGATGATTTCTTCCACGGCCGGGATCCTCTTGCTGATGGCGCGGTTTATAGGGGCGTTTTATACAGTAGCTCGCTATAAGTGCAACCGTGAAATAGATATCTCAGCGCAAGCACAATCCCTGTGACAGCGGCGGACTAGAACTGTTTCTCCAGTTTTAGGCTGATGCTGTTTTTGTCGTAGGAATAAATCCAGTCGATATTGCTCTGCACCTTGTTGTATTTGACCGTAAGGCTGGGCACCACGTCGTACACCGCCAGCCGTGGCGCACGCAGGATGAAGGTGTAGCCTTGCTCATCCTCATTGCGTCGGCCATCGACGATTGCGCTGTAGGCATCGTATTGGCGCTTGCGGTACGAGGCGAACAGCACGGCGCTCACGCCGATGTCGAAGTCCTTGGCGACGCCCAGGCGCACACCTTTTTGCAGGTACGCGGCGACGCGGTCCCGGGCGTTGCGTTCGGTGATATCGACGCCGCCGAACAGCGTCCATTGCCGGGGCAATACTTGCCACAGGGTGGCGTAGACCGAGCTGATACCGCCGTCGAGGTTGCTGTTGATCTGGTGTTTGTACGTCATGTCCTTGTACTCGCCTTCGAGCTTGAACATGCGCGTGGCCGACAGCGTGTGAATCCACTCGCCGCGCAGGCCCCAGGCGCTGTACATGGCGTTGTCGCCAATGGTGTTGAACTCGTAGGACGGCCCGAAGGCGTACTGGTTACGCGCGTCGTGGTAGCTGTAGCCGGCGTTGTTGATCACGGTGGCTTCGTTGTACTTGCTCTCTTTTTCGTACGCTTGGCCGTACAACAATGAACGCACGAACAGCCCGTGATGGCCGCTGATGGCGATGCGTTTGTTGAGCGTGGCTTCGTAATCCTGGCCGTGGGCCGACACGGCCTTGGGCAGGGTTTGCTTGACCACGTAGGTTTCTTCAGCGGTCTGGTAGCGGTAAGTCACGCTGCCTTCGGAGGACTGGTTGAGGTTATCGCTCCAGGTCGGGCCGATGGCGAACGAGCCTTGCCAGTCTTCGCGATGGTCGAGGGCCTGGATAAAGCTGTCGACGGTCTTGCCCAGGCCCATGGCCTGGGCGTCCGACGGGCTGAGGCTGCTGCTGATCTGTGCGAACACGGCCTTGGAGTCGCGGTCCTTGCGGTTCTCGAACTGCACCCGCGCCAGTTCCAGGCGCCCGGGCAGGAAGTCGGGCTGGATGGCCAGCAGGTCCTGGTAATAACGTTCGGCGCTGTCCAGGTCGCCATCGGCACGGGCCAAGCCGCCGTTGGCGTAGGCGGTGAGCATCGGGTCGTGGCCGGGCAGGGCGGTGTAGCGCTTGAGGTAGTTACGGGCGTTTGGCCATTGCTGACGCTCGACACTCAGGTACACCGCGCGGCCCAACTCGTCGAGGTTGTTACCGACGGTGTAGGTCTGGCCGTCGATGGTCAGCGACGGCGCGGCACCGTCACCTGGCAGTTCATCCTTGAGCAACTCGCGCTCTTGCTTGTTGGCGCGGTACTCGATGCTCTGGTTCAGACGCAGGCTGGTGTCCTGGTCGGCGGCGAACACCGTCGGGGCCGTGAACAGCAGCAGGGAAAAGGGCAAAACATGAAACGTGAGGGATCGCTTGCAGTAGGGCTGGGGCATTACCGGGCTCTCGGGATCGCTTCAAAACGCCAAAAGCAAGTGCCTGGAGGCCAGGCACTTGCTTCGTGGTGCTACGTCAGTTCAAGCCGCTGTTACTTGGCTACGCCGCCGAAAGCGGTGTCGTAGTCGCGGTTGGTGAACTTGGCGATACCGGCCAGCGACGCGGTAGAGCCTGCGCCGAAGAAGCTGCCTTGGGTGGTACCGGCTGCCAGTACGGCGCTGGTGGTCGGGTTCTGGGCAATGGCGCTGCCGCTGAAGCCTGCGGTCGCGGTGTTGATGTTGGCCGAAATCCCGACTTTCAGCGCGGCGTTGGTCAGCGAACCGGTCAAGGTTGGCGAGGCGGTGCCGAAGGTGGCGGTCAGGTCGCCGGACAGCAGGTTAGCCCCGGAGTAGTTGTTGATGCCCTGTACCGCGTAGGTCACGCTGGTGGTTGGCAGCACACGACCGGTGGTGTCGCCGGAGTAGTACACGACGCGAGTCGGGTCGTTGTTGGTACCGTTCTGCGACCACTCGCCGTAGTACACCTGCTGGCTGGCGACTTGTTTGAAGTCGAAGTTGCCCAGTGCAGAGTGGGAGGCTGGCATCATGGCCGGGGTGATGGTGGTGACACCGTTGGCGTCAGTTGGGACCATGCCTTTAAGGCCGGCAAACGTCACTTTTGCACCGTTGTAGAAGGCTTTTACGCCCACGGCGGGTTGGCCTGCGGCACCTGGGTGATTGGTGGTGCCGGTGCCGCTGGAGCCATCGACAACGATAGTGCCATCGTAACTTTGGCCGGAAGAAGTATCTGCTTGAGCAACGCCAGCCAAACCAAGAAGAGCCACTGCCAGTACGGTGTAGTTAAAAGTTTTCATTTCATTTTCCATTGAGTGAAGTTAATTAAGTCAACACGTAGAGCATTTGCCAATTTCTTCTTTAGCCTCCCATGGTGCACCTCATAAGTTAGAACGTAGTGGTAAAGCCGAGTTTTAATGTACGCCCCGGCGCGGGCATGGCCGAGCGTGTCAGCGGGTCGACATAATAAAGATTGCTCAAGTTAGTGCCGGTCAGTTCGATCGAAGCATCATCGGTCAACTTGTAGTTGATGTAAGCGTCGTACGTGACAATCTTGTCCCATGACATCGGCGTGTTGATGTAATAACTGACCATGGGGTTGTTCGGGTAATTCTTGTTAAACTTGTTCTCGTGTTGGCGGTAATAAATGGCGCGCCCACCCACTTCCAACTTGCGATTGAAGAACCGCCCGCCGAGCCCGAGGTTGGCCGACCACTCCGGTTGCGACATGCTCACCAGATAACCGCCGACGAAGCCGTCATCCACGCAGTTTGGCGTACTGCCATCCGGGGTAATGGTGATTGCCGATTTCTCATCGCAGACCCGGTTCTTCAACACATGGGCGACGCTCAGGTCGGTGAAGAAGCGCCCAGTGTCATAACGCCCTTGAAACTCAAGGCCGGAGGTCGTCTGCTTTTCAAGGTTGCTGAACATCAGTTCCGGGCTGCGTTCAATCACGTTTTTGGTGGTGTTGTGGTAATAGGTCAGTTTGACGTCGGCGCGTTCACTGCCGCCCCACCCGGCCAGGTTGTGGATATACGCGGCTTCATAGTTATAGGCGTGTTCCGGCTCGAGCCCCCATGGGTTGATAGAAGAGGAGAAGCCCAACGTACTTTCAAACATGCTTGGGTAGCGGATGGCCTCACTGTAGCGAATGTAAAACCGGCCGTTCTCGGACGTATAGAAAGTGCCGGACAGTGTCGGCGCCCATGCGCTGTCTTTCTGATGTTTGGCACTGACGTCTTTCTGGTAGCCAATACCGGTATCGCTCACGCCGCACGACACCACATTCTGGCCTGCGTTGGCCGCCAGGATGCACGGGTCGTTATAGCGGGCGAGGCGGCCTTTATCATCCGCATTCCACACCGCCCGAAGTTGGGTGTCTTCAATCCGCGGTGTTTCTGCCTGCAACTGGTTTACATCAATGACGCGTAACTCTGGCGGAATGCCAAACAGGTCAAATACGGCATTGAGGTCTGCCACTTTCTTGTCAACGGCAGCGTTCCATTCAGCGTCCGTCAGTGTTTTACGGGTGGTGTAATCCACGCGATAGGCCGTATTGACCCATTGGGTGGTTGCGCCGCCTTGGTCTTGAGTCTCTTTCAGGTAGTCGTCAAACGCCCAATACGAGGAATACCGTGCGCCAGCCGTGAATTTGGCAAAGCTGACGGGGCGCCACTCGAAGTTGAAGTTGTACTCCTTTTCTTCCCGACGCCCCGCGCGCGGGTTCATGCGCAAGGTGTCGAAGATCGCCGCGTCGTAATAATTGTCCTTTGAACTCAACTTTTCATGCTGGTAACTGGCGCCGAGGGTCAGGTCCAGGCTGTCGATCAACTTGAGTTTGTTGCTGACGGTCACACCGGCCCGGTTGTGTTGGGCGTTGGCCACGGCCGTGTTTCTGAAAATCGGGTCGGCGGCGCTGGTGGCGTTGGGCACGCCGCCACTGGAGTAGGTGTCGCTTTGGGTATTGGTGGCCCAGAGGTTGGAATAGAAATCCACCCAGGGGTTGCCCTCGGGCTTGAGGTTGTATTCCAGGTTGTAGGCCTTGCTCTGCACATGACTTAGCGGCCATTGCGGTACGCCGCTGGATTCGGCGTCGTATTGGTCGCCGGGGCGGAAGAACGAAATGCGTGACGGCAGGATTTCGCCGTACAGCGAATCGGTGTCGCGGTAGCCGAATTCCAGGGATTGGTCGTCGTCGATCTTCAGCTTGGCCTTGGCCAGCCAGGACTCCATCTTGCTGGAGGTATTGGGCACTTCATCCCCCGGCTTATAGATGTTGGCCAGGTTGGGGATGTAGTCGAACTGGCCGTTGACCTGTTTACCGGTGGCGTAGAACCCGCTCTTGTTCTTACCCGCGTAGTGGTTGCCTTTTTCGCGATAGGCGTAGGCGGCGAGCAGTTCGAATTTTTCCTGGCGGGTGCCGAGGGCCAGGCGGTAGGCCGTGTCGCCGCCGTTGATCAGGCTGTTGTCGCGACTGGTGCGCGGTTGTTTGTACAGCGACGGGTCGTAGTAGGAAGAAATCGGGATGTACTGGTAGTCGGCAGGCGGGCTTTGGCCGGTCATCAAGTGCGGCAGCTTGGGCGACACTGAGTTGTTGCTGCCTTCCATCTTCAGCTCGCCGCCGAACTCCTGGCCTTCCTTGAGGATGTCATCCACGTTCAAGGTGTTGGCGACCACCGCACCACCCACGCCGCTGTAGACGTTGCGCTCCAGGTTCGGGCCCTTGAGTACCTTGATGCTGCCGATCAGGTTGGGGTCGATGTAGTTGCGGTTGTTGGCGCCCATGTAGCCGCGATACACCGTCAGCGCCTGTTCGGTGCCGTCGATGGTCAACGGCACACGGCCGGGGCCCTGGATACCGCGCACGTTGGGGTCCAGGGCGCCGCTGTTGCGGCCGTCACCGCTGTAGACGTTGAGCATGCCCTTGAACATGTCGGCGGGGGCGGCGCCTTTGTAGCGTTCGATCTGTTCCTTGCCGGAATACACCGAGGACACGTCCAGATCGTAGATGTCGTTGTAGCCCTTTTCGTCGCGCGACTCCTTGCCGTCCAGGCCATGCACGTAGATCGGGTGCAGGTCGCCTTGCTGGATACCGCTCATGCCGGGCGCGGGTTGCACCTGGATGATCGGCCGCTCGGGCTGGTTGCCGAGGCTGTAGGTCAGCGCCTGGTTGGCGAGCAGTTGTTGCAGCGCGGCTTCCAGGGACAGCCGGCCCTTGACCGGGTTGCCGTAGGTGCCGGTGAGGTCATTGCTGCCCAGGTAGACCTCGACGCCCGCCTGGCGCGCCAGCAGCACCAGGCCTTCGTCCAGCGAGAGGGCGGGTACGTCGAAGTCGTGGTAACCACCTTGGGGTTGTACCTGTGCAGCGTTGCTGACCGGGCGGGTTTGCACCGGGTTGATGGCGGCGGCGTCGGCGGCCAGCGCGAACACGGCGAGCTGGATGCCCAGGCTCAGTCGCGTGCGATGTGCTGCCTTGCGCTTCTTGTTGTTCTGTTGCATCTGCAAAACCGGCCTCACTAAAGCAAATAAGAGTTATTCACATGTAGTAGAAACGCAGCAGCAGCGAAAACGCGATAGATCGTTATGATCTATGTATCTGGTTTTATATATTCATGATGTCAAAAGGCCCGCAAACGGGGCCTTTCAGTAGATCAGCGTCAGCCCAGGCAGGTCGAGAATGCGCCCATGGGCTTGCTGTGCGAGGTGTTTGAGGGCGTTGTCGAGATTGTCCAGGCGCATCACCGCGCTAATCCGCACCGCACTCAATGTGTCGCCTTTGACCACTACCAGCCCCGGCCGATAGCGATTGATGCGCGCCACCGCGTCGCCCAGCGGTTCGCGTTGGAACACCAGGCGTCCTTCCTGCCAACTGGCCAGTTCATCCGGGCGCGTGGTGAGCGGCAGCAAACCGGCCTTGGGGCTGAACCGCAGGCTGTTGCCTTGCTCCAGCAGGGCGGAGCCGGCCGCATCATCGCGTTGGGCGGGCGTCAGGTTGACCTCGACCTTGTGCTGCAAAACTCCGACCCAGCCTTCGCGATCCTGACCGACACCGACCAGATAGCGTGTGCCGCGTGCAGTGATGTCGGCGCCGGGCGCGCGCACGGTAAAGGGGCGGCGCTCCTGATCATTGATCGGTGAGGGGGTGAACACCGCTTCGCCCTGGCTCAGGCTGACCAAGCGGGTTTGCTCGTCATAAGTGACGTTCAGGATACTGTGGCTGCCCAGTTCAACCTGGCTGCCATCCGCCAGGGTGATGTGGCGAACTTCGCCAAAACCGGTGTGATAGTCGCTGTTCAGCGCTTGCAGCCAGAAGGGCGGCGCGAGCAGCATCCAGCAGCCCAGCGCGGCAGCACCGATGGCGCTGGCGCAGGTATTGCGGGTCCAGAGCGTGCGCGGCGGGCGTTGCGGTTTTACATAGCCGGGGTGGCGTTTGAGCGAGGCGGTGGCGCGCCAGGCACGGTCAGCCCGGCCGGCAGCGGCGGCATGTCTGGGGTCGGCTTCCTGCCAACGCTGAAAAGCTTCTAGCTCACGCGCCGACAGCTGGCCTTGTCGATGACGCATCACCCAATCGGCAGCTTTGCGCTCCAACGGGTCGGTCGTTTGTGGGGGAGCATTCACGGTTCTGACTGTTTACCTTCTTGCTTTTCAAGATACCCAAGGTCTAGCCCTCTTGGTCTGGATCAAGCGCCTTGCCAATCTTGGCCAGCGCCATCGCCATGTGTTTTTGTACAGAGCTTGTGGATATCCGTAAATAGCGGGCGGTCTCTTTGTGCGTCATGCCTTCCACCCGGCACAGCATGAAAATATCGCGGGTGCGTTCTGGCATGCGTTCCAGCAGGCTTTCCAATTGCTCCAGGGCCAGGGCGTCGAGCGCTTGCTCTTCCGGGCCGCTGGCTTCGTCCACCAGGGTGTCGAAATAGGCGGCGGCGTCGCTGTCGAAGCGCTTTTCACCATAGCGTCGATGGTGGTCGATCATGAGGTTGTGCGCGACGCGAAACAGGTATGACGGCGCACACAGGATGCGTTCCATGTTCTCCAGCTGGGCGATGCGCAGGAACGTGTCCTGCACCAGGTCCGAGGCCAGGCTGGGGGTGCATTTCTTCCGCAACAGGTATCGATGCAGGGCGGATGCATGTTGATTGAAGAGTTTTTCCAGCACGGCGGCACGTTCCTATGCTCGGGCAGAACCGGGAGAGGGCACGAGTATAGTGAGAATGTTTCTCATTAATCCAGTAAAAACAACAAAGCATTTTTGACAGGCAAAAAAAGACCCCGGCGGTGTATTTCACTACACCACCGGGGTCGTTTACTGCGCGCTCAAGGCGCCAGGTGATCAGCCGTTCTGGCGGATACCAGCGACCAGCCAAGGCTGGTTTTCGCCTTGTGGGCGTTCCATGTTCCAGCTTTCGCTGAACACTTCGCCCTGGTCAAAGCGCGAGTTTTTCGACACGCCGCTGAAGGTCAGGGTGGCGATGGTCTTGTCGGCGCGATCATCCACGCCTTCCAGTTGTACGCGCAGGTCGTCGATGTAGGTCGACTGGAACGCGTCGCCCAGCTCAGCGCGTTCGCGCTTGAGGAACTCCAGCAGTTGCGGGGTCACGAACTCGGCGATCTTGTCCATTTCGTTGGCGTCCCAGTGTTGTTGCAGGGACTGGAAGTGGCTGCGGGCCGCTTCGACGAAACGCTCTTCGTTGAACCATGCCGGAGCGTTGATCACTGGGCGGGCAGCAGCAGGGGCTGCGGAACCACCGAAGATCGAACCCATGGCAGGCTTTTGCTCGAACACTTCACGCTGCATCGGCGCGCCGGCTGGAGCCATGTGCTCCTGCTGCTTGCGGCGACGGGCGGCGATAAAGCGGAAGATCACAAAGGCGATGACCGCCATGATCAGGATGTCGAAGATCTGCATGCCCTGGAAGCCGCCGCCCATGAACATGGAAGCGAGCAGGCCACCGGCGGCGATGCCGGCCAGAGGGCCCAACCAGCGCGAAGCACCGCCGGCCTTGGCAGCAGCGCCAGCAGCACCGGCTGCGCCTGCGGTAGCGGCTGCACCGCCCATGCCGCCAGCGGAGGGAGCCATTTGGCTGGTTTGGTGAGTCGGTGCTGCGCCCGAACTTTTGCCGCCACCGAAGCGCTTGGCGTTGGCGTCGAGGCTCATCGTGAGGCCGATGCACAACGCCATGGCGATGCTAAGAAAACGTTTCATAAAGGGAATTCCCATTTGTGGATTGCACGCGCGCCATGTTGCACAGGTGTCGTGACAGTGGCTAGCGACATAATGTTTCGGGCTTTTGCGTAAGACGAAATCTGAATGGTCTGTAGGACGTATTACAGATATTGGCCCGCCCTCGCTAAAAACAAGGGCAGCCCCACCGATCGTTCCCACGCTCCGCGTGGGAATGCAGACAGTGACGCTCCGCGTCACGACGTTGGTGCGGGACGCAGAGCGCCCCAGGCAGCGTTCCCACGCAGAGCGTGGGAACGACAGGGTCAGATGGCTTCGAGCTTCGCGTAACCCATCATCAGCCACTTGCTGCCTTCGGCGAAGTTCACCTGCACCCGTGCCTGGGCGCCGGCGCCTTCGAAGTTGAGGATCACGCCTTCGCCGAAGATCGCATGCTTGACCTGCTGGCCGAGGCTGAACGCGGTTTCCGGGATTGCGGAGCCGGCAAACAGGTTGCTGGCGCTTTGCTGCTGGCCGCCGCCGAACGGGCGGCTGACGCTGTTGGACAGGCGCACTTCCTGGATCAGCCCCTTCGGCACTTCACGTACGAAGCGCGACACCTTGTTGTAGGTCTCGCTGCCGTACAGGCGTCGGGTCTCGGCGTAGGTCATCACCAGGTTCTGCATCGCCCGGGTAATGCCCACGTAGGCCAGGCGGCGTTCTTCCTCAAGGCGGCCGGGTTCTTCCAGGCTCATCTTGTGGGGGAACAGGCCTTCTTCCATGCCCACCAGGAACACATACGGAAACTCCAGGCCCTTGGCGCTGTGCAAGGTCATTAGCTGGATGCTGTCTTCATGCTCGTCGGCCTGGGTATCACCGGCTTCCAGGGAGGCATGGCCGAGGAAGGCGGCGAGCGGGGTCAGCTCCTCTTCGTTCTCGGTGTTTTCGAACGCGCGGGCGGCGCTGACCAGTTCCTCAAGGTTTTCTACCCGAGCCTGGCCTTTCTCGCCTTTTTCCGCTTCGTGGTAGGCAATCAACCCGGACTGCTCGATCACCGTCTGCGTCATTAAATGCAGGGGCATTTCCGAACACTTGGCGGCGAGGTTCTCGATCAGCTCGACAAACACCCCCAACGCCCCGGCCGCGCGACCGGTCAGGCCTTTGTTGGCGATGAGCAAGCGCATGGCCTCCCACATCGACACATCGGCGTGGCGTGCGTGATCGCGAATCGCCTCGACGGTTTTTTCGCCGATGCCGCGCGCCGGGATGTTGATCACCCGCTCCAGCGCCGCATCGTTGCCGCGACCTTCCAGCAAACGCAGGTAGGCCATGGCGTTCTTGATTTCGGCGCGCTCGAAGAAGCGCTGGCCGCCATAGATGCGGTACGGGATGCGTTCGCGCAGCAAGGCTTCTTCCAGCACCCGCGACTGGGCGTTGGAGCGATAAAGGATGGCGATATCGCTGCGCGCCAGGCCGGTCTTCAGTGCGCTTTCAATGGTTTCCACCACGTAGCGCGCTTCATCGTGCTCGTTGAACGCGGCGTACAGGTTGATCGCCTCGCCTTCGCCGCCGTCGGTCCACAGCTCTTTGCCCAGGCGCCCGGTGTTGTTGGCGATCAAGGCGTTGGCGGCCTTGAGGATCCCGGCGGTGGAGCGATAGTTCTGTTCCAGGCGGATGGTGATCGCGTCCGGGAAATCTTCGGAATACTGGTAGATGTTCTCGATTTTCGCGCCACGCCAGCCGTAGATCGACTGGTCGTCATCGCCCACCACCATCAAGCTGTCGCCGCCCTTGGCCAGCAGGCGCAACCAGGCGTATTGCACGGCGTTGGTGTCCTGGAACTCGTCCACCAGGATGTGCCGGAAGCGTTTCTGGTAATGGGCCAGCAAGCCGGGGTTGTCACGCCACAGGTCGAGGGCGCGCAGCAGCAGCTCGGAGAAGTCGATCACGCCAGCGCGTGCGCAGGCCGCTTCGTACGCTTCATAAATGCTGCGCATGGTCGCCAGGAACAGATCGCCGCTGGCCTGGATGTGCTGCGGGCGCAGGCCTTCGTCTTTCTGGCCGTTGATAAACCACTGCGCCTGGCGCGCCGGCCAGCGTTGTTCGTCCAGCCCCAGCTCGCGGATCACCCGCTTGACCAGGCGTTGCTGGTCATCGCTGTCGAGAATCTGGAAGGTCTGGGCCAGGCCCGCTTCCTGCCAATGCGCCCGCAACAGGCGGTGCGCCAGGCCGTGGAAGGTGCCCACCCACATGCCGGCCGGGCTGATGCCCATCAACTGCTCGATGCGATGGCGCATCTCGGCAGCGGCCTTGTTGGTAAAGGTCACCGATAGGATCGAATGGGGGGACGCGTTTTCGACCTGGATCAACCAGGCGATACGGTGCACCAGCACTCGGGTTTTACCGGAGCCAGCACCGGCCAGGACCAACTGACGGCCAACGGGGGCTGCTACGGCCTGGCGTTGGGCATCGTTGAGGGAGTTCAGCAAAAGGGAGAGATCATCGCGCATCGGCGCATTCTATGGCCCTCGGGGGAGTGGGGCAAACCCCAATGCCGGATGGTCGATAATTCTGTTGGGGCTGATGACCGGTCGGTCATAGGGTGCAGACCCCGGACCGCCTTGCTCGAGCTGTCTGGCACCGAGGTTTGCGGGTAAATATCCGCTGGTTTTTATGACGTAGAGCAGTTTGGCCCACGCGCAGGCTTGTGTATGCTCCGTGCACGTTTCGGGCTCACCATTATAAGAACACTGCCTATGACCCTCAGCACCGACCTGCTCAGCCCCTCGGCGGCGCCCGCGCAGGTTATCCGCAAGCACTACGCCACCGAGATGGCGGTCGAACGCACACGCCTGCTGTATCAGGGCTCGTTGTTGCCCACCTTATTAATGTTGGTCAACGGCCTGGTCTGCGCCTGGCTGTTGTGGAACCCCAAACAGTACCTGCTGGACAGCATCTGGCTGGTCTGGCTGCTGGCGCTGGTGGCGATGCGCGTGATCCAGGTGGCGGCGTTTGATTCGGCCATGCCCAGTCGCCAGGCCCAGCCGGTGTGGCGGCGCATGTTCATGCTCGGTTCGGCGGTCAGTGGCCTGACCCTGGCCACTGCCGCCATCGCCCTGGTGCCGGTGGACAGCTTTATGCAGCAGGCCTGGGTGTTTGGCCTGATCGGCGCCGCGACGTTGTCGGCCAGCGTGGCCTACGCCGTGAGCTTGCCGGCGTTCCTGTCGTTTGCCTTGCCGTGCCTGGTGCCGGCGATCCTCTATCTCTTCTGGAACGGCGCCCCGCAGCAGCAAGGCTGGGGCGTGCTTGGCCTGATTCTGCTGGCGTCCTTGAGCGTGGTGGCGTGGCAGGTCAACCGCCTGATCCAGCGCGGGCTGTTGCGGCGCTTCCAGAACCAGGCGCTGATCGAGCACTTGCAGCAGGCGCAGCAGCGCAGCGAGCAGTTGAATCAAGAGCTGGTGCGCGAAGTCGAACAACGCCGCCAGATCGAGCAGGAATTGCGCGAAGCCCAGACCGGCCTGCAAGACCGCGTGGCCCAGCGCAGCCAGGAACTCGACGCCGCCAGCCTCGCCCTGAACAAAAGCGAAGCGCGCCTGGCCATGGCGCTGCAAGCCAGCGAGCTGGGCCTGTGGGACTGGAACCTGCAAACCGACGAGGTCCACCACACCCAGCTCAAGGAATTGTTCGGCCTGGAGCCCGAGTACGTCACGGCGATGCTCAGCCACCTCAAGCCACGTTTGCACCCCGACGACTTGCCGCTGCTCAAGCGTGCGCTGGTCGAGCATCTCAAGGGCCGCAGCGAGGACTATCAGGTCGAATACCGCGTGCGTCACGGCGACGGCCACTGGGTCTGGATCGAAGACCGTGGCCGCGCCGTCGAGCGCGCGCCCAGCGGCCGGGTCACACGCATGCTCGGCACCCGTCGCGACATCAGCGCCAGTAAAGTCCTCGAAGAGCAGCAGCGTCTGGCGTCGACGGTCTTCGAGGCGGCCAGCGAAGGTATCGTGATTCTCGACCCGGACTACAAGCTGATCGCGGTGAACCAGGCCTTCAGCCGCGTCACCGGTTTTGACATCGATGACATGCTCGGGCGCAACGTCGTCGAATTGCCCAGCAGCCGCGACGCGCGCCGCCACTTTCCGGTGATCCGCCAGGCGTTGCTCAGCCATGGCACCTGGCAGGGCGAACTGGTGGAAACGCGCAAGAACGGCGAGTTGTACCCGCAGTGGCTGCAATTGAATGTGGTGCGTGATGTTCGGGGAAAGGTCAGCCATATCGTGGGCTTCTTCGCCGATCTCTCCGCGCGGCGCGAATCCGAAGAGCGCATGCGCTACCTCACCCACTACGACGAGCTGACCGGCCTGGCCAACCGCTCGCTGTTCCGCGAGCGCCTGCGCGAAGCCCATGCGCGGGTGCGCCAGGGCGGGCGCAGCCTGGCGTTGCTGCATATCAACCTCGACCGTTTCAAGCTGCTCAATGACAGCTTGGGGCATGAAGTCGCCGACCAACTGTTGCAGAAAATGGCGCGTCGCTTGATCAATGCCTTGCCGGAAGCGGACACCATTGCGCGCCTCTCCGGCGACGAATTTGCCGTGCTGTTCGACGCCTACGGCAGCCTGTCGAGCCTGGCGCGGGTGGCCACGCGGTTGCTGGCCAAGCTACGCGTGCCGGTGACGGTGGACGGGCATGAGTTGGTGGTCAGCGCCTCGATGGGCGTCAGCCTGCTGCCGGATAATGCGCGGGAAATTTCCGCGCTGGTCAGCCAATCGAACATGGCCATGCAACACGCCAAGCACCTGGGCGGCAACAATTTCCAGTTCTACACCGACAGCCTGCAAGCCAGCACGCTGGAGCGCTTGCAGCTGGAAAACCAACTGCGCAAAGCCATCGAAGACCGCCAGCTGACGGTGTTCTACCAGCCGAAACTATGCCTGGCCACCGGCAAGCTGAACGCCGCCGAAGCGCTGGTGCGTTGGGAGCATCCGCAGTGGGGCATGGTGCCGCCGGGTGAGTTTATCGGCCTGGCGGAAGAGACGGGCCTGATCGTGCCGCTAGGCGAATTTGTGCTGCGCCAGGCCTGCTGGCAGGCGTGCGAATGGCAGCGCCAGGGGCTGGCGCCGATCCGGGTGTCGGTGAACCTGTCGGTGCATCAGTTGCGCCAGGGCAAACTGGTCAGCCTGGTGCGCCAGGTCCTCGAAGAAACCGGGCTGGACCCGCAATATCTCGAGCTGGAACTGACGGAAAGCCAGCTGCTCGACAGCGTTGAACACATCATCGCCACCTTCCAGCAGTTGCGCGACCTGGGGGTGAAGCTGGCCATCGACGACTTTGGCACCGGCTATTCGTCCCTCAGCTACCTCAAGCGCATCCCCGTGGATTACGTGAAGATCGACCAGACCTTCATCCGTGGTCTTGGCCAGGGCCGTGAAGATGCGGCCATCACCCGGGCAATCATCGCCATGGCCCATGGCTTGGCGTTGAAAGTGGTGGCCGAAGGTGTGGAAGATCGGCAGCAGTTGGACTTCTTGCGGCAGGAGCGTTGTGACGAAGTGCAGGGTTATCTGATCAGCCGGCCAATGCAGGCAGAAGGGTTGGCAGATTTGTTACGGAAAAATGCAGATTTTCCTTAATGACGGCGGGGCCGCCCCGATGGCTACAAAGCGCCTGCCCTTTGAATCAGAGGGCAGCAGGGCGATTTAGTGATGCATCAGACGGGCAAAACGACAATTCTTGTAGTATAACTACAAGCTTGCTACATCCCTGGCACCTGCCAATAACAAGAGTCCTGCCCTTTGAACCTGTTGCAACATATCGCCCAGTCGCGCCACCTGTTACGTAAATCGGAACTCAAGGTTGCCGACCACGTGCTGCTTGATCCTGCGGCCGTGATGCACAGTTCCATGGCCGACCTGGCCCACAGCGTGGGCATCAGCGAGCCGACCATCGTGCGCTTCTGCCGTGCCATCGGTTGCTCCGGGTTCCAGGACCTGAAACTCAAGCTGGCCCAGAGCCTGGCCGCCGGCGCGAGCTTCGGGCAGTTTGCGATCCACGAAGACGATTCTGTCGCCGACTACAGCCTGAAAATCTTCGACACCACGCTGCACACCCTGATGGAAGTGCGCGAGAAACTCGACCCGATCGAGCTGCAAAAAGCCGTGACTGCGATGTCCCAGGCCCAGCGTGTCGAGTTCTATGGTTTCGGCGCTTCGGGTGCGGTGGCGGCCGACGCCCAGCATAAATTCTTCCGACTGTTGCTCACGGCAGCGGCCTACAGCGACCCGCACATGCAGGCGATGTCGGCGGTGACGTTGAAACCCACCGACGTAGCGATCTGTATTTCCCAGTCCGGGCGTTCCAAGGACCTGCTGATCACCGCCAACCTGGTGCGTGAAAGCGGCGCGACCCTGATCACCCTGTGCCCGAGTCAGACGCCGTTGGCGGAGCTGTCCACCGTCAACCTGGCGATTGATGTGCATGAAGACACCGAGATCTACACGCCACTGACCTCGCGTATCGCCCACCTGGTGGTGATCGACGTGCTGGCAATGGGCGTGGCCATGGCGCGCGGGCCGAGCCTGGTCAACCACCTCAAGAGCGTGAAGCGCAGCTTGCGCAGCCTGCGGTTGTCGCCCAAGTCCGTCAAAGCCCTCGACGACTGATCGGTTGATGATCGCTCCCACGCTCCGCGTGGGAGTGTCTCTTGCGACGCTCTGCGTCGCGAGACGCGGAGCGTCCGGGGCTACATTCCCACGCGGAGCGTGGGAATGATCAGTGTGGGAAGATTCATCTTCCTGTCATGCGCTCGCCGCCAAACCGTAACCGCCAGCGCCCATCCTGAACTCCCGTACTCGCATTGGGAGACTCGAAATGGCCCGTCCCTACGAAGACAGCAACAGCGCCGTCAAAACCCGCCGTCAGCAGGAAGACCAGCGCCGCATGGCGTTCCGTCGCGCAATCGAAGACCGTTGTGAAGAACGCCAATTGCTCCAGAGCATCAGTGACTACCCGGAGCTGCATTGGCAGGCACCCGTGGCATCCCAGCGAAACGCTCAGCCAGCACGCTGATCTGTGCCCGTTCGCTGCGGATAAAGCCCAGGAACGCATGGGCCACCGGTGACAGGCGCTTGGCCTTGGCCTGCACCAGGCACCAACTGCGGTACAACGGCAGCTCTTCCACCGGCAGCTCCTTGAGCCCGCCGCTGGCCAGTTCCAGGTTCACGGCGTGGCGCGTCAGCAAGGCCACGCCCAAACCTGCGCTCACGCATTCGCGTTGGGCCTCGGCCGACGACACTTCCACCGTCTGGGTGAAGTGCACGCGTTTCTCCTTGAAGTACTCCTCGCAAGCCATCCGCGTGCCGGAACCCTGCTCGCGTACCAGCAGCGTGTAAGGCTCCAGGTCTTGCAGGCGCAGCGGGCCTTGCAGGCTCAAGGGATGATCGAGGGGCGCCACCGCGACGATGGGATTGTTGAGGAACGGCAGGAACTCCAGGCCCATGTCCTGGGGCACCATGGACATGATCACCAGGTCGTCGCGGTTGTCGGAAAGCCGGCGAATCACCTGGGCGCGATTGACCACGGTCAGGTGCAGCTGCACTTCGGGATGCTGGCGCTTGAACGCGGCAAACAGGTGGGGCACGAAGTACTTGGCGCTGGATTCAATCGCCAGCTTCAACTGGCCCTGCAACGAGCCCTGCATGTCCGACAGCTGCATGTCGAGGTTTTCCAGGCGCCCGAAAATGTCGCGGCTGGCGCGCTGCAAGGCTTCGGCGGCCTCGGTCATGTAGAGCTTTTTGCCGACGTAATCGAACAATGGTTGGCCGATCAGCTCTTCCAGCTGGCGAATTTGCAGGCTGACGGCGGGTTGTGTGAGGGACATTTCCTCGGCGGCGCGGCTGTAGGAGCGCAAATCGCACACTTCATTGAAGATCTGCAATTGACGCAATGTCATACGCATCAATGACTTACGCATTTTTACCGTCCTTTCGCCCAAAGCTGTCCGGCCAACTATAAGTCTTTACTTATGCACGACCCAATAATTATTGATTTTTGTTAATCCCTCCACGGGCTTAGTGTGTGTCTCGCGACTGTCATGAAACATTTGGTCACGCGCCGACCCGGGTCTAGCGGGTCGAAGAACGCAGCAATCGGCTCAAGGGAATTTCCAAGTGATAAAAAAGATCCTGATCGCCAACCGTGGTGAAATTGCCGTACGAATCGTGCGTGCCTGCGCCGAGATGGGCATTCGCTCGGTCGCGGTCTACTCCGACGCCGACCGTCACGCGTTGCACGTCAAACGTGCCGACGAAGCCCACAGCATTGGTGCCGAGCCCCTGGCCGGTTACCTGAACCCGCGCAAGCTGGTGAACCTGGCCGTGGAAACCGGTTGTGACGCACTGCACCCTGGCTACGGCTTCCTGTCGGAAAACGCCGAACTGGCAGACATCTGCGCCGAACGTGGGATCAAATTCATCGGCCCGTCCGCTGAAGTGATCCGCCGCATGGGCGACAAGACCGAAGCGCGCCGTAGCATGATCAAGGCCGGTGTACCGGTCACCCCGGGCACCGAAGGCAACGTCGCCGACATCGCTGAAGCCCTCACCGAAGGCGACCGCATTGGTTACCCGGTGATGCTCAAGGCCACCTCCGGTGGCGGCGGTCGCGGTATTCGCCGGTGCAACAGCCGTGAAGAACTTGAACAAGCCTTCCCCCGCGTCATCTCCGAAGCCACCAAGGCTTTTGGTTCGGCGGAAGTGTTCCTGGAAAAATGCATCGTCAATCCCAAGCACATCGAAGCGCAGATCCTCGGTGACAGCTTTGGCAACGTGGTGCATCTGTTCGAGCGCGATTGCTCGATCCAGCGCCGTAACCAGAAGCTCATCGAAATCGCGCCAAGCCCGCAGCTGACCCCGGAACAGCGCGCCTACATCGGCGACCTGTCGGTGCGTGCCGCCAAGGCCGTGGGCTACGAGAACGCCGGCACCGTGGAGTTCCTGCTCGCCGAGGGCGAGGTGTACTTCATGGAGATGAACACCCGGGTGCAGGTGGAGCACACCATCACCGAAGAAATCACCGGGATCGACATCGTTCGTGAGCAGATCCGCATCGCCTCGGGCCTGCCGCTGTCGGTGAAACAGGAAGATATCCAGCACCGTGGTTTCGCGTTGCAGTTCCGCATCAACGCCGAAGACCCGAAAAACAACTTCCTGCCGAGCTTCGGCAAGATCACCCGTTACTACGCGCCCGGCGGTCCCGGCGTGCGCACCGACACGGCGATCTACACCGGCTACACCATCCCGCCGTTCTACGACTCCATGTGCCTGAAACTGGTGGTATGGGCGTTGACCTGGGAAGAAGCCATGGACCGCGGCCTGCGTGCCCTGGACGACATGCGCCTGCAAGGCGTGAAGACCACTGCCGCCTATTACCAGGAAATCCTGCGCAACCCGGAATTCCGCAGCGGCCAGTTCAACACCAGTTTCGTGGAAAGCCATCCTGAGCTGACCAACTACTCGATCAAGCGCAAACCCGAAGAGCTGGCCCTGGCCATCGCCGCCGCCATCGCCGCCCACGCAGGCCTGTGAGGAATACAACAATGTCCAAGAAAATCTTTGTCACCGACACCATCCTGCGCGACGCCCACCAATCGTTGCTGGCGACCCGCATGCGCACCGACGACATGCTGCCGATCTGCGACAAGCTCGACAAAGTCGGCTACTGGTCCCTGGAAGTCTGGGGCGGCGCAACCTTCGACGCCTGCGTACGCTTCCTCAAGGAAGACCCGTGGGAGCGCCTGCGTAAACTGCGCGCCGCGTTGCCTAACACGCGCCTGCAAATGCTCCTGCGTGGCCAGAACCTGCTGGGCTACCGCCACTACAGCGACGACGTGGTCAAAGCCTTCGTCGCCAAGGCCGCAGTCAACGGTATCGATGTGTTCCGCATCTTCGACGCGATGAACGACGTGCGTAACCTGCGCGTGGCCATCGAAGCGGTAAAAGCGGCGGGCAAACACGCCCAGGGCACCATCGCCTACACCACCAGCCCGGTGCACACCGTCGAGGCGTTCGTGGCCCAGGCCAAGCAGTTGGAAGCCATGGGTTGCGACTCCATCGCGATCAAGGACATGGCCGGCCTGCTGACCCCGTACGCCACCGGCGAACTGGTCAAGGCGCTGAAAGCCGAGCAGACCCTGCCGATTTTCATCCACTCCCATGACACTGCGGGTTTGGCCGCGATGTGCCAACTCAAGGCCATCGAAAACGGTGCCAGCCACATCGACACCGCCATCTCCAGCTTCGCCTGGGGCACTAGCCATCCAGGTACCGAGTCGATGGTCGCCGCCCTTAAAGGCAGCGAATTCGACACCGGCCTGAGCCTGGAGCTGCTGCAAGAGATCGGCCTGTACTTCTACGCGGTGCGTAAGAAATATCACCAGTTCGAGAGCGAATTCACCGCTGTCGACACCCGTGTGCAAGTCAACCAGGTGCCGGGCGGGATGATTTCCAACCTGGCCAACCAGTTGAAAGAGCAGGGCGCCCTCAACCGCATGAGCGAAGTGCTGGCCGAGATCCCACGCGTACGTGAAGACCTCGGCTTCCCGCCGCTGGTCACGCCGACGTCGCAGATCGTTGGCACCCAGGCGTTCTTCAACGTGCTGGCCGGCGAGCGCTACAAGACCATCACCAACGAAGTGAAGCTCTACCTGCAAGGCGGCTACGGCAAGGCGCCGGGCACCGTCAACGAGCAACTGCGTCGCCAGGCCATCGGCAGTGAAGAAGTGATCGACGTGCGCCCGGCTGACCTGCTCAAGCCGGAAATGACCAAGCTGCGCGGCGAGATCGGCGCGTTGGCCAAGTCCGAAGAAGACGTGCTGACTTACGCCATGTTCCCGGACATCGGCCGCAAGTTCCTCGAAGAACGCGACGCCGGCACCCTGGCGCCGGAAGTATTGCTGCCGATTCCTGAGGCGGGCGGCGTTGCCCGTGCCGGTGGCGAAGGCGTGCCGACCGAATTCGTCATCGACGTGCACGGCGAAAGCTACCGCGTGGACATCACTGGTGTTGGCGTGAAGGCCGAAGGCAAGCGCCACTTCTACCTGTCCATCGACGGCATGCCGGAAGAAGTGGTGTTCGAACCGCTCAACGAGTTCGTCGGCGGCGGCAGCAGCAAGCGCAAGCAAGCCAGCGAGCCAGGCCATGTCAGCACCGCGATGCCGGGCAATATCGTCGATGTATTGGTCAAGGAAGGCGACGTGGTCAAGGCCGGTCAGGCCGTGCTGATCACCGAAGCGATGAAGATGGAAACCGAAGTGCAGGCAGCCATTGCCGGCAAGGTGACCGCCGTTCATGTGGCCAAGGGCGACCGGGTCAACCCTGGCGAAATCCTGATTGAAATCGAAGGCTGATCCAGCCTTCGACACTACCGCTTAATCCTCGGGGGGGCAGGTGCCCCCCTTTTTTTTGCCCGGAATGATCGTTCCCACGCTCCGCGTGGAAACGCCGCCCCGGACGCTCTGCGTCCCACTCTAGAACTAGAAGCGCATCCGCCACTGCCCCATCAGGCCCTGGTTGCTGCTGTGGGTGCCGTTTTCGCCGAGGTAGGCCAGGCCGACGGTGTGGTTTTCCGACAGTGCCAGGTCCAGGCCGGCTTGCAGGCTGAGGCTGTTGCGATCCAGGGAGGAGCCCTGAATGGTGAACGCATCAATACCGCTCTGGCGAAAGGATTGGCGCACCTGGCTATCAACGTCACCGTAGAGGTGTTTCCAGCCTGCACTCAGGTGGGGTGTGAGGCTCATCTGGTTATCGAACCGAATCTGCTTGGCCAAGCGTAGGCCAAAGGTGCTGCTCAGGTTTTGCTGGGTTTGCGCATCGACGTTCAGCGCAGCCGGCCCGCCTTTCTCCCTGAAACTGTCACGGCTGTAGCGCTGGTAACCAAGCCCGGCAAACGGCTCGATACTCAGGCTGCCAGTACCCAGTTGGTAACCCGCTTCGCCGAACACATTTTGGCCTGTGGCGCTGTAGTTGCCCTTGAGCGTGTCCTTGTAGCTGAGGATCTCGACGCCGCGCCGGTTCTGCCCGTTGTGGCTGCTGTAGATCGCCCCCAGGCGCAACGCCAATGGGCCGTCCTGGCGCACGGCGTAGCCGCCCAGGTGCCAGCTGTCCAGATCGGCGGTGAAGCGTTGGGTGTCAAAGCGACTACTGGACTTGGCCCCCAGCACCCCGACCCGCCATGCATGATCGACTGCCCAGTCTGCGCCCATGAGTACGCCCTGGTTGGCCGTGTTCAGACCGGCACTGCCGCGCTGGCTATCGAGGCCGCCTTCACTGCCGAGGTTCTTGACCCAGAAGTGACCGTCGGTGTCGGTGGGCAGTTCGCGCAAGGTCGAGAGCACGCGGCTGCTGAGCTGCTGGGTGGTGGTCTGCGTTGCAGCCGCCAGGTTTGCGTTCTGGCTGCCTGCCAACTGTTCAAGCGCGGCGCCGAACGCATTCGGTTGCTGCGCGAGTTCGGCGTTGAGCTTTTCCAATGCCTTGATCTGCTCGGGGGTCAACTGGCCGGATTCCAACAGTCGAACCAGCGCCGGTTCCAGTACCTTCGCCACCTGCAAGCCGTTGTACGTGGTGGCTTGTTGGGTGAAATAGCCGTCGATGGGCGCGCGTTCGATTTCGCCGCGTGCTTGCGCATGGGGAAGGCTGGCGGCAAGCGCAAGGCTGATGAAAAATGCAATTCTGCGGGGGGGTATGGGCATGAATTCCCGACCTCTTGTGGATGAGGCCTGGAATTTAGCGAGATGGCGGGGGGATAACTGTCAGGGCAAGGGCTCCTGGTGTGCGGGAGTTGTCTCTATTGATCTGCAATTGGCGTAATTTGCATTTTATTGCATGAGCGTGCACTGATCATTCGTAATTATGCATTTTAATGCAATTCAAGGATGTGCCAAGCGAGGTTGTCTGCACTATATTGCATTGCATCAACGCCTATTCGACTTAAGAACGCATTAAATTGCAGGTGTACCTCATGCTCAACCTGACCTTGCAGATCTTCACCGAAGGACAATGGCAGGACGCAATGCTGCTGACATTCGATACCCCGCAACAGGGCTTCGACAGTCGCTGCAGCTTTGGTTATGACCAGCTCTATCTGGTTGATCATCTCGACGATCTCGCCACACCCTTCGCGACGGCGGTGAGTGCAAGGCTTCCTTTGCAATGGGAGGGCTGTCGAACGCAGGGTGCACCGGCGTTTCTCCATGACATTGCACCCGCGGGCGCCGCCAAGCGGTTTCTGATGGCACATATTGGCCAGGAAAAGCCGGACGACATCAACGCCGACCTGTTTTTGCTGATGCGTAGCACGCCAGCGCCCATCGGCCATATGCGGATCAAAGAATCGGTTGCCGCGTTGGACAGTCGCCCACCCATGGGCTTTTCACGTCAGGAGGTGATTCAGCGGGACAATCGTTTCCTGGAATACGCCTATGAACAGGGCGCGGCCATTGGTGGCGCCACCGGGGCCGGGGGGGAGGCACCGAAGCTGCTGCTGACGGAAAACCAGGGCGGCCTGCTGTTCCCGGATGCCGTGTTGGATGACGAGCAGGTCCGTCAGCACTGGTTTGTGAAATTCGCACGCAACAAGGGTATGCAGCTTGACCAAGACATCCTGCGCAGCGAGTACCACTACTACAAAGCCTTGCAGGTGTTGGGCATCGACACGGTCGCGGCGCAAGGACTGGCCTTGGAAGAGGCCAGCAAGCCAAGCTTGTGGATGCAGCGTTTTGATCGAAGCGTTGGCCGACAGGGCGTCGAGCGCCACGCGGTGGAATCCATTTACTCCGTGTCTGGCGTCACTGTCCCTGGAAGCGCCATGGGGCATCGCGAGGTGATTGAGCGGCTGGTCGGGTTATGGGGCCAGGCAGGGCAAACCCAGGAAGTACCGGGGCTGGTGGCGGAGTACCTGAGGCGCGACCTGTTGAACAAGATCCTGGGCAACTCTGACAACCACGGGCGCAATACCTCGATCATTCGCCAGACCAACGCCCTGCGCCTGGCCCCCATCTATGACTTGGCGCCCATGGTGATGGACGACGAAGGGATCACGCGCACGACTAAATGGCCCAAAGAGCTGGAGCGGGCGGGCGAGGTGGACTGGCGAGGTGTGTGTCATTTGCTGGGCGACGTGGTCGACAGTCAAACACTGTTCGAAAACCTCAGGGACGCCGCGCAACAGTTCTTGGCATTACCCGACATCCTCAGCGCCAGTGGCTTGCCAGCGGTCACGATGAACCATCCCGCGATTGCCCTGAAAAACCTGCCGCAACGCCTGCACGAATGGGGATTGAAATGAGCCTGAGCATTGAAGAGCGCACGCTGCTGATCGACAGTATCCAGGCCGCCTTGGCCGACGGTACGCTGCAAATCGGCGAGGCCGTGCGCCGCCTGCGTACCGAAGTCACCGGCCTGCATCAAAGCCAGTTCGCCAAGATGTGCAAGATTTCTGTGCGTACCTTGGTACATATCGAACATGGTGAGGGTAATCAGACCCTCAAATCCCTGAATGCCGTGTTCAGGCCGTTCGGCATGCAAATGGGCGTGGTCAAGCTGCGCCGTCACTACAGCTGAGCATCAGCTACGGCGCACATACCCCTTGCCATAATGCCGTTCCATCCGGGCCTGGATCAGTTCCAGGCCCAACGACAGCACCCAGTAAATAATCGCAGCGGTGGTCAGCATCTCGATATAGCGATAACTCGACCGGCCATAGGACTGCGCCAGGAACATAACCTCCCACACACCCATCACCGAGATCAGCGACGAGTCCTTGAGCATCGAGATGAACTGATTGGTCGCTGGCGGAATGATGGTGCGCATGGCCTGGGGCAGGGTCACGTGCCAGAAGATCGCACTGTCGCGCATGCCCAGCGCCAGGGCCGCTTCGCGCTGGCCGTGGGCGACGCCGAGTATGCCGGCGCGGAAGATTTCGCTCAGGTAGGCGCCGTAGTTCAGCGACAACGCGATGATCCCGGCCACGATGGCGCCCGGCACCAAGCCCAATTGCGGCAGGCCGAGGTAGATCAGCAGGATCTGGATCAGCAATGGCGTGCCGCGAAAGAACGACGCATAGAAACTGGCGATGCCGAAGGCCACGGCGCTTTTTGACAAGCGTCCCAGCGCGGTGACGAAACCCAGTACCGACGAAATCACGATGGAACACAGGCACAGGAACAACGTCAGCGCCGCGCCTTGCAGGAAGCCGTTGGGCGCCAGGTGCAGGCCGACCAGGTTGGGCAGCTTGTCGAGGATGATCGAGAACTTCAGGTCAAAGCTCAGGAAGAAACTGGCGAACAGGCACAACAGCGCGGCCCAGGTGAGGTACAGGCGGGTGCGAAAGCCAAACAAGCGCTGCACGCGCGACTCGCTGACCTTGGGTGGTGTAGGAAACGCTGTCATTGGCTGATGTCGGCGCCGATCCATTTTTGCGACAGCTGGCTCAAGGTGCCGTCCTGTTTCAGCTGGGCGAAGACTTCACGCACCTTGCTGTCCCACTGTGGGTCGCCTTTTTCGATGGCCACCGAGTTGGGTTCCGAATACAGCGCCTCGCCGGCCAGTTTGAAGCGCTTGTCTTCGTTCAGGCGCGGTTGCGCGGTGACCAGGTTGGTGAGGATCGCATCCAGGCGCTTGCCGGCGCCAAGGCCGAGGTCCTGGAAGGCCACATTGTCGGTGTCGTACGGGGCGATTTGCACGTTGTCGAATGGGTACTGCAACTGGGTGTCTTCAGCGCCTTCGATCACCAGGTTTTTGTTCAGGTAGCTTTCATAGCTGGAGGCGCTGGTGAGGCCGACTTTCTTGCCGCTCAAATCCTTGGCGCTGTGGATGCGATCATCCGTAGCGTTGACCACGATCACCGCGGGCGACGCGTAGTACTTCACCGGGAAATCGAACACCTCGGCGCGGGCCTTGCTCGGGGTCATGGAGCAGATGCAGATGTCGTAGCGCCCGCTCCAGCGGCCGGCGGCAATCACGTCCCAGGACGGGGTTTCCAGGCGCAGTTTCACGCCGAGTTTTTGCGCAACGGCCTTGGCGACATCAACGTCGAAGCCATCCAGTTGGTTTTGCTCGTTCAAGAAGGAAAACGGCGGGTAGCTTTCCATCAACACGCCCACCAACTCTTTCTTTTGCTCGATGCGGTCCAGCGTGGTGCCGCCGAAGGCTTGGGTAGAAGCAGCCAGAATCGTCAGGCCCAGGGCCAGCAGCGGTTTGAGTTTCATGAAGAACACCGTTAGAAAAAAGAGTTGTTATGTACTGAATTGAACGTATTAAATAGTTATAAGAACGACTCTCATAGTGAGTTATTTTCATAAGCTTATGAGTAAAAAGCATATGGCCAACGCAACAGTAATTCTCGATGGCGGCATGGGCCGTGAACTGCAACGCCGTGGCGCGCCGTTCCGGCAGCCGGAGTGGTCGGCGCTGGCGTTAAGCGAAGCGCCGCAGGCAGTGGAAGCGGTGCACGCGGCTTATATCCAAAGTGGCGCCAACGTTATCACCAGCAACAGCTATGCCGTGGTGCCATTCCATATCGGCGAGGCGCGCTTCGCCGCCGAAGGCCAAGCCCTGGCGGCGCTGGCGGGTGAGTTGGCGCGGCGTGCCGTGGATGCTTCCGGCAAGGCCGTGAGTGTGGCCGGTTCGCTGCCGCCGCTGTTTGGCTCGTACCGTCCCGACCTGTTCGAGCCACAGCGCGTCGCCGAATTGCTGACACCGTTGGTGCAAGGGCTGGCGCCGTTTGTCGACCTGTGGCTGGCGGAAACCCAGAGCTCCATCGTCGAAGCGCGCGCCATCCAGGCTGGGCTGCCAAAGGACGGCAAACCGTTCTGGCTGTCGTTTACATTGAAGGATGAAGACACCGACGACGTGCCGCGCCTGCGCTCCGGCGAACCGGTGGCGGACGCGGCCGAAGCTGCGGCGCAGTTGGGTGTGCAAGTGCTGCTGTTCAATTGCAGCCAGCCGGAAGTGATCGGCGATGCAATTGATGCCGCGCGCCAGGCGTTCGCGCGGCTGGGCGTGCAGATTGAGGTGGGCGCTTATGCCAACGCTTTCCCGCCGCAACCCAAGGAAGCCACGGCCAACGATGGTCTGGACCCGTTGCGCGATGACCTTGATCCTCCGGGTTACCTGCAGTGGGCGGCGGATTGGCAGGCGCGCGGTGCCAGCCATCTGGGTGGATGCTGCGGGATTGGGCCGGAGCATATTGCGGTGTTGGCGCAGAAGCTGGGCTAGTCCAGCCAGCAGAGATCCAACTGTGGGAGCGGGCTTGCTCGCGAAGGCGGCGTGTCAGTCACTGAATGTGCTTCTGAACCACCGCTTTCGCGAGCAAGCCCGCTCCCACAGGGGTTATGTGTTGTCTGCGGGACGGCACTCGGCCAGGCTTTTCAGCTGGCCCGAGCCAGCCTGATTTGCCTCCGACAACCATTCCTCAAACCCTGCCCCAACCGCCGGCCATTCCGCGTCGATGATCGAATACCACGCCGTATCCCGGTTCTGCCCCTTCACCACCATGTGCTGACGGAACACCCCCTCAAAGCTGAACCCCAAGCGCTCCGCTGCGTACCTGGAACGGTCGTTGGCGTTATTGCACTTCCATTCCAGCCGACGATAACCCTGCTCAAATGCATGCTTGGCCAGCAAATACACCGCCTCGGTGCTTTTGGGCGAGCGCTGCATCGGCGCGCCGAAGGTGACGTGGCCGATCTCGATACGACCCTGGGCCGGCACAATGGACATCAGGCTGAGAATGCCTTGTACCTGGCCGCTCACGCGGTCGATCACGCTGAAAAAATACGGGTCGCTGTGGGCGGCGTGGTTGTTCAGCCAGTCATTGAATGCGCTGCGCTCGGGGAAAGGTCCGTAAGGCAGGTAGTCCCACAATTTGGGGTCGGCGCCAGGGCCTTGCAGGGCTTGGAACAGATCGTCGCCATGGCGCGCCGGGTCGAGTTTTTCCAGGCGGATAAAGCGCCCTTCAAGCAGTTGCACGGTCGGCGCCGGGACGCCTTTCCAGTCGGCGAGGGAAGTGGACATGCTGCGCTCCTTAAAGGCCTTTGCGAAATTGGATAAAGCCGGGACGTTCGGCGATGCGCTCATAGAGTTGGATCGCGGTGGCATTGGTTTCGTGGGTCAGCCAATGCACCTTGCAGCAGCCATCGGCCTTGGCGGTGGCGTAGACGAACTCAATCAGTTTGCGCCCCACGCCGGTGCCGCGTTGGCTCGGGTCCACCAGCAGATCCTGCAGGTAGCAGGAGTTTTCGATGCTCCAGTTGGAGCGGTGGTAGATGAAGTTGACCATGCCCACCGCCTTGCCGTCCTGCCAGGCCAGCGCCGAATGGGTCGGTTCGCTGGCGTCGATCAGGCGCTGCCAGGTGCTTTGGCTGACCGCGTCCGGCAATTCGGTGTTGTAGAACTTCAAGTACGCCTGCCACAGCGGCAGCCAAGCGGCGTGATCGGCGGCGCTGACTTGGCGGATGTCGATCGAACTCATTCTGCAACTCCTTGGGGAATAAAACGGGCGAGGGTCTGGTCGCGCACATCCGTGCTGGCGGCCAGGCCTTCGCGTACCCCGGCGATGTCGGCCGGGCTGCGGTTCTGGCTGAGTTTGCGCTGGCCGATCAGGCGCTCGATGGGCAATGCGAAACCGACAATGGCCTTGAGCATGCCGTCAATGTAGTCGACGGGGGCATCGCTGACTTTCCACGGCTGGGCGCGGTTGCCTTCATGGCGATCGGTAAGGGCGCTGACCACGGCGAGCAGGCGTTCGGCGTCAGTGAACACCTCGGCCTTGCCGTAGGCGTGTACCGCGATGTAGTTCCAGGTCGGCACCACTTTGCCGTGCTCGGCCTTGGCCGGGTAAAACGCCGGGCTGATATACGCCTCGGCACCGGCACAGATAATCAGGGCTTCGCTGCCGTTTTGCAGGTCGCGCCATTGCGGATTGGCCTTGGCCAGGTGCCCGTAAAGCGTGCCGTTCGGGCCTTCATCAGGGTTGAGCAGCAGCGGCAGGTGGCTGGCTTGCAGGCCTTGTTCGCCAACGGTGACCAACTGCGCCAGCCGTGTGTGCTGGATCAGTTGCTGCAGTTCGGACAAGTCTTCAACGGCAAAGGCGCGAGGTATGTACATGGAAATTTTCCTTGGCGAATGCCTGCATCCTAGGCAGGCTAATGGTTCGTTGTAAGAGCCATCTAGGGTAAATTTCATAGGTCCAATATGCCGACCAGCACGCCCCCGTTGTCGTTCAACCCCGCCGGTATCCACCTCGATCGTCGCCAGGGCCTGACGCGCCAGCTCTACGAAGCCTTGCGTCAACGAGTGCTCGACGGGCGCCTGGCCAGTGGCACGCGCCTGCCCGCCACCCGTGACCTGGCGGCCGCACTGTCGATCTCGCGCAACAGCGTGGTGCGCGCCTACGACCAGTTGTATGCCGAGGGATTTATCGAAAGTCGGGTGGGCGACGGTACGTATGTGGCCCTGCTACCCCCGGCAAAAAAACTATCCACAAAAGTATCCACAGGGTTATCGACAGGCTTATCCCCAGCCTTATCCACAAATTGGCTGGATTTGCCGGTCAATTCGCCCCGCGAAGTTATCCACAGGGCCGCGCTGGGGCGGCTGGAAAACAACCATCTGCCCCAGCCGCCGGCCGGCCCGCCCAAGGCATTTCGGGTGGGGGTACCGGCGTTCGATCTGTTTCCTTTCGAGGTCTGGGCCAAGCTGAACGGGGCGTTTTGGCGCAAACCGAATCTTGGGCAGCTGTGCTACGGCGATCCAGCAGGCGACCTGCGCCTGCGCAGCCTGATCGCGGCTTACCTGCGCAGCTCCCGGGGCATGCAGTGCAGCGCTGAACAAATAGTGATCACCAGTGGCGCGCAGCAGGCCATCAGCCTTTGTGCACAGCTGCTGGTAGAGCCCGGCGACGGTGTCGCTGTGGAAAACCCTGGCTACCGGGCCGCTGGTCATGCGTTCGCCCTGGCGGGCGGCCAGCTGCATGGGGTGCCGGTGGACGGCGAGGGCATCGATTGCCAGCGTCTCAATGCGCTGGAGGATTGCCGCGTGGCTTATGTCACGCCGTCCCATCAGTATCCGTTGGGCGTGGTGATGAGCCTGGCGCGGCGCCTGGAATTGCTGGCCTGGGCCGAGCGCACCCACGGCTGGATCATTGAGGACGACTACGATGGCGAGTACCGCTACAGCGGCGCGCCGCTGTCGCCGCTGGCCGCTTTGGACCGCACCGGCCGGGTGCTCTACGTCGGCACCTTCGGCAAGGTGGCGTTTCCTGCATTACGCCTGGGTTACCTGGTGCTGCCGCCAGGCTTGGTGGAGGCTTTCTCCCAACGGCGCGCGGTGGACATGCGCCACTCCGAAGTCAGCACCCAGGCGGTGATGGCCGAGTTCATGGCCGCCGGGCATTTCCAGCGGCATATCCGGCGCATGCGGCGGGCGGCTTTGAGCCGGCGCAACACGTTGCTGGCCGGGTGGCCGATCGGCTTGGCCGGTGTGGGCGAGCTGCCGAGCGTCGCCGCCGGGCTGCACATGACCGTGCGGGTGGACAGCCTGGCCCGCGAACAGCAACTGCTGGAGCAGGCCCGTGCCGTCGACGTCGAAGTCAACGGCTTGAGCAGTTACTGGCTGGCCCAATCCACCACGCCACAGGATCAGCGGGCCGGCCTGGTGCTGGGGTTTGCGGCGGTGCCCGAGCCCGCGATCATCCAGGCGCTGCAACGCCTGCGCACGGCTTGGCAAGGCTCACCCTCGGAAAAACAGTGACCTGGCCAACGCCGGGCTGATCTCGCTGCGGTAAATCGCAATTTGGTCGCGATCAGTGCTGCGTTCAAAGGCACCGCCGAGTTTCTGTTGTTCGCGCGTCTTGAGGTGGCCCGCGCTGAAATCCTCGGCCGCCGCCTGCAGCGACGGGTAGTGGAAATGCGCGTACCACAGCACGGCGTTGTTCTGTGCGTCTTGAATCTCATACTCCTCCAGGTAGTCCTTGCCAGGACCCTTGAGGCGTCGACGGGCGCCGACCTTTTTGATCAACACTTGGCCCTCGCTGTGCAACCACTCCAGCCGTGCAGCGGTGGGCGGCTGCTGTTTGGTCATGCTGACGCGGGTACTCTTGCCCAGTTTGAACAGCCGTGCGGCGCCATCGGAGAGGTTTTTGTTGAGGGCCGCGGCGACGGGGCGGTCGGTGCCGGTGAGGTTGAGTTGAGTCAGTGCGCTGTCGATGTTGCTTGCTGCGGTTTCCAGCCGTGCGGCGTATTGCTGGAACATCTCTTCGATTTCCACTGGGATGCGCCCAGTCTTGCGCGAGTGGCCCAGGGTACGCCGGGTCGCCGTCGGTTCTTCATCCAGCAGGGCTTGGCCAGCGTTGACGCTGGTGGCAAGGTCGATCTTCTGTGGCGATTTCGGCTGGTCGGCCGGTTGTTCCCGCTCAACCCATTCCCCCGGGGTTTTCTCGTGGAAGGTCGCGATGATCTTGCCGGTCATTGGCGCTTTAATGTCCACCAGGCTGCTGTCGGATTCGCGGGGCTCGCCCACCACCACGCCTTTGAAGCGGGTCTTGATGATCTTGCGCTGGGGTGTCTCGGGCGCTTTGGATGACCCTGGCTTGGGTTCAAGGGCCTTTCTTTCGCGCAGCAACCGCACCAGGTCCTGGGTGGCGCGTTGAGTGAAGTCATCAAGGTGCTGGCGCAAGCTCTCCAACGGCTCGCGCAGCAGGTGTTCGGGGTAGTCGGCGTGCAGGTCGAGCAGGCGCTGGTCGCCCAGGCTGAACTGCTCGACCAGGCTGTTGAGCAGCTCGATACGCTGGTCCAGGGGGCTGCCGTTGATCTGGTTAAGCACCTCGATAAAGCTCTGCACACTGAGGTCCAGGCCGTCGACGATGCGATTGAGGCGGTAGCGTGCGGTGTCTTGCCCTTCACCCTCAGTAGTGGAGCTGCACAGGTAGCGGGCGATGGTGATTTGCAGTGCCTTGAGGTCGGTGACGCGAATGTTCGGCAGGGTTTGCATGGTGCCCTGGATCACTTTCGCACCAGCGGCGCCGAGGCCATCCAGCTCGCGAAAACGCGACTCCACGTACTGCATGCGACGGATCATTTCTTCGTTCATGTTCGACATGGTTTGCGCGACCTCGGCCTGGGCCTTGGGATCGACCTGAACGTCGGCCTCCAGCGCATCCACCGTGGTCACCAACAGTTCGCGAAACGGCCCGATGCGTTCCTCGACGGCGGAGCGGGTCAGTAAAAGTTGCTTGTTCAGGTAGTCGACCATCACGCTTTGATAGTTGGGCACGCTGTCGATGATGCCCAAGGAGCGCAATTGGCGGATCGGCACGTCATAGGCCTCCAGGCGATCGTCCACCTGGGTGATGAAGGCCTCGCGGCGCATGTCCGTCGAGGGGCCGGGTTCGGAGCCGATGGCCGAGAGTGACGCGGACAGTTGTGCCTGGGCGCGGTCTTCATCGGCATTGAAGGCGTTGAGCTCTTTGCGCAGGTTCTGGATGCGCGAGGGTTTCTGCTCCTGGGCGGCGCGGCGCCGGTTCCTGAAACCGCCGCCGCGCAGGCGCAGGCGTGTATCCACGAACCATTGGCCGGCCAGGTTGCTGATCAGCAGCGGGCCGGTGCGTAAGGGGGCGTGGGGATCAACGATCAGCACATTGTCGTTGGCATCCAGCGTCACCTCGAACCAACGCGCGCCCACGGGGGCATACCATTTCTGTTCCAGGGGGTAGAGGTGCAGATGCACGCCGGCATTTTTGTTTTGCTCGCCCAACCCAATGGGTTTGGCTGTCGCGAAACTGTTCAACAGGTTGCCCAGGCTGGTGGGGGGGCGTTGTATGGCGCCGCTGATGTGCAAGGGGCCTTCGTGCAGGGTAGGTAATTGGTTGCTGGTCAGTGTGGTCTGCTGGGTGAGGGTGATCGGCTTTTCGATCAGCGTCGGTCTTTTGCCCGGGTACTCGGTCTCACCTTCGCCAAGCGGTGTGAACGCTTCACGAATAGCGTCGGATGTGGGATGACGGAGCGCGACATGTAGGGCCAGCGCCATGCCCAGGTTGAGGAACATGTCCACCAATGCGGTCCAGGGTGCATGAGCCTGGGGCTCGTCGACCGCCTGTTTGGCTTCTTGCAGGTCGTCCATGATCTGCCAGATCCAGGCGGCAATCCCTGCGGTGCGCCCGAGGAAGGGCAGGGCCACATTGAAAATCTGCCAACCGGTGCGGCGAAACGTGTCCCAGCGCTTTTGCACATTCGACACCGATTGCCGGGTCGCCAGTTCGACTAGCGCGTTGGCATTGGCGGTGTACAGGGAGGCGAGTGCGTCGTCGACCAGCACTTCATCGCTCAATTCGATGGGACCGCTCATGTACAGCAGGGTGGCAGGCTCGACCAAGGCGCGCACGGCGGTCCACGGCGATGGCAGGGTGTCGGGGAACACGTACTGGGCGTAGTTGAAGCGCTGCTCTTCGGGCAGCCAGGCCAGCACTGATTCACGCAAGGTATGGCTGTGCTTGATGGCGTAGAGCAGGTTCTGGCGCGAAGGATATTGCAGCAGCATCGGCTGCAACAGCGGGCGATAGAGAATGCAGGGGCCGGCTTGGTGGCTTTGCGGACCGATCACGTACATGTTGGCCACAATGTCCTGGCTGTGGCCGGGGCGCAGGGTAGGAATGAATGCCAGCGGCCGGATCACGACGGGGTGCCCGTCGACCTGGCGATCATGGGCGTCGACCCGCATCACGGCGTCCACGTAGCGATAGCCGCGTTCATCCAGGCCGTTAAGGCCCTGCATCTTCAGTTGCAGGGCGAGCAGGGGTAACTGCACGCGCAGGTGCGCGGTGTAGAGAATTTTGCGGTGCGTGGCGTCGGGCGCGTCGCCGAGCAGTTTCTGCTTGATCAACGCTGGGTAGCGTGCGCCGATATCGAGGTCTTCGATCACGCCCTTGAGGTAGTCATACGTCAGCCAGTCCGGCGCATCCGTGCCGTTGCTGGTGACACTCGCCACACCGCTTGGCAGGCCGGTAAGGTTCTCCAGCGCGAGGTCAATCAGGCCGCGGCGTGTGACATCCGGCGGCCCGGGCACCACGAACGTGCCCCACACTACTGGGGTCTGGATCACCACTTCCACCTTGTCCAGGTTCAGGTTCGCGCCCTGTTTGTGCAGCTTGATGCGGCTGTACAGCTGTTCGCGGGCGTAGTCGCGGATCGGTGCGATGTCATCGCGAAAGGTGCGGCCGTGATAGTGCGTATGCAGTTGTGCCAGGTCGATCATGTAGCGGCTGTAGGCGGCCACTTCCAGGTCTGAAGCAGCGGCCAGCCAGTGGGGCAGGTGTTGATGGATCTCCCGAATGCTGGACAGGCGATGTTCGCTCAAGTCCTCGACGCTGGGCATGACCCGCGCCACGGTGGGACGGCGCAATGGTGGCTCCACGGCCTCTCCATCGGGTATGCCAAGGCTGCCAATGGCTTCGATCTGCAGGCCAATCAGCGCACAGGCCAGGCTCTCGAAGAAATCCGATGCCGGTTCGTACAGGCGCCATTTCACCTTGGCCTCGGCGCGAATGTAGGTCAGTTTGGCCGGCAGGGCGGCGGCCAGTTGTTCCAGTGAGTCATAGCGCTCGTAGCCGGCGACCAACGAGTGGGTCAGGATCATCTGACGCTTGCCGCGGGTGCCGATCAGCACCGCCATGTCCAGCAGGCCCACGTGTTCCTCGTGGTCGGGCAGCACCGAGTCGATGTCAATCAGGTACGCGTGCGAGGCATACGGATCCATGGCTGTGCGGTTTGCCAGGTCGGGGGAGTGGTAAAGCGTGCGGGCCATGGCGCATTCGTCGTCGTCCCAACCCTCCACGGAGGTGACGTTCCACACTTTACGCAAGGAATGGGCGAGCACCTGCCAACGCAGGCCGGTGTTGTTGTAGGACGCGTTCCAGTAATCCAGCTGCTGTTCCTGGAAAGCGCTGTACAGCAGGCCGGCCAATTCGTTGATCAAGCGTGCGATGCCGTCGATTTTCACCGGCAAATGCACCGGCGGCCGCGCGTTCGGCTGGATCGTCAGGAAGTGTTCGCCGTCCAGGTAGATTACCGGCGCCGGCCCCAATGCCTGGCGGGCGAGGATGGTGGTGAGGGATTCGATCAGCGGCTCGACGGCTTCAATCGCCTCTTCACTCACCTGCCAGCGCGGCGTCACGACCATCGTCAGGTCTGGGTTGAGATTGAGTGTGGGGTACTGCTCCATCAGCGCCGTGCGCAGGATCGCGGCGGCGACTTCTCGACTGGAAGGCCCTGTGGTCAGTTGGGTCAGCAGTGCGTAGGCCGTGGTGGGGCGGTTGTTGTGGTTGGTCGGTAGGTTGTTGCTCGGCACGTTCAGCTCCTTTGCATTCATCAGCCCGGCCGGACGGCGACAGGCGGGACTACCGCAAGGTAATCACTGAGGGTGCAGCGCTGGCGGTAGATAAGTAGGAGGCCCACTCCCGGCGAAGGAGCGGGCAGGAACCTCAGTTGTCGCTGTCACCAAAAAACAGCCTGCGGGCGGCTTCCAGGCTGATTTCACTTCGATAGAAGGCAATTTTCTGCTCATCGCTCAAACCCTTCGGGCTGTCGGCCGCAGCGCCCAACTGGTGTTCCGCTTCGGTTTTCAGGCGGGCTGAAAGGTAAGTCCTGGCGGGCGTCCAGGAGGTGCTGTAGTGGAAATGCGCGTACCAGAGGACTTTATGGGTGCTGCTGTCGGTCAGGATGTACTCGCCCAGAAAGTCGGGTACCGGGCTTTTCAAGCGACGACGATTGATGGTTTTTTTGATGGTGATCGAGTTGCGCAGCTTCAGCCATTCGACGGCGGAGGCTGTTGGTGGGCGCTGTTTGAGTAATTTCAGCACGTGCTCGTTGCTTTTGTTGTACAGGTCGGTGATCGCTGTCTTCAAGGCTTTGTTGACCCAACTGGCTGGCAGGTTTTCGCTCTCGGTCATATTGCTTTGCGTCAACGCGGTATCGATGGCATTGACCGCCTGTTCCAGACGCTTGGCGTGCTGGTGGAACAAATGCTCGATGCCGATGGGGTTGCGCTCGGGCTGGTCTATCAGGGTGCCGGCGCGGGTGAGAAAGGCCGGCAATTGGTCGATCAGAGTCTGGCCGTGGCGAATACTGGCCTGTAGGTCGATCACCACTGGGCTGATCGGGGGTGTCTTGATACGTTCGACCCACATCCCCGCGGTTTTCTCGTGGTAGGTGGCCACCACCTTGTGGGAGATCGGCGAAAAGATATCCACCAGGCCGGTGTCCAAGCCCACCGAACTCAAGCGCGGCTCGCCGATCAACTGGCCGCTGTAGCGCGTGCGGATAAAGCGCTTCTGTGGGCGCGGTGGCGTCGGCGGTGGGCTGGGGCGGCTTCTCAGGCTGTCGCGTTCGGCGCTCAGCAGTGCCAGGTTACCGATGGCGCGCCGGTTGAATTCATCCAGCTGATCGCGCAGGCGCTGTACGGGTTCACTGAGGATATGGGCCGAGTAATCCTCCTTGAGGTCGACCAGGCGCTCGTCCACCAACCGAAACTGTTCGATCAGGTTACTCAAGCTATCGAAGCGTTCATCCAGGCGGGTTTCGCTGCGTTCGTCCAGGGTGTCGCGCAGGCATTGGATCGCTACCCCGGCGGTATCGACGATGCTGTCCAGCGCCGCCCAGGCCTCCGGTTGCGTGCTTTCGGTCTGCGCCTCCAGGCACAGGTTGCGGCTCAGGGCGACCTGGAGCGCCTTGAGCGCATCGCTGTCATAGGCCGGCAGAGTGCCTTTGATCGTGTTGATCAAGCGCAGGCCTTCACGTTGCAGTTTGCGCAGTTCGACGAAACGCCCCTGCATGTATTCCAGGCGCTGGATCATCTGCTGGTTCAGCGTGCTCATGGTGTGGGAGTCTGCAATGTGACGAACCTCAGGCTCTTCGGCCTGGTGGTCGATCTGATCCAGTACGGTGCGCAATGTGGGCGTGAAGTCGGTCAGGGCATCGCGGATGTCCGCACGGGTGAACTCGGTTTGTGCCTTGAGGTAATTCAGCGCTTTTTGCGAATAGTCTGGAATGGGCGCATGCACGTTCAGCTCCTTGAGTTTCTGCAAGGCACCCTCATAGTCGTCGCGTTGGGTACGCAGGGTGTCGAGGTAGGTTTGGCGCAGCACTGGCGCAGACGATGAGGTGGCACTCTCCATGGCCTGGCGAGCCTGTTGCAGGTCACTCTGCCCTTGTTTCTTGTCGCTTTCGAAGTCGCTCAATTGCCTGCGCAATTGTTCCGCGCGTTGTTCGGCCAGGCTCTTGGCCTTGCGCACCATGGTTTTGGGGCCGCCGCCGCGCAGGCGCAGGCGAACATCGACGAACCACTCACCCTTGCGGTTACTGATCAGCGCCGGCCCTGTACGCTCGGTATGGGTGGAGTCGACGATGAGCACGGTGTCGTTCTCGTCCACCTGCACCTCAAACCAGCGTGTGCCGACGGGGGCGTAGTATTTGCCGGCGTCGGCATACAGGTGCAGATGGGCCCCCGGGGTAGTGATGGGGTCGTTGAGAGAGGCGGGTCGATCGACCTTGAAGCGGTCAAGCACGACGGCCAACTGACCCGGCGAGCGGTTGGTTGCGCCGCTGGTGTGCAGGGGCTGGGCGTGCGGAACGGGCAACTCGTCGGTGCTGATGTCGGCCAGTCTCTGTACCGTCAGCACTTTGGTCGGCACTTGTTTGCGCGGCGCGGCAGGTCGTTTGGCCGGTGGTTCCGGTCGCGAGCGCGGGCCGCCCCGGGCGATGCCGTGCAATGCCACGGCCATGCCCAGGTTGAGCAGTAGTTCGCTCAAGGCCTCCCAGGGTGACTGATGCTCGGGGCGGTCGGCGGCATCCACTACCTGTTGCAGTTGGTCCATGATCTGCCAGATCCACGCTGCAGTACCGACCGTGCGCCCCAGGAAGGGCAGCGCCGCATTGAAGATCAGCCAGCCGGCACGTTTGAGCGTCTCCCAACGCGCTTCGGCATTCGACACCGATTGACGGTTGGCCAGCTCGGCCAGCGCGTTGGCGTTGGCAGTGAACAGATGGGCCAGGATATTGCCCTCCAGTGCGTGTTTGCTCAGGCTCATCGGCCCGCTCAGGGTCCAGAGCTTGAGCGGGTCCACCAGGAACTCGGCCGCGGCCCAGGGCGAGGGCAGCGCGCCGGGGAATACGTAGCGGGTGTAGTCCTGACGCACGTTGTCAGGCAGCCAGGCCAGCACCGACTCGCGCAGCCGCGACGATTGCTGCACGGCGTACAACAGATTGGCCGGCGACGGGTACTGGATCAGCGGAGGGTCCAGCAGCGGGCGGTACAACAGGCACGGCCCGGCTTCCGGGTCTTGGGGGCCGATCACATACATGTTCGCCACTTCGTCCTCGGTGTTGTCCGTGCGGCGCAAGGGTACGAAAGCCAGGGGCCGCAAGCCGATGCGCTGGCCGTCCACCTGACGGTCGATGGCGTTCTCCTGCATCAATGCAGCTATATAGCGGTAACCGCGCTCGTCGATGCCGTACTGGTCGCGGATCTTGCACTGCAGCGCCAGCAGCGGTAGCTGGATGCGCAGGTGCTGGCTGTAGAGCTGCTGGCGGCGGGCGGACTCTTGGGCGTCGCGCAACAACTTGGTATTGATCAGGTCCGGGTAGCGTCGGCCAATATCGATTCGGCTGATCAGCGTCTCCACATAACTCACCGTCAGCCATGTGGGCAGGCCATTGCTGTTGTGGGCGCGCAGGGTCTTGTCGCCCAGCGGCACGGCGATCAGGTTTTGCAGGGCCAGTTCGGCCAGGCTGAAGACGCTGGTGTCGATTTGCCCCGGCACCGCGAAGGTGCCCCAGATCACAGGGCTTTGAACCACCAGCTCGATTTTGTCGAGCATCAGCGTGGCGGCGTCGGCATGGTCCTTGAGCATCTCGCTGCGCAACTGGCCGAGGGCATAGGCCTGGATAGGCTCGATGGCGTCCAGGTAGGTCTTGCCCTCGTTGGCGCGATGCAGCGCCGCCAGGTCTTTGAGGTGGCGGGAGAAGGCGTTGAGGTCAGAGTTGTTCGCCTGGCTCAGCCAGTCAGGCAGAGCCTGCTGAAACCATTGCAGGTCGTCTTCCGAGGCGGCGGCCTCGCTGCTGGGCGGCGCAGCCAGGGGGGCCTGGCTGGCGGAACCGCCGCGTATGTCGGAGAAGTCGAGCGCGCCGATGGCGTCGATCTGCACTGCGATCAGCGTGCAGGCCAAGTGGTCGAAGTAGTTGCCTTGGGGTTCCACCAGCCGCCACTGCAGTGTGTTGTGCGTGACGGTGGCGTCTACCAGCGTGGGGAGCGATTGGCCCAACTGGTCCAGGCTGCTGAATTTCTCGAAGCCTTGCAGCAGCGAGTGGGTCAGGATCACGTCCTGCGCGTTCTGCTTGCCAATCAGCACCGTGACCAGGTGTTCGTTGAGGTGGCTGATCGTGCCCTCGGCATCGATCTCGTCGACATCCAGCAGATAGGCGCGGGTACCGTAGCCGTCAGTCTTGCGTCGGTCTTCCAGGGCAGGGGCGCGAAACAACTGGCGCGCCATCAGGCAGTCCTGGTCGGTCCAGCCTTGCACCTGGTCCACGTTCCAGATCTCGCGCAAGGTGTTCGACAGTTGGTGCCAGTGAGGGCCGCTGCCGTTGGACTGGTTCCAGTAGCTCACCTGCAGGTCCTGATAGCCGCGAATCATCACCGGTGCCAGCACATTGATCAGGGCGGCGATCTCGTCGATGCGCACCGGCAGGTGCACAGCCGGTTCGACGACGGGTTGGCGGGTGAGGAAGTGCTCACCTTCGAGATATATCGTGGGCACGGCCAGCACGGCTTGTCGCGCCAGGACGTCACTGAGTGCCTGGTAGTGCGGCGCGGCGGCGATGATCTGGTCGTCGATGAGTTCCCAGGAGGGTGTGCCGACCAGGGTGGTTTCGGGGTCGATGTTCAGCGCGGGATAACGTTCCTGCAACTGCTCGCGCAATAGGCTCGCGGCCACTTCGTGAAAGGTCGGCCCGGCGGACAGTTGGGCGACCACGGCGATACTGGGGTCGGGTGGGGTGGGGTTGGACGGGGTTGAAGTCATGGACAGCTCCTGACGTGCCTAGGGTTGGAAACGACCCGAGGGCATGCCTCGGGTGTTGCCATGCTAGGAAGCGCAGGAGCGGGAGGGCGGTGATTATGTAGGGGCTTAGCCCAACTCACCGCACAGGTTGGTTTCCACCAGGCGGCGGACCTCGGTAGCGTTCAGGCCCGCACCGAGCAGGGCATTGAGCTTGCCAAACGCCGCTTCACGGGTCATGCCGCCACCCGACAGCACACCCACGCCACGCAGGCGGCTACCGGCTTCGTAGACATCCAGCTCGACGCCGCCTTCATGGCATTGGGTGATCGCCACCACGACCACGCCTTGGGCCTGCGCGCGCTCAAGGCTGGCGAGGAACTCAGGGTTGTCGCTGGGGCCGGTACCACTGCCGAAGCATTCGAGGATCAACGCTTGAATGCCGCTGCCGATCACCGCGTCCAGCTGCGCCGCGCCGATACCCGGAACCAGCGGCAGCACGCCGACGTTGGCCAGGGCCTTGGGCTGGCGATAGTCCAACGCTGCCGGGATGGACTCGGCACGGGCCACGCCACCCTGGCGATTCAGCGCCGCGAATGGGTTGCGGCCGAAGCTGCGGATCTTCGCGCAGGCGGTGGGCGCCATCATCGCGCCGTGGAAGTGCAGGTGCACACCCGCCGTCAGGCCTGCGCCCAGAGCTAGCAGCGCGCCGCTGACGTTTTCCCAGGCATCGCTGTCCGGCACGCCGGCTGGCAACATCGAACCGGTGAATACCACAGGGACCGGGAGGCCCAGCAGTTGGAAACTCATGGCCGCCGCGCTGTAGGCCAGGGTGTCGGTGCCATGCAGGATCAGCACGCTGTCGCAGCCGCCGTCCACCGCGTCAATCACCGCGGCACGTAAACGCTGCCAGTAGGCCGGGTTCATGTTGGCGCTGTCGATCAGCGGGGTCATTTCCTGGAAGCGCCACGCGGGCAAAGTCTGGTTGGCAAGCTCTGCGCGCATGCGGGCTTCGAAGCCAGAAGCCGGAGCCAGGCCATTGGCGCTGGCCTGCATGCCGATGGTACCGCCGGTGTAGAGCACCATGACGTTGTTGGATGCTGACATTGAGATTCTCCTGAACGAAAAACGCCGCCGGGCCCAGAGCATGCCCAAGGCCGGGCGGCGTGTCACTGCTTAGCGTTTCAGCGTTGCGTTTGAGCGTTCAGCTCTGCCGATGGCGCCGCTTCCGGTTTTACCGGGTTGGCCGGCCAGGCCTTGCGGTCCAGGTCCAGGTCAGGGAACTGGCTGGAGTCGAACACCGGGGTCTTGATGCCTGCCGCACGCTGGTTGTCGTAGTCGTTCAGGATGCGCATGGCGATCTTGAACAGGAACGCCAGGGCGAACAGGTTGACGAAGGCGAGCATGGTCATGGTGATGTCGGCGAACGCGAACACGGTGCTCAGGTTCTCGATCGAGCCCCAGAAGATCAGCACCAGCACCAGCGTGCGGTAGCCGATCAGCACCTTGCGGTTGTTGCCCACCAGGAAGCGCAGGTTGCTCTCGCCGAGGTAGTAGTTGTACATGATCGAGGTGAACACGAACAACGCCAGGGCCACGGAGATGAACATGCGGCCCCAGTCACCCACTACCGCTGCCAGGGAGTTCTGGGTCAGGGCAATGCCGTCGCCTTCAAAGCCTGGGGTGTAGAAGCCGGAGAGCAGGATCAGCAACGCGGTGCAGGTGCAGATCACGAAGGTGTCGAGGAACACGCTGAACGCCTGGACCACGCCCTGGGCAATCGGGTGCTCTACGGAAGCCACCGCCGCCACGTTAGGCGCACTGCCCAGACCGGCTTCGTTGGCGAACACGCCGCGCTTCACACCCATGATGATCGCGCTGCCCACCAGGCCACCGAAGGCTTGGTCGAGGCCGAAGGCGCTCTTGACGATGGTCATCAGCATGGCCGGGACGTGGTCGAATTGCAGCACGATCACGTACAGGGTCACGGCGATGTAGACCAGGGTTTTGACTGGCACCAGCAGGTCGGCAATCGACGCGATGCGCTTGATCCCGCCGATGAACACCAGGCCCAGCAATGCCGCGAGGGCCAGGCCGGTGTAGGTGGTGTCGAGGCCGAAGGCGTTGTTCAGTGAGTGCGTCACGGCGTGGGCTTGCAGGCCGTTGAAGGCAAAGCCGAAGGTCACCAGCAGCAGGAACGCCATGACCATGCCCAGCCAGCGCTTGTGCAGGCCGTGCTGGATGTAATACGCCGGGCCACCACGGTAGGTGCCTTCTGCGTCGGTACGCTTGTACAGCTGGCCGAGGGAGCATTCGATAAAGCTCGACGACATGCCCACCAACGCGGTGACCCACATCCAGAACACGGCGCCCGGGCCACCCAGGGTTACGGCAATGCCGACACCGGCGATGTTGCCGGCACCTACGCGGCCAGCCAGGCTGAGCATCAGCGCCTGGAACGAGCTGAGTTGGTCGGAGCTGCTCTTGAGGCTGTCTTTAAACACCGAGAACATGTGGAAAAAGTGGCGCAGCTGTACGAAACGCGAGCGAATCGTGAAATAACCGCCGAGCCCGACAATGAGCACGATCAGTACTTTCCCTGAGAGGAAGTCGTTGATGACTTCGAGCATGGAGTGTTCCTCGCTGATTTTTCTAATGGCAAACGCAGGACGGTGCGACGCCGTCGCTTAGCACCAGGCAGTGCGCGACAGTTCGACCCCAATCCTTTTGCGGGTTGTTATTCATGCGGTTTCGCGTGTGTACCCGGGCCTCGTTACCGACGGCCGCAGCGCGAAGAGGGGCGGCACTATACCTAGGAGCGCGTGATCCGTCTGCACGGGGCGATTAAAGGTTTCAGCAGGGTGGCGGGCTTGCAGGGCGATATTGGAGTTTTTATGGGCGTCATTTCACAACCTTGAGGCAAAAAAAAGGGCCTGAAGAACGAGCCTTCAGGCCCTCAAAAGGTGAGAGGTGTCTAGTCCCTCAACCTGGTGAGCGGTGCAACAAACGCTTAGGCCTTCAGCGGGACCAAACGTGGGGCAATCATGTTTTCCGGGCGCAGGATGTCGTCGAGCATGGCGTCGTCGAGCAAGCCTTCTTCGCGCACCAGTTCCAGCACGCCGCGGCCGCTTTCAAGGGCGATACGGGCGATGCGGGTGGCGTTTTCATAGCCGATGTACGGGTTCAGCGCGGTGACCAGGCCGATGGAGTGCTCCACCAGTTCGCGGCAGCGCGCTTCGTTGGCGGTGATGCCGACGATGCAGTGTTCGCGCAGCATGTCCATGGCGCGTTGCAGCAGGCGGATCGAGTCGAAGATCTTGAAGGCGATCAAAGGCTCCATCACGTTCAGTTGCAGTTGGCCGCCTTCGGCTGCCATGGTCAGCGCCAAGTCGTTGCCGATCACTTGGAACGCCACCTGGTTCACCGCTTCCGGGATCACCGGGTTGACCTTGCCGGGCATGATCGAGCTGCCTGGCTGACGCGCTGGCAGGTTGATCTCGTTGATCCCGGTACGCGGGCCGCTGGACAGCAGGCGCAGGTCGTTGCAGATCTTCGACAGCTTCACCGCAGTACGCTTGAGCATGCCGGAGAACAGCACGAAGGCGCCCATGTCGGAGGTGGCTTCGATCAGGTCGGCAGCCGGTACCAGCGGCTGGCCGCTGATGGTGGCCAGGCGTTGTACGGCCAGGGCCTGGTAACGCGGGTCGGCGTTGATGCCGGTACCGATGGCGGTGCCGCCCAGGTTCACTTCGGTCAGCAGTTCTGGCGCCAGGGTTTTCAGGCGGGCCAGGTCTTCACCCAGGGTGGTGGCGAAGGCACGGAATTCCTGACCGAGGGTCATCGGCACGGCGTCTTGCAATTGGGTGCGGCCCATTTTCAGCACATGGCCGAACTCGACGCCCTTGGCGGCGAAGGCCTGGATCAGGCTGTCGAGGCTGGCCAGCAGCGCGTCATGGCCCAGCAGCAGACCCAGGCGGATCGCGGTCGGGTAGGCGTCGTTGGTCGACTGCGCCATGTTCACGTCGTTGTTCGGGTGCAGGTACTGGTACTCGCCTTTCTGGTGACCCATGGCCTCCAGCGCGATGTTGGCGATCACTTCGTTGGCATTCATGTTGGTTGAAGTGCCAGCGCCGCCTTGAATCATGTCCACCACGAACTCTTCGTGGAAATCGCCGCGGATCAGCCGGGCACAGGCTTCGCTGATGGCAGCGTGCTTGGCTTCACTGAGCTGACCCAGCTCGCGGTTGGCGTCTGCCGCCGCTTGCTTGACCATTGCCAGACCGACCACCAATTTCGGGTAATGCGAAATCGGAACGCCCGAGAGGCGGAAGTTGTTCACCGCTCGCAGGGTCTGGATGCCGTAATACGCTTGAGCCGGTACTTCGAGTACGCCAAGCAGGTCTTTTTCGGTACGGAAAGATGCAGCGGAGGACATGACGGAAATCATCTCGATATGGACCCGGAACTGGCCGGAACGCTGCGAATGCTAGGCTTGTGTGAGTTTTTGGGCCAATGCTGTTCAGCACTGGGCTATGCATAAACGGCATAATGCAGGTGTGACCCGGCTATCATGGCGGGCGTGTGTACCAAAATGGTGCGTACCCGTGGAGGGAAGTGATGAACCTTGAGAGCAAATGGCTGGAAGACTTCAGCGCCCTGGCGGCCACCCGCAGCTTTTCCCAGGCGGCGGAACGGCGCTTTGTCACCCAGCCGGCGTTCAGCCGCCGCATCCGTAGCCTGGAGGCTGCGCTGGGCCTGACCCTGGTCAACCGCTCGCGCACGCCGGTGGAATTGACGGCGGCGGGGCAGTTGTTCCTGGTGACCGCGCGCACCGTGGTCGAACAGCTCGGTGAAGTGCTGCGCCATTTGCATCACCTGGAAGGCGGGCAGGGCGAAGTCATGCAAGTCGCGGCGGCGCACTCCCTGGCGCTGGGCTTCTTCCCGCGCTGGATCGCCCAACTGCGCAACGAAGGCCTGAACATCGCCACGCGGCTGGTGGCCACCAACGTCGGCGACGCGGTGCACGCCCTGCGCGAAGGCGGTTGTGACTTGATGCTGGCGTTCTATGACCCGGATGCGGCCATGCAGATGGACGCGGAAATCTTCCCCTCCCTGCACCTGGGCAACACCGAAATGCTCCCGGTGTGCGCCGCCGATGCCGATGGCAAGCCGTTGTTCGACCTGGAAGGTGAGGGCAGTGTGCCGTTGCTGGCCTACAGCGCCGGTGCGTTCCTCGGGCGGTCGGTGCACCTGCTGCTGCGCCAGCGTGCCTTGCGCTTTACCACCGTGTACGAAACCGCCATGGCCGATAGCCTCAAGAGCATGGCGCTGGAAGGCCTGGGAATTGCCTGGGTGCCGCAGTTGAGCGTGCGTGCCGAGTTGGCACGCGGTGAACTGGTGGTGTGTGGCGGTCCGCAATGGCATGTGCCGCTGGAGATTCGTTTGTATCGCTGTGCGTTGGTGCGCAAGGCGAACGTGCGGTTGTTGTGGCGCAAGTTGGAGGGTGGGGCGGCGCAGAGTCCTGTGGGTGAGCGTGGTTTAACGTGATTATTTTAAAATTGGATAGTTTACTGCTCATTATGTGTCTTTAAGTCATATTTTGATCATGTTTCTATCCAAAAAATAGGGCTCTATACATCGACTTACATGTCGCCGGTTTATTGGCTAGGATACTGTTCAATAAGTGGTAGAAAGTCACCTATCGATCAGGAAGCCAGACAAAATGCGGATGACAACGATGAGTGAGCAAGCCATCGCAGAAGTGATTGGCTCGCGCCTCGAAGCCCTGAGGGTGAAGAAGAACCTCAATCAGGAGACCGTTGCTGAAGAAGCGGGCATTTCCCGGACTACGTTGCGCCAGTTGATGGCGGGCAAGGGCACCTTGCTCAACCTGATTGCGGTATTGCGCGTGATCGGGGAATTGGATCGGTTGAGTTCCCTGGTCGAGGAGGTGCGTTCAAGTCCCATCCAGATGGCAAAGATGGCCGGGAAGCAACGTCAACGCGCCTACACCCTCCGCAAGCCTCGATCCGCAAACTCGTCAGTCACGGGCCAGAAAAAGCTCATCACGCCTGACGCCGCAGAGAAGGACACGACTTGGTGATCGCACAAATCTATTTATGGGGCCTCTACGTTGGCGCGCTTAATTGGGATGAGGCAAGCCTGGTTGGCGAGTTCGAGTTTTCTCCCGAGTTCGTCGCCACCGGGTTGGAAATTTCGCCTATCCATATGCCTGCCCGTGTTGGTTACACCTACGCATTCACCAACCTGAACCGGGAAACCTATAAAGCGCTTCCGGCGATCTTTGCCGACTCGCTCCCGGATGATTTCGGCAATGCCCTGATCGATGCCTGGTTGGCCCAGCAAGGCCGCGACAAGCGTTCCTTCACTCCGGTAGATCGGCTGCTGTATCAGGGCAATCGCGGCATGGGCGCCCTGGAATATCGGCCGGCCATGAAGACAGAGGCTAACGAGGCCGAAAGTATCGAGATCGAGGCGCTGGTCCAGTTGGCTGGCGAAGTCCTTGCGGGGCGTGAGAGCCTGGAGGATCGCCTGACGTCCAACGATCCCACGGTGGATGATGCCGCGTTGCAGCGATTGATCCAGGTCGGCACCAGTGCAGGCGGTGCGCGTGCGAAGGCGATCATTGCGATCAACGACGAAGGACATGTCCGGTCGGGCCAAGTGACGGCGCCACAGGGGTACAGCTACTGGCTGCTAAAGTTTGACGTTGCAAAAAACACCGACGTACTTGCGGATAGTCAAGGATTTGGTCGGATCGAATACGCGTATCACCTGATGGCCAGGCAGGCCGGTGTGGTGATGACCGAATGCCGTCTGCTCGAAGAGGGCGGGCGCGCCCATTTCATGACCAAACGATTCGATCGCACGGATGATGGCGAGAAAATTCATACCGCTACGCTGTGTGCGCTGGATCATGCCGACTACAAAAAGCCCGGTGAGTATTCGTACGCTGAGGCGCTGAGCGTGTTCAGGGTGTTGAAGTTGAGTCGTCGGGAGGCAGAGCAGTTTTTCCGGCGGATGGTGTTCAACGTTATCGCCCGAAACCAGGATGATCACACCAAGAACATCAGCTTTCTGTTGGATACAGACGGCACCTGGTACCTGTCACCTGCCTATGACGTGACTTGGTCCTATATGCCCGGTAATTTCTGGGTCGATAGCCATCAGATGAGCGTAAACGGTAAGCGCGATAACTTTGTGCTGGAAGACTTGCTCAGTGTTGCAAGTCAGATCAAGGGTCTTAAAGCTCGGCAGATCATCCGTGAGGTGCGCGAGGCCGTCGTGCAATGGCCGGTGATCGCGGCAAAAGTAGGGGTGTCGCCGACCATGATTGATGCCATTACCAAGACCCATCGTCTAAGCTTCGTCGCTGACTCCTGAGTCAATAAAACCGCCACTTTGCCCCGCTAGACAGATGGTCATCCAAGGGGCTGTTTATCTGCATTATTACGGTATACTGCGCGGCCTTCGGCCGGTCCAACCGGCCTTAATTCGTACAACAAGCCACGCCGGATTTCCCGCGTGGCTTGTTGTTTTTTGACGCGCCTGCGGGCGCCCAGAGAGAAGAGGCACGACGATGAGTGCATTGGTTGGCGTGATCATGGGCTCCAAGTCCGATTGGTCCACCCTTAGCCACACCGCCGATATGCTGGAAAAACTCGGCATTCCGTATGAAGTGAAAGTGGTCTCTGCCCACCGCACCCCGGATTTGCTGTTCCAGTATGCCGATGAAGCAGAATCCCGTGGCATCGAGGTGATCATCGCCGGTGCCGGCGGTGCAGCGCACTTGCCAGGCATGTGTGCGGCCAAGACCCACCTGCCGGTGCTTGGCGTGCCGGTGCAGTCGGCAATGCTCTCGGGCGTGGATTCGCTGTTGTCCATCGTGCAGATGCCGGCTGGCATTCCGGTGGCGACCCTGGCAATCGGCAAGGCCGGCGCGATCAACGCCGCGTTGCTGTCCGCCAGCATCCTGGGCGCCAAGCACCCGCAGTTCCACGCGGTGCTGAAGAAATTCCGTGCTGAGCAGACAGACAGCGTGCTGGACAATCCAGACCCACGCATCGCCTGAGGTTGTTGACGATGAAAATCGGTGTAATCGGTGGCGGCCAACTGGGCCGCATGCTGGCCCTGGCGGGAACCCCGCTGGGGATGAACTTCGCTTTCCTGGACCCGGCGCCGGACGCTTGCGCGGCTGCGTTGGGTGAACACCTGCGGGCTGACTACAGCGACCCGGACCACCTGCGCCAACTGGCTGACGAAGTTGACCTGGTGACCTTCGAGTTCGAAAGCGTGCCGGCTGAAACCGTGGCCTTCCTTTCGCAGTTCGTGCCGGTGTACCCGAGCGCCGAAGCCTTGCGCATCGCCCGTGACCGCTGGTTCGAGAAAAGCATGTTCAAGGACCTGGGCATCCCCACCCCGGCCTTCGCCGATATCCAGTCCCAGGCGGACCTGGACGCCGCCGTTGCCAGCATCGGCCTGCCGGCCGTGCTGAAAACCCGCACCCTGGGTTATGACGGCAAGGGCCAGAAAGTCCTGCGCACGGCCGCTGACGTGGTCGGCACCTTTGCCGAGCTGGGCAGCGTGGCCTGCCTGCTGGAAGGCTTCGTGCCGTTCACCGGTGAAGTCTCGCTGATTGCCGTGCGTGCCCGTGATGGCGAAACCCGCTTCTACCCGTTGGTGCACAACACCCACGACAGCGGCATCCTCAAGCTGTCCGTGGCCAGCACCGACCACCCGTTGCAGGCCCTGGCGGAAGATTATTCCAGCCGTGTGCTCAAGCAACTGGATTACGTCGGCGTGATGGCGTTCGAGTTCTTTGAAGTGGACGGTGGCCTCAAGGCCAACGAAATCGCCCCGCGCGTACACAACTCCGGGCACTGGACCACCGAAGGCGCCGAGTGCAGCCAGTTCGAAAACCACCTGCGGGCGGTCGCGGGCTTGCCGCTGGGCTCCACGGCCAAGGTCGGCGAAAGCGCGATGCTCAACTTCATCGGTGTAGTGCCGCCAGTGGAAAAAGTCATCGCCATCGACGACTGCCACCTGCACCATTACGGCAAGGCCTTCAAGGCCGGGCGCAAGGTCGGCCACGCCAACCTGCGTTGCAAGGACCGGGCGACGCTGCAAGCGCAGATCCTCAAGGTTGAAGCGCTGATCGCCGAGCAATAAGCCAAGTCCGACGGGAACCATTGGTGATCGTCGTCTCTCTGATTGCAGGATGCCAAAGCCTGACTAGGCTTTGGCATAGCTCACCTACATTCAGAGGGAAATGCCATGGGTATCATCGGAACCATCTTTATCGGCCTGATCGTCGGCCTGCTGGCGCGTTTCCTCAAGCCTGGCGACGACAGCATGGGCTGGATCATGACCATCCTGCTGGGTATCGCCGGCTCCCTGGCGGCGACCTACGGTGGCCAGGCCCTGGGTATCTACCAGGCCGGTCAAGGGGCGGGCTTCATCGGCGCGCTGATCGGCGCGATCATCCTGCTGGTGATCTACGGCCTGATCAAAAAGAAATGATCTAAGCGACAAAGCCCTCTGCGCTGCGCAGGCGCAGAGGGCTAGAATGCCGGCACCGTTTTCCTTGCCGAGCTGCTCCCCATGCGCCGTCTTCTGTTGACTCTCCTCTTGCTCGGCTCTGGCCTTGCGCACGCCGGCGAACTGCCGGAAACCGACTGGCTCGACCTGATGCCGCTGTCGGACCAGAAAGCCCTCGAAGCCATGCCCGAGATCGACCACAACTCCCCCGAAGCCCAAGGCACGTTCACCGAAAAAGGCGGCCTGAAACAGAGCAAAGGCTTGCCGGCGGTGATGTATTCGACCAAGACCGTGGGTGCCATGAACGGCAAGAACATCCGTATCGGCGGCTACCCGGTGCCGCTGGAAACCGACGCCAAGGGCCGCAGCACGCTGTTCTTCCTGGTGCCGTACCCAGGCGCGTGCATCCACGTGCCGCCACCGCCGCCTAACCAGTTGGTGCTGGTGCGGTATCCCAAGGGGTTGAAGCTGGATGATATCTACACGCCGTTGTGGGTGACGGGGACGTTGAAGGTGGAGAAGGTCAACAATGATTTGGCGGACGCGGCGTATGCGCTGGATGCGGGGAAGGTAAGGGTGGTGAAGGAGTCTGATCTCTAAAGCCCAGCACAAATCAATGTGGGAGCTGGCTTGCCTGCGATAGCTGTAGTGAATTCACCATTGCTATCGCAGGCAAGCCAGCTCCCACAGTTTTGATTGGGTTTACAAGGCAGTACCGGTGATGCTCACACTTAAGGTGTGGCTTTGGCCTGGCGCCAACTCAACAACATCATCCAGCACATTCGCCGTCTCGATGCACAGCATGCCCGTCCAGCCATCATCGGCCATGTCATCAAAGGCCTTGGCGCGCTCGGTCCACGGGTTCCAGATCACGGTGGACTTCGAGCCCTCGCTGGTGAGCTGGATGCGACGCTGCCAGTCTTTATCGACGATGCTCAACTGCGCCGGCGTATCGAGGTAGATGCGATCCGTCTCGGCGGTGAAATGCAGCAAGCCTGATTGGTTTTTCTCGGTCCAGCCGTCAGCGGTATCGATATACGCCGTTCCGTCCAGCCCATCGACTTGCACGTTGCGCACATCGCTCACGGCAAAGTACGTATGCAGCGCCTGGCTGAGGGTCACGGTGTCGGTGCCACGGTTGTGGCTGGTCAGGCGGATGTGCAGTTGCTCGTCCAGCAGCAGGCTCAGGGTCAGGTCGACTTGATGGGGCCAGCCGGGGAAGCCACCTGCGGGCACTGGCAGTACCAGGTCAACGCGCAAGACGTCGCCTTCAAGCTCGGTCGCGGCCAATTCCCACAATGTAGTACGCACAAAACCATGGGCACCGGCAGGCTGCTCGCTCTGGCGCATCGCCTTGACGCTTTGCGGGTTGCGCTCAAACACGCCAAACCACGGCCAGCACACCGGTACGCCGGTACGAATGCCCTTGCCCTGCTTGAACACCGCTTCGGGGTTCGGCCAGATCAGCGGCTGCTCGCCATCACGTCCGTAACTGAAGATGTGCGCGCCCTGGTGGGCCACCATCAACTCAGCGCCGTTGTGGCGGATGCGCCAGCAGTCCAGCTCATCGATTTTCACGGTTTCAACGTGGGGCACAGGCATAACAACACTCTCAATGGCATGCAATGGGGCAATTGACCGTCAAAACCCGGCGAGGTTTAACGGGCGCGGGACGGAACCGAGCGCGTACGGCCACTGCCGTCGATGGCAACGAACACAAATACCGCCTCGGTGACCTTGCGCCATTCGCTGGACAGCGGGTCGTCGCTCCACACTTCGACCATCATCTGGATCGAGCTGCGGCCGATCTCCAGGGCCTGGGTATAAAAGGACAGCTGCGCGCCCACGGCGACCGGCACCAGGAACGCCATGCGATCGATGGCCACGGTGGCCACACGTCCACCCGCGACCTTGCTGGCCATGGCGGTGCCGGCGAGGTCCATCTGCGCGACCAGCCAGCCGCCGAAGATATCGCCAAAGCCGTTGGTTTCACGCGGAAGCGCGGTGATTTGCAGGGCGAGGTCGCCTTGCGGGATAGGATCTTCTTGTTCGAGTTCGATCATGCCGGGTATGCCTCTCAAGACTGCGGGTTCTTGCGCGTGCGTGGCCCGAGTATATCGACACCCTTGCGTCGCGACGACCGTCTGTAGTTGATTTGGTCGGCTATTCGCCGCTGTATCGCGGCTTTTTACCGCAACTGTGCTTGTGGTGTGCTTTTGCAAGCGATTTGCTATCTTTCCCAACCCGTCCTGGCCCTGCCAGTACAGCGGTTCTGCCGTCCTGACTACTATAAGAGAAGCCTTGCCATGTCCTCCGTGCCCGCAAGCAGTGCGCAACCTTCGCGCCCGCTGACCCGCAACGACTACAAAACCCTGTCGCTGTCTGCCTTGGGCGGGGCGCTGGAATTTTATGATTTCATCATTTTCGTGTTTTTCGCCACCGTGGTCGGAAAACTCTTCTTCCCGGCGGATATGCCCGAATGGCTGCGCATGATGCAGACCTTCGGCATCTTCGCCGCCGGCTACCTGGCGCGCCCCCTGGGCGGCATCATCATGGCGCACTTCGGTGACCTGCTGGGCCGCAAGAAGATGTTCACCCTGAGCATTTTCATGATGGCCGTACCGACCTTGATCATGGGCCTGCTGCCGACCTACGCGCAGATCGGCCTGTGGGCGCCGATCCTGTTGCTGCTGATGCGCGTGATCCAGGGCGCGGCGATTGGTGGCGAAGTGCCGGGCGCGTGGGTATTCGTCTCCGAACACGTACCGCCGCGCCACATCGGCTACGCCTGTGGCACCCTGACCAGCGGCCTCACTGCCGGCATCCTCCTGGGTTCGCTGGTGGCGACGGCCATCAACACCCTGTACACCCCGGTAGAGGTTTCGGATTTCGCCTGGCGCATCCCGTTCCTGCTCGGCGGCGTGTTTGGCCTGTTGTCGGTGTACCTGCGTCGCTGGTTGCATGAAACGCCGATCTTCGCCGAGATGCAGCAACGCAAGACCCTGGCCGCCGAGCTGCCGCTGCGCGCGGTACTGCGTGACCACCGTGGCGCCATCGTGTTGTCGATGTTGCTGACCTGGCTGCTGTCGGCCGGCATCGTCGTGGTCATCCTGATGACCCCGACCGTGTTGCAGACTGTCTACCACTTTGCACCGACCATCGCCCTGCAAGCCAACAGCCTGGCCATCGTTACCCTGAGCCTGGGCTGCATCCTCTCCGGCGCCCTGGCTGACCGTTTCGGCGCTGGCCGCGTGCTGGTCGTCGGTTGCCTGTTGCTGCTGTGCAGCTCGTGGACGCTGTACCACAGCCTGGTCCAGCACCCGGATTGGCTGTTCCCGCTGTACGCCCTGACCGGTTTGTTTGTCGGCACCATCGGCGTGGTGCCCTACGTGATGGTGAAAGCCTTCCCACCGGTGGTGCGCTTCAGCGGTTTGTCGTTCTCCTACAACGTCGCCTACGCGATTTTCGGCGGTCTGACGCCGCTGGCGGTGTCGTTGTTGATGAAGGAAAGCCCGATGGGCCCTGCTTACTATGTCGCCGCGCTGTGCGTGATGGGGATGTTGGTGGGTGGGTATCTGTGGAAGCGCTCCCGCTAAGGCCTTGAAAGCGATGATCGTTCCCACGCTCCGCTGATCATTCCCACGCTCCGCGTGGGAATGCCACGCCGCCCCGGACGCTCTGCGTCCGCTCTTAACGTCGTGACGCGGAGCGTCACAGGATGCATTCCTACGCGGAGCGTAGGAACGATCGCATTACAGAGTATTTCTGAAACACCGCCGCTCCTGCCCCGAACCCCCGTGTTTACGAACCTTTCCCCGCCTTGCCGTGTTTAAAGCCAATACTGGCCTTTCATCTAATTGTCATATTCCAGACATAGAGTGTTCACACGGCCTACCGATACTTGGCCCCGATCCAACTATCCCTATCTGCTAGGAGTAAGGCATGAAACTGAAGCGTTTGATGGCGGCCATGACTTTTGTCGCTGCTGGCGTTGCGACTGCTAACGCGTTCGCCGCTGTTGACCCAGCTATCCCGAGCTACACCAAAACCACCGGTGTATCGGGCAACTTGTCCAGCGTTGGTTCTGACACCCTGGCCAACCTGATGACCCTGTGGGCCGAGTCCTACAAAAAAGAATACCCGAACGTAAACATCCAGATTCAGGCCGCTGGCTCCGCCACCGCGCCACCTGCGTTGACTGAAGGCACCTCCAACCTGGGCCCGATGAGCCGCAAGATGAAGGACACCGAACTGGCTGCCTTCGAGCAGAAGTACGGCTACAAGCCAACCGCTATCCCGGTTGCCGTGGACGCCCTGGCTGTCTTCGTACACAAAGACAACCCGATCCAGCACCTGACCATGGAACAGGTCGATGCGATCTTCTCCTCGACTCGCCTGTGCGGTGGCAAAGCTGACGTTAAAACCTGGGGCGACCTGGGTGTGACCGGCGACCTGGCCAACAAGCCAGTGCAACTGTTCGGCCGTAACTCGGTATCCGGCACCTACGGCTACTTCAAAGAAGAAGCCCTGTGCAAAGGCGACTACAAGCCAAACGTGAACGAACAACCAGGCTCGGCTTCGGTCGTGCAGTCGATCAGCTCCTCGCTGAACGGTATCGGTTACTCGGGCATCGGCTACAAGACTGCAAGCGTGAAGACCGTTGCCCTGGCCAAGAAAGGCAGCACTGACTTCATCGAAGACAGCGAAGAAAACGCCCTGAACGGCAAATACCCGCTGTCGCGTTTCCTCTACGTTTACGTCAACAAAGCCCCGAACAAGCCTCTGGCTCCGCTGGAAGCTGAGTTCGTGAAACTGGTTCTGTCCAAACAGGGCCAGGAAGTTGTCGTGAAAGACGGCTACATCCCACTGCCAGCCAAAGTTGCCGCCAAGGCCCTGGCTGACCTGGGTTTGAAAGAAGGCGGCAAGTAAGCCTTCGGTAAAGCTGCCTTGAGCCGGGTTTATACCAAGGCTCAAGGCCCGGGCGGGGTCTGCAGGACCTGGACCTCGCCTCCTAATTTTTAGTCCGCTGCCAGCTCTGCTACGCGGCGGATTTCTTGCGTCACTGCATTGTCATCTTTCTGTCATACAGGATCGCTAGGGTGTGCGCATGAATGATCTGGCCAATTCCACCATGACGACGACTTCTCCTCCCAAGCGCATTGATTTCAATACGCCTGAGCTGCAACGCAAGCGCCGCATTCGCGCGCTCAAAGATCGCCTGACCCGTTGGTATGTATTGATCGGCGGTCTCGCCGTCCTCGGTGCAATCACGCTGATCTTCTTCTTCCTTGCCTACGTGGTTGCGCCGCTGTTCCAAGGCGCCTCGCTGACCAAGGAAGACGCACTGACCCCGGCCTGGATCCAGGACGCCGGCAAGCCGTTGATGATCTCGCTCGAAGAGCAGAACCAGGTCGCCATGCGGGTTTCCGACAAGGGCCAGGCACTGTTCTTCAATGTGGACACCGGCGCCGAGCTCAAGCGTGTCGACCTGCCGTTGCCGGCCGGTAGCCAAGTGGTCTCCATCGGTGAAGACCAGCCTGGCAGCCCGCTGGTGATCCTGGGCTTGTCCAATGGCCAGTCCATGGTGTTCCGCCACACCTATAAGGTGTCCTACCCGGACGGCAAGAAAACCATTTCGCCTGCGATCGAATACCCCTACGGCGAAACACCGATCGTCCTCGATGACGCCGGTCGCCCGCTGGAGCACGTCGCGCTCAACGCTACGGATTCCACCCTGGTGGTCGCCGGCTCTGCGGGTTCGCACCTGAACGTGCTGTCCCTGAGCCGCGAAGAAAACATGATGACTGGCGAAGTCACCAGCGAGCAGAAGCGTATCGAGCTGCCGCAAATGACCGAGCCGGTGAAGGCAATCTTCATCGACCCGCGCCAGCAATGGCTGTACGTGATCAACGGCCGAGCCCTGGCCGATGTGTTCAACCTACGGGACAAGAGTCTCAACGGTCGATACAAGTTATTGGAAAGTGGCGATGCCGAAATCACCGCCAGCACCCAACTGGTGGGCGGTATCTCGCTGATCGTCGGTAACTCCAAAGGCGGCCTGGCCCAGTGGTTCATGGCTCGCGACCCGGATGGCGAGCAACACCTCAAGCAGATCCGCACCTTCCAGATGGGCACCGCGCCTATCGTTGAAATCAGCGCCGAAGAACGTCGCAAAGGTTTCACCGCCCTCGACGCCTCCGGCAAGTTCGGCGTGTTCCACAGCACCGCCCACCGCACCTTGCTGGTGGACCCAGTGGTCGATGGCCAAGGCGTATTCGGCCTGTCGCCACGGGCCAACCGCGTAATCGTGGAAGCCGGCGGCAAGCTGCAACCGCTGCTGCTCGACAACCCGCACCCGGAAGTCTCGTGGAGCGCGTTGTGGAGCAAGGTCTGGTACGAGAACTACGACGAGCCTAAATACGTCTGGCAATCGACCGCCGCCAACACCGACTTCGAACCCAAGATGAGCCTGGCGCCACTGACCTTCGGTACGCTGAAGGCGGCGTTCTACGCCATGCTGCTGGCCGCACCACTGGCCGTTGCCGCTGCCATCTACACCGCTTACTTCATGGCCCCGAGCCTGCGCCGCAAGGTCAAGCCGGTGATCGAACTGATGGAAGCGATGCCGACGGTGATCCTCGGCTTCTTCGCCGGCCTGTTCCTCGCGCCGTATGTCGAGGGGCATCTACCGGGGATTTTCAGCCTGTTGATGCTGTTGCCGATTGGCATCCTGGTGGCCGGTTTCATCTTCAGCCGCCTGCCTGAATCGATCCGCCTGCGCGTTCCCGATGGCTGGGAAAGCGCGATCCTGATCCCGGTGATCCTGTTTGTGGGCTGGCTCTCGCTGTACATGAGCCCGTACCTGGAAACCTGGTTCTTCGGCGGCGACATGCGCATGTGGATCTCCCACGACCTGGGGATTACCTACGACCAGCGCAACGCCCTGGTAGTCGGCCTGGCCATGGGTTTTGCGGTGATCCCGAACATCTACTCCATCGCCGAAGACGCCGTGTTCAGCGTACCGCGCGGCCTGACCCTGGGCTCGCTGGCCCTGGGGGCCACGCCGTGGCAGACCATGACCCGCGTGGTGATCCTGACCGCCAGCCCGGGCATTTTCTCGGCCCTGATGATCGGCATGGGCCGCGCCGTCGGCGAGACCATGATCGTGCTGATGGCCACCGGCAACACCCCGGTGATGGAGATGAACCTGTTCGAAGGCCTGCGCACGCTGGCGGCCAACGTCGCGGTGGAGATGCCTGAGTCGGAGGTGGGCGGTAGTCACTACCGTGTGCTGTTCCTCTCGGCGCTGGTGCTGCTGCTGTTCACCTTCATCATGAACACCCTCGCCGAGCTGATCCGTCAGCGTCTGCGCAAGAAATACTCGTCGCTTTAAGAAAGGTAGAAGTCTGTGAAACAGAACTCCCTGAATGGATGGTTCAAGAGCGGCGCCCCAGGCGTCTGGATCAGCGGTGGCGCGGTGTCCATCGCGGTCATCATGACCATTGGTTTGCTGGCCGTGATTGCCGTACGTGGCTTGGGCCACTTCTGGCCGGCCGACCTGATCCAGGCCAACTACAGCGTGCCGGGCCAGGCAAACCATATCGTCATCGGCGAAGTGGTGCAGAAAGAAGAAGTGCCCCGCGAGCGCCTGAAAAGCGCTGGCCTGCCCGTACCGGACCAAGGCCCGGAATTCATGACCCGCGAGCTGATCAAGGTCGGCAACCGGGACTTGAACGGCAACGACTTCACCTGGATCGTCGGCGAGTGGCTGAAGGACCAGACCAAGCCGGTCGAGCTGATGGCCATCGAGCGCCGCGAGTGGGGTAACTTCTACGGCACCCTGGTCAACGTCAAGCAGGATGGCAAGGTCATCGCCGAAGGCGAGGCCGCGTGGCCGGAGCTGCAAGCCCGCGTCGACCGTGTGAACAAGCTGGCTGCCCAACTCAAGAGCCTGGAAAAAACCGATATCGGCGCGATCAACGCCGGTCTCGAACGCATCCGCCTGCACGGTCGCAAGCTGGAGCTGGAAGGCAAGCTCGACGCTGCCGCCCAGGCCGACATGGACGCCGACCGCGCCGAGCTGAATGCCCGTTACCAGGACATCGAAGCGCGCCTGGCCGACCTGCACACCCAGTTCAACCGTGACGCGCTGACCGCCCGTGACGGCAACGGCAAGGAAGTGGAGATCGGCATCGGCAAAGTGGTGCACGCCTATCAGCCGAACGCCATGGGCACCTTTACCAAGATCGGCTTCTACTTCAGCAAGGTCTGGGAATTCTTAAGCGATGACCCACGGGAAGCCAACACCGAAGGCGGGATCTTCCCGGCCATCTTCGGCACCGTGATGATGACCCTGATCATGGCGATGATCGTGACCCCGTTCGGCGTGCTGGCGGCGGTGTACCTGCGTGAATACGCCAAGCAGAACACCCTGACGCGCATCATCCGTATCGCCGTGAACAACCTGGCGGGCGTACCGGCCATCGTCTACGGCGTGTTCGGCCTGGGCTTCTTCGTGTATGTACTGGGTGGTTCGGTGGACCGCCTGTTCTTCGCCGAAGCCCTGCCGGCGCCGACCTTCGGTACGCCGGGCCTGCTGTGGGCCTCGCTGACCCTGGCGCTGCTGGCGGTGCCGGTGGTGATCGTGGCCACTGAAGAAGGGCTGGCGCGGATTCCCCGCACCGTACGTGAAGGCTCCCTGGCACTGGGCGCGACCAAGGCGGAAACGCTGTGGAAGATCGTGCTGCCCATGGCCAGCCCGGCGATGATGACCGGCATGATCCTCGCCGTGGCCCGCGCCGCCGGTGAAGTGGCGCCGCTGATGCTGGTAGGTGTGGTGAAACTGGCGCCGTCGCTGCCGCTGGATGGCAACTACCCGTACTTGCACCTGGACCAGAAGATCATGCACCTGGGCTTCCATATTTATGACGTCGGCTTCCAGAGCCCCAACGTCGAAGCGGCACGGCCACTGGTGTACGCCACCGCCTTGCTGCTGGTGCTGGTGATTGCCACGCTCAACTTGTCGGCAGTGTGGATTCGTAACCACCTGCGTGAAAAATACAAAGCGTTGGACAGTTAAGCGGGCTGGACACGGTCAATGTGGGAGCTGGCTTGCCTGCGATACAGGCGACTCGGTTTGGCAGGAACACTGCGGTGATGCTATCGCAGGCAAGCCAGCTCCCACACTGGACCGCGTCAGACACAGAATTTGAGTAAGCCGCCCCGGCGGTTCAACGAAACGAATTGGTAGCACAGGGAGCATCCCATGCAACATGAAACCCACACCCACGGCATCAACATGTCTGCCCTGGGTCGCGATAAGCAGAGCCTGAGCCTGGCCCAGGAAACCGTGGCAATCGAAGTGCCGGGCCTGAGCCTGTACTACGGTGAAAAACAGGCGCTGTTCGACGTCAGCATGAACATCCCCAAGCAGCGCGTGACCGCCTTCATCGGCCCGTCGGGCTGCGGCAAGTCCACGCTGCTGCGTACCTTCAACCGCATGAACGACCTGGTGGACGGCTGCCGCGTTGATGGCGCCATCAACCTCTACGGCACCAACATCTACCGCAAGGGCGAAGACGTGGCCGAGCTGCGTCGCCGCGTGGGCATGGTGTTCCAGAAGCCGAACCCGTTCCCCAAGACCATCTACGAAAACGTGGTCTACGGTCTGCGCATCCAAGGCATCAACAAGAAACGCATCCTCGACGAAGCGGTTGAGTGGGCCTTGAAAGGCGCGGCGCTGTGGGACGAAGTGAAAGACCGTCTGCACGACTCGGCCCTCGGCCTGTCCGGCGGCCAGCAACAACGTCTGGTGATCGCGCGCACCATCGCCGTGGAGCCGGAAGTGCTGCTGCTCGACGAACCGTGCTCGGCACTTGACCCGATCTCGACGCTGAAAGTCGAAGAGCTGATCTACGAACTCAAATCCAAGTTCACCATCGTCATCGTGACCCACAACATGCAACAGGCAGCGCGGGTTTCCGACTACACCGCGTTCATGTACATGGGCAAGCTGGTGGAATTCGGTGATACCGATACTCTGTTCACCAATCCGGCGAAGAAGCAGACCGAAGACTACATCACCGGTCGCTACGGCTAGTCAGCCGTGGTTCTCATTGCACTGATGCTGCGGTTCTCCGCACCTTACCGGACGCTCCAAGGACGCCAACATGATTAGCAAAGAAGGCCTTACCCACCACATCTCCGCGCAGTTCAACGCCGAGCTTGAGGAAGTGCGCAGCCACCTCCTGGCGATGGGCGGTCTGGTGGAGAAGCAAGTCAACGACGCCGTGACCGCGCTGATCGAGGCCGATTCGGGCCTGGCCCAGCAAGTGCGTGAGATCGATGACCAGATCAACCAGATGGAACGCAATATCGACGAAGAATGCCTGCGTATTCTGGCCCGTCGCCAACCGGCGGCGTCCGACCTGCGTTTGATCATCAGCATCTCCAAGTCGGTGATCGACCTGGAGCGCATCGGCGACGAAGCCACCAAGATCGCCCGCCGTGCCATCCAGCTGTGCGAAGAAGGCGAAGCCCCGCGCGGCTACGTGGAAGTGCGCCACATCGGCGACCAGGTGCGCAACATGGTGCGCGACGCGCTGGACGCCTTTGCTCGTTTCGACGCCGAGCTGGCGTTGTCGGTGGCCCAGTACGACAAGATCATCGACCGCGAATACAAGACCGCGCTGCGTGAGCTGGCCACCTACATGATGGAAGACCCGCGCTCTATCTCGCGGGTGTTGAGCATCATCTGGGTGCTGCGTTCGCTGGAACGTATCGGCGACCACGCACGCAACATCTCGGAGCTGGTGATCTACCTGGTCCGTGGCACCGACGTGCGGCACATGGGCCTCAAGCGCATGAAGGCCGAAGTTGAAGGATCGGTCGATCAAATCCCTAATGTTCCGGGCGAAGCTGACGATAAGTAAGATTGCCCGAGAAATAAACGCCCGGCCTTTGGCCGGGCGTTTTCGTTTGTGGCCTCCGAATTTTTTGCGCAGCGGAAGCAATAAAGTCCGACTGTGACTACCGAGTTTTGGCAAAATGCCACCAGTCAGGCGTCTTGCGTGCCGAAGTTTTTATAGGATGAAGGGTCGATGAGTAAAGTCAGTGTATTGGTGGTGGATGACGCCTCGTTTATCCGCGATCTGGTGAAGAAGTGCCTGCGCAACTACTTCCCCGGGATCAAGCTTGAAGACGCGGTGAACGGCAAAAAGGCCCAGGCCATCCTGATGCGCGAGACGTTCGACCTGGTGCTGTGCGACTGGGAAATGCCCGAGATGTCCGGCCTGGAGCTGCTGACCTGGTGCCGTGAGCAACCGCACCTCAAGGCCATGCCGTTTGTGATGGTGACCAGCCGTGGCGACAAGGAAAACGTGGTCCAGGCGATCCAGGCCGGGGTTTCCGGTTACGTCAGCAAGCCGTTCACCAACGAGCAACTGCTGAACAAGGTCAAGCAGGCCCTGCACAAGATCGGCCGCCTCGACGCCCTGGTCGCCAGTGCGCCGACCAAGATGAACTCGGCCTTTGGCAACGACTCCCTGAGCGCCCTGACCGGCGGCAAAGCCGAGGCCGTACGTGCAGCCCCGGTTGCCGCCGCAGCCCCTGCGCCCAGCAAAGGCCTGCTCAACAGCCCGCCGGTACAAGCACCTGCCGCAGCACCAGCGGCCGGCCGTGGCCAAGGCCAACTGCGCCTGTCCAGTGGCACCCAGCAATGCGTGATCAAGGGTTTGAGCATCAAGGAAGCGCTGTTGGTGGTGCGTCGCGGTGAGGTCCTGCCCCAGGTACTGGAAAGCGCCGTGCTCGACCTGGAACAAGGCGACAACGCCGAAGTCGCGCGCCTCAACGGCTACCTGCACGCCGTTGTCGCCCACGAGCCCAAGCCCGACAGCGACTGGCTGCAACTGACCTTCCGGTTTATCGACCAGGACGCGCAGAAGCTCGACTACATCTCCCGCCTGATCGCCCGTGGTACTGCGCAGAAGCATTTTGTGCCGGGTGCGTAATCCCCTGAATATTGGGAATCGACCGACGGTCTGATTCCCGGTACTTGGCTTGATTTATATCTATTTCGATATAGTCTCTCGATAACGCCTCCGCGATATCGAGCCTTCGCTATGCCTTGAAACAAACCATCACTACCTCTGGCTGAATCGTCGATTACGCTTTTTCTTTCCAGGAAAGGAGAAGCCAATGCCAAGGCACAAGGATGTGGTGTTTTTAGGAAGCTCGCTCAAAGATCTGAAAGCGTTCCCTCTCGATGCCAGAAGGGCAGCAGGTTTTCAGTTGGATCTCTTGCAACAGGGTGAGCAGCCTTTTGATTGCAAGCCGATGAAAACCATTGGTAGGGGCGTCAGCGAGATTCGGATTACGGAGGCGTCGGGAGCGTTTCGGGTGTTCTATGTGGTCAACCGGCCTGAGGCTGTTTATGTGCTGCATGCGTTGCGCAAGGCCACACAGAAAACCGAAGCACGGGACATCGAACTGGCTCGCGCCAGATTGCAGGAGTTGAGTTGAGCCATGACCCATCAAAAAGTTTACGGTGAACGTTTCAGCTGTGTTTGGGACGCGCTGGAAGATACGCCCCAGCAGGCCGCCAATATGCGGCTGCGTTCAAAATTGCTCTTGGAACTGTGCCAGACCATTCGCAGCTGGGAGCTTTCTCAAAAAGATGCGGCACACAGATTGGGCATCAGCCAGCCCCGTCTCAACGACGTCCTCACCGGCAAGATCGACAAGCTCTCTCTGGATGCCTTGGTCAACCTGTCGGCAGCAGCCCAGATGAACGTAGATATTTGTTTCACCGGGCTCCCGGCCTGAGGTTCACTCAGCTTTGTCATGATCCCTTGCTAGCCTGCCGTTTCACCTCGGCAGGTTCACACCATGCTCATGCGCTGCTTGCTGTGCTGCGGGCTGGCCACGGTTGCCATGTCGGCCCAGGCCATGACCGTCTACAAATCCGTTGATGCCAACGGCAACGTGTTCTACAGCGACCGGCAAACCCCCGGCGCGCAGGCGTTCGTGATCCAGGAGCGCAAGCCCGCGCGCCCGCTGCTCGACAGGCCCACGCCGGTTTATCCACAACAAGCCTACCGCTACCCGCTGCCCTGGCGCGGCGGTCCGTTCCGCCTGAGCCAAGGGCCCAACGGCAGTTTCAGCCATACCGACAGCAAAAGCCGCTACGCCATGGACATCGCCATGCCCGAAGGCACGCCGATCATTGCGGCGCGCGGCGGTATGGTCGTGAAGACCGAAAGCCAGCAGGTAGGGCGCGGCAGTGATGCGTCGGGGAATTTTGTGCGGGTGCGCCATGATGACGGCACCGAGGGCGTCTACCTGCACCTCAAGCAAGGGTCGGTCAGCGTGCAGGTGGGGCAGCGTGTGGCGGTGGGAAGCCCGCTGGCGCTGTCGGGTAATACCGGCAACAGCAGCGGGCCACACTTGCATTTCGTGGTGCAGCGCGCCACCGAGGCGGGGCTGGTGTCGATCCCGTATGAGTTCAACCAGCCGGTGGGCGCTTTGCCCAACTTCGCGTTGGGCAATTGAGGGTCAGTCCAGCAACAGGACCTTCGCCAGGACGATCTTCGGCCCTTTCATCTTCTTGATGATGATCCGCAAGCCTTCAACTTCCAGCACTTCCTCTTCTTCCGGCACCCGCTTGAGGGTGTCGTAGATCAGGCCGGCCAGGGTTTCTGCTTCGATATGGTCCAGGTCAACGCCCAGCAGGCGCTCAACCTTGAACAGCGGCGTGTCGCCACGTACCAGCAACTTGCCTGGCTGGTAGGCGAGGATGCCGCGTTCGGCCTTGCGGTGTTCGTCCTGGATGTCGCCCACCAGCACTTCCAGCACGTCTTCCATGGTCAGGTAGCCGATGATCTTGCCGTCGGCTTCCTCCACCAGAGCGAAGTGCGCGCCGCCTTTGCGGAACTGCTCCAGCAACTGCGACAACGGCATGTGCCGCGACACGCGCTCCAGCGGGCGGGTCAGCTCGGCCAGGTTGAACGACTCGGGGATGTGGTCCAGGGCTGCCAGCTCCAGCAGCAGATCCTTGATGTGCAGCAGGCCGACGAATTCGTTGCGCACCGCGTCATACACCGGGTAGCGGCTGAATTTGTGGCGGCGGAACAGCGCGAGGATTTCCTTGAGCGGGGCGTTGAAGTCCAGGGTGACCAGGTCTTCCCGGGAGTTGGCCCAGTCGACCACTTCCAGCTCGCCCATTTCCACGGCCGAGGCCAGTACACGCATGCCTTGGTCGCTGGGGTCCTGGCCACGGCTGGAGTGCAGGATCAGCTTGAGCTCTTCGCGGCTGTAATGGTGCTCATGGTGGGGGCCGGGCTCGCCTTGGCCGGCGATCCGCAGGATCGCATTGGCGCTGGCGTTGAGCAGGTAGATCGCCGGGTACATGGCCCAGTAGAACAGGTACAGCGGCACCGCCGTCCACAGCGACAAGAGCTCGGGCTTGCGGATGGCCCAGGACTTGGGCGCCAGCTCACCGACCACGATGTGCAGGTAGGAAATCACGAAGAACGCCGCGAAGAACGACACGCCCTTGATCACTTCCGGCGACTCGACGCCCACGGCGCCCAGCAACGGCTCGAGAATGTGCGCAAACGCCGGCTCACCGACCCAACCCAGGCCCAGGGAGGCGAGGGTGATACCCAGCTGGCAGGCCGACAGGTAGGCGTCGAGCTGGCTGTGTACGGTGCGCAGGATCTGCCCGCGCCAGCCGTTGGTGTGGGCGATGGCCTCGACCCGCGTGGAGCGCAGTTTGACCATGGCAAATTCTGCCGCAACGAAGAAACCGTTGAGCAGTACCAGGACCAGTGCAAAAAGAATCATGCCGAAGTCGGCGAAGAGTGTGGCGAGGGTGATACCAGGGGAAGGGTCCATGATGGGGTTTTGCAGGTTCCGTGTGTTCAATTAAGGGGTGGCAGGTGAGCCGCAAAAGCGGGCGCAAGTCGGCCAATGTAGCGGCTGATGGGGCGCTTGCCTAGTGGCTGCTGCCGGGTGGGGCTTGGAATGTGTCTTTGAAATCGATGCAAATCCCATTGTGGGAGCGGGCTTGTGTGGGAGCGGGCTTGCTCGCGAAGACGGTTTCTCAGAAAAGGATGTGCTGACTGATACACCGCCTTCGCGAGCAAGCCCGCTCCCACAAAAGCCAGCTCCCACTTTAGCCCGGTGTTGAGTTTGGGTTATTCGTCGGTACTGAGGACGCGCGAGCGGGTTACCTGCGACGGCGGGAAATGGCAGGTAAACGTGCTGCCATGGCCCAGCACGCTGCTGATCTCCAGGCGCGCACGGTGGCGCAACAGCACATGCTTGACGATCGCCAGGCCGAGCCCGGTGCCGCCGGTGTTGGAGTTGCGGCTGGAATCGACGCGGTAGAAGCGCTCGGTCAGGCGCGGCAGGTGCTTGGCGTCGATGCCGATGCCGGAGTCCTGCACGCTGAGGTGGGCGCCTTGTTCATCGGCCCACCAGCGGATGCGGATGGTGCCCTTGTCCTGGGTGTACTTGACGGCGTTGAACACCAGGTTTGAAAACGCGCTGCGCAATTCGCCTTCGCTGCCCTTGAGCAAGACCTGCGGGTCGGCTTCCAGGGTGATCTGCTGGCCACGCTGGCCGGACAGGGCCTGGGCGTCGTTCTTGATGGTCTGCAACAGGCTTTGCGCGGCCACCGGCTGGTTGTCCGACGGATAATCCGTGGCCTCGAGCTTGGCCAACAGCAGCAGGTCGTTGAGCAGGGTCTGCATGCGTGAACCCTGCTGCTGCATTTGTTGCAGCGCGCGGCTCCAGCGCGGGTTGATCTCGTCGACGTTGTCCAGCAGCGTCTCCAGGTAGCCGCAGATCACCGTCAGCGGTGTGCGCAATTCGTGGGAGACGTTGGCGACGAAGTCTTTGCGCATCTGTTCCAGCTGATGGATGCGGGTCACGTCGCGCACCAGCATCAGGTGCTCGTTGTTGCCGTAGCGCGTCAGGTACAGCTGGATGCGCACGCGGTCGTTGGTGGGCGAGGGGATTTCCAGGGCTTCTTCGTAGTTGTCCTGCTCGAAGTATTCCTTGAAGCGCGGATGGCGCACCAGGTTGGTCACCGGCTGGCCGCTGTCCTGGGGCGTCTTCAGGCCCAGCAGGGTTTCGGCGGCGCGGTTCCACCATTCCAGGTTGCCGTCGCTGTCGAGCATGATCACCGCGTCTTTCAGCGCAGCGGTGGACTCCTGCACCCGGTCGATCACTGCTTGCAGGCGTCCGCGTACCCGTTGGTCGCGGCGTTGCAGGTGGTAGATGCTGTCGAACACTTCGCCCCACAGGCCGTAGCCGTCGGGTGGCGCTTCGTCGGGTTTGTGCTGGCGCAGCCATTCATGCAGGCGCAGCAATTGCTTGAGGGTCCAGCCCAGGTACAGGCCGATGCCGATGGCCAGGCTCCAGCCGTAGTAACCGCTGATCAGGCCTACCAGCAGGCAGCCGGTGACCAACAGGAGCATGTGGCGGATCAGGGTGCCATGCCAGTTTTGGTTCACTTGAACATGCGTCCTTGTCAGCTGTTTAAGTCAAAAAAAGCGGCTGGCTCAGCCCTTGGTGGAGAACCGGTAGCCAGTGCCGCGCACGGTTTGTACCAGATTCTCGTAGGCATCGCCCAAGGCTTTGCGCAGGCGACGGATATGCACGTCCACGGTGCGCTCTTCCACATACACGTTGCCGCCCCAGACCTGATCGAGCAGCTGGCCGCGGGTATAGGCGCGTTCCTGGTGGGTCATGAAGAATTGCAGCAGGCGGTATTCGGTGGGGCCCATCTCGGCCGGTGTGCCGTCGATGGTCACACGGTGGCTGATGGGGTCCAGGATCAAGCCGCCGACTTCAATCGGCGCTTCGCCATCGGTCGGGCCGGCGCGGCGCAGTACGGCTTTCAGGCGCGCGACCAGCTCACGTGGGGAAAACGGCTTGGTGATGTAGTCATCGGCGCCGACTTCCAGGCCCTGGATCTTGTTGTCCTCTTCGCCCTTGGCGGTGAGCATGATGATCGGGATATCCCCGGTCAGCTCGTCACGCTTGAGGCGACGGGCCAGCTCGATGCCGGAGGTGCCGGGCAGCATCCAGTCGAGCAGGATCAAGTCCGGCTTGCGGTCGACGATAATGGCATGGGCCTGCTGGGAGTTCTCTGCCTCCAGGCAGTCGTAGCCGGCCATTTCCAACGCAACGGCGATCATCTCGCGGATGGGCGCTTCGTCGTCAACGATCAGAATGCTCCTGCCAACCATGCCTAAATCCTCTTGTCATTTAACTGTCTTGCGCCGCATTAGATAACGGAATTATTGCAGTCGTGTGACAGTAATTTAGTCGCTTGGGCAATCCGCGTCTCTCTGGACTACGCTTTGGGTCCGAATCCTGACAACCAAAAAAGGAAGGTTCCGATGACTTACCGCACTGTTTCCTGGAAAGCCCTGTTGGTAACGGCGGCGTTGACGCTGCCGACCCTGGCGTTCGCGATGGACCCGGCAATGACCAAAGACGGGATGTTGGTGGATCACAAAGGGATGACGCTCTACACCTTCGACAAGGATGCCGATGGCAAGTCAGTGTGCAAGGACCAGTGCGCGACGAATTGGCCGCCGCTGAAGGCTGAGTCCACCGACAAGCCGATGGGCGATTGGACGGTGATCACCCGCGACGACCAGACCAGCCAATGGGCTTACAAAGGCAAGCCGGTGTACACCTACAAGGATGATATGAAGGCTGGGGACAAGACCGGGGATGGCAAGGGTGGGGCGTGGCACGTCATCAAACCTTGAGCCCGAGGCGCCGCTAAAAGCATCGCGGGCAAGTCGAATCGTCGCACCGCCGCTCCCACATTTTGATTTGTGAATACATTCAAATGTGGGAGCGGGCTTGCTCGCGAAGGCGTCAGTCCAGTCACTACAAAAAACCGCCCTCACCGCAACCCGTAATCCAGCACTATCCCGACAAAAATCGCCAACCCCGCCCAATGGTTATGCAGGAACGCCTTGAAGCACTTCAGCCGATCCCTGTCCCGCGTGTACCAGAACTCCCACGCAAAACAGCCCGCCGCGGCAACCAATCCCAAGTGGAACCAGCCCCCCAACTCAAACCGCGCGCCCGCCAGCAACAGGCACACCAGCGCCAGCCCTTGCAAGGTCAGGATGATCACGCGGTCCGCATCTCCAAACAGGATAGCCGTGGACTTCACGCCGATCTTCAAGTCGTCGTCGCGGTCGGTCATGGCGTAATAGGTGTCATAACCCACCGTCCACAGCAGGTTGGCGATATACAGCAGCCACGCAGTGGCAGGCAGGCTGCCGGTCTCGGCGGTAAACGCCATGGGCATGCCCCAGGAAAACGCTGCACCCAGCACCACCTGCGGGTAATAGGTGTAACGCTTCATGAACGGGTAGCTCGCCGCCAGCGCCAGGCCGCCGAGGGACAGCAGGATGGTGCTGGCATTGGTCAGCAGCACCAGCAGGAAACTGATGCCCATCAGCACGGCAAAAAATACCAGGGCCTCTTTCGAGCTGATCTTGCCGCTCACCAGCGGGCGCTGCTCGGTGCGTTTCACATGGCCGTCGACCTTGCGGTCGGCCCAGTCGTTGATCACGCAGCCGCCGGCACGGGTCAGCACCACGCCGAGCACGAAAATCACGATGTTGAGTAAAGACGGCGAGCCCTTGCCGGCGATCCACAGCGCCCACAACGTCGGCCACAGCAGCAGGTAGATGCCGATGGGCTTGTCCATGCGCGTCAACTGGATGAAATCCCACGCCCTGGGGTTCAGGTGGTTCAGGGATTTGAGCAGACGTTGATACATCAGCAGTTCTCCGGGTGGGCATGCAACGCGTGCCAGAAGCTCGGTAAGAAGATTTCCGCGACCAAAACACTCAAGGCCCCGCGATCGAAACGCGAGCGGCGGCCCCACAGCCCGTCGACCTGATCGGCGCTTGGCAACCAGTGGCGCGGGTAATGGCACACCTCGATCGCCTGGCGGGTGAACGCCTGGTCGCAGAACAGCAACTCGCCCAGGGACCGGCTGCCCAGTTCATCCATGTGCAGCCCGTCACCCTGCAACGCACTGCGCGACGCCACGCTACGGGCAAACACCCAGGGCTGGCCTTGCCCGCGCAAATACACTTCGCGCACCCAACCGACGGTGGCCGGCGCGAGCCCCAGGGCGGCGCATTCGTCGTCCCGCAGCGGCTGCCAGCCTTCGAACAGCGGCGTCACGCTGAAACCGTCCCTGGACAGCCACGTCAGCCGGCGCGTCAGCGAGTCTTCGTTGAACAGCCAATTGATGGTCAGGGGCGCAGGCATTGGGCGCAGAAGGCTCTGGGTCAGCCATTGGCAAGCATCGGGAAGGGCGATTGAGTGCGGCACGGTGAGTCAGTATTGGCAGCAAAAGAGGCGGCGAGCTTACCATGGCACCCCGGGTTTTTGCCGGGATGGGCCGGCCGTTTGCGTCGATCATGCTTGCATCTGCGCGCCCCGATCAGTACAAAACGCCCTGAGCCGTACGGCAACGCTGGATCTATCGACCGTCGGCCAAGAGGCCTGGACCCTGAGGAAGCAAGTAATGAAGAAGTGGCAATGTGTAGTCTGCGGCCTGATCTACGACGAGAAAGACGGCTGGCCGGATGACGGAATCCTGCCTGGAACCCGTTGGGAAGACGTCCCGGAAGACTGGCTGTGCCCGGACTGCGGCGTGGGCAAAATGGATTTCGAAATGATCGAAATCGGTTAATTCTTAAGCAACGAAACGTATTACAAGGAGAAGGGAATGAACGCACCTGTCGTGATCATCGGCACCGGATTGGCCGGCTACAACCTGGCCCGGGAGTTTCGCAAGCTCGACAGCGAGACCCCATTGCTGCTGATCACTGCGGATGACGGTCGCTCCTACTCCAAGCCCATGCTCTCCACCGGTTTTGGCAAGAACAAGGACGCCGATGGCCTGAGCATGGCTGAACCTGGCGCCATGGCCGAGCAACTCAAGGCCGAAGTGCGCACCCATACCCGCATCAGCGGCATCGACCCGGGCCACAAGCGTTTGTGGATCGGCGAGGAGGCGGTGGCCTATCGCGACCTGATCCTGGCCTGGGGCGCAGAAACCGTGCGTGTGCCGGTGGAAGGCGATGCGGCTGAGCTGATTTTCCCGATCAATGACCTGGAAGACTACGCGCGCTTTCGCGCCGCTGCGGCCGGCAAGCGCCGCGTGCTGCTGCTTGGTGCCGGCCTGATCGGCTGCGAGTTCGCCAATGATCTGATCCTTGGCGGCTACGAGATCGACCTGGTGGCACCGTGCGAGCAAGTCATGCCGACTCTGCTGCACCCGGCCGCAGCCGCTGCGGTGCAGGCTGGCCTGGAAGGCCTTGGCGCGCGCTTCCACCTGGGCCCGGTGCTCAACCGCTTGCAGCGCAGCGCTGACGGCCTGGAAGCGCATCTTTCAGACGGCGAAGTGATCCACTGCGACCTGGTGGTCTCGGCCATCGGCCTGCGTCCACGCGTGGACCTTGCTGCCGCCGCCGGCTTGCAGACCGGTCGCGGGGTCACGGTAGACCGCCACCTCAAGACCTCCCACGCGAATATCTACGCCCTTGGCGATTGCGCCGAGGTCGATGGCCTCAACCTGCTGTACGTGATGCCGCTGATGAGCTGCGCCCGCGCCCTGGCCCAGACGTTGGCCGGCAATGCGACGGCGGTCAGCTACGGGCCAATGCCCATTACCGTGAAAACCCCGGTCTGCCCGCTGGTGGTTTCGCCGCCGCCACGGGGCAGCGAAGGCGTGTGGAGCGTTGAAGGCCAGGGCGCCAATATCAAGGCCCTGTGCCGCGACGCCAGCGGCCGCCTGCTGGGTTACGCGCTGACCGGCGGTGCTGTCATGGACAAACTGGCCCTGAACAAAGAACTTCCACCGTTGCTGGCGTAAATAGCGGTCGTTCTGTCGGAATCAGCACGTTCCTACCCCCAGAAAGGTCGCCGCGACACTGGCGCAGCGTCGGTGGGCATGCCATCCTCACTCCCGTCTGCCGCAGAGTAGAGCCTGCGGCGCCTTGGGCGCTGCTCCGTTAGAGAGCAGCACGGACATAACAACAAAAAACCGTCAAAGAGGCTTCACTCATGCGTAAACCAGAACTCGCAGCCGCCATCGCTGAAAAAGCGGATCTCACCAAAGAACAGGCCAACCGCGTCCTCAACGCCGTTCTCGAAGAAATCACCGGCGCCCTGCACCGCAAGGACAGCGTCACCCTGGTTGGCTTCGGCACTTTCCTGCAACGCCATCGCGGCGCCCGCACCGGCAAAAACCCGCAAACCGGTGAGCCGGTGAAAATCAAGGCCAGCAACACGGTTGCGTTCAAACCGGGCAAGTCGCTCAAAGACAGCGTCAACCCGTAATAGCGGTATCGCCTCGAAGGGAGGCAGGGTGGTAGAAAAAAATGGGCACACCGACTGGGTCGGGTGCCCATTTTTTGTTGGAGTAAGGAAAGTGGATCTTACTTTTATATACACTTTTATTTTTTGAATAGAGGGGTATTGCACTTTTTTTTTATTTGTCTGAGTACGTTTTTTAAAGGTCGGAACCGATTTGTGTGAAATACCAATTAGACAGCGAGGTTGCAGGAAGCACCCATTAAACTGAATTTATGAGGTGTAGTGATGAAATTGTCTGATCGGCAGCATACTCCAGTGCAGATTCCATCGGTTCAACCAGGTACTCAAGGGGGCAGTGTTCCGGCGGCTCCCGGCAAGCCGCAGAATGCTGCGAGCCATTCGGAGGTTGAGCGCGACTTGGGTAATGAGAGCGGGCGTTCTTCTCAATATCCAATGGCGAGTGAACAGGAGGTGCAAACTAGGCATAAACGCTTTATTTCAAAGTTTTTCAAGCCACGGCCACCAAAGTCAACGCCACCGCCACCGAAGCCAACGCCACCGCCACCGCCACCGAAGCCAACGCCACCGCCACCGCCACCGAAGCCAACGCCACCGCCACCGCCACCGAAGCCAACGCCACCGCCAACGCCACCAACGCCAACGCCACCGCCAATAAAGCCGACAAAGCCAAAACCAGTGGGGGGGCCAAATGGAGCGAACGATGCCGTCAACAACGCGAACACAATTTCCAGCTTGCACAAAACAAATGCGTTTAAGCCAATTTCAAGTAACCTCGCCGCTGACGCTCGCAATTCATTTATATCTCATAGTGTAAACGCGCTGGTTGGTTTGCCCTTTAGCGTTGTGGAACATATGGCATCTAAAGAGATCAGGGATAGAATTGACGCGCAAGCTAAAATGCCGGGCGCAGAAAAGAAGGATGCACAGGGTGTGACAACTACTAACGATCCTGCCGCCACAGAACAGCAGAAGTTAGAGGCTCGCCTTGAGAGTTCCGAAATAAAAACAGAATTAATGTCCAATTCCATAATTTCCATTAATGGAGGAGGGGACTCCAAAGCGGTAGGTAAAAATCCTAACGCTGCAACAGATGTTGACTCGCGCTTGAATGCCCTTGAAGGCAGGATGAACACTATAGAAAACCAGATGAAAGACATCACCAAGCGATACAATCTTATCTATGATCCATATGTAGCACCGGAGTCATCTGAAACACCGACTGCCGCCTCTCGCATGGAGACCGTTGAAAAGCGCTATAAACACATGAACCAGCAGCTCAAGCTGCTGATAACGGTTCAGAAATCCAAAATGGAGGACGCTGAATAAGTCGTTGGTCCCATTAGGATAAGTGAATTAAAAATGGGCACGCCGACGGGGTCGGGTGCCCATTTTTTGTGGCTGTCTGCTGGCCTTGCCTCAGCCGTACAAGTAGTCAAAAAAACGTGCGTAATTGTCCACGCCCAACAACGGGCTGACCTCCTTGTTGAGTAACTTCACGAACTTGCTGGAAAGCTCATCGTCGTCATTGTAGATATCAAAGATGTCGAATTTTCCATGGACGATCTCGACAGTCTTGGCGAACGCGAGCAGGAAGTCAGCGAGAGAGTCGGCAATCTTGAACGGCGCTACGGCATCGTAGCTCGCCAATACCGGTGTGCCTGGCATGTCGGTCACTGCGATAACGGGCTTGCCTCCGCCGATGTCATCCATGAACACCAGATGTTGCGCAGGCCAGTTCCCGTTCAACGCCGTTTTGTTGGATTCGCCTGCCCACCTGTAGCCGACCTGGCCTTCTTCCAGCGCGTCCAGGTTAAAAAAACAGATGGGCGTCAAGCCCGTTTCGACTTCCACATCGACCGGCTCGCACAGGTCGTAAAAGTAGTCCGTCTCGGCAGAACGGGCGAGAGTTTTCGGCCATTTGGCGTTTGTCTGGGCGTTCTTTTCGAAGCTACCTTCGATATCAAATTTCTTGTGGACGCGGCGCAGTTCTTTAAATGCGTTATCAAGGGCGCTCATGTGCTTCTCTAATGGAAACCTATTTACGGCATAAAGGGGACGGATTTATTTGGGCTGTAAAGATAGATGGGCCGGTAAATAAATCAGTCCCTTTACCGTTAATTTATTCTGGGCTCTTCAGCTGTGCTGGTGGCAACTTTTGCACCTCCCGACGTATGGCGGCGTAAATATTTTCTACGGGCTCTGATAGATGTATCGGGAGAGCGTCAAATATTTCCTTCACGGCTCGTTCATGATAGGCAAGGTATTTTTCATAACTCGTTGGGTCTTCATTGATGGGCTCATGAGGCATTTTCAAAGAATAGCTGACTGTTTTATTTCTTTTCGACACTTCAGGTCCCATGATTTTGAGATCCGTTAAGTCAGCCATGCTGGAGTCTTTCAAGCTCAGCCAATAGTTGTCGCCATATTTTTTGTCGAATTCCTCGGTGTCGACTATTCGACGTTCCAATTGTTCACGAATAATCCGGCTAACGAGGTGCGAGACATAAAATACAGCGCTAGGTTCTGGGAACAGGCCGCCGATAGCGATAGGGAATGGGGTGCGCATTATTTACCTCTTCTATTTGCCGCAGAGCGATTTAGGGCCTTTATAGCTTTTTCTATTGCCTTCGGGAATTTGGCCACCTGTTTTTTCGAAGTGGGCGTCCAATTTCGCCGTTTCAATAGTCTTCGCTGCCTGGGTCGAACTTATACCGCTTTCCAGAACAGTTCCCTTGATCGTTTTTCCAGGGTTTAGACGTTCTAGTTTTTCTACCTGCTGATGAAGCCTGGTCGGGTCGCCGCTGGATTTTGTCACGCGGTTCATATCGGCCTTGCCGTATTTGTACAGCTCACCATCTATTCGAATCTCATAGACGCCAAAATTACCTACGGCCCCGTTGGTATTCAGATTGATCAGCCCCCATGGATCAATCCATGAAATAGGATTAGGTGCGTACTTGTAGAGGTTGATCCCCCCCACCAACCCCATCGGGTCCGGCGTAGTAAACCGCCCCACATCCGGATCATAAAACCTGAACGTATTGAAATGCAGCCCTGTCTCCCGATCCAGATACTGCCCCTGAAACCGCAGGTTCTGTTCCTCGATGTAGTACGGCTCCCGCACCTCCTCCAGCGTGTTGCCCCACACCCGATAAGTCGCCCGCCAGACGTCATGCCCATCCGCTTCGGTGAGTTGCTCCGGCAAGCCATTCAGGTCGTTGTGGTAGTAGCGGATCTTCTGCAGCGGCCCCGTGCCGTCAACCCGGGCCAAGGGTTCGTAGCCTTCGTCCTGATAGACATACAGACTGGTCTGGCTGTGCCTGTGCTCCTGCAACAACCGCAGGCCATCCCACACGAACCGCGTTTCCCCCAGCGGATAGCCGTCGCTGCCGTGTTCGGTTTTCCCGATACGCCGGCCTAACGGGTCGTAGGCCATTCTGACCACGCTGCCGTTGTCATTGCGTACTTCGATCAGTCGGCTTTCAGCATCATAGGCAAAGCGTTGCACGCCCCGCGCGGCACTGCGTTTTTCAATCGTGCGGCCGAACGCATCGTAGCGATAACGCTTGTCCTGATAGGTCAGCAGTTTGTTATGTACCACCAGCCCAGCGCCCGCCTGCGGGCCGTCGAGCAGGTTGGCGGCCGCGTCGTAGGCGAAGGTTTCGCGCTGGCCGTGCAGGCTGTCCTGGCTGGCGATGATGCGGCCGGTGGCGTCGTAATGCAGCAGTTGGCGATGTTGCGCGGTGGGTTGCTGGTCGAGTTTGCCGATCAGGTTGTCGGCGGGGTCGTACTCGAACTGTTTTTGCGCCGCAGCAGGTAGCAGGGACGGCTGGCTGGCGTGGCGGCGCTGGCGTGAGCGCAGGCGGCCGCTGCGGTCGTATTCGCTGCGGGTATTGAGCTGGCCTTGGGTGCGCAGCACTTCGCGGTGCAGGCGATCGCGTTCGAAGTCGCTGATGACCTGGCCGTCGAGGTTGATCTGGTGCAGGTGGCCGCTGCCGTAGCGCAGGCGATTGAGCGAGCGACCGTCGGGCAGTTGGCTCTGGATCAGGTTGCCCAGCTCGTCGTAGTGGTGGTTCAGGTCGCCCGCCGCGCTTTGTTCGCACAGCAGTTGGCCGAGGGCATCGTAGGCAAAGCCCAGGGCTTGGGTGTTGCCGTTCAAGTTGGTGAAGGTCACGGCGGTAAGTTGATCCACCGCATCGTAGGTGTAGTCGGTACGGCCATCGTCGGTGGTCTTGGCGATCAGGCGGCCAACCGCATCGCGCTCCAGCGCATGGACGATGGGGGCGGGCGGAGTTTCGGGGACTACCGCCAGGCCACTGCCGTGTGGCGCGGGAACTGCGGTCACCGCAATCACGTTATTCAGTGGGTTATAGCTGTAGCGCTTGGCGCTGCCGTCAAGGTCTTGCTGTTCTGTCAGCCGATCCCCGGCATCCCAGGCAAACCGGTAGCGCTCGCCGTTCTCGTTGATCAGCGCTTGCAGCCGCCCGTAGCTGTCATAACCGAACTGCACCTGTCGGCCGTGGGCATCAGTGCGCTGGCGAACCTGGCCGCGACGGTTGTGCTGATAGAGCGTGGTGTGCCCGGCCGGGTCGGTGTAACCCACCAGCTGCCCGCTGATGTCGCGCTGGTATTGCTCGGTGCGCCCGTCCGGCAGTTGGCTGCTGAGCAGGCGGCCTTGGGCGTCATAGCTGAACAAGGTGCGCTCGCCGAGGGCGTCAGTGATCACCTGCAAATTGCCGCGCGCGTCGTAGCCAAAGCGGGTTGGATAGCCCGAGCAATCAACGTGTTCCACCAATTGCCCGAACGGATTCCAGCGCAGCTTTTTGCTTTTGCCAGTGGCGTCGATGATTTCCACCGGCTGGCCGTGGTCGTCGTAGCGGTAGCGGGTGACGTAGCCCAGCGGATCGGTTTCGGCGATGCAGTTGCCACGCGGGTCGTAGCGGTACTGCCAACTGTTGTTGGCCGCGTCGGTTTCCACCAGCGGCAAGGCCCAATGCTCCAGCCACAACGTCGAATCACTGCGCCCCAACGGGTCACTCTCGCCGATCAGATTCCCGGCCTCGTCATAGCTGTACTCATAACGCCCACCCTGCGGATCGGTGGCGCTGAGCAATTGGCGCTCGTCGTTCCACTCGAACAGCCAGGTCTGGCCGAGGTTGTCGCTGTACTGGATGATCTGGTGCTGCGTGTTCCACAAGCGGGTGCTGACGCGCTGCAAGCCATCGGTGATGCGCGTGAGCCCAGCCTGCAGGTCATAGTCGAACTGGTAAGCGTCGCCTTCATCGGTCCAATGCCGGACCACACGCCATTCCAGGTTTTCAACCAACGCCCATTCGTAAAAACACCGTAACCCGGTCGGCAGTTGATGCTCCACCATCCGCTGGCCGTTGTCGTAGGCAAAACGCCGCTGTACCTGACCGGTCGCGTCGCGCACTTCAGCAAGGCTCCCGGCCATGTCGTAGCCGTAGCTGACCAACACTTCGCGGCGTTGATCGGGATACACAAGCTCGATGCGCGCCAATCGGCCTTGCTCACGAACCAGTTCAACCTGCACCAGATCGAACGTATCGCGCAGCCGTACCAGATGCCCGGCTTCGTCGTAGTCGACGTAGATACGGTTGTCGTTACGATCACCCAGTTGGCTCAGGCGCAGCCGCGCCGGGTTGGCAGTGGGCTCGAACAACCGGTACAGGCCATCGTCGCTTTCGATCAGCAACTGCCCATTGAGGTGGCGGCGCACTGCGAGCCCTTCACCAGCGCTGAATACCGCGCCGCCCAAAGGAATCGAACCCATGTCGATCGGCCGACCCTGCTCGTCGGTGTAGACCAATGTCTCACCGCCATCGGGATGGGGCAGGATCTCGACGCACACTTCATAAGCCACGCTCCAGCCTCTGCCGAACAGGCTGCCCGAGCGTTCATCGCGGCTGTTGTAGACCCGTTGCCAGGCAATCGGCAGGATGCCGGGGAGCACAAAATCCAGCTCCTCGACATCGCCCAGCACTTTCGCGCCAGTGGCAGCGTGGACTGGGTTCGACGAGCCCATCGCCGCATTCGCCATCGCGCCCATCGCACTGCTCACGGCCATCGATGTCGCACCGCTGATCAGCATGCACGGCAGCTTGCTGAAGAACTTGCCCTTGCCACCCTTGAGCATCAACAACGCCGTCACCGCCAACCCCACGCCCGGCGTCTTGCCGCTGCGGATCTCACGCACCACCACCGAACCGCCGCCGATGGTCACGTTGGACGAGATCAGCCCCGACGACACCACCGTCGCATCGCACGTACTGCGATCACCGCTGCGCACCGCCGGCTGGCCGTTGACCGTGACCTTGTCCGAGCCCTCGGCCAGAAACTGCGGCGGCATCGGCGGGTGCTTCATGCACACCACCAGGTCCAGCGGTTTGGGCACTGCGCCTGGCGCCGGCGTGGCGACGGTGGGGCGCCACATCTGCGAGAAGAAACTCTCGGCCATGTCCAGGTAACCGGGCTCTGGCGCGGGTTCTTCCAGCTCGGTGCCGGCCGGCGCGACGTGGGAGCTGATCGCCCCGGCGGCGCGGGCGGCGGGGGTGTTATTGGTCAGGGTGTTAGTGGAACCGGTGAGAATGTTCGCCTGTACCGTGGGCGGGAACAGGGCGTTGCTGAAACTCTCACATAAATTCGATAAGCCTTTGTCCGCCCCCGTCTTGCTCATGGCCAGCCCGACAATCGTGCCCACCACCGCGCCCAGCAGGAAGCAGCCAAGCCCGCCAGTGGCCACGGTTATGCCGGTGGCGGCCACCACCGCAGCGGTCGCCACGGCGGTGATCGCAATATTGGCCGCCACCTCCAGCACACCGCCGAGGATGTCGGCCATCATCGAGGTGTGGGCGAGCGCGTCGCCCATGCGGGCCGCCCATAGCGCGTCAGACATGCAGGCGACTCATCAAAGGGCGTCGAACGATAGCGAGTTTTTGATCAATGCCCAATGCGCTGCCTCGGCATCGCCGAGCTTTTCGGCTTTCACATAGCTCAACGCGAGCATCTTGCGTGTGCCCGGCAACACCAGCGCCAACTGGTACTGGAACACCTTGTCATTGCCCTTGTTGAACTGGCTGCGCAACTCGATGCCTTCGATTTCTTGCGCCGCGCCCAAACGCACGCCAACGCTCGGCTGGCAGCGCAAATCCTGCACCTGTTGCTCCAGGCGCTTGAGCTGGTCGGCGAAGTTGCTGTGCAGGGTTTCGCCCTCGGCCAAGAGGCTGCGACTGATGATCAGGGAAGTGCCCAGTTCAGGGAACTTGAGGATATTGATCGTCGCGTCCTGCAACTCGGCGGCCGGCAGTTGGAATTGGAATTCGTTGATTCGATACGTCATCGCAAACAGGTCTCGTCAGGAGCTTTTGGGCGTTGGAAACGCGGCGTTGATATTGGCGTCGATGCTGGCTTTCACGCCCTGGCCATCGGGCGTTGCGCCAGCGCCGCCGCCGTTGTTCAGGTGCAGCACACCGCCGGTGTTGAACTCGGCATCGCCGCTGGCATAGAAGCTGATCTGCACGCCCGTCAGGTTGATCTGCCCGCTGGCGTTCAACTCCAGGATGCTTTCACCGCACACCAGGCGCAGGTTTTCGCCCACTTCGATGACGTAGCTCTGGCTGATGCTGTCGGTCTTGCGCTGGCCCACCGAGAGGATGTCTTCCTGCTTGACGATGCGCAGGCGGTTGTTGCCGATGGTCACCGTCTCGTTGTGGCCGATGCTCTTGTTGCGGTCATGTCCCACCGAGTGGCTCTCATCCACCTCCACCACGATGTCCTGGTTACGCTCGGCATGGATGTACAACTGCTCCAGGCCCTTCTTGTCCTCCATGCGGATTTCATTGAAGTTGGCCGGCGTGCCGCCCTTGCTGGAGCGGCTTTTCATGCCGCTTTGCGTGGCGTTCTCCGGCAAGTCGTAAGGCACCGTCTGTTCGGCGTTGTACACGCGCCCGGTGATGATCGGCCGGTCGGGATCACCCTCAAGAAAACTCACAATCACTTCCTGGCCGATCCGTGGGATCTGCATCGAGCCCCAGTTCTTGCCGGCCCAGGATTGCGACACACGAATCCAGCATGAGCTGTTTTCGTTGGATTGGTCGTGACGGTCCCAGTAGAAGTGCACCTTCACGCGGCCGTACTGGTCGGTCCAGATTTCCTCGCCCTTGGGCCCCACCACCAGCGCGGTCTGCGGGCCTTTGACGATGGGCCGGTGAGTGCTGGCCAGCGGGCGGAAGCTTTGCTGGGCATCGATGCAGTTCAGGCTGCTGCTGAACTGCGCCGCGCCCGAGCCGCCGCCGCTTTCCAGGCTCTCCTGGGTGATGTGGTAGCGAATGCCGACGATCAGGTATTCGCGGTTCTGGTCCTGGCGACTGAAGCCGGTGAGGCTGAACAAGTGCCCCGAGCCCAGGCCTCGCGCATTGCCGCTGAACTCGATCTGTTCATGCAGGGTTTGCAGGGCTTCGATGCGGGTGCGCGCGTAGTGTTCGCCGTCCTGGCTTTGCACATAGGTGCCAGGGTAGTCGTACAGCGGATAGTCGCCGGCGGTGTGCGGGCGCGGCATGGCTGAGCGCACGTCGATGCTCGCGCCGGGGCGTTGGAAGTCGTAGTCATTGAGCTCCAGCGACCCCGGTTGCACTTGCTGCGCCAGGTGCCAGTTGTGCATATGGTCGCGTTCGCGCTGCTGCTCGTCCTTGGGGTAATACGGGATCGACGCGTAGCCCGGCACCGTGGTGTGGGCGCCATAGGCGTCGGCCAGCACCAGCACATGGCGGTCCTGTTCATGGCGGAAGAAGTAGTAGATGCCTTCCTGTTCCATCAAGCGGCTGACGAAATCGAAGCTGGTCTCGCGGTACTGCACGCAGTATTCCCACTCGCGATACGGGCGGCTCAGGGCGTCTTCGAAATCCGAAAAACCCAGGTCGCGAAACACCTGCTTGATGATCTGCGGGATGCTCAGGTTCTGGAAAATCCGGCAATCCGAGGTGCGGCTCAGCAGCCAGAACCACGGGCGCAGCACCACCTGGTAACTGGCGAACTGGCCCTGGTCGATGTCCTGGCTGCACCGCGCGACGATGCCGTGGAAGTGCCGCTCACCGCCGTCCGCCAATTGCAGGCCGACGCTCATGGGTTTGCCGAGCAACTGGTTGAGGTCGATGTTGGCGTCCAGGGACGTCAGTTGCAGCTCATAGTTGAACAGCCGGCCCAGCTCCTCACCGCCGCCCATGGCATTGAGCAGCAGCACATCCGGCCCGAGGGGGCTGGTGATCTTGGCCAGGCGTGAGGCTTGGTTGAATAGCATCGGTTGTCCTGTAAATGTCGGAATACCTGAGGGAACCGGATCAAAACTGTGGGAGCGGGCTTGCTCGCGAATGCGGTGAGTCAGTCGCCGGATGTATCAACTGACACACCGCATTCGCGAGCAAGCCCGCTCCCACAATTTGAACCGCGTTCCGTCAGGTCAATCGTTGTCGCTGAAGGCGTAGTGCAATTCGTTATCCCGACTACTGATCCGCACCCCCGCCAACGCCTTGCCTTCGAGCATGCGCGTGAGGAATTCACGGCTCATGTCCGGCAGCAAACTGTTGGTCAGGATCGTATCGATCATGCGCCCGCCGCTCTCAGTCTCGGTGCAGCGCGAGACGATCAGGTCGACCACCGCATCGTCATAGTCGAAGGCCACCTTGTGCGTGCTTTCCACCCGCTTCTTGATGCGGTTCAACTGCAGGCGGGTGATCGCCTTGAGCATCTCGTCGCTCAGCGGGTAGTACGGAATCGTCACCAGGCGCCCCAGCAGCGCCGGCGGGAAAATCTCCAGCAGCGGCTGGCGCAACGCCTTGGCGATCTCTTCCGGCTCCGGCACGTTCGCCGGGTCCTTGCACACGTGGGAAATCAGCTCGGTGCCGGCGTTGGTGGTCAGCAGGATCAGGGTGTTCTTGAAGTCGATCACCCGGCCTTCGCCGTCTTCCATCACGCCCTTGTCGAACACCTGGAAGAAGATCTCATGCACGTCCGGGTGGGCTTTTTCCACCTCATCCAGCAGCACCACGCTGTAGGGTTTGCGCCGTACCGCTTCGGTCAGCACGCCGCCTTCGCCGTAGCCGATGTAACCCGGTGGCGCGCCCTTGAGGGTCGACACGGTGTGCGCTTCCTGGAACTCGCTCATGTTGATGGTGATCACGTTCTGCTCGCCGCCGTACATGGCTTCGGCCAGGGCCAGGGCGGTTTCGGTCTTGCCCACGCCAGAGGTACCGGCCAGCATGAACACGCCAATCGGTTTGCTCGGGTTGTCGAGGCCGGCGCGGGAGGTCTGGATGCGCTTGGCGATCATCTGCAAGGCATGGTCCTGGCCGATGATGCGTTTTTTCAGGTGCTGGTCGAGGTTGAGCACCGTCTCCAGTTCGTTGCGCGCCATGCGACCCACCGGGATGCCGGTCCAGTCGGCGACCACCGAGGCCACGGCCTGGTAATCCACGGTGGGCAGAATCAGCGGGGTTTCGCCTTGCAGGGCGCTGAGGCGCTGTTGCAGGTCGACCAGTTGCGCACGCAATTCATCGTTGCCGCTGTCCACGGTGCCGACGGTTTCGCGCAGGGTCGCGCGGGTGGCGAGCAGTTCATCCACCAGGGCCTTCTCTTCGGCCCAACGGCTTTCCAGGGTGGCAAGACGCTCACGTTCAGCGCTCAACAACGCTTCGCTGTTGGTTTGCCGCGCACCAATGGCAATGCCGATGGCATGTTCGCGGGCGATGATTTGCAGCTCGGTTTCCAGCGCTTCGATGCGGCGGCGGCTGTCGTCCACTTCCGCCGGCAGCGCGTGCAGGCTGATGGCGACGCGGGCGCAGGCGGTGTCCAAAAGGCTGACGGATTTGTCCGGCAACTGGCGTGCGGGAATGTAGCGGTGGGACAGCTTCACCGAGGCTTCCAGGGCTTCGTCGAGGATCTGCACCTGATGGTGTTTTTCCATGGTCGAGGCCACGCCGCGCATCATCAGCAGCGCCTTGTCTTCCGACGGTTCGGCGACTTGCACCACCTGGAAACGGCGGGTCAGCGCCGGGTCTTTCTCGATGTGTTTCTTGTACTCGGCCCAAGTCGTGGCAGCCACGGTACGCAAGGTGCCACGAGCCAGGGCGGGCTTGAGCAGGTTGGCCGCGTCACCCGTGCCGGCAGCGCCACCGGCGCCGACCAAGGTGTGGGCTTCGTCGATAAACAGGATGATCGGCTTGGGCGACGCCTGCACATCTTCGATGACCTGGCGCAGGCGCTGTTCGAACTCGCCTTTCATGCTCGCACCAGCTTGCAGCAGGCCGACGTCGAGGCTGCGCAGTTCTACGTCTTTCAACGCCGGCGGTACGTCACCGGCGACGATGCGCAGGGCAAAACCTTCGACCACGGCGGTCTTGCCCACGCCGGCTTCGCCGGTGAGGATCGGGTTGTTCTGGCGGCGGCGCATAAGGATGTCCACCAGTTGGCGGATCTCTTCGTCGCGCCCGACAATCGGGTCGAGCTTGCCGCTGCGTGCCTGTTCGGTCAGGTCGACAGTGAAGCGTTTGAGGGCTTCCTGCTTGCCCATGGCACTCGGCGCCATGGCGCCGCTGGCTTCGCCCGGAACGGCACCGGCATTAAAACCATCGCTGGCGCTCAGGGCGTTTTCCGGCGAGTCGCCGACGTATTCGTCAAAGCGCTCGCTCAGGGCTTCGGCCTTGATCTTGTCGAACTCCGCCGACAAACCCAGCAATGCATGGCGCAGGCTTGGCGTCTTCAAGATGCCCAGCACCAGGTAGCCGGTGCGCACCTGGCTTTCGCCAAACATCAGGCTGCCGTAGACCCAGCCGCGCTCCACGGCTTCTTCCACATGGGAGGACAGGTCGGTGATCGACGTCGAGCCGCGCGGCAGGCGGTCCAGGGCTTCGGTGAGGTCACGGGCCAGGCGCGCCGGCTCGACGTTGAACTGGCGGATGATGCGGTGCAGGTCCGAGTCCTGCAGTTGCAGCAACTGGTGAAACCAGTGGGCCAATTCCACATACGGGTTACCGCGCAATTTGCAGAACACCGTGGCGGCTTCGATGGCCTTGTAGGCCACGCTGTTGAGTTTGCCGAACAGCGCGGCGCGACTGATTTCACCCATGCTCTGGATTCCTTGAGGTGGTGGCGTGATCGGCGTAATGCCGGGCCAGGATTAGGTCGTTGGCGTCTCGCTCGGGTTGACCGAGCCAGGTGTTGAAGCCCAGGCGGAACTGCCCATTGAGTTGCAGCGCCGGCACTTCGGGTTGTTGCAAAACCAGGTTCAAGTCCCAGTCCAATTCATGGCCCAGGTACTCGGCGACCCACGCCACCAGCTCGTTGAACGGCTGTTGGCCGGGCAACATGCCCATATAGTCATCGAGGCTGAGCGGGCCGAGGCGGATGCGGAATTTATGCTGGCGGTCCCACACGTGGCTGCCCAGGCAAAAATCCACGCCCAGGCGGTTGGCGCTGACGCCGACGCGGCTGCGTTCAGGCAGTTCCAGCCATTGGCCGACGTACTCTTCGATGGCCACCGGCAAGCCGAAATACTCGCCGAGGATCGCCTTCAAACCGTCCGGGTAGCGGGTTTGCGCCGACAGGTGGCCGCTGTAGTGCAGCTTCGCGGTGTCGGGGATCAAACCCTGATTCAACAGGCTCGGCATGCCACGGCCACTCAAGGCGGCGAGGCGGGCGGACCAGTAATCATCGTGCGGGCGGTCGTGGCTGACCGTCGGCCGCGCCTCGGCCCAGGCCCGGTAAAACAGGCTGAGCAGGCGATGGTGGAACACGTCCAGGAACTGCTTGCTGGTGCTGTCGGCGTTGTTGCGCTGACGCTCGCGCACGTACTCGGTGATGTGTAGCGGCAGCGGGCCGTTGGGGCCGCCGAGGCCGAAAAAGAACTGCTCCAGGCGCGCGGGCTTGCCGTCGCCGCCGGGCTCTACCGACGCCAGTGTGGCCGGGGCGAAGGTGCAATCGGCCTGCTGCCCCAGGCGCAACGGATCGTCCGCCAGGCGCAGGGAATGGCCCAGGCGCGGCAACTCCGGCGATTCGCACTCGATCCGTCGCAGCGCCTGGAAGAAATCGTATTCCCAGGGCTCCTGATGCATCGCATCCAGGGTCTTCACAGGGTTGGCCGCCGGCCGGGCTTGGCTTTCCAGCGCATGATCTCGCCGCGTTCGGTGGTGCGGATCACCGTTTCGGTAAAGCTGTTGATCGACACGTAGCGCGCGAGGAAGCGCTCCAGCACCGCACCGAGGAGGAACACGCCGGTGCCGCGAAACGCGTTTTCATCAAACTCCAGGGTGATCTCCAGGCCGCGACCAAACACAATCGGGCCGGGCATCGGCAGGCGGCGGGTCACGGCTTTGCTGCTGACTTCGCGCAGGCCTTCGATCTGTAATTGCAGCGCTGCGTCGTTGCTGTCGCCGTACAGGCGCAGCAGTTCGCGCAAGGCGCCGGCGCCCTGGCCTTGTTCGCTTAGCGAGAGGTAGTTGAGCGACAGCTGACTGATCAGGCGCCAGGCCTTGGCGTCATGCGCGTGGCTGGCGCGCGGGCGGCTCGGCCCCGCGACGCAACGCACGGCCAGCACCGGTGCGCTGTCGGCGAGGGTGAAGTCGGTCTTGCCATTGCCCACGCTCATGAACAGCGGCAGGTCGCGGTTGGTGCACAGCGCGGTGACGCCGAGCTGACGCAAGTCGTGGCCGTACGGCGCCTGGCGGCTGTCCACCAGGCTGACGAAGGTTTCGCTGCCCACATAGGTGGAGCGCGGGCCGTTGCGGCGCTGGTCGCTGGACAGCACGCGGGGTTCGCGGCGCACCGTGTAATACGCCTGATCGCGGCCGTAGCGCGACGGATCGCGCACCGCATAGAACGGCAAAAACGGCTGCTCCGGCCCGGTGCCGTGGCCCGTCAGGCCGCTCAGGGAATGAATCTCGAAATCCATCGGCCGCGTGCGGTCGGCGATCACATGGTGTTCGTTGACCCGGTCGGACAGATGGATACGGTCCACGCGTTTCGGGAACAGGTTGATCGCCGGCGTGCAGAACGGCAGGAACTGTGCCGCGCCGACGCTGCCTTCCAGGCTCGGCTCGTGACGGTCGAACAGCACGATCAGTTCCAGTTCCTGGCCGTCGCAGCGTTTGACCGCGCGGCTCAGCTCGGCGAACTCGACGAACAGATAGCGGTGGGGCAGGGCGAAGTATTCCTGCAACAGGCGATAACCCTGGAACGCCCGCGCCACTACCGGCATGGCCGCGTCGGCGTCGTCAAAACCACGGGAACGCAGCGCTTCTGGCGCCAAGCGCTCGACCCAATCGCCACCGGGTTTGCGCGCGAACACCGCGCAGGCATTGCCGAGCAATTGTTCGTAGAGACGAAACGGTTGCTCATCCGCACCACTGAGGTACAGCGGCAGCGTGTCCAGGTCGAGGCTGTGGAACGGCAGTTCGGCACCGGTGCGCAGGGTCAGGCGCAGGCCGGCCTTGGCCTTCGGTTCGCTGGCGGCCAGGCGCCCGAGCACGGCGGCAGGGTTGCCAAAGTACTCGGCGTTGCTCACTTGCAGCGGCCACAACGTCACCGGGTGCGCGGTGCGGTACTCGCAGCAGGTCTGGGTTTCGCGGCCCAACGCAGCACGCAGGACGGTGTCGCGGGGCAGGGGGAAACCGCTGGCCAGCGAGCCTTCGTCCGGGTCGGTCTGCAATTGCACCACGGTCATCGACGGTGTTGGCGCCAGGTAGTGCGGGTAGGCGATTTCCAGCAGGTTGTGGGTGAAGGTCGGGTATTCGGCGTCGAGCTTGAGCTGCACGCGGGCAGTCAGGTAGGCGAAGCCTTCGAGCAAGCGTTCGACGTACGGGTCGGCGCAGTCCATACCGGACAGGGTCAGCCGACTGGCGATCTTCGGGTATTCCTTGGCGAACTCGGCGGCGCTTTCGCGCACGTGGTGCAGTTCCTGGTTGTACAGCTCCAGCAGGCGCGGGTTCATGGGCGTCTCCGCTGGTCGGCATTGACCACGCGCACGTGGCCGGATTCCAGGTCGAGGTCGGTTTGCAGCAACAGGCGCAACGGCACAGGCTGCGCCCACAGGTCGCCTTCGATCTCGAAACTCAGCGCGTTGTGATTCATCTCGCCATGGCCGACGCGGGCTTTGACCCGCAAGGTGTGGCGCAGGATGCGCGGTTCAAAGGTGGCGATAGCCTGGTAGATCAACGCTTCCAGGGCCTTGATATCGACGCTGGACACACTGTTGCCCGCCAGCGCCGGCAGGCCGTAGTTGACCACCGAGGTACCGGCCGGGGTGTGCAGCGTGGCATCGGCATCCAGCAACGACGTGGTGTTGAGCAGCCACGCCAGGTCGCGCAGAACCGAGGCTTTTAATTGGGTCAGGGACAGCACGCGTTTGTCGGCGCTTTCCTTGGGATTGGTTGGATCGTCATCGGTCAACCGGTCCAGCAGGGACGGTTGCAGACGGTCGCGGGAAGCGATTTCAGTGACCACCAAAGCAGCTCCACGGACGGGTTGTGAGAGGGACAATTGAATTGCGGCCGTGGCGCTGGGCCACGGCCACAAGGGCTATCAGCGCTTGGTGTTGGAACGGATATTCCAGCCAAACTTGATCGCGCCGCCGTCTTTGGTGCCGTCGGCTTTCTGCGGCTGGTAGTCGACCATCACCTGGGCGAAGTTCAGGGTGACGTTCTCGGTCAGGCGATCATCGGAACCCGAGCCGCCAGTGCTCAGGGACGTGACCAGCACTTCTTCCAGGTTGATCACCATGTACTCGACCTGGCTTTCACCACCGGCCTTGCGCACGGTGAGCTTGACCTTGTCGATGTGCTTGCCGCTGGCGCAGTGCATCATCAGGTTCGGCGAGGCCTTGTCGACGTACTTGGTCAGCGACAGGTCCTGGATATTCACCTTGCCTGCGCCGCCGCCACCGCCTACGTGCATGTTGCCGGACTGGGCCATGCCCCAGCTCCAGTTCAATACGTCGATTTCGTCCTTGTGGGCCTTGTCCATGGACTCGCCCTTGATGTCGCCGATCTTGATGAAAATATCAACAGCCATGTTTTCTCCCTGTGTGGCGTGGGCCACTGAATTTGTTGATCGTCCCCACGCTCTGCGTGGGGACGCATCCTGTGACGCTCTGCGTCACTGGGACGCGGAGCGTCCCGTGCGGCATTCCCACGCAGAGCGTGGGAACGATCATGCTTAGGCGGATTTTGCCGAAGGCAGCTTCGATACCAAACGCAGCGACACGGTCAGCCCTTCCAGCTGATAGTGCGGGCGCAGGTAGAACTTGGAGTTGTAGTACCCCGGGTTGCCTTCCACTTCTTCCACGATCACTTCGGCCGCTGCCAACGGGTGCTGGGCCTTGGTGGTTTCGGTGGAGTGGGCCGGGTCACCGTCCACGTAGTTCAGGATCCAGTCCTGCAACCAGCGCTGCATCTCGTCCTTCTCTTTGAAGGAACCGATCTTGTCGCGCACGATGCACTTCAAGTAGTGGGCGAAGCGGCAAGTGGCGAACAGGTACGGCAGGCGCGCGGCCAGGTTGGCGTTGGCGGTGGCGTCCGGGTCGTCGTATTCGGCCGGTTTCTGCAACGACTGCGCGCCGATGAACGCGGCGAAGTCGGTGTTTTTCTTGTGCAGCAGCGGCATGAAACCGTTCTTCGCCAGCTCCGCTTCACGGCGGTCGCTGATGGCGATTTCGGTCGGGCACTTCATGTCCACGCCACCGTCATCGGTAGGGAACGTGTGGGCCGGCAGGTTTTCCACTTCACCGCCGGACTCCACGCCACGGATGCGCGAGCACCAGCCGTAGTGCTTGAACGAACGGTTGATGTTCACCGCCATCGCGTAGGCAGCGTTGGCCCAGGTGTACTTGGAGCTGTCGGCGCCGTCGGTGTTTTCTTCGAAGGCGAAGGCTTCCACCGGGTCGGTCTTGGCGCCATACGGCAGGCGCGCGAGGAAGCGCGGCATGGTCAGGCCGATGTAGCGCGCGTCTTCCGATTCACGCAGGGAGCGCCAGCCGGCGTATTCCGGGGTGGTGAAGATCTTGGTCAGGTCGCGCGGGTTCGACAGTTCCTGCCACGAGCCCATGCCCATCACGGTCGGCGAAGCCGCAGCGATGAACGGGGCGTGCATGGCGGCGCAGACTTTCGACAGCTCGCCCAGCAATTCCACATCCGGTGGCGACTGGTCGAAGTAGTAGTCGCCCACCAGGCAGCCGTAAGGTTCGCCGCCAAACTGGCCGTATTCTTCTTCGTACATCTTCTTGAAGATCGGGCTCTGGTCCCACGCGGTGCCCTTGAATTTCTTCAGGGTCTTGTGCAGGTCCGGCTTGGAGATGTTGAGCACGCGGATCTTCAGCTGCTCATCGCTCTCGGTGTTGTTGACCAGGTAGTGCAGGCCACGCCAGGCGCTTTCCAACTGCTGGAAATCCTGGTGATGGATGATCTGGTTGACCTGGGCGGTGAGCTTGGCGTCGATGGCGGCGATGATCGATTCAATCGACTTGATCGCGTCGTTGGACACCAGGTCTGTCTGCGCCAGAGCCTGTTCGGCCAATGTGCGCACGGCGGTTTCCACGGCTTCGCGGGCACGCTCGGTCTTGGGCTTGAACTCTTGCAGCAGCAGGTTGGCGAACTCGCTGGCTTCCTCGGTGGCACCCAGGATTGGCGCGCCTTCGCGGGCGGTATTGTCACTCATGATTACTGCTCCCCTGCAGGCTTGGGCGCGCTGGCAAGTGCTTGCAGCAATGCCGGGTCCTTGATCGCCTTCATGATGATTTCTTCAGCGCCGGTCTTGCCGTCCATGTAGGTCAGCAGGTTGGCCAGTTGGGTGCGGGCTTCGAGCAGCTGGTTCAGCGAATCGACCTTGCGGGCCACGGCGGCCGGGCTGAAGTCGTCCATGCTTTCGAAGGTGATATCCAGGCTGAGGTTGCCTTCGCCGGTCAGCTCATTCGGCACATGGAACGCTACGCGCGGCTGCATGGCCTTGAGGCGCGAGTCGAAATTATCCACGTCCACTTCAAGGAACTTGCGGTCGGCCACCGGCGCCAGAGGCTCGGCGGGCTTGCCGGCGAGGTCGGCCATCACGCCCATCACGAAGGGCAGCTGGACCTTTTTTTCGGCGCCGTAGAGCTCGACGTCGTACTCGATCTGCACCCGAGGCGCGCGGTTGCGCGCGATGAATTTCTGAGAACTTTGCTTCGCCACGTTGCTGCTCCTGGTCGCTTGAGCGACGGTGTTGTTACTGCACGGCCGGGCGGTTTACTCGCCGTCCGGGCCGCGCAGGTTTTCAAATTGGGACATGCCGTCGGGAATCAGATTGCGCACGATTGCCGCAAAGTCGGCGTGCACCAGATTCTTCGCCCGGTTCAACAGCACCGGCAGCGGGCTCGAAGGCTCGTGCCGGGTGTAGTACGCAAGGATCTTGTCGAGGCTGCGCAGCACGTCATCGCGGTTGGCGATATCGCCCGCTGGGCGCGGTGCTGCGGGGGCGGCGGCGGATTCGACCGAGGGGGCATTGTCTTCACTGACGGCCTCGGGAACGCTGCTGCTATCGGTGCCGGGCACCGCTTGGTTGAGTATTTGCAACGCTTGCTTGAGCGGTTGCTTCAAGGCGCTGAGGTCCACGCCCTGGGCGGAACCGACCTGTTCGTTGACCTGTTGCTCGATGGCTTCGCAGGCCGCACGCGCGGCGCTCAACGCATCGCGGGTGGCTTGCAGCTGCTCGGGGTCGCTGTCGAGGAACGCGGCGTTGAGCTGCTGGGCGCCGAGTTGTTCATCGGCAAACGACTGCAGGCCGCTGGCGTTCAGCGCCGCGCGCAGGCTCACCGGGCCGAAGGTGCGCGAGCGCGTGAGGATGCTTTCGCGCAGCAGGCGGATGTTCGTGTCGCAGGTCAGGCCGGTGAGGGCGTTGATGCGGACGGTGGGGTCGTTATCGTCGTCGGCGTCCAGGCGCGGATGCAACTCGGCCCAGTAGTCGCGCAGCAGTGCGTTGATCAACGAGAGGGCTTGCGCCAGCCCGGCTACACCCTGGAGGGCGAGGGCACTTTGCAGCAGGAAATGGGTGATGCGCAGGTCTTTGCTGCGCTGCAGCAAGTCGAGGCTTTGCTGCTGGATGTCGCGCCATTGTGGTGGCTCAGCGGGCAGGATCGAGTCGCCCATGCTGCGCTCGGGTTGGCCCTTGGCGGCACGCTCTAGTTGAAGAAAGTCCGCGTCATATTCCATGTCTTCGCCACACGGCGAATTCGCGGAAACGGCGGCGAGCAGCAACGGCACATCCACTGAATTTGATCTCCTTATCAGCCCGTTAGATGGCGGGCAACGCATGCATTAGTTGCGCGAGGAACTTTGCATGTTTTCTCGGTCATATAAGCAAGATGCCACTAGTGTGCCATCATGGTTATCTGAGAAGTTGTGCATTTTTGGTGTAGTACTTACGCCTTGTCAAGGTAAGCTATTCGCCCTCTGTGACAGATGTGCGGTGCTTAACAACTCTGCGCGACTGGTGGGTCTAACGGCACGCCGGGACAGGATTTTTGTCATGGAGCCCGGTTAAGATCAGCAATTGTGCGGGTGTTGCAAGGTTTTACGGTGGGTTGCACGACCTTATGGAGAGACTTTCTGGAACTAGCGTCCAGGAAGTAGAGCGCGCGCGAAGTATCAGCAAGGAGGCAAGATGTCGCTGTGTTTGACTATCACTAGTTATCACAAGATTACCCCAGGGCAATGCGCCGAAAAGTCCATGGATCAGGGCGTGATGGCTATTGGCCGCAGTTTGGATAATGACTGGGTATTGCCTGACCCTGAGCGTCTCGTCTCCTCGCAACATTGCGTTATTCAGTACAAAGATGGCCGTTATTATTTAACCGATAACAGCACCAACGGTGTGGAGTTGGTGAACGCCGGCATTCGCCTGCGCCGGGGCAACAGCGAGCCCCTGCAACATGGCGAGTTGATCCGCATCGGTGACTACGAGATCCAGGCGCGTATCGACTTCAACGTGCAGGCCAGCGACAGCCAGCCATTTGCCGCCGATGCCGCGAACAGTTTTGAAGCGCTGATGGGCGCCGTGGCGAGCCAGCCGGTGATCGCGCCGCAGTTCCAGGGCGCCTCGTCGATGGACACCCTGCCGGACCTGTTCGACTTCCTCAGCCCCAGCGCCGTACCGCCGCCGACCGTGGCCGATCATGTGCCCAGCGAGCAGCACGACTTCCGCCCGCCGACCCCTGTAGCCAACGAAAAACCCGTGATGTCGGGTGCGGTGATCCCGGATGACTGGGACCTGTTGGCCGACGCGCCCGCACCCGCGCCCGTCGTTGCGCCGGTTATCCAGCCGCCGCCGGTGGCCGATACCGCGCCACAAGCCGACCTGCTGCAAGCCTTCCTGCGTGGCGCCGGTCTCGACCGGTTGCGCCTGGACACCGCCGATGCCGCTGCCCAGATGGAAAACATCGGCCGCAGCTACCGCCTGATGGTCGAAGGCTTGATCGATGTATTGCGTGCCCGCGCCAGCCTCAAGGGCGAGTTTCGCATGCAGCAGACGATGATCCAGCCCGCCGAAAACAATCCGTTGAAATTCGCCCCGAACGCCGACGAAGCGTTACTGCTGCTGCTTCGCCACGGCAACCAGGCGTTTATGGCGCCGGACGCCGCCGTGCGTGACAGTTTCAACGACCTGCGCGCCCACCAACTGGCGGTGATGGCCGGGGTGGAAGCGGCGATCAAGCACCTGCTCACGCGCTTTGAACCGGCGCAACTGGAAGAGCGCATGGGCAAGCCCGGCGGCTTGTCGAGCCTGTTCAACGGTTCGCGCCAGGCCCAGTACTGGCAGCAGTTCACCGAGCTCTACAGCAATATTTCCCGCGAGGCCCAGGACGATTTCCAGGACCTGTTCGGCCGCGAATTCAGCCGCGCCTACGAAGACCATAGCGCACGACAGCGTCGCTAAAAACCGCACCACATGGATTTAACGGATAGCTAAGTACGTCATTGAGGACGCAGGATGATTCCCAGGTTTTTACTCGCAGTCGCCACCGTGCTGCTGCTGACGGCGTGTGCCAAAGACGCCGTCGCGCCCGCCGCGGCCCCGGAGGTTGAAGCGGACACCGCTGCCATCGAGCTGCACTTTCACGCGATCAGCGGGCTCAACCCCGGCGCCAATGGCCAGGCCGCACCGGTGCGGGTGCGCATCTTCGAGCTGAAAAACGCCGCCACCTTCGCCCGCTCCGATTACTTCGCCCTGGCCGACCGCGCCCAATCTACCCTCGGTCTGGACCTGCTCGACCAGGACGAAGTGGTGGTGCAGCCCGGTCAGCAACTGAGCATTCAGCGCGACCTCGACCCGTCCACCCGCCAGATCGGTTTGCTGGTGGGCTACCGCGAACTGGACCGCGCGCAATGGCGCACGGTGATCAACGTACCCGCGCGCCAATACACCGAATACCAGATCAGCCTCGATGTGCGTGCCGTGCGCGCCGACGTCGTGGTCTCCCCATCCAGCCCAGCCCAATAACAAGCAATCGGAGCCCCCATGTCCTGGAACAATCGCGTGGTCTGGTCGGAAGGCATGTTCATCGGAACGCAGCACTTCCAGCAGCATGACCGTTACCTGGAAAACCTGATCGACGCCCGCAGCCGCCCGCTGTCCGCTGGTAGCTGGGGCTTCTCCGAGTTGCTGATCGACCAGGGCCTGCTGGCCCAGGGCAAGCTCGCCATCGTCTCGGCACGCGGCCTGTTGCCCGATGGCACGCCGTTCAACATCCCCCAAGATGACCTGGCGCCGAGCCCGCTGAATATCGACGACAACCTGCGCGACGGCCTGGTCTACCTGGCCCTGCCGCTCAAGCGTGCCGGCGCGCGCGACACCGTGGATGAGGGCGAAGCCCTGGAAGCCGCGCGTTATGTGAGCCAGGTGCGCGAAGTGCGTGACGACAACGCGCCGTTCGAAAACCGTGCGCCGGTGGCCGTGGGCTCTCGCGCCCTGCGCCTGCTGAGCGCGCAAGACGGCATCAGCGACTACGCCGCCATCGGTCTGGTGCGCATCAAGGAAAAGCGCGCCGACCGCGCACTGGTACTCGACGACACTTACATCCCACCGGTGCTGGACGTGGCTGCGAGCAAACCGCTGGCGGCCTTTCGCAGCGAACTGCTGGGCCTGCTGCACCAGCGTGGCGAGGCATTGGCGGGCCGCGTAGTCGCTTCGGGCGCCGGTGGTGCGTCGGAGATTGCCGACTTCATGCTGCTGCAACTGGTCAACCGCGCGCAGCCGCTGATCCAGCATTTCAACCAGTTGAGCCCGCTGCACCCGGAGCGTTTCTTCAGCGAACTGGTGAGCCTGGCCGGCGAATTTTCGACCTTCTCCACTTCTGGCCGGCGCCCGCAGGAATACCCGCAGTACCAACACGACGACCTGGCCCTGAGCTTCGCCCCGGTGATGCTCGCGTTGCGTGAAGCCCTGTCGATGCTGATCGACAGCAAGGCCACGCCGATCCCGATTGTGGAGAAGGCCTACGGCATCCACGTGGCGATGCTGGCCGACAAAACCCTGCTCGACAGCGCCAGTTTCATCCTGGTGGTGCGCGCCGACGTGCCCGCCGAAACCCTGCGCGCGCGCTTCGGCCAGCAAAGCAAAGTCGGCTCGGTGGAGCACATCCGCGACATGGTCAACCTGCAACTGCCGGGCATCAGCCTGCTGCCGTTGCCGGTGGCGCCACGGCAGATCCCGTATCACGCCGGTTCCACCTACTACGAGCTGGATCGCGGCAGCGAGCATTGGCAGCAACTGAACAATTCCGGCGGTTTCGCCTTCCATATCGCCGGGCAGTTCCCGGGCTTGAACCTGGCCTTCTGGGCGATCCGAGGATAATCCGCGATGCACCCCAATGATGACGATCGCACCCAGTTCATGCCGCGTCCCGGTGGCCGTGCGCCGGAGCCTGCGCGTGCCGAGCCTGCGCCCTTGTCGGTGCCGGCCGCGCCGATGCTCACCGGCAAAAGCCAGGGCCTCAACCCCCTGGAAAGCGCCGCCGGCCCGTTGCTGGCGCTGCTGACCCGCCTGCGCAATACCATCGCCCACCCGGCGCCGGCCAGCCTGCGTGCGCAATTGCTGGCGTACCTGCGCCAGTTCGAAGAGCGCGCCGAAGCGGCCGGCATCGCCCGCAACGAGGTGCTGCTGGCGCGCTACGCGCTGTGTACTGCCCTCGATGAAGCGGTGCTGAGCACGCCGTGGGGCAGCACCAGTGACTGGGGCAAGCAGAGCCTGCTGATCACCGTGCACAACGAAGCCTGGGGCGGCGAAAAAGTCTTCCAGTTGCTCGACCACTGCCTGCAAAGCCCGCGGGAACGCCTGTACCTGCTGGAGCTGCTGTACCTGTGCCTGTGCCTGGGTTTCGAAGGCCGTTACCGTGTGATGAGCGACGGGCGCAGCCAGTTGGAAGCCTTGCGCGAGCGAACGGCGGCGGCGATTCGCAGTGCTCGTGGCGAACACGAGCGTGAGCTGTCGCCGCATTGGCGCGGCGTGACGGTGGCGCGGGATCGCCTGGCGCAATTCATGCCGCCGTGGATCACCGTGGCCATCGGCGTCGCGCTGCTGCTGGCGCTGCTGTTTGGCTTGCGCCTCAAGCTGGCGGCGGATGCCGAGCCGGTGTTCAAGAATATCCATGCCCTGGGCGAGATCCCGGTGCAGGCCATCGACCGCCCCGTGGCGCAGCCGAAAGTCATCGAGCGGCCACGCCTGGCGGGCTTTTTGGTGGACGACATCAAGGCCGGTCGCGTGGCCGTGGAAGATGCGGTGGACCGCTCCGTGGTGACCATTCGCGGTGACGAACTCTTTGCTTCCGCCAGCGCCAGCATTGTCGATGACTACCAGCCGCTGATGCTGCGCATCGCCGATGCCATCCGCAAAGTGAAGGGCCAGGTGCGCGTCACCGGGCACAGCGACAACCGCCCGATTGCCACGTTGCGCTTCCCGTCCAACTGGGCGCTGTCCGAGGCGCGGGCCAAGTCGGTGCTGGATATCCTGGCGGCCAAGACCGGCCAGGGCGAGCGCTTCAGCGCCGAAGGGCGCAGCGACACCGAGCCGCTGGCCACCAACAGCACAGCCGAAGGCCGCGCCCGCAATCGTCGGGTTGAAATCACCGTATTGGCGGAGGGCGTCGAGTGAAGGCGTTGTTCAGTTTCATGATTCGCTGGGTGATCCCGTTGCTGGGGCTGATCGCCCTGAGCCTGATCATCTGGTTTGTCGGGCCGTTGCTCGACGTGTTGGTGCCCGAGGGGCGCCGTTGGGCGCTGATCATCCTGGTGTTCGGCGTGTGGATTGCCTACCGCGTATGGCGCATCGTCCAGGCGCAGCGACAAGCCGCCGAAGTGATGCGCAGCCTGGCCGCCGAAACCCCGGCGGATCCCAACAGCGTGGCCACTGCCGAAGAACTCAGCACCCTGCGCCAGCGCATGGACGAGGCCCTGGCCCTGCTGAAAAAAGCCAAGCTCGGTGGCGATGAACGGCGCAACCTCTACGAGCTGCCGTGGTACGTGATCATCGGCCCACCGGGTTCGGGCAAGACCACGGCGCTGGTCAATTCCGGCCTGCATTTCCCGCTGGCCGCGCAGTTGGGCGCCGGCGCGGTACGCGGCGTCGGCGGTACGCGCAACTGCGACTGGTGGTTTACCGACCAGGCCGTACTGCTCGACACCGCTGGCCGCTACACCACCCAGGACAGCAACTCCACGGTGGATAAAGCCGCGTGGCTGGGCTTTCTCGACCTGCTGAAAAAGCAGCGTTCGCGCCGGCCTATCGATGGCGCCTTTATCGCCATCAGCCTGTCGGACCTGCTGCTCGGCAGCGACGCCGAGCGCGCCGCCCACGCCGCTGCCATCCGCCTGCGCATCCAGGAGCTGTACACCCAGTTGGGCGTGCGTTTCCCCATCTACCTGATGCTGACCAAGCTCGACCTGGTGCCGGGCTTCATGGAGTACTTCGACAACCTGAGCAAGGAAGAACGCGCCCAGGTGTGGGGCATGACCTTTGCCCTGGACGACGGCAAACACAGCGACAGCCCGCTGGCCCACTTGCAAAGCGAATTCGCCGGGCTGGAACAACGCCTCAACGAACGCCTGGTGGAACGCCTGCAACAGGAACGCGACCCGGCGCGGCGCGACCTGATCTACGGCTTCCCGCAGCAGTTCGGCGCGTTGAAGGATTGCCTGCAAAGCTTCCTCGAAGGCGTGTTCAAACCCAACGCCTTTGAAGAGCGCGTGCTGCTGCGCGGCGTGTACTTCACCAGCGGCACCCAGGAAGGCAGCCCGATTGATCGCCTGATCGGTGCCATGGCGCAGAGCATGAACCTCGACCGCCAACACCTGGCGCGGCAGAGCGGCACCGGGCGCAGTTACTTCATCGAAAAACTGTTCACCGCCGTGGCGTTTGCCGAGCGCGGGCTGGTGGGGGTGAACCCCAAGGTCGAACGGCGGCGCAAGTGGATTGCCCGGGGTGTGCTCGCGGCCACCGTGGCGTTGGTCGTGGTAGTCAGCGGCCTGTGGTGGGTGAGTTATCGCGCCAACCAGGCCTACATCGCCCAGGTCGATCAGAAGGTCGCCCCTCTGGGCCAGGCCGTGCAGAACCTGAGCCCGGCGCAACGCGAAGTGCTCGCTGTGCTGCCGCTGCTCAACGCGGTGAGGAACCTCGCCGGGGACTCGCCGAATATGTCCGAAGGCCTGGGCCTGTATCAGGGCGACATGCTTGAAGCCGAGTCGGCCAGCGTCTACCGCAAGCTGTTGATCGCCGTGTTCGCGCCGCGTTTGGTGACGCGGATCGAGGAGCAACTGCACGGCGGCGGCAATTCCGACTTCCTCTACGAAGGCCTCAAGGCCTACCTGATGCTCGCCGACAGCGAGCATTACGACCCGGAATTCATCAAGGCCTGGATCGCCCTCGACTGGGACCGCAACCTGCCCCGCGACCTGCCCGCTGACCAGCGCCAGGCTCTGGCCGGGCACTTGCAGGCGCTGTTCGAGCGTCATCCGCCGACTGCGCGGCTTGATCCGCGCTTGATCGACGACCTGCGCCGCCAACTGCAACAACTGCCGGTGGCCCAGCGCGTGTACGACCGGGTCAAACGCCAGAAGCTGCCCGAAGGCATCCCCGACTTCCGTCTCAACGAAGCAGCCGGTCGCGATGCGGCGTTGGTGTTCAGCCGTAAAAGTGGCAAGCCGCTGGGCGAGCCGCTGAGTGGCTTCTTCACCGCCAAGGGTTATCGCCAGGCGTTCCTGTTGAGCAGCCTGAACCAGACCGGCACCCTCGCCGAAGAGCAGTGGGTGCTGGGCCATGAACAGGCCGATCAGCAGAACGTGATCAGCCTCGCCGGGGATGTGCGCCGCCTGTATTTCCAGGACTATCAGCGCCAGTGGGATGCGTTGCTCGCTGACATCGACTTCGTGCCCATCACCAGCGTCGCCCAGGCGGCCGATGTGCTGCGGGTGATTTCCGGTCCGACCTCGCCGCTGAAAAAGCTGCTGGTGGCGGTGGCCAAGGAAACCGATCTGCAAGCCGAAGAACGCCAGTTGGCGGCCAAGGGCGTGCCGGTGGAAGGCGGTGTGGACAAGCTCAAGGAACGCCTGGGCAACCTGCTCGGCCAGGAGCAGCCAAGCGCGAATACAGCGCCGGCAACGGATGATCCGGTGACGGCGCACTTTGCCGAACTCAACAGCATCGTCAGCAAGAACGACGGCGAACCGGCGGCCATCGACGGCTTGCTGGCCGACATGAACGCGCTGTATGTGCAGGTCAGCGCCATGGTCGGCGCCAGCGGCGATGCCTTGCTCGGCGAGGCGAAGAACCAGGCGGCGGCTGCGGCCACGCGGGTCAGCCTGAATGCCGAACGCCAGCCACCGTTGGTGCAGGGCATGGTCAAGTCGGTGGTCAATTCCACCACCAACAGCATGATGGGCGGCGTGCGCAACCAGTTGAATGCAGCGTGGATGAGCGAAGTGGTCAACGTGTATCGCCAGTCGCTGGCGGGTCGTTACCCGATGTCGCCGGGCAGTGCGCGGGACGCGACGCTGGATGATTTCGGCATGTTCTTCGGCGTCGGCGGGGTGATGGACAACTACTTCCGCAAGTACTTGCAGCCCTACGTGGACACGTCCGCGCAGACTTGGCGCTGGCAGCCGGGTGCGGCGCAGAAGCTGGGGATTGCACCGGGGGTGCTGCAAACCTTCCAGCGTGCCGCGACGATTCGTGATGCGTTCTTCCGCGCTGGCGGCACCCAACCCATCGTGCGTTTCGAGCTCAAACCGGTGTCGATGGACCCGACCATCACCCAGTTCCTGCTCGACCTCGACGGCCAGCAACTGAGCTACGACCACGGCCCCAGTCGTCCGGTCGCCATGCAATGGCCGAACCCCGGCAGCATCGGCGTGGTGCGCCTGTCGATCATGCCGCCTGCCGCCAGTGGCCGTTCCGGCGTGACCCTGGATGGCCCATGGGCGTGGTTCCGCCTGCTGGAGCAATCGGACCTCAGCGCTGGCAACTCGCCGGACCGCTTCAACCTGCGCCTGCGTGTGGATGGCGCGAGCATCGCCTACGAGTTGCGTGCCAACAGCGCGTTCAACCCGTTCAAGAGCCGCGTACTCAGCGGCTTCAGCCTGCCGGAGCGGCTATGACGACGGTGGGTTTCTACGGCAAGTTGGCCAGCCGTGGCGACTTTGTCAGCCGCACCTTGCCCCAGAGTTTTGTCGGCCCGTGGGACAGCTGGCTGGCGGCGGGTTTGCTCGCCAGCCAACAGCGCCTGGGGGGCGACTGGCTCAACGTGTACCTGGTCAGCCCGCTGTGGCGCTTTGTGCTGGCGCCGGGCGTGTGCGGGCCGGATGCGGCGGCGGGCGTGGTGATGCCGAGCATTGATCGGGTCGGGCGCTATTTCCCGTTGGCGGTGGTCACGTTGCTCGACCACGACACCAACCCGGCGTCCCTCGTCGGCGGGCCGGACACCTGGTTTGAACAGGCCGAAGAGTTGCTGCTTAGCACCCTCGACAGCGGTGCGACCTTTGAAGGGTTCAACGCCGGCATCGACGCGCTCGGTGTGCCGCTGACCGAACTGCGTGCGGTGGACAGCCGTTTCGCCGGCCTGCAACGGGTGGCCGCGACCTTGCCCCACGGGCGCATGAACGCGCTCGCCGAACAGGCCTGCGAAGGCGCGAGCCTGTGGTGGGGGCGCGGTTCTGAACGGATTGCTCCAGGTTTATTGCGGTGCCAGGGCTTGCCTGCCACCGACGATTTTGCGCAGTTTTTGCTCGGACAAGAAGGTGTGGTGTAGATGGGCGCAACGTACAAATCCGCGAGCAAAAGCCATGTGGGCATGGTGCGTCAGGTCAACGAAGACGCCTGTCTGGACCTGCCGGAAAACCGCCTGTGGGTGGTCGCCGACGGCATGGGCGGGCACGCGGCGGGGGATTACGTCAGTAGCCTGATTGTCGACAGCCTGCGCACAGTGCCGCTGGGCCGTTCCCTCGACGAATACTCGGCGGCGCTGCGCAACGACCTGATCCGCATCAACGCCGCCGTGCGTGAAGAAACCGCCAACCGTGGCGTGACCCTGATGGGCAGCACCGTGGTGCTGCTGGCCGCGCGCGGCTTGCGCGGCGTGTGCGTGTGGGCCGGCGACAGCCGCCTGTACCGCCTGCGCGACGGCGTGCTGGAGCGCATCTCCCGCGACCACAGCTACGTGCAAGACCTGCAAGACAGCGGCCTGCTCAGCGAAGCCGATGCCCGCGTGCACCCGCGCGCCAATATCGTCACCCGCGCCATCGGCGTCGAAGCCCAACTGGAGCTGGCGGTGGTCGACCTGCTGATCGCCCCCGGTGACAGCTACCTGCTGTGCAGCGACGGCCTCAACAAGACCGTCGAAGACCACGAAATCCGCGAGGTGCTCAGCCATGACGCCCCGGACGAAATCGTGCGCAGCCTGGTGCACCTGGGGCTTAACCGGGGCGCGCCGGACAACATCACCACGATCGTCGTGAAGGTCTGCCCATGAATATCCTGATCCCTGGCTACGACATCCACGGCGAGATCGGCGAAGGCGCCATGGCCAGCGTGTACCTGGCGACCCAGCGTTCGTTGGAGCGCAAGGTGGCGTTGAAGGTGATGGCGGCGGCGCTGGCGGCCGACCCAACCTTCTGCGAGCGGTTCCTGCGCGAGGGCAAGACCCTGGCGCGCCTGTCGCACCCGCACACGGTGACCATCCATGACATCGGCAACGTCGGTGAGCTGTATTACATGGCCATGGAATACCTGCCCAACGGCACGCTCAAGGAGCGCATCGCCGCCGGCATGACCCCGGAACAGGGGGTGACGCTGATCCGCCAGATCGCCTCGGCGCTGGGTTATGCCCACGCGCAAGGCTTGGTGCACCGTGACGTCAAGCCGGCGAACATTCTGTTCCGCGCGGACGGTACGGCGGTGTTGTCGGACTTCGGCATCGCCAAGTCCCTGGACGACCGCACCCAGTTCACCCAGGCCGGTTTTGCCGTGGGCACGCCGAGCTATATGAGCCCGGAACAGGCGCGGGGCCAGGAGATCGATGGCCGCGCCGACCTGTATGCGCTGGGCGTGGTGCTGTATGAAATCCTCGTCGGCAAGCTGCCCTACAGCGGCACCGACGCGCTGTCGACGGCACTGGCGCACCTGACCGAGCCGTTGCCGGAATTGCCGGTGCACCACGGCCGTTATCAGAACGTGCTGCGCAAACTGTTGGCCAAGGACCCCGCCGAGCGTTTCCCGGATGCGGCGGCGCTGTTGCTGGCGCTGGATCAATTGCCGATGGATTCGCCGGAGGCCACCTTGGTGCGGCCGCTGCCGATCCCGATGAGTTTTGACCTGGCGGGGATCACCCCGGAGTCCATCGAGATCCCCACCGACAAACCCCAGCCGCTGCGCCAACCGGTGGTGCCGCCGACCCAGCACAGCGAACAGCGCCGTGGCCCGGTGCTGGCGCTGGCGGCGGTTGCCGTGGCCGTGGCGTTGGCGATTGGTGGTGCCAGTTACTGGTGGTTGAGCGGCAGTGATGCACCGGATGCCAAGCCGCCCGTTGCGGCCGTACCTACCGTGACCCCGCCGCCCGTTGCCGACGTGGACGGCGGCCAGCGCCCGCTGCTGATGGCGGGCAAGAAAACCCTGTTCCAACGTGTGCTGAGCAAGCCCGGCGCCAAGCTTTCCAGCGACGCCGGCAGTGCGCCGGGCAAAGCCTTGCCGGCGTTCTCCGTGCTCTACGTGTACCAGCGCAAGGACGTCGATGGCAGCCCTTGGGTGCGCGTCGGCGCCGCCACCGATGGGCGCAGCGACGGTTGGTTGCCGGCGGCCCAGGTCAGCGACTGGAAGCAGAGCCTGGTGCTCAAGTTCACCGAGCGCTCGGGCCGGGCGCCGGTGATGTTCCTGCGCCAATCGGCCGAGGTGGAAAAGCTCTTGGCCGATCCCGCCGTCGCCAAAGGTGCCTTGGCCAAGGCGCAGAAAAACAGCGACGACAACAGCCAGGTCCTCGCCCTGGAACCGACCGCCAGCGCCGTGCCGCAGAACCAGTTCTACCTGCTGCCGATCTTCGATTCCAAAGAGAGCTTTGACGAAAACGGCCAGCCGGTGCAGTTGCTCAATGTCGCGTCCATCGACCCGGGCACCCGCGCCGCCAAGCCTGTGGCCAACGCCGATGCGTTCCGCACCGCCGTGGTGTTGGTGGTTGATACCACCGTGTCGATGCAGCCCTATATCGACCAGGTCCGCGACGTGGTGCACGAACTGCAAACCCGCATCGCCGAGCGTGGCGAGTTGGACAGTGTGAGCTTCGGCATGGTCGGCTTCCGCAGCAGCACCAAGAAGACGCCGGGCCTGGAATACGTGTCCAAGACCCTGATCACCCTGGATCAAGGCCGCGATCCGCAACGCTTCCTCGACATGGCGCGGCAGGTCAAGGCGTCCACCGTCTCCAGCCATTCCTTCAACGAAGACGCGTTTGCCGGCGTGATGCAGGCCGTGGATGGCATGGATTGGTCGGGCTACGGCGGGCGCATCATCCTGCTGGTCACCGACGCAGGTGCGCTGCGCAAGAGCGACCCGTTCGCCGCCACCCAGATGAACGAAGCCGAAGTGCGCCAGGCGGCGTTGGGCAAGCAGATCAAGATCTACGCCCTGCACCTGCGCACCGACGCTGGCAAGGCCACACACGCCGGTGCCGAAAGCCAATACCGCATCCTTACCGCTGATGCCAACCCGCAGATCGGCGACCTCTACACGGCGGTGCCCGGCGGCGATGTGCGCAAGTTGGGCGAGCGTGTGGATGAGATCGGCACGGTGTTCGCCAACCTCGTGCACCAGGTGCGCAGCAACACGCCACAGCCGTCGCCATTGCTGGGCAGCGCGCCGAGCCTGGCGGACAAATCCGCCGCCGTCGGTTATGCCATGCACATGGATTTCCTCGGCCGCAAAACCGCCAGCCAGGCACCGCAGCTGGTCAGCGCCTGGACCGCCGACCGCGACCTCACCAACCCGGCGCTGCCAGCGTTTCAGGTGTGCGTGATGCTGACCAAGTTGCAGCTCAACGACTTGCAGCAGTCGCTGAAACTGATCGTCGACGCGGCGCGCAAAACCCAGTCCTCGCCGAAGGATTTCTTCCAGGAAATCGCCAGCGCCTCGGCCTACATGAGCCGCGACCCGCAAGCCTTGCGCAAGGGCGGCAACCTGGCGGATGGCGGCCTGCTTGGCGAGTATCTGGAAGGCCTGCCGTACCGCAGCAAGTCGCTGAACATGACCCAGGACTTGTGGCTGTCGTTGAGCGTGGCCGAGCAGGAAGACTTTATCGACGAGCTGGATTCGAAAATCCGCCTCTACGAAACCTTCCACAACGACCTGGCCAACTGGGTGCGTTTCGGCGATGCCGAGCCGGGTGACGCGTTGTACCGCGTGCCGTTGTCGACGTTGCCGTGATGCTGGACCTGAACGCGGTGCACAAGAGCCGGGGCGTCGGTAGCCAGCGCTATAGCCTGGTGATCCCGGCGCTGCACCTGCGTGCGGGTGAGCAGGTGGCGATTGTCGGGCCGAGCGGCTGCGGCAAGAGCACCTTGCTGGATGTGCTCGCGCTGGTGTTGGCGCCGGATCAGGTGGGGCGGTTTGAATTCCATCAGCAGGACATTGCCGGGCTGTGGCGCGCGGATCAGCAATCGAGCCTGGCGGCGCTGCGCAGCCGGCACCTTGGGTATGTGCTGCAAACCGGCGGCCTGCTGGGCTTTTTGGATGTGCGCGGGAATATCGCCCTGTCCCGGCAACTGCTGGGTTTGCCGGATGACGGCAGCGTGGCGCGCCTGGCCGAGCAACTGGAAATCAGCGATCAGTTGGCGAAGAAGCCCGCCGCGTTGTCGGTGGGCCAGCGCCAGCGCGTGAGTTGCGCGCGCGCCCTGGCCCACGCGCCGCAATTGGTGTTGGCGGATGAACCCACCGCGTCCCTTGACCCGTTGAATGCCGAACGCGTGATGCACGCGCTGTTGGCCCAGGCCCGCGAACACCGCGCTGCCTGTGTGATCGCCACCCATGACGAACCGCTGGCCCGCGCCAGTGGCTTGCAGGTGCGGCGCATCAGTTGCCGCCGCGATGCCGACGGCGGCGTCACCGCCACCCTCGGGGAGGTGTGCTGATGCGCAGCGGTCTGGTGGCGTCCCTGGCCTGGCAGGACTACCGCAATGACGCGTGGCTGTCGGCGTGTTCAGTGCTGGCGCTGGTGGCGGTGATCGCACCGTTGCTGGTGTTGTTCGGCCTGAAATTTGGACTGGTTAGCAGTTTGACCGAACGTTTGGAAAACGACCCCGCCACCCGTGAAATTATTCCGCTGGGCGGTGGTCGATTCAGCAGCGCATTTATCGAGCAGTTGGGCGAGCGCAGTGACGTGGCCTTCGCGGTCCCGCGTACGCGGCAGATTGCGGCGACGGCGCAGGTGGGCGCGTTGACGTTGGAGATGCTGCCGACGGCGCCGGGTGATCCGCTGTTGAGCGGTCTGCCGATGCCCCAGGGTCTCGACCAGATCGTGCTCAGCCACACCGCCGCCGAAAAGCTCGCGGCGCGGCCCGGGGATTGGCTGGAAACGCTGTTTGCACGGCAAGTGGCGGGGCGTGTCGAGAGCCAGCGCACGCGCGTGCAGGTACTGGCGGTATTGCCGCTGGAGGCCTTTACCCGTGACGGTTTGTTTGCCGATCTGCGGCTGTTGGAAGCGGCGGAAGATTATCGCGACGGCCGAGCGGTGCCGGTGTTGGGTTGGACGGGTGAGGCGGTGAGTGACCAGCGCATCTATCCGGCGTTTCGCTTGTACGCCCGCAGCCTCACCGATGTTGAAACATTGCGGGTGTTTTTCGCCGGACAGAACCTGTTGGTTTCGACCCAGGCACACACCATCGCCCAGGTGCAGTCGTTGAGCCGCAACCTGTCGATCGTGTTCTGGGTGATCTGCGGCTTGGCGTTGGCGGGGGCGTTTGCGGCGATCTTCGCCGGGGCGCTGGCCGCCGTGGCGCGTAAGCGTCGGGAATTGTCGGTGTTGCGCCTGTTGGGGTTTTCCACCAGCGCGCTGTTGTTGTTTTTGGTGCTGCAAGCGCTGTACAGCGCAGGTTTTGCCGCCGTGCTCAGTGCCGGGCTGTATGGCCTGGCCGAGGCGGGTTTGAATCAACTTTTCGTGCAGGTGCCGGGCGAGTACGCCAGCCACCTGTTGGCGCGTCATTACGGCCTGGCCCTGGTTGCAGTCATGGGCGTCAGCGCCGTGGCGGCGTTGTGTGGTGGTTGGCGAGTGGCGCGGATCCAGGCTTCTGAAGGAATCAGAGATGTATAAGTTACTGGGCGCCGCCGTGGCGCTGAGCCTGGCCTCGATGGCCTGGGCGGATGAAGCGAGTGACAAACTCGACAATCCAAAACCCTTGGAAGGCGACGTCAGCCTGCCGTTGCCGTGTGACGGCAACATGGTGTTCCGCTACGCCTACGTGCTGGCCCAAGGCACCCTGGACGACCGCGAGATCAGCCTCGGCTACCCCTTTGCCGAGGGCGAGGCGGGTTATCAGCAGTCGTTTATTTCCGGCTACCGCCGCGACTTTATCAACGGCCAGTTCACCCTCAAGGATCTGCCCAAGGCATGGAGCAAGGTCATCACGCCGTTGATGCCGAAGACCGACGCCAAGACGCCGCTCAAGCCGATGCTGTACTTCATCGGCAAGTACGAAGTGACCGCCCGCCAGTACGCTCAGGTCATGGCCCAGGCGCAATCCTTGGCCAGCGGCGAACCGGCGCCGGCCTGTGATGCGCCCAGCGGCATGGCCGGGCGATTGCCCAAGGTGAAGTTGTCACGCTTTGAAGCTGAGCGCTTCTCGGCGGTGTACAGCGCGTGGCTGCTGAAATACCACCGCGACTTGCTGCCGGTGAGCGGGCGCGGTTCGTCGGCGGAGGATGGTGGCGTCGGTTTTGTGCGTTTGCCCACCGAAATCGAATGGGAATTCGCCGCGCGCGGCGGCCAGGCGGTGAGCCGTCAGGACCTGGAAGGCCGCCTGTTCCCGCGCCGCGCCGAAGGCAGTGACAGCGACGGCCCGCTGGGCGATTACGCGGTGTTCAACCAGGTCGCTGGTGGCACCGGCCAGGCTGCACGGCTGATGCCCATTGGGACGAAATTGCCCAACCCCATCGGGATGTTCGACGTGATCGGCAACGCCGCCGAGATGGTCCAGGAATCCTTCCAACTGGTGCACGCCGGACGTCGCCAGGGCACCTATGGCGGCTTTGTGGTCAAGGGCGGCAACTACCTTGAAGGCGAGGGCACGCTGTTTACCGGCATGCGCCGCGAGTACCCATTGTTTGGCGCCGACGGCACCGAGCAAAGCAACGAGACCACCGGTTTTCGCGTGGCGATTGGCGCGTTGTCGGCGCCGCGTTCGCGCTACAAGGAACTGTTTGCGCAGTGGCAGAAAGAAGGCCGCCTGGCCGCGCTGACCGACGCCATCGACGACGCCCAGGACCCGACCAAGCGCCTGGACAGCATCATCGCCGCCAGCGCCGATCCCAAGCTGCAAGCCGAGCTGGGGCTGGTCAACGAAGAGCTCAAGCGCAACGTCTCGCTGATCGCCCAGCAACGCGAAGAAGCGGCGGGCAACCTGATCCAGTCGGCGGCGTTGGTAGCCGAAACCATCGGCAACTACAACATCCGCCTGGCCAATTTGCAGAAGAGTCGCCAGCAGGCCGTGGACAACAAGGACGAAGCCAGCGCGCAGCTGTTTGCGATGGCCATTGCCAACGGCCGCAGCGCCCTCGACGGCGCGGTAGCGATCTACATCGACAACCTGGCCACCGGCACGCGCTACACCGATGCGGTGATCCAGGCGCAGTTTCAACGAATCAAGGAAGAGTTGGATCGCAAGCCGGTGCTCGGCAAGAGCCTGGTGACGCGCGCGACACTGTTCGTCCGCCATGTCGGCAACTACCGCAAGCAACAGCGGGCCGACCCGGCGACGATTTTGAAGGAATTGCTCGCAGCGAGCGGTCAGCGATGAGCGCTGGCTGTATGGCGAGCTTGGAAGGGACTCAGGCGGCGTTGGGCCGTGCTGGGCAAGTCAAACTAAAAGAGAACACACCTATGCTTTTTTCCCGTAAGGCGGTTTCCAAGCGTCACTTGTTGTTGATCGCGGCCGGCTTCAGCACCGTGCTGACCGGTTGCGCCACGTCGCCGGCGTCCAAGGTCGCGTCGAGCACCAAGGTCGAGTACTACCCGAACTGCTACGAGCCGGTGCAGCACCTGCGCAGCACCGATTCGGACATGACCAAGTCGGTCGTCACCGGTGCCGCCCTCGGCGCAGCCGGTGGTGCACTGCTGGGCGCCCTGACCGGCGACTCCGACAAGCGCGGCCGCAACGCGGCGATCGGCGCAGCGGGCGGCGCCCTGGCGGGTGGCGCGGCGGGTTACTACACCGAGCGTCAGAAGCAGATCAGCGATGACAACCAGCGCATTGCGTCCTACGCCACTGACGTCAACAAAAGTGCGTCCGACATCGACCGCAGCACCGCCTACGCCAAGGCGTCGCAGCAGTGCTACCAGAGCGCGTTCACCAAGCTGGTCAACGACCGCAAGGCCAAGACCGTCAACGACACCGAAGGCCGCAAGCGCCTGGCAGAAATCGTCGCGGGCCTGAAGGAATCCAACGACCTGATCGTTGCGGTCAACGGCAAGGCCGCCGAGGACCTGAACAACTACAACCAGGCGTACGAAAAAGACCTGCAACAGGTCAGCGTGCAACGTGCCGATGTGGTCACCGTCGCCACGGCCGACACCGCAGCGGTGGTCGCACCGGCGGGTAAAGCCAACAAAGGCAACAAAGTCGTCAAGCCACCGAAAAAGCCACCACTGCCAGTAGTGCCGCGTGAAGCCGTCGATACCGAGAAAAGCTTCCAGACCGTGAAAGTCAGCCAGGCTGAAAGCAAGAAGGTCGCCAGCGCCGGTAAAGCGCAGATCGAAGGCACTTGCCGCGATCCGAACCTGACCGACTGGGCGCCGGTACCTTGCCCTAACGTTTAAGTAACATGCTGCTATAAGCGTCAAACGCCAGCCGATCTTCCGCTAATGCGCCAGATCGGTGGCGTTCTTTTTGCAAATCGTTACACTGCTGCGGCCACTCAATAATTACCCGAGGCCGTGTGCATGAAATTTCGTCTTCTCCTGTGGGTGCTGGGCCTGATGATGGGCAAAGCCAGCCGCACCAACCCTGCCTTCCAGCAACAGCTGGGCGATAAAGACCTGGCCTTCCAGTTGCAGACCCTCGACGGCAAGGTTGCCCGTCACTTCATCGTCAAAGACCAGCGCATCACCAGCCGTTCGGGTGTTCACCCGGCGCCGGCGTTTGCGATTGCGTTCAAGGATGCCGCCTACGGCTTCGCCACGATGCAGGCGAAGAACAAGCAACTGGCGTTCATGACGGGGATTCAGGACAAGTCGATCCAGATCAAGGGCAACCCGGCGCTGGTGATCTGGTTCCAGGGGTTGACCAAGTATTTGAAGCCGAAGAAAAAGAAGTAGGCTTGATCGTTCCCACGCTCTGCGTGGGAACGCATCCTGTGACGCTCCGCGTCACGACTTCAAGGGCGGACGCGGAGCGTCCAGGGTGGCATTCCCACGCGGAGCGTGGGAACGATCATTCAGGCCTGACTGAACTGCGAGGCCAATTCACGCAACAGCACCTCGGCATCCAACACCTTGCCCACCACTTCCTCCGCCTTGTCCCGGGTCAAGCCCAGGCGCTCAAGCAGTTCATCGGGAATGGCTTCGTCCGGCCCGGAACCGATGCCACGGCTGCGCAGCAAGCGCACGGCCAGACACACCAGATTCGGATACTCAGCGTATTGGCCGTCGTAAGTCGGGTCGTGCTGGAAGCGCAGGGCCGTGGACAACTCGTCCGGCATGTCCCAGTAGCGCATCAGCCAGGCGCCGATCTGTTCGCGGCTGATCCCCAGCAGGTGCTGTTCCACGTAGCTGTGGCACAGGTGCGGGTTGACCTCCAGGTGGCGGCAGATCAGCGAGAAGTGCGGCGGGAACACGTGGGCCAGCAGCAGGTAGCCAAAGTTGTGCAGCAGGCCGGCGAGGTAGGTCAGGCCGGCTTCCGGGCGCTGGGCGCGGGGCATGGCGCGGGTCAGGCCTTCGATCACGGCGGCGGTGTAGATCGACTGGTGCCAGTACGGCGTGGACTGGTGCGGGTGGTCCTTGGGCAGGCTCAGGGTCTTGCCCAGGGCCAGGCCCAGCGCGAGGTTGATCACCAGGTCGAAGCCCAGCACGCGGACGATGGCGTCTTCCACTGAACGAATCTTGCCCGGCGAAGCGTAGTACGGCGACGCGGCCCAGCTCACCACTTGGGCGGCGAGGGCGGGGTCGGTTTCCACCACGCCGGTGATGTCATCGATGGTGGCATTGGGGTCGACGCGCAGCTTGATGATCTTCTGTGCGGTGTCGGCAAGCGGCGGAATCTCGATGGTCGCTTCCAGGCGTTGCTGGATGCGGCGGGCGGTGAACGCCTGCATCGCCTGGGTGATTTCCTCACGGTCATCGTTGGGGCGGTCGAGGTTCGGGCGGATGTTGCTCAGGGGCTCGCCGAACTGGGCGGCGCTGGCCTTGGTGAGCATGCTTTTGAAGTGCTCGCTGGCGATCTCCAGCAGCAACCCGGCTTCACCCGAATGCACCAGCAGGCTTGGTTCGTTGAGCAGGCTGCCTTCGTACAGGCACGGCGAGCTGGTCAGTGCCGGCAAGCCGGGCAGCAGGGCCAGGTCGTGCTTGCCCAGCATGCGCTCGACGCGCTCTGGCGACACGGCTGTAAGACGGCGCCCGGTGAGTTCGGCGAGGCGGTTGAGGTCGAGCAGTTGGTTCTGCGGGAACAGCACCATCAGAGCGCCCACCGCATCTTCCAGCAACACCGCTTGAACCTTTCGTGCAGGGTTCAAGCCTGGGTGTTCGGTGACTTCCGTGTAGGGGATGGCGAGCTTTGCGAGCAGAGCCTGAATGACCGGCGGGGCGGTCAGTGGGGCTGTGGCGAGGGCAACTTCTGACATGGCCTGATCCAATTTCTTACAGTCAACGGAGTATAACCAGCTTGGTACATCTGTTGGTCGTATAAGTGAGTCAGGCGTCACACTTGGCCGTATTGCTGCCCATGTCTAAGCCAGCGGTCCAGCAGTGGGCTGACGTGTTCCGGCCAGCGCTCCAGCAAGGCTTGCGCGGCATCGCGCACGGCGGGCAACAGGTCGGCGTCGCGCATCAGGTCAGCGACCTTGAATTGCAGCAGGCCGGTCTGGCGCGTGCCAAGCATTTCGCCGGGACCGCGCAGTTCGAGGTCTTTTTCGGCGATGACAAAACCGTCGTTGGTTTCGCGCATGATGCCCAGGCGCTGGCGGCCGATTTGTGACAGCGGCGGGTGATAGAGCAGCACGCAATGGCTGGCGGCGCTGCCCCGGCCAACGCGGCCGCGCAATTGGTGCAGTTGGGCGAGGCCCAGGCGCTCGGGGTTTTCGATGATCATCAGGCTGGCGTTGGGCACGTCCACACCGACCTCGATCACCGTGGTGGCCACCAGCAGTTGCAGGTTGCCGGCCTTGAATTCGGCCATCACCGCGGCTTTTTCGGCGGGCTTCATGCGGCCGTGGATCAGCCCGACCTTGAGTTCGCCAAGGGCGCTGGTGAGGTCTTCATAGGTGGTTTCGGCGGCCTGGCAGGTCAGCTCTTCGGACTCTTCGATCAGCGTGCACACCCAGTACGCCTGGCGGCCTTCGGCACAGGCGCCGCGCACGCGTTCGATCACTTCGACGCGGCGGGTGTCGGTGACCAGCACGGTGTTGACTGGGGTCCGGCCGGGGGGCAGTTCGTCGAGGATCGAGGTGTCGAGATCGGCGTAGGCGCTCATCGCCAAGGTGCGTGGGATCGGTGTGGCGGTCATGATCAACTGGTGCGGGTTCATGCGCCCGCCCACGCCTTTCTGGCGCAGGGCCAGGCGCTGTTGCACGCCGAAGCGGTGCTGTTCGTCGATGATTACCAGGGCCAGGTTCTTGAACTTTACTTCGTCCTGGAACAGCGCGTGGGTGCCCACCACCATTGGTGCGCCGCCGGCGATCTGCTCCAGCGCGGCTGCGCGGTTCTTGCCCTTGAGCTTGCCGGCCAGCCACGCCACTTCCAGGCCCAGGGGTTCGAGCCAGCGCTTGAAGGTGATGAAGTGCTGCTCGGCGAGAATCTCGGTGGGTGCCATCAGCGCCACCTGGTAGCCGGCTTCCAGGGCTTGCAGGGCGGCGAGGGCGGCGACTACGGTCTTGCCGGCGCCTACATCGCCCTGGATCAGGCGCAGCATGGGTTCTTTCTGGCTGAGGTCGTAGGCGATTTCATTGCCGACGCGCTGCTGCGCACCGGTCGGCGCAAAGCCGAGGTTGGCCAGGTATTGCGCGGGCAGCTTTGTGGCCTTGGGCATTGCGGGCGCGCGCAGGGAGCGCATGCTTTCGCGCAGGCGTTGCTGGGACAGTTGGTGCGTGAGCAGTTCTTCAAAGGCCAGGCGGTGCTGGGCCCAGTGGTGTCCGAGGGCCAGTTCGTCCACATCGGCGTCGGCTGGCGGGTGATGCAGGTAGCGGATTGCATCGTCCAGCGGTGCCAGTTGGTAGTCGCGGGCAAGCTCCAGCGGCAGCCAGTCGGGCAGGCTTTTTGGGCCGAGCATCGTCAGGGTCTGCGTGCACAGTTGGCGCAGGCGCTGTTGCGTCAGGCCTTCGGTGAGCGGGTAGATCGGCGTTAGGGTGGTGTCTACCGGAGGCGGTTCGTCGCCGGTGATGGCGCGGTATTCCGGGTGGTAGATCTCCAGACCCGAAGCCCCGGGGCGCGCTTCGCCGTAGCAGCGCACGCGGGTGCCGCGCTTGAGGCCTTCCTTCTGCGCATTGCTGAAATGGTAGAAGCGCAGGCTCAGGCCGCCGGTGCCGTCTTGCAGGCGCACCACCAGGCTGCGGCGCTTGCCCATGACGACATCGGCGCCGCTGACGGTGCCTTCGACCACCGCATCCTGCCCAGGGCGCAAATGGCCGATGGGCACCACGCGGGTGCGGTCCTGATAGCGCAGGGGCAGGTGGAAAAGCACGTCCTGGAGGTTCTCCAGGCCGACCTTGGCCAACTTCTCGGCCATGGCTTCACCGACACCCTTGAGTGCCGTCACCGATACCTGCGACAGCTCAGTCATACGCGGGCTTAGCTCGCAACGGGCGGCTTGGCCACCGAGCACAGGCGGATCGAGTCGGCGAGGATGTCAATGGCTTTGGGCCGTGGGAAGCTGGCGCGCCAGGCGATGGCCACGGTGCGGAACGGCACCGGTGGCGTCAGCGGGCGCACTTCGATCACGCCGGGGGCGTAGTGATGGCTGTCGACTGCCGACAACGGCAGGATCGAAATGCCCAGGCCGGAGGCGACCATATGGCGGATGGTTTCCAGGGAGCTGGATTCTACGGTGGTGTGCTTGGCGCCGTCGTTGCCCTTGGTCAGGGTCGGGCAGGCTTCCAGTACCTGGTCGCGGAAGCAGTGGCCTTCGCCGAGCAGCAGCAGGCTCTTGTCGTTGAGCAGGGCGGCGTCAATGGTGTCTTTTTTGGTCCACGGGTGGTCGGCCGGCATCAACACCTGGAACGGCTCGTCGTAGAGCGGCAGGGTCAGCACATCCGCCTCGTTGAACGGCAGGGCGATGATGACCGCGTCCAGCTCGCCGTTGCGCAGTTTGTCGCGCAGCACGTGGGTGAAGTTTTCTTCGATATACAGCGGCATCTGCGGCGCGACGCGGTGCAGTTGCGGGATCAGGTGCGGGAACAGGTAGGGGCCGACGGTGTAGATGGCGCCGACTTTCAGCGGTGCGGTCAGTTGGTTCTTACCGGCCTGGGCCAGCTCGCGAATGCTTTGCGCTTGCTCCAGCACCTTCTGGGCCTGGGCAACAATGCCTTCGCCCACTGGGGTGAGGCGCACGGCGCTTTTGCTGCGCTCGAAAATCAGCACACCGAGTTCGTCTTCAAGCTTTTTCACGCCTACCGACAGCGTCGGCTGGCTGACGTGGCAACGCTCGGCCGCGTGGCCGAAGTGTTGTTCTTGGGCGAGCGTCACGATGTAGCGTAATTCGGTAAGAGTCATAGCGAGCGTCCATGAGGTTGCGGGTCAAGCATAACGGCTGCAATCGATAGACGCACGTTATCAGAAGTTTGTTGGGGATTGAGCGGGGAATGCCGGGGATTTTGTGGGAAAGGGACTTTTTGTGGCGACGAAACAAAATGTGGGAGGGGGTTTGCACCCTCTCCCACATTGTTTTGCACAACTGTTTAGCGGCGTTTCTCGATGTTGTACACGAACGGTGCAACGATCTCGATGGTGCCGCCCTTGAGCATGTCGGCCGGCGGCTTGGGCAGTGGCTGGGCACGACGGATCATGTCCAGGGTGGCACGGTCCAGGTCGGCATTGCCGGAGCGGCCCACCAACTCGTAGGACAGCACGTTGCCTTCACCATCGACCACGAAGCGCAGGCGGTTCAGGCCTTCCTTGCCACGGGCCTGGGCGCCGGGCGGGTACTTCTTGTACTTCTGCAAATGCGCCAGCAGGGAGCCTTCCCAGGATGCCTTGGCTGCCACCTGTTGGGGCGACGGGCCAGGTACGGGCTGGGCCGATTTCTCCGCAGGCGCGTTGGTCGGTGGCGCGTCGCTCGGCGGCTCTTCGGAAGGTTTTTCCTTGGGCGGCTCGACCTTTTTCTCCACCGGCTTGGGTGGCTGCGGTTTTGGTTTGGGCTTGACCGGCTTGGGCACCTGGATCGTCGGCTTGGGTGCTTCGGCCAGTTTCGGCAATGGCAGTTCTTCTACCGGTGCCGGCGGTTGCGGCGGCGTGATCACCTTCGGCGGGGCCGGAGGTGGCGGCGCGGGCATCGGTGCCAGGTCGATGACCATGGCAGCCGGCGGCAACTGCACCGTGTGCGGCGCGGACCATTGAAGCGCGATGATAATCGCGACGGCATGCACGCCCAGCACGACAGCGAGGCTTGTGCCATAACGCGTCAGTTTGTGGCGCGTCGTGATCATTTCTTGGCTGCCGTCTCTAGTCCGACCAGGCCTACCTTGAGGTAGCCGGCTGCCCGCAGGGCATCCATCACGCTCATCAAGTCGCCGTAGTCCACGCCCTTGTCGGCCTGGAAGAAGATCGTCGTATCTTTCTTGCCTTGGGTCTTGGCGTCGAGCACCTGGCCGAGGGTTTCGGATTTGACTTCTTCTTCGCCCAGGAACAGACGCTGGTCCGCCTTGACGCTGAGGAACACCGGTTTCTCTGGCCGCGGCGCCGGCTTGGCGCTGGAGGCGGGCAGGTCGACCTTGATATCCACGGTTGCCAGCGGTGCGGCCACCATGAAGATGATCAGCAGCACCAGCATCACGTCGATAAACGGCGTGACGTTGATTTCGTGGTTCTCGACGAGTTCGTCGTCGCCTTGATTCAAATGCAGGCCCATGGCCGATTACCCCACTTTCACCATGTGCGGTTGCGAGCTGCGCTCGGTAGGCAGGTGATCGAGGTCGCGGCTGACCAGCAGCAGGACTTCCGCCGACGCGTCCGATACCTGGGCCTTGTAGCCGGCAATCGAGCGGGCGAAGACGTTGTAGATCACTACCGCAGGGATCGCAGCAACCAGGCCCAGGGCAGTAGCCAGCAGGGCTTCGGCGATGCCTGGGGCAACGACGGCGAGGTTGGTGGTCTGAGTTTTGGCGATGCCGATGAAGCTGTTCATGATGCCCCATACGGTGCCGAACAGACCGACGAACGGTGCGGTGGAACCGATGGTTGCCAGCACGCCGGTGCCGCTGCTCATGTTGCGACCGCAGGCAGCCACCAGGCGCTCAAGACGGAAAGCCACACGTTCCTTGATGCCTTCTTTTTCACGGGTGTTGGCCGACAGGCGCATTTCTTCCAGGGCGTCGTGCACCAGGGTGTTGGCCAGGGTGCCCTTCTTGGTCGCGCTTTCGCTGGCTTCCTTGAGGGTGGTGGCTTTTTTCAGGTGGACGATTTCAGTGCGCAGGCGACGCTTGGCGCCCAGCAGCTCGAAGCCCTTGGCGATCCAGATGGTCCAGGTAATGATCGAGGCGATGGCCAGGCCGATCATCACGGCCTTCACGACGACGTCAGCATTCTGGTACATGCCCCAAGGCGACAGGTCATGGGCCATGCCCAGGGTGTTGTCTTCTTCCAGGACGACGCCGGTTTCGTCAGCGGCTGCCGGGTCTGCAGCCAGGGCCGGATCGGTGGCGGCCGGTGCAGCTGCTGGAGCGGCTGCCGGAGCAGCGGCAGGTGCTGCAGTGTTGTGTTCGGCAGCGGCAGCGGCAGGGGTTGCCGGGGCGGTGGCGTCGGCGAAGGCTGCGGTCGGAGCCAGCAGGACGCTGAACAACAGCGCGGCAATCGCGCGCCAGGCGCGGGACGTGGTTGGCGAAGCGGGGGTTGTATTACGTGTCATGCTGGCCGGACCTGAGAAGAAAAAATGGGTGATCGTCCATCAAGACCCAGGGGCCGAGGACAAATGGGGGCTTATTATTGCAAGTAATTCTTGTTAACAGAAGTAATACAGTAACTTTATTTGTCCTTTTTCTGGCCGCTGGTCAGCTGTGAAGGCTAATCTAGACCTTTGAGAACGGAGTTTTGTGATGTCTGCGCCTTCTGTTGTGATTGCCGGTTGCGGCGATGTGGGTAGTCGGCTGGCTAGCCAATTGCTGGCCTCGGAATGGGAGGTCCATGGCCTGCGTCGCGATGTTTCGCGCCTGCCCGACGGGGTGATCGGCATTGCCGGTGACCTGTTCAACAAGGACTGCCCGGATACCTGGCCGATTGGCGGAGTGGATTACCTGGTGTATTGCGCTGCCGCGACGGACCACGACGAGGCCGGGTATCGCGCGGCTTACGTGCAGGGCTTGAAGCATGTGCTGGAGTGGTTGGACGACTACGGGCAGGCGCCGAAACACCTGCTGTTTGTCTCCAGCAGCAGCGTGTACGGGCAGCAGAACGGTGAGTGGGTTGATGAATCGTCCGACACCCAGGCGCAGGGCTATTCCGGGCAAGTGATGCTGGAAGCCGAGCAAGTGGCGCTCGATAGCGGCATCCCGGCAAGCATCGTGCGCTTGACCGGCATCTACGGCCCGGGCCGTGAATGGCTACTGACCCAAGTGCGCCGGGGCTACCGCGTGGCAATCGACCCACCTTTATATGGCAACCGCATTCATGCCGACGACGCGGCGGGCTTGCTGGCCTTTTTGCTGCGGCATGTGGAGCAGGGCGGCCAGTTGGACAAGGTCTATATCGGCGTTGACGATGCACCGGCGCCGTTGGCGGAGGTGGTGGGTTGGTTGCGTGAGTATCTGGGCGTGACGGAATGGGCGGATGACGCCAGTGTGAGGCGTGCGGGGAGTAAGCAGTGCAGTAATGCGCGGGTGAAGGCTCTGGGCTGGAAACCAACTTACCCGAGCTATCGTGAAGGTTATGCGGCCATCCTAAAGGGCTGAAACGCGGTCAAAAATGTGGGAGCGGGCTTGCTTGCGAATGCGGTGGATCAGTCGACATCTTCAGTGACTGGCACTCCGCATTCGCGAGCAAGCCCGCTCCCACATTTAGATCTGTGTTTGGCCGCCTATTGTTTTTCCAGCAACCATTGGCGCGGGCCGGGCGTGAACTGGGGTACTTCATCGGCCTGTGCCGTATTCAACGCCTGGAAAATTCCCATCCGCTTACCTTTGCGCACGAAGATCCATGTGTCGCTAGCGCCAGCGCCGCTCAGGACCAGGGTCTCATTGCCAGAGCCCTGGGATCGGCAGTCACCGTCCAGGCACAGTGTGTACCTGTCTGCTTTCCCAAGCCCTGAAACACGACCCCCGGCGGTGAACATCGCCGTCGTGCCTTTCCCCGGGCCCTCGACGATACTCCACTCTCCCGCCATATAGGCTGCATTGAGGGCGTTCACGAAGGTGTTGACCCAGTTGCCCCCTGTTTTAACCATTTCGGGTGGGCGATTGAACGCATGCTGCGATGTGTGCTGGCTGGCCTCTTGGGTCAGCTGCTTGCCGTCCAGTCGCAGCTCGTCGGTATGACCATCGCCGTAGTCCACAGTCCACGTGTCAGCAGCTTTTCTCAGCAGTTGGCCCTCAGCCATCTCAAAGCCGTTACGCACTTGTGCCTTGCCCATCCGAGTGTCGATGTGCCATTCCAGGGGTGTGCCGTGGATGTTCAATGGTTGGCCCAGCGAGGTGGCGTCAATGATCGGCTGGTTGATCCATATCCCGTCGATATCCGTTTCTGGCGGTGTATGCACACAGCCACCCAGCAGCAAAAGGCCGATGGTAAGTAATGCGCGCATGGGGCAATCCTCTGGTGGGCTAACCAGGGCGCAGACTAAAGAAAAAGGAGCCTCTCGGCTCCCTTGTTCTGTATCACTGTCTTTCCAGCAGCCACTGCCGAGGCCCCGGGGTAAATGAAGGCACTTCATCCGCCTGTGCGGTATTCACCGCCTGGAAGATTTCCAGCTGTCCGCCCTTGCGCACAAAAATCCACGGGTTGCCCTGGCCGTTCAGTTGCAGCCAGATGCTGTCATAGCCGCCGCTCATGGAGGCGCAATCACCCGCCAGGCACAGCGAGTACTGATCAGCGTTGGGCAGGCCGACGACCTTGCCGTTGGCCTGGAACTGCACGATGGCGCCGTTGCCGAAGCCGTCGGTGATCTTCCAGTCGCCACCCAGGTATGCCGCATACAGCGCCCGTTCGAAGTTGGCGCCCAGTGGCGCGCCTTCCGGGGCTGGTTCTGCGGGGCGGGCGAACAGCTGCTCAGGCTCATTGTCGTTGGCCGCTTGCAGCAGTTGTTTGCCTTTGCGCTTGAGTTCGGTGGCGGAGCTGCCGTAGAAATCTACACTCCAGGCGCCCGATTGCTCGCCGAGCAACTTGCCTTCCGCTACTTCAAAACCGTTGTAGTAGCGCGCCTGCGCTGCCTTGGTGTTGACCTGCCATTCGAGGTTCGGGCCAAAGCTTTGCAGGGCTTCGCGCAAAGGGCCGCCCTTGGCTGCCGCATCGATGGCGACCTGGTTGATCCAGGTGCCGCTCACATCCAGGTCGGCGGGGTTGCTGGCGCAGCCGCCGAGCAGCAGGGTGAGCAATGATGAGGCTACAAGCGCTTTGCGCATTACGAAATCCTTCTGAAACAGAGTCGGCGCAGCCGGTGGGGGCTGCGCCGGGTGTTTTACTCGATGACCAGAATCGCGTCCATCTCAACCTGCGCGCCCTTTGGCAGAGCGGCTACGCCGATGGCGGCGCGGGCTGGGTAAGGTTGTTCGAAGTACTTGCCCATGATCTCGTTGACCTTGGCGAAGTGGCTCAGGTCGGTGAGGAAGATGTTCAGCTTGACGATGTCCTTGAACGAACCGCCAGCGGCTTCGGCAACGGACTTGAGGTTTTCGAAGACTTGCACGGTCTGTGCTTCGAAGCCTTCAACCAGTTCCATGGTCTTTGGGTCCAGCGGGATCTGGCCGGACATGTAGACGGTGTTGCCCGCCTTGATCGCCTGGGAGTAGGTGCCGATGGCGGCCGGGGCCTTGTCGCTGGTGATAACAGTCTTGGTCATTTATGACTCCTTGTAAGAGACAGTGGCTTATTTGAAGGACTACGCACGCATGCGGGTGATACGAATCACACCGGTCAGGGCGCGCAGCTTCTTGATCACGCGGGCCAGGTGCACGCGGTCGTGCACGCTGACCACCAGCTGGACCACGCTGATGCGTCCATCGCGCTCGTCCATGCTGATTTTTTCGATATTGCCGTCGGCCGCATTGACGCTGCTGGCCAGCAGGGCGATCAGGCCGCGCTGGTGTTCCAGCTCGACACGCAGCTCGACATTGAATTCGCCGGTGACATCCTTGGCCCATGAAAGCTGGATGCATTTTTCCGGGTTGTGGCGGATCTCGGTGATGTTGCGGCAGTTGTCCAGGTGCACCACCATGCCTTTGCCCGCCGACAGGTGCCCGACAATCGGGTCGCCCGGGATCGGCGTGCAGCACTTGGCGTAGCTGAGCACCAGGCCCTCGGTGCCGCGGATTGCCAGCGGGCCTTCGGGGCTTGGCAGTTGCTCGCCTTCGCCAAGCAGGCGGCGGGCGACCACGTAGGCCATGCGGTTGCCCAGGCCGATATCTTCCAGCAGGTCTTCGATGGTTTCCTGGCGGTACTCGTGGAGCATCGCTTGCACGCGTTCGGCCGGGATCTTGTCGAGGGCGCTGTCGAAACCGTTGAGCACCTTGTTCAGCAGGCGTTCGCCCAGGCTAATGGACTCGGAGCGGCGCTGCAGTTTCAGGGCGTGGCGGATATGTGTACGCGCCTTGCCGGTGACCACGAAGTTCAGCCACGCCGGGTTCGGGCGCGCGCCCGGTGCGCTGACGATCTCCACCGTGGAGCCGCTTTGCAGCGGCTCGGACAGCGGCGCGAGACGGCGATTAATCCGACAGGCAATGCAGCTGTTGCCCACGTCGGTGTGCACGGCGTAGGCGAAGTCGACCGCCGTGGAGCCTTTGGGCAGCTCCATGATCCGGCCTTTGGGCGTGAACACGTAGACCTCGTCCGGGAACAGGTCGATCTTCACGCTTTCGATGAATTCCAGGGAGTTGCCGGCCCGTTGCTGCATTTCCAGCACGCCTTTGACCCACTGGCGCGCGCGGGCGTGGGTGCCTTTTGGCTGCTCGTCGCCGCTGGACTTGTACAGCCAATGGGCCGCGATGCCGTTGTTGGCCATCTCTTCCATCTCGCGGGTGCGGATCTGGATCTCGATCGGTACGCCATGCATACCGAACAGCGTGGTATGCAGCGACTGGTAGCCGTTGGCCTTGGGAATCGCGATGTAGTCCTTGAAGCGGCCCGGCAGGGGTTTGTACAAATTATGTACAGCGCCCAGCACGCGGTAGCAGGTGTCCACCTTGTCGACGATGATCCGGAACGCGTACACGTCCATGATCTCGTTGAAGGCCCGGCGCTTGCCGCGCATCTTCTTGTAGATGCCGTAGATGTGTTTCTGCCGGCCACTGACTTCGCCCTCGATCTCGTCGATCGCCAGGCAATGGCTCAGGGACTCTTCGATCTTGTTGACGATTTCCTTGCGATTGCCCCGGGCGCGCTTGACCGCCTGGTAGATGCGCGCGGAGCGCATCGGGTGCATGGCCTTGAAGCCGAGGTCTTCGAATTCGATACGAATGGCGTGCATGCCCAGCCGGTTGGCGATGGGCGCGTAGATTTCCAGGGTTTCCTTGGCGATGCGCCGGCGTTTTTCGCCGGACAGCACTTCCAGCGTGCGCATGTTGTGCAGCCGGTCGGCCAGCTTGACCAGGATCACGCGGATATCGCGGGCCATGGCCATGGCCATCTTCTGGAAGTTTTCCGCCTGGGCTTCGGCCTTGGTCTCGAAGTTCATCTGGGTCAGTTTGCTGACCCCGTCGACCAGTTCGGCCACGGTCTCGCCAAATTGCGCGCTGAGCGCTTCCTTGGCGATGCCGGTGTCTTCGATCACGTCATGCAGCATCGCGGCCATCAGGCTCTGATGGTCCATGTGCATGTCGGCAAGAATATTTGCCACCGCAAGGGGATGGGTGACATACGCCTCGCCACTGCGGCGGCGCTGGCCGTCGTGGGCTTGTTCGGCGTAGAAATACGCTCGGCGGACCAGGTTGACCTGGTCTGGGCCGAGGTAGGTCGATAAGCGATCGGCGAGGGCGTCTATGCTCGGCATAGGAATGACTCCTGCCGCATGCGTTGACCCCGCGCCGTGCTACGTCGACCAGGCATAGGCTTAGACGGCCTCGTTGGACTCGTCCTCGAACGCTGCAAACAGCGGTTCGTCTTCAACGATTTCAGCGTTGGCGATGAACTCGTAGCTCATCAGGCCTTCAGCGATTTCACGCAGGGCTACAACGGTAGGCTTGTCGTTTTCCCACTGAACCAGGGGCTCTTTGCCGCCAGTGGCCAGTTGACGGGCACGCTTGGTAGAGAGCATGACCAGTTCAAAGCGGTTTGCCACGTGGTCTAGGCAGTCTTCAACGGTTACGCGGGCCATGATATTCCTCGGAGCGGATGCAAGATGCGCGCTGCCCGGTTGGGCGAGCGGACTCAACAGTTTAAAAAATCACCAGCGTTTAGGGAAGCGCTGATTTTTCGCAGGCCTTGGTAAAACCGCTGCAAGTGCCAATGTAAAGCCCCTGCAGCGGTTTTGGGAAGAGCCAATCAGCCGAGCAGTTCAGCCAGTAATTTGCCGAAACGCTGCTGTTGGCGCTTTTGCTGGAGCTGATTGGTGCGGAAAATCGCCTTCAAATCCTCCAGCGCGTGGGAAAAGTCGTCGTTGATGATCAGGTAGTCGTAGTCGACGTAGTGGCTCATTTCGCTGACGGCTTCACGCATGCGGCCTTCGATGATCTCGTCGCTGTCCTGGCCACGGTTGGTCAGGCGCTGGTGCAAGGCTTCGAGGGACGGCGGCAGGATGAAGATCGAGCGCGCCTGGGGCATCAGCTTGCGCACTTGCTCGGCGCCCTGCCAGTCGATTTCCAGGATCAGGTCGTGGCCTTCGTCCAGGGTCTGCTGCAGGTGGCTTTGCGAGGTGCCATAGAGGTTGCCGAACACTTCGGCGCGCTCCAGGAAGTCGCCGTGTTCGATCATCTTGACGAACTCGGTGCGCTCGACGAAGTGATAGTGCACGCCGTTCACCTCACCCGGACGCATGGCGCGGGTGGTGTGGGACACCGAGATGCGGATCTGCTCGTCAGCGTCGGTCAAGGCCTTGACCAGACTGCTCTTGCCCGCGCCCGAAGGGGCGGAAATGATGTAAAGGGTGCCGGTGCTGTGGGTCATGGAAGTTGCCTTACTCAATATTCTGTACTTGTTCGCGCATCTGCTCGATCAACACTTTGAGGTTGACCGCAGCCGTGGTGCTGCGCGGGTCAAACGCCTTGGAGCCCAGTGTATTGGCTTCGCGGTTGAGTTCCTGCATCAGGAAGTCCAGGCGCCGACCGGCGGCACCGGCGGACTTGAGTACGCGGCGTACTTCAAGGATGTGGGTGCTCAGACGGTCGAGTTCTTCGGCGACGTCGCTCTTTTGCGCCAGCAAGACCATCTCCTGCTCCAGGCGCGTCGGGTCGAGGTCGGCCTTCATGTCGGCGAAGCGGTCGAGGACCTTCTGGCGCTGGGTCGCGAGCATCTGCGGCACCAGTTCGCGCAGGGTCACCACGTCTTCTTCGATCGACGTCAGGCGCTCGTTGATCAGGCGGGCCAGTTCGGCGCCTTCGCGCTCGCGGCCGGCCTTGAGCTCTTTCAAGCCCTGGGTGAACAGGGCGAGGGCTTCGGCGTTGAGGGCTTGCGGGTCGGTGGCATCGGCCACCAGCACGCCGGGCCAGGCCAGCACTTCCAGCGGGTTCAGTGCGGCGGGTTGCTTGATCAGGCCGGCGATGGTCTCGGCGGCGGCGACCAGTTGCGCAGCGCGGTCGCGGTCGATCTGCAAGGCTTTGCCGGTGGTTTCCTCGGTAAAGCGCAGGGTGCATTCCAGCTTGCCACGGGAGATGCCTTGGCGCAGTGCCTCACGGACGGCGCCTTCGAGGTCGCGGAACGATTCCGGCAGGCGCAGGTGCGGTTCCAGGTAGCGGCTGTTGACCGAGCGCAGCTCCCAGCTCAGGGTGCCTTGGGCGCCGGCTTTTTCGACGCGGGCGAAGGCGGTCATGCTGTGCACCATGGAGGTACCTCGCGTTGCAGGTTAAGAAGGCGCAGGATTGTAGCGCAGTGGGGCGAGCACGCCCAAACAATGGGCAACAGCGCGACCATTCGTAACTGATTTTTTAGAAGTGCCCCGAATCCGCCTGCGGCTCTATAATGCTCGGCAGTTTTTCGTCCTCAGTACAGGTATCCCCTATGAAACGTCCAAGTGGTCGCGTTGCCGATCAGCTCCGCTCGATCCGCATCACCCGCAACTACACCAAACACGCCGAGGGATCTGTACTGGTCGAGTTTGGCGATACCAAGGTGATCTGCACCGTCAGCGTCGAAAACGGCGTGCCGCGTTTCCTTAAAGGCCAGGGCCAGGGTTGGCTGACCGCCGAGTACGGCATGCTGCCGCGCGCCACCGGCGAGCGTAACCAGCGTGAAGCCAGCCGCGGCAAGCAAGGCGGGCGCACCCTGGAAATCCAGCGCCTGATCGGCCGTTCCCTGCGCGCAGCCCTGGACATGTCCAAGCTGGGCGACGTGACCCTGTACGTCGATTGCGACGTGATCCAGGCGGATGGCGGCACCCGCACGGCATCCATCACTGGCGCCATGGTAGCCCTGGTCGATGCGCTGAAAGTGATCAAGAAGCGTGGCGGCCTGAAGGGCGGTGACCCGCTCAAGCAAATGATCGCCGCCGTATCGGTGGGCATGTACCAGGGCGAGCCTGTGCTGGACCTGGACTACCTGGAAGACTCGGCCGCCGAGACCGACCTCAACGTGGTCATGACCAGCACCGGTGGTTTCATCGAAGTGCAGGGCACCGCCGAAGGCGCGCCATTCCAGCCGGCCGAGCTGAACGCCATGCTGGCCCTGGCCCAGAAAGGCATGACCGAAATCTTCGAACTGCAGAACGCCGCACTGGCTGACTGATAACTGCCTCAAGGAGAAGCGCCATGAATGACAGCCAAATGCCGGTGCCTACGCCTTCCTACGAAGTGCGCCAGGGGGCAATGTTGTGCCATCTCGCGGCGTTTCTGGGGTTTGTGTTCCCCTTCGGCAGCGTCGTCGGGCCGCTGATCCTGTGGCAGATGAAGAAAGAATTGGACCCGTTCATTGATGATCAGGGCAAGGAGGCGCTGAACTTCCAGATCACCGTGGCCATTGCCTGGATCGTGTGCATCGTGCTGGCCTTCGCGGTCATTGGGTTCTTCCTGATGACGGCGTTGGCCATCGCTGGCATAGCGCTGACGATCATCGGTGCGATAAAGGCCAACAAGGGGGTTGCCTATCGCTACCCCTTGACCTGGCGACTGATCAAATAATGAGCGCCCACAAAAAAACCGACAGCGATGTCGGTTTTTTTGTACCTGGAAAAAGACCTCAGATGGTCAGTGTCCAGTCGTAGTCCACGATCAGCGGCGCGTGCTGCGAGAAGCGCGGCTGGCGTGGCAAGCGTGCGCTGCGCACGAACCGGCGCAGACCTGGGGTCAGCAGCTGGTAGTCGAAACGCCAGCCCAGGTTGAGCATCTCAGCCTGTTCGTTGTCTGGCCACCAGCTGTACTGGTCGCCTTCGCGGCTGACTTCGCGCAGGGCATCGACATACCCCATGTTGCCGACAATCTCGTCCATCCAGGCCCGTTCCGGCGCCAGGAAACCCGGGGATTGCTGGCTGTCGCGCCAGTTCTTGATATCCAGCTTCTGTTGCGCCACGTACAGCGAGCCACAATAAATGTACTCGCGACGTTTGCGTCGCTGTTTATCCAGGTAACGGGCGAAGTCGTCCATTAGCTTGAACTTCTGGTTCAAGTCTTCATCGCCGTTCTGCCCCGAAGGAAGCAGCAAGGTCGCGATGCTGACCTTATCGAAATCGGCTTGCAGGTAGCGCCCGTAGCGGTCGGCTGTCTCGAAGCCGAGGCCGCTGATGACCGCCTTGGGTTGCAACCGCGAATACAAAGCCACGCCACCTTGGGTGGGCACTTCGGCATCGCAGGCATAAAGGAAGTAGCCATCCAGTTGGAAGGCTGGGTCGTCCAGTTCAAAGGCGGAGGCGCGGGTATCCTGCAGGCAGATGACGTCGGCATTCTGGGCTTGCAGCCAACTGAGCAAACCACGCTCGACTGCAGCCTGAATACCATTAACGTTCACACTGATGATCCGCATAAATGGCCCCAAAAATCGCGTGCGTGTATGATACACGCCGTCTAACTAATTAGCTAAATCCGTGGTATCTGAGGCTTTTTTCATGCAGGCGTATCAACGCGATTTCATTCGTTTTGCCATCGATCGCGGCGTTTTGCGCTTCGGTGAGTTCACTCTCAAGTCCGGGCGCACCAGCCCGTACTTCTTCAATGCAGGCTTGTTCAACTCGGGTTCGGCCCTGGCTCAGCTGGGTCGTTTCTACGCGGCGGCCATCGTTGAAAGCGGTATTTCCTTCGACGTACTGTTCGGCCCGGCCTACAAGGGCATCCCCCTGGCCGCCGCAACTGCCGTGGCGTTGGCGGAACATCATGGGCAGGATCTGCCGTGGTGCTTCAACCGCAAGGAAGCCAAGGCCCATGGCGAAGGCGGCAGCCTGGTGGGCGCGCCGCTCACCGGCGATGTGCTGATCATCGACGACGTGATCACTGCTGGTACCGCTATCCGTGAGGTGATGCAGATCATCGCTTCCCAGGACGGCGCCAAGGCGGCTGGCGTGCTGATTGCGCTGAATCGCCAGGAGCGCGGCAACGGTGAGTTGTCGGCGATTCAGGAAGTGGAACGCGATTTCGGCATTCCGGTGGTGAGCATCGTGTCGTTGAACCAGGTGTTGCAGTTCCTGGAAGATGATCCGCAGCTCAAGCAGCATTTGCCGGCGGTCAAGGCGTACCGCGAGCAGTTTGGCGTTTGACCCAGTAAGCCCTGTGGGGTGGGCTTGTGTGGGAGCGGGCTTGCTCGCGAATACGGTGTTTCAGAAACATATCCGCTGACTGACACTCCGCTTTCGCGAGCAAGCCCGCTCCCACAAGGGGATCTCCACTGGTCTGCAGGTTCGGTGCACATAAAAAAGGCCCCGCTCAATCAAGTTGAGCGGGGCCTTTTTGTTTGCAGCGCTTACGGACGCTTGCGGTTACTGATCAGCGTGCCCACACCGGTATCGGTGAAGATTTCCAGCAGGATTGCATTCGGTACCCGCCCATCGAGGATCAGCGAGCTGCCCACACCGCCTTGCACCGCTTCCAGTGCGCAGCGGATCTTCGGCAGCATGCCGCCGTAGATGGTGCCATCGGCGATCAGCTCGTCCACTTGTTGCGTGGTCAAGCCGGTCAATACCTTGCCTTCCTTGTCCATCAGGCCAGCGATGTTGGTCAGCAGCATCAGCTTTTCAGCCTTCAGCGCTTCCGCCACCTTGCCTGCTACCAGGTCGGCGTTGATGTTGTAGGACTCGCCGTTGGCGCCCACGCCGATAGGCGCAATCACCGGGATGAAGTCACCCTTGACCAGCAGGTTCAGCAGATCGGTGTTGATACCGATCACTTCGCCCACCTGGCCGATGTCGATGATTTCCGGCTGGGTCATTTCCGGCGTCTGACGAGTGACCGTCAGTTTTTTCGCGCGGATCAGCTCCGCGTCCTTGCCGGTCAGGCCGATGGCGCTGCCACCGTGGCGGTTGATCAGGTTGACGATGTCCTTGTTCACCTGGCCGCCGAGGACCATCTCCACCACGTCCATGGTCTGCGCGTCGGTCACGCGCATGCCATCGATGAAGTGACTCTCGATCGACAAACGCTTGAGCAAGTCGCCGATTTGCGGGCCGCCACCGTGGACCACTACCGGGTTGATCCCCACGGCTTTCATCAACACGATGTCGCGGGCAAAGCCGGTTTTCAGCTCTTCGCTTTCCATGGCATTGCCGCCGTACTTGATCACCAGCGTCTTGCCGACATAGCGTCGAATGTAAGGCAACGCTTCGGAAAGGACCTTGGCGGTGTTGGCAGCGGCTTCGCGTTCGAGGGTCATTCAGGGCTCCGGTGCAAAAAAATCAGAACGGTAATTGGAGATCAGGGGCAACACGTTTCAACTGGGCGTGGAACACGTCCTTGATGCGCTGCAACTCGGCCTCGGTATCCGCCTCGAAACGCAGGACCAGCACCGGTGTGGTGTTGGACGCGCGAACCAGGCCCCAGCCTTGGGCGTAATCGACTCGCACACCATCAATGGTGGTCAGGTTGGCGCCTTCGCCCCATTGCGCATCGTGCAGTGCGTCAATGATGCTGAATTTGCTCTCCTCGGTCACATGGATATTGATCTCTGGCGTAGAAATATCATTCGGGAAGGTCTGAAACAGCTCTTCGGCAGTCGATTTCTCTTTGCTGAGGATCTCCAGCAGACGAGCGGCGCTGTAAATACCGTCGTCAAAGCCGAACCAGCGCTCCTTGAAGAACACGTGGCCGCTCATTTCGCCGGCCAGCAGGGCGCCGGTTTCCTTCATTTTCTTTTTGATCAACGAGTGGCCGGTCTTCCACATTAGCGGGCGGCCGCCATATTCCTTGATCAGCGGGGTGAGGCGGCGGGTGCACTTCACGTCGAAGATGATCTCGGCGTTTGGGTTACGTGCCACGACGTCACGGGCGAACAGCATCAGCAGGCGATCGGGGAAGACGATTTCGCCGGTTTCGGTCACCACGCCGACACGGTCGCCGTCGCCGTCAAAGGCCAGGCCGACGTCGGCGCCGGTTTCCTTGACCTTGGCGATCAGGTCCACCAGGTTCTCTGGCTTGCCCGGGTCTGGGTGGTGGTTGGGGAAGTTGCCGTCAACGTCGCAGAACAGCGGGATCACTTCGCAGTTCAGGGCTTCGAGCAGTTGCGGGGCGATCACGCCGGCCGCGCCGTTGCCACAGTCCACCACCACTTTGAGGCGGCGTGCGAGTTTGACGTCGCGGGTGATTTCATCCGAGTAGCGCTGCAGGATGTCGACCTTGGTGATGCTGCCCTTGCCGCTGGTCAGGTCATTGGTCTTCAGGCGGGTGTGCAGGGCCTGGATCTGCTCGTTGGCGAGGGTATCGCCGGCGATGACGATCTTGAAGCCGTTGTAGTCCGATGGGTTGTGGCTGCCGGTGAGCATCACCCCGGACTTGCCGGCCAGTACGTTGGCGGCGTAGTACAGCGCAGGCGTTGGCACCAGGCCGACGTCGCTGACATGGCAGCCGCTGTCGGCCAGGCCCTGGATCAATTGCTCGACCAGCTCAGGGCCGGACAGGCGGCCGTCACGGCCCACCGAGACGTTCGGCTCATCCTGGGCCAGGCTCTGGGCGCCGATGGCGCGGCCGATCCAGTAGGCGGTTTCGGCGGTCAGGGTCTTGGGCACTACGCCACGGATGTCATAGGCGCGAAAGATGCTGTCGGGGAATGTCGGGGCTACTCGTGCGGTACTCATCGCGGGGGGAAACTCCATCTGAAGGGGGCAAGGCTGGCCGTAAAGCGGCTGACCGGCAGGCTCAAACTGAAGGGTATGACGGCTTTTTTGGTGCAGAGTTCGTGGTGCAAAAGTGCCATCGGCGCAGTGGCTCCGTGCTTTTCTCTGCGTAATGCATTGATTTTGCTGGGGAAATATCGCTGATTGGAACCGCGCATTCTTCATCCTGAAAAGCCATGCGGTGGCGTCGGGCCGGGCTGGGGTGCCCGGCCTGATTCAGCTTAGTCAGTGGCTGCCGGAATGGCCAAAGCCGCCTGCGCCGCGTTGTGTTTCAGCAAATTCCTCGACCAGTTCGAAGTGCGCCTGCACCACTGGCACCAGTACCAGCTGGGCGATGCGCTCGCCAACGACGATGTTGAAGGCGGTCTTGCCACGGTTCCAGCACGACACCATCAGCTCGCCCTGGTAGTCCGAGTCGATCAGGCCGACCAGGTTGCCCAGCACGATGCCGTGTTTGTGGCCCAGGCCTGAGCGCGGCAGGATCAGTGCCGCCAGGCCAGGGTCGCCGACGTAGATCGACAGGCCAGTCGGAATAAGAATGGTCTGGTCCGGCTCGAGGACGGTGTCTTCCTTGAGCATGGCGCGAAGGTCCAGGCCGGCGGAGCCTGGGGTGGCGTAGGCTGGCAGCGGGAAATCGGTACCGATGCGGGGGTCGAGGATCTTGGTTTGCAAAGCGTGCATGGAAATTAAACCTGGTTCAGCCGTTGGGCGATAAAAGAGATCAGTTGGCGGGCAATCTTGCCCTTGCTGGTCTGGGAGAAAAGGGTCGCGTGCAGTTCGCGGTCGATCACGCTGCAAGCGTTTTCCTCGCTGTTGAAGCCGATGCTCGGGTTGGCGACATCGTTGGCGACGATCAGATCGAGGTTTTTGTCTTTCAATTTGCGTGCGGCGTAGTCCAGCAGGTGCTCGGTCTCGGCGGCGAAGCCGACACTGAACGGGCGGTCGGGACGCGTGGCGATGGTGGCCAGGATGTCCGGGTTGCGCACCATTTGCAGGAGCAGGCCGTCGCCGCTCGTAGGGTCTTTCTTGAGCTTTTGCGGGGCGACGACTTCCGGACGGTAGTCCGCAACCGCTGCCGAGGCGATAAACAGGTCGCAGGGAATGGCTGCCTCGCAGGCCGCAAGCATGTCCCGGGCGCTGACCACGTCGATTCGCGTGACCCGATCAGGGGTGGGCAGGTGCACCGGGCCGGTGATCAGGGTGACACGTGCGCCTGCCTCGACCGCCGCTTCTGCCAAGGCAAAGCCCATTTTTCCTGAGCTATGGTTGGTGATGTAGCGCACCGGGTCGATGTTTTCCTGGGTTGGGCCGGCGGTGATCAGCACGTGCTTGCCGGTCAGGGCCAGGTGCTGGAAGCACTCCGCGGCACACAACGCCAGGTCGGTGGCTTCAAGCATGCGGCCCATGCCGACGTCGCCACAGGCCTGGCTGCCGGACGCTGGGCCGAACACCTTGAGGCCGCGGCTTTGCAGGAGTTGGGTGTTGGCCTGGGTGGCCGGGTCGCGCCACATGGCCTGGTTCATGGCTGGGGCGATGGCCACGGTAGCGTCGGTGGCCAGTACCAGGGTGGTCAGCAGGTCATCGGCGATGCCTTGGGCCAGGCGGGCGATCAGGTCAGCGGTAGCCGGGGCGATCAGCACCAGGTCGGCCCATTTGGCCAGCTCGATATGGCCCATGGCGGCTTCGGCTGCAGGGTCCAGCAGGTCGAGGTGAACCGGGTGGCCGGATAGCGCTTGCATGGTCAGCGGGGTGATGAACTCACTGCCGCCGCGTGTCATGACCACGCGCACTTCGGCGCCCTGGTCCAGGAGCCTGCGAACCAGTTCTGCGCTCTTGTAGGCGGCAATGCCGCCGCCGACGCCGAGAACGATGCGTTTCCGATACAGACGCTGCATTGGTTTGCCTTTCCAGTTCAGTGATGCCAGTTCAGTGACGCCTGTGATGCCCCCTCCCCAGGGGAAATCACATGCAAAAAAGAGGGCTTACGATAACACAGCGCCCGCCAGGCAACAGCGGCGCACATGCGGAGAGGGAGGTGGGATGAGTATTCGGGACTGGCCTGTGGCGGAACGGCCACGGGAGAAACTGTTGGAATGGGGCGCGGCAAGCCTGTCTGACGCCGAGCTGTTGGCGATCTTCCTGCGCACCGGGGTTTCCGGCAGAAGTGCGGTGGACTTGGCGCGGCATCTGTTGGCGCAGTTTGGCGGCTTGCGCCCGCTGTTGGAGGCCGGCCAGGCATTGTTCAGTCAGCATCTGGGCTTGGGGCCGGCGAAGTTTGCGCAGTTGCAGGCGGTGCTGGAGATGGCTCGACGGCATATGGCAGAGCGCTTGCGCAGTGAATCGGTGCTGGAAAGCCCGGTCGCCGTACGTGATTACCTCAAGGCGTTATTGCGGCATGAGCCCCATGAGGTCTTCGGCTGCCTGTTTCTCGATTCGAAACATCGGGTGCTGGGGTTCGAGGCGTTATCCCAAGGCACTATCGATACCGCCGTGGTCTACCCTCGGCAGGTGGTCAAGCGGGCCCTGGCCTACAACGCCGCGGCGTTGATCCTGTGTCACAACCACCCTTCAGGCAGCCTTGAGCCCAGTGCTGCTGATCGAAAATTGACCAAGTTGCTGCAAAAGGCCTTGGAAGTGGTGGATGTGCGGGTGCTGGATCACATCATCGTCGGGGATGGCGATCCATTGTCGATGGCGGAATACGGCTGGATGTAACCCCGCCCCAGGAGGGCGGGGCGAGTGCTCAAGGCTTGACGCTGACCTTCGAGAAGTCCTGGCGGCCGAACGGGCTCACCTGGTAGCCCTCTACCGTTTTGCGCGCGAGGGCAAACGCGGTCGGGTGCGCCAGCGGCAACCACAACGCCTGCTGCTGGATCTGCGCCTGGGCCTGCTGGTACAGCTTGCTGCGCACCCCTTGTTCGTTGGTGGTCTTGCCGGCGCTGATCAGCTTGTCCAGGGCCGGGTCGCAGTAGCGGGCGAAGTTGGTGCCGGATTTCACCGCCGCACAGGAGAACTGCGGCGTCAGGAAGTTATCCGGGTCGCCGTTGTCGCCGGCCCAGCCCATGAACAGCAGGTCGTGTTCGCCAGCCTTGGCGCGGCGAATCAGCTCGCCCCATTCGATCACGCGGATCTCGGCCTGAATGCCGACCTTGGCCAGGTCGGCTTGCAACAATTGCGCGCCGAGGTTGGGGTTGGGGTTCAGCAGGCTGCCGGTGGGGCGGGTCCAAATGGTGGTCTTGAAGCCGTCCTTGAGGCCGGCACGGTCCAGCAGCACCTTGGCTTTCGCGAGGTCCTGTGGATAACCCGGCAGATCCTTGGCGTAGCCCCAGGTATTGGGCGGGTATGGGCCGTTGGCGGCTTCGGCGGTGCCTTCAAATACGGCCTTGAGGTAGCTGGCCTTGTCGAAGGCCAGGTTGATCGCCTGACGCACTTCGGGCTTGTCCAGCGGCGGGTGCTGGCTGTTGATGGCGACGAAGGCCGTCATGAAGGCCGGGGTTTTCTCGACCTTGAGTGCCGGGTCTTTTTCGGCCTCGCCCACATCCAGGGGCTTGGGTGACAGGGCGATCTGGCATTCGTCGCGGTGCAGTTTCTGCAGGCGCACGTTGGCGTCCGGGGTGATGGCGAAGATCAAGTTATCCACAGGTGGTTTGCCGGCGAAGTAATCCGGGTTGGCCTTGTAGCGCACCACGGCGTCTTTCTGGAAGCGGCTGAAGATGAACGGCCCGGTGCCGATTGGCTGGCTGTTGAGCTTCTCCGGGGTGCCGGCCTTGAGCAGCTTGTCGGCGTATTCGGCTGGGTAGATCGAGGCAAAACCCATGCTCAGGGCGGCGAGGAACGTGGAGTCGGCGTGATCCAGGGTGAAGCGCACGGTCAGCGGGTCGAGGGCGTCGATCTTCTTCACCAGCGTCGGCAGTTGCAGCGACTGTGCGTGGGGGAAGCCGCTCTGGGCGATCTTGTGCCATGGGTTGGCCGGGTCGAGCATGCGTTCAAAGCTGAAACGCACGTCTTCGGCGGTCAGGGTGCGGCTGGGGGTGAAGTACTCGGTGCGGTGGAACTTCACGTCCGGGTGCAGCTTGAAGGTGTAGGTCAGGCCATCTGGCGACACTTCCCAGCTGTCCGCCAGGCTGGGCACCAGCTTGCCGCTCGCTGCGTCGTAGTCCACCAGGCGGTTCATCAGCACGTCGGCCGAGGCGTTGGTGGTGGTCAATGAGTTGTATTGCACCACATCGAACCCTTCGGGGCTGGCCTCGGTGCAGACGCTCAGGTTGCTGGCGGCAGAGGCCAGCGGGGCGATAAAGAGAGGGGCTAGCAATAGCGGTAGGGCAGCGAGGCGCATGTTCGGTTTCCTTTGCAGATCGAAGGCCCATCTGCGAGTGCAGTCTGGAAAAGTCCTACCGTAGAGGTCTGATTGGTAAATGACTAGTCCATTTTTGCCTGTGCTTTTGCTTCAAATGCTGTTTTCATGGCGCCTCAGCGCGTTCCGCTGCGCACTTTGCCGTGCGCGTGGGCGCTGTAAATCATTCGGTGCGACGAGCGGTCGGCTGTGACAGCGGCCCCTCCTGGCAACGGTTCAGGTGTGTTTTGCCTAGATTTACGCCGGTAAAAACACACGGGCTGTTGTTGCACTAGGGTCTTTCTGGTATAAAGCAGCGCTCTTTTCTAGGGGCCCGGTTCCTTCGCTTGTAGGTGTAGCCGGTAAGACCCTAAAGAAACGCGGCGCCTGGCGCCAAATGACTGAGAGATTAAGCGGCCAACCCATGCCGGGTTGGGCATGTGGTTTTAGAGGGCTGAGGCATGTCGAGAGTATGTCAAGTTACCGGTAAGGGTCCGGTGACTGGGAATAACATTTCCCACGCAAATAACAAAACCCGTCGTCGTTTCCTGCCAAACCTGCAGCATCACCGCTTCTGGGTTGAAGAAGAGAAACGTTTTGTTCGTCTGCGCGTATCTGCTAAAGGCATGCGCATCATCGACAAGCGTGGCATCACTGTCGTGCTGGCCGAAATCCGCCGCGCTGGCAAGATCTAAGGAGCTCTATCATGCGTGAATTGATTCGAATGATCTCTAGCGCCGGTACTGGTCACTTCTACACTACCGACAAGAACAAGCGTACTACCCCGGACAAGCTCGAAAAGAAAATGTTCGACCCGCGCGTTCGCAAGCACGTGATCTACAAAGAAGGCAAAATCAAGTAATTGATTTTCTTCCTTGTGAAAAAAAGCCCGTATCTCACGATGCGGGCTTTTTTTTGCCTGGAATGATCGTTCCCACGCTCTGCGTGGGAGCGCCGCTTCGGACGCTCCGCGTCCCGCCGTCTTGATCAGGCTTTCTGTTCAAATACCACGTAGATCTTGCGGCACGGCTCCAGTACCTCCCAGGTGCCGCTGAAACCGGCCGGGATCACGAAGCGATCGCCGCTGCGCAAGGTCTTGGCGTTGCCGTCTCCATCGCGCAGTACCGAAACGCCCTGCACAATCTCGCAGTATTCGTGCTCGGTGTAGTTGACCTTCCACTGCCCGACTTCACCTTCCCAGACGCCTGCGCTCATCTGGCCGCATGGGCTGTTGTAATGGTTGTAGATCGTTTGCTCAGGGTCGCCCTTGAGGATTTTTTCGGCGGCGGGGCGGTAACGGTCTGCGAGGGTCTTGGCTTGGCTGAAGTCGACGATGTCCTGGATGCTCATGTGCGTGTCCCGTCTGGCCTGCGGTTGGGGAGCCCAAAGTCTATGTTTATTAAAATGAACATCGCAAGGGCGTTTACCGGCGTTATGTCAAATATATTGAAACATCCCCAGCCGCTGGTTTAGGGTGGCAGCTGCCTTGAGCCGAACAGCAGGCTGGCCGGGCAAGAATTCTTTGAGGCTGCCGGGGGACATCGCCTGGCCCTTGTATTCAATAAGAGGAGGACACTCGCATGACCACCCTGACCCGTGCCGACTGGGAACAGCGCGCCAAGGACCTGAAGATCGAAGGCCGCGCCTACCTCAATGGCGAGTACACCGACGCCGTTTCCGGCGACACCTTCGAATGCATCAGCCCGGTCGATGGCCGCCTGCTGGCCACTGTTGCCAGCTGTGACGCCGCTGACGCCCAGCGCGCCGTGGAAAATGCCCGCGCCACCTTCAATTCCGGTGTCTGGTCGCGCCTCGCGCCGGCCAAGCGCAAAGCCACCATGATCCGTTTCGCCGCGCTGCTCAAGGCCAATGCCGAAGAGCTGGCGCTGCTCGAAACCCTGGACATGGGTAAACCGATCAGCGACTCCCTGAACATCGACGTGCCCGGCGCCGCCAACGCGTTGAGCTGGAGCGGCGAGGCCATCGACAAGATCTACGATGAAGTCGCGGCCACCCCTCACGACCAGCTAGGCCTGGTGACCCGCGAGCCAGTCGGCGTTGTCGCCGCCATCGTGCCGTGGAACTTCCCCTTGATGATGGCCTGCTGGAAGCTCGGCCCGGCGCTGTCCACCGGTAACTCGGTGATCCTCAAACCGTCCGAAAAATCCCCACTGACCGCCATCCGCATCGCTGCCCTGGCCGTTGAAGCGGGTATTCCAAAAGGCGTATTCAACGTACTGCCGGGCTACGGCCACACCGTGGGCAATGCGTTGGCGCTGCACATGGATGTCGACACACTGGTATTCACCGGCTCCACCAAGATCGCCAAGCAACTGTTGATCCGCTCCGGTGAATCGAACATGAAGCGCGTGTGGCTGGAAGCGGGCGGCAAGAGCCCGAACATCGTGTTCGCCGACGCCCCGGACCTGCAAGCCGCCGCCGAATCCGCCGCAGGCGCCATCGCCTTCAACCAGGGCGAAGTGTGCACCGCCGGTTCGCGCCTGCTCGTCGAGCGCTCCATCAAGGACAAATTCCTGCCCCTGGTGATCGAAGCCCTCAAGGGTTGGAAGCCAGGAAATCCGCTGGACCCGGCCACCAATGTCGGCGCGCTGGTGGACACCCAGCAGATGAATACCGTGCTGTCCTACATCGAAGCCGGCCACGCTGACGGCGCCAAACTGGTTGCGGGCGGCAAGCGCACCCTGGAAGAGACGGGCGGCACCTACGTCGAGCCGACGATTTTCGACGGTGTGACCAACGCGATGAAGATCGCCAAGGAAGAGATCTTCGGGCCAGTCCTGTCGGTGATCACCTTCGACAGTGCCGAAGAGGCCATCGCCATCGCCAACGACACCATCTACGGCCTGGCCGCAGCGGTGTGGACAGCGGATATTTCCAAGGCGCACCTGACCGCCAAGGCCCTGCGCGCCGGTAGCGTGTGGGTCAACCAATACGACGGCGGCGACATGACCGCACCGTTTGGTGGCTTCAAACAGTCGGGTAATGGCCGCGACAAGTCGCTGCATGCGTTCGACAAATACACCGAGCTGAAATCCACCTGGATCAAGCTGTAACTTTCAGGGCTCACCGCAGGTAAAAATGTGGGAGCGGGCTTGCTCGCGAATACGGTGTATCAGTACCAGATGAGCTGGCTGACCCACCGCATTCGCGAGCAAGCCCGCTCCCACAGTGTTTTAGGTGTTCTTTAGAATTATCCACAGGAGCGTGGAAATGCGTTGGGCGACTTATTTCGCCGTCCTGGCGTCGGTACTCAGTGTCGGCCTGGCGTTGGGTGTCAGCATGCCGCTGGTGTCCCTGCGCTTGGAAGGCTGGGGCTACGGCAGCTTCGCCATCGGTGTGATGGCCGCGATGCCGGCCTTCGGCGTACTGCTGGGCGCGAAGATTTCCAGCCGCATGGCCTCGTGGCTGGGCACTGCCAACCTGATGCGCCTGTGCCTGTGGGCCGGCGCGGTGTCCATCGGCTTGCTGGCGATTTTGCCCAGCTACCCGGTGTGGCTGGTGCTGCGGCTGATGATCGGGGTGATCCTGACCATCGTGTTTATCCTCGGCGAAAGCTGGATCAACCAATTGGTGGTGGAGCAGTGGCGTGGCCGGCTGGTGGCGTTGTATGGCTGCAGCTATGCCCTGAGCCAGTTGTCCGGGCCATTGCTGTTGGGCGTGATCGGCACCGACCACGATTACGGTTTCTGGGTCGGCGTTGGCCTGCTGGTGGTCGCGCCAGTGCTGTTGTTGGGGCGCTCCGGCGCACCGACTGCCGAGTCGTTCAGCGTGACGTTCGCCGACCTGTGGCGCTTCTGTCGGAGCCTGCCAGCGATTGCCTGGGCGGTGGCATTGTTCGCCGCGTTCGAGGCGATGATTCTGACACTGCTGCCGGTGTATTGCCTGCAACAGGGCTTCACCGCCGAAATTGCCCTGGCGATGGTCAGTACCGTGGTGGTCGGCGATGCGTTGCTGCAATTACCCATCGGCGCACTGGCGGACTACCTGCCGCGACGCTCGCTGTTCCTCGCGTGTGCGGTGCTGTTGCTGGCGTCGAGCCTGGCCATTCCGCTGCTGCTGCACACGCCGCTGATCTGGCCGGTGTGGGTGGTGTTCGGTGCCAGTGCTGGCGGTTTGTTTACCTTGTCGCTGATCCTGATCGGCGAACGCTACCGCGACGATGCACTGGTGCGCGCGAATGCCCATGTGGCGCAGTTGTGGGGCATCGGTTGCCTGATCGGGCCGTTGGTCGCGGGGGCGGGGAGCCAGTGGATCAGCGGGCATGCGTTGCCGTGGTTGATGGCGGCGGGCGCGTTGGGCTTGGTGTTGTTGCTGCTGCGCCAAGGGGCGTTCGGTGCAGCACAGCCAGCCTGATTTGAAATGCGGTGAAAAATGTGGGAGCGGGCTTGCTCGCGAATGCGGTGTTTCAGAAGCACATTCAGTGACTGACACTCCGCATTCGCGAGCAAGCCCGCTCCCACATTGGATCCTCGCTGTTTTTAGAGCATGCGTTCCAGGCCGACCGATGTGGCGAACCATGCATTGAAGCGCCGCCACCAACTGCCCGGCTCACGGGTCAATGTGTGCAGTTGGCCATCATCCTCCGTCACCCACACCACTTGCCCATCCTGCAACTTCGCCTCATAACTCAACGCCGGCGCCATGCCCTGCAAGGCCAGGTTGCGCACGTGCTCTGCCAATTCAGGACTGTCCACCAGCACACCCACCTCGGTGTTCCACAGCACCGAACGCGGGTCAAAGTTGAACGAGCCGATAAACGATTTCTCCCGATCAAAGATCATCGCCTTGCTGTGCAGGCTTGAATCCGAGCCCCGGTATATGCCGCGCCGAAACAGGTGGGGCCCGCTGCCGCCGCCATCGCCCGGCTGGCGGCGCAGCTCATAGAGCTTTACCCCATGTTCCAGCAGCGCTTTGCGGTACGGCGCATAGCCGCCGTGCACGGCCGGTACGTCGGTGGCTTCCAGGGCGTTGGTCAGCAGGCTCACTGACACCCCCGCGTCCGCGCGACCGGTCAGGTACACCAGCCCAGGCTCGCCCGGCACAAAGTACGCCGAGATCATCATCAGCTCGTGGCTGACCCCTTCCAGTTCCGGCGCCAGTTGGGTGGTCAGCAGCAATCGAGGGTCGGGCTCGGCGGTGGCCAGTACTTTACTCGGCGCATCCCACAGCGCCTGGTTCCAGGCCCAGATCAGCTCGCGCCGCCAGATGTCCATGCGCGGCTGGGTCTGGTAGGTGCGCAGGCGGTTGTACAGCGCGTGGTTCTGCTGGCGTGATTCGGCCAGCGACGCTTGCAGGCGCTCGCGCACGGCGGTCAGGTCGCCTTTGGATGGCGCGTTGGAGACGAAGTCGTCAATCGGCTTGCTCAGGGCGCTGTTCCAGTACTGGTCGAAGCTGTGCCCGAGCTGTTCGGCCACCGGGCCCACGCTGAGCATGTCGATGTCGGTGAAGTTCAGGTTGGGTTCGGCGTCGAAATACTCATCACCCAAATTGCGCCCGCCGACGATGGCGACACTGTTGTCGGCCAGCCACAGCTTGTTGTGCATGCGCCGGTGTTGCAGCGACAAGTTGAACAGGCGCCCCATCGCCCGCGTCACGCCGGTGCTGCGCCCCAGGTGCAGCGGGTTGAACAGGCGAATCTCGATCTTGGGGTGGGCGGCGAGGGTGGCGATGATCTGGTCGAGGCCGTCGCTGGTGGTGTCGTCCAGCAGGATGCGGATGCGTACGCCACGGTCGGCAGCCTTGAGCAGCTCATCCACGAGCATGCGCGTGCTGATGCCGTCGTGGACGATGTAATACTGCAAATCGAGGCTGGTCTGGGCATTGCGGATCAATTCCGCGCGGGCCATGAAGGCTTCGCTGCTGTTGGGCAGCAGGCGAAACCCGGAGCGGCCCTGATAAGGCGCGGCCTGGGCCTGGATCGAGCGGCCGAATGACGATTGCGCGGCGGGCAGGGCGTCGCTAGGGATGCGCGGTGTCGTCACCGTGGCGCAGCCGCCCAGGGCGCCCAGCAGGAGAAGCGGGAGTAGCCGTCGAATCATCAAGGGAGTCGCTTCCGGGTCAGGGCGGTTGTAGGCATATGACGGCCATTTCCCGCGAAAGGTCAGTCCACCGTGTCGGCCAGCAGCTTGATCGCGGCGGCGCCGACCTTGCGCACCGCTTCTTCAATCTGCGGGGTTGGCTTGGCAGCGTAGTTCATGCGCAGGCAGTTCCGGTACTTGCCGGAAGCCGAGAAGATACTGCCCACGGCCACCTGTACGCCTTGTTCCATCAGGACCCGGTTGAGTTTCAGCGTGTCAAAGCCGTCTGGCAGCTCGATCCACAGCATAAAGCTGCCCTGGGGACGGCTGGCCCGTGTACCCGCAGGGAAGTAACGACTGACCCAGTCGAGCATCAAGTCGCGATTGCGCTGGTATTGGGTGCGCATCCGCCGCAAATGCGGTTCGAAATGACCGCTTTTGAGAAACTCGGCAATGGCGATCTGCGGTTGGGTCGCGGTGGAGCCGGTGCTGATGTATTTCATGTGCAGCACCCGTTCCAGGTAACGCCCTGGCGCTACCCAACCAATGCGCAGGCCCGGGGCGAGGGTTTTCGAGAACGAACTGCACAGCAGCACGCGGCCATCTTCGTCGAAGGATTTGATCGTGCGCGGGCGCGGGTAGCTGTAGGCCAATTCGCCATACACATCGTCTTCGATGATCGCCACGTCAAAGCGCTGGGCCAGGGTCAGCAGTGCCCGCTTGCGTACCTCCGGCATGATATAGCCCAGGGGGTTGTTGCAGTTGGGGGTGAGCTGGATGACCTTGATCGGCCACTGCTCCAAGGCCAGTTCCAGGGCTTCGAGGCTGATGCCGGTGATCGGGTCGGTGGGGATTTCCAGGGCTTTCATGCCCAATCCCTTGAGGGTCTGCATGGCGCCGTGAAAGCTCGGCGAATCCACCGCGACAATATCCCCGGGCTCACAAATGGCGTGGATGCTGGCGGACAGTGCCTCATGGCAACCGGTGGTGATCACGATATCGTCGGCGGTCAGTTGGCAACCGGAGTCCAATGACAGTCGGGCGATCTGCTCGCGCAATTCCATACAGCCCATGATGTTGTCGTAATACAGCCCCGGCAGATCCTGGCGACGGCTCACGCGGGCCAGGCTGCGCAGCAAGGGCTTGAGGGTCGGCGACAGTACATCCGGCATGCCGCGCCCCATCTGTATGACATCTTTGCGCGGGACGGCGCGAATCAGTTCCAGCACCTGGTCCCACTGGGAAATATCCACCGGGCGTTGGGCCGGGCGCCCGATTTCCGGTAGCGCCGGCAGCTCGCGGCCGACCGGCACAAAGTAGCCGGACTTGGGCTTGGGCATCGCCATGCCATTGTCTTCCAGCAAACGATAGGCCTGTTGCACGGTGCTCAGGCTGACCCCGTGTTCCATGCTCAAGGCCCGTACGGAAGGCAAGCGATCGCCGGGGCGATAGAAGCCTTGTTCGATGCGGGTGCCCAGCAGTTCGGCGAGGTTCACGTAGAGGGTCATGGTGGTCGCTCCCAAGAGACCGGTACAGATGGAGCGAAAATACAGGATTCAGGACCCCATAGGCAGTGTCTGTATGGATTTAATAAAAATTGATTGAGTCTGTAATGGTTTTGCCTGCGCGCCCATCCTAGTCACTCATGGCAACAGGCAAATGAGGGGCAACACGATGAGCGGCATGAGCGATGTGCGGTTGGCGTTACACAGTCAGGAATTGGAAGCGGGGCAGGGGCGCACGCTGGCGGCGCCGGCCAACAGCCGCTGGAGCCTGTTCTGGCATCGCCGCCACACCCGCAAGGCCTTGCTGGAGCTGACGGTCGAGCAGTTGCAGGACATTGGCCTCAGCGCAGAGCAGGCGCGCCAGGAAGGGGGCAAACCGTTCTGGCGCGGGTGATCACACCAGCTCTTTGAACCGGTGCCAGAGCATGCCCAATGCCAGCAGCGGCGAGCGCAGATGCTTGCCGCCGGGGAAGGTGATGTGCGGCACCTGGGCGAACAGGTCGAAGCGCCCCTGTTGCTGGCCACTGATGGCTTCGGCCAGCAGTTTGCCCGCCAGGTGCGTGGCGTTGAGGCCGTGGCCGGCATAGGCCTGGGCGTAATACACGTTGGGTTGGTCAGGCAGCCGGCCGATCTGCGGCAGGCGGTTGGCGCCGATGCCGATCATGCCGCCCCACTGGTAGTCGATCTTCACCTCGGCCAGTTGCGGGAACACCTTGAGCATTTTCGGACGCATATAAGCGCCGATGTCCTGCGGATCTCGGCCCGAGTAGTGGCAGGCACCGCCGAACAGCAAGCGACGGTCGGTGGACAGGCGGAAGTAGTCCACCGTCACCCGCTGGTCGCACACGGCCATGTTCTGAGGCAACAGTTGCGCGGCTTGGGCTTCGCTCAACGGTTCGGTGGCGATGATGTAGCTGCCGGCCGGCAGCACTTTGCCACTGAGTTGCGGGTTCAAGCCATTCAGGTAGGCGTTGCAGGCCAGCACCAGGGTCTTGGCGCGTACGTTGCCCTGGGCAGTGTGTACGTTGACCTCGGGGCCGTAGTCGATGCGCGTCACGGTGGATTGCTCAAACAACTGCACGCCCAGTTGCTGCGCGGCGGCGGCTTCACCCAACGCCAGGTTCAGCGGGTGCAGATGGCCGGAGCCCATATCGATCATGCCGCCCACATAACGCTCGGAGCCGATCACGCTGCTCATCTCGCCAGCGCTCAGCAGGCGTACTTCGTGGCGATAGCCCAGGCTGCGCAATTCTTCGGCGTCTTCGGCCAGGCCGTGCAGGTCGCGGGGCTTGTTGGCGAGGTCGCAGTAGCCCCAGGTCAAATCGCAGGGGATCTGGAAGCGCTCGACGCGCTCGCGCACGATCTCCACGGCTTCCAGGCCCATCAGTTTCATTTGGCGCACGCCGTCGGCGCCGATCACGTTGGCGAACTGGTCCAGGCCGTGGCCGACGCCACGGATCAACTGCCCACCGTTGCGCCCGCTGGCGCCCCAGGCGATCTTGCGTGCTTCCAGCAGCACCACGCGAAAACCCCGTTCGGCCAGTTCCAGGGCGGTGTTCAACCCGGAAAACCCACCGCCGACCACGCACACATCGGCCGTGACTTCGCCGGTCAACGCCGGGTAATCGGGTTGCGGCACGCTGCTGGCGGCGTAGTAGGACGTGGTGTGCCGGGCGCTGGCGGTCATGGGGAGCATCCCTGTTTGGAAAATTTGACGCAGGATACAGCGGTCGGACGAAGCTGTCTGCGCAGGGCGTTTTGCGGCAGAATCCACGTCTATTCGCCGTTCGGTACGTGTTTCGATGAGTTGCAACAGTCAGAAAGTCAGTGCGCTGCGCCGGCAGATTCCTTCGTTCGAGTGCGTCCCCGGTTGCCACGATTGCTGTGGGCCAGTGACCACCTCGCCCGAGGAAATGTCGCGCCTGCCGCGCAAGACCGCAGCCGAGCAGGACGCGGCCATGGATGAGCTGAACTGTGTGCACCTGGGGCCCAACGGCTGCACGGTGTATGACGAGCGGCCGTTGATCTGCCGATTGTTTGGCACCACCAAGACCTTGCCGTGCCCCAATGGGCGCCGGCCGGTGGAGTTGATTCACCCGCGGGTGGAAAAGCAGATCCATGAATACATGGCGAGCACGCGGCAGGTGCTGGTCTGACTGGTGTACTCGGATTAAATGTGGGAGCGGGCTTGCTCGCGAATGCGGTGTGTCAGAAACACATTCAGTGACTGGCACACCGCTTTCGCGAGCAAGCCCGCTCCCACACAAGCCAGCTCCCACAGTTGACCGAGTTTTATCTGGTTAATCGGGGATCGGCAGGTTCAGGCTCTCTTTCACCTCTTCCATCACGATATAGCTCTTGGACTCCCGCACATGGGGCAGCTTGAGCAGGATATCGCCGAGCAATTTGCGGTACGAGGCCATCTCGGAAATCCGCGCTTTCACCAGGTAGTCGAAGTCCCCTGACACCAAATGGCACTCCAGCACGTGGGGCAGTTTCAGCACCGCGCGGCGGAACTCCTCAAAGGTGTCGCCGGACTTGTAATCCAGGCTGATCTCGACAAATACCAGCAAACTTCCCTTCAAATGCTGGGGATTGAGCCGCGCGTTGTAGCCCATGATGATCCCCTCACGCTCCAGCCGGCGCACGCGCTCGGTGCACGGCGTGGTCGAGAGCCCAACCTTTTCCCCCAGCTCCGTGAACGAAATGCGCCCATCGGTTTGCAGGATGCGCAGGATGTTGCGGTCGATCTTGTCCAGCTCCCGCTTGGTCTGGGTGTTGGTACGCATAGGGGATACGCCTCTGTGAAAAGGGTTTTTGCCGAGAATTGTCGCCAAATATAGGCGGTTATATAGTGAAATGCACTGGCAATAGTTTTTTACACTGCGCTCATCATTGCTCGAATAACACACGTCGGCGGTCAAGCCGCGATGAGGATATAAAAATGCGCGTTCTGGTCTTGGGTAGCGGCGTCATTGGGGTGACCAGTGCCTACTATTTGGCGCGGGCCGGCTTTGAAGTGGTCGTGGTCGACCGTCAGCCCGCCGCTGCGATGGAAACCAGTTTCGCCAACGCCGGCCAGGTGTCCCCAGGCTACGCCTCGCCATGGGCCGCGCCAGGCGTGCCGCTCAAGGCCATCAAGTGGTTGCTGCAGCGCCACGCGCCGCTCGCGATCAAGGCCACCGCCGATATCGATCAATACCTGTGGATGGCGCAGATGCTGCGCAACTGCACCGCCAGCCGCTATGCCGTGAACAAAGAGCGCATGGTGCGCCTGTCCGAGTACAGCCGTGACTGCCTCGACGAACTGCGCGCCGAAACCGGTATTGCCTACGAAGGCCGCAGCCTGGGGACTACCCAGCTGTTCCGCACCCAGGCCCAGCTGGATGGCGCCGCCAAAGACATCGCCGTGCTGAAAGAGTCTGGCGTGCCGTTCGAACTGCTCGACCGCGCCGGCATCGCCCGTGTAGAGCCAGCCCTGGCCAGTGTCACCGATATCCTCGCCGGCGCCCTGCGCCTGCCGAATGACCAGACCGGCGACTGCCAGATGTTCACCGCGCGCCTGGCCGAGATGTGCAAGCAACTGGGCGTGGAATTCCGCTTCGAACAGGACATTCAGCGCCTCGACTACGCCGGTGAGCGCATCAACGGCGTGTGGATCGACGGTAAGCTGGAAACCGCCGACCGCTATGTGCTGGCCCTCGGCAGCTACTCGCCGAAACTGCTCAAGCCGCTGGGGATCAAGGCGCCGGTGTACCCGCTCAAGGGTTACTCGCTGACTGTGCCGATCACCAACCCGGCGATGGCGCCGACGTCGACCATTCTCGACGAGACCTACAAGGTCGCGATCACCCGTTTCGACAACCGCATCCGCGTTGGCGGCATGGCGGAAATCGCCGGTTTTGACCTGTCGCTGAACCCGCGCCGGCGCGAAACCCTGGAGATGATCGTCAACGACCTTTATCCTCAGGGCGGCGATTTGAGCGAGGCCACCTTCTGGACCGGCCTGCGCCCGACCACACCCGACGGTACGCCGATTGTCGGTGCCACGCCGTTCAAGAACCTGTTCCTGAACACCGGTCACGGAACCCTCGGTTGGACCATGGCCTGCGGCTCGGGCCGCTTGCTGGCCGACCTGATGGCGAAGAAAACCCCACAGATCAGCGCCGCAGGCCTCGATATTTCCCGTTACGGCAACCACCAGGAGTCCGCAAAACATGTCAATCCAGCGCCAGCTCACCAATGAGCGCATGAGCCAGATCGTTGTCCACAGCGGTACCGTGTACCTGGCCGGGCAAGTCGGCGACGACATGAATGCCGGGATTGAACAGCAGACCCGTGAAACCCTGGCCAATATCGAGCGGTTGCTGGACCTGGCCGGTACCGACAAGACACGGTTGCTGTCGGTGACGATCTACTTGAAGGACATCGATGCTGATTTCGCCGGCATGAACGCGGTGTGGGACAAGTGGTTGCCCAAAGGCGTCGCCCCGGCCCGCGCCACGGTTGAAGCCAAGCTGTGCGAACCGGAAATTCTGGTAGAGCTGTCCATCGTGGCCGCGCTGCCGTAAACCCAGATCCTCTCCCGGTGCCGACGATATTGGGCGGCACCGGTTTTTTCACTCTGCTGCCTAGAAGCCTGCCGCCATGCGTCCTGCCCGTGCCCTGATCGATCTCCAAGCCCTGCGCCATAACTACCAATTGGCCCGTGAAGTCACGGGGGCCAAGGCCCTTGCCGTGCTCAAGGCCGATGCCTACGGCCATGGCGCCGTGCGCGTGGCCCAGGCGCTGGAAGCCGAGGCCGACGGCTTTGCCGTAGCGTGTATCGAAGAAGCGTTGGAGCTGCGCGCCGCCGGCATTCGTGCGCCGGTGTTGCTGCTGGAGGGTTTTTTCGAAGCCAGTGAGCTGCCGCTGATCAACGAGCATGATCTGTGGTGTGTGGTGCATTCGTTGTGGCAGTTGGACGCGATCGAACAGGCCCGGCTGAGCAAACCGTTGACCATCTGGCTCAAGCTGGATTCGGGCATGCATCGCGTCGGCCTGCATCCCAAGGACTACCACGAGGCGTACCAACGCCTGCTGGCCAGCGGCAAAGTCGCCAAGATCGTATTGATGAGCCACTTCGCCCGCGCCGATGAGCTCGATTGCGTGCGCAGCGATGAGCAAGTGGCCGTATTTGAAGCGGCGCGTCAGGGCTTGTCCGCTGAGGTCAGCCTGCGCAACTCGCCGTCGGTGATGGGCTGGCCGAACGTGACCAGCGACTGGGTACGCCCCGGCATCATGCTGTACGGCGCCACGCCGTTTGGCGAAGACCAGGCCGTGGCCGCACGTTTGCAGCCGGTGATGACCCTGGAATCGAAAGTGATCTGCGTACGCGAACTGCCGGCCGGCGAGCCGGTGGGTTACGGCGCGCGGTTCATCACGCCCAAGCCGATGCGCATCGGTGTGGTGGCCATGGGTTATGCCGACGGCTACCCGCGCCATGCGCCGACCGGTACGCCGGTGTTGGTGGCCGGGCAGCGCAGCCAATTGCTGGGTCGCGTGTCCATGGACATGCTGTGCGTCGACCTGACGGACGTGCCCCAGGCCGGCCTCGGTGCAACGGTGGAACTGTGGGGCAAAAACATCCTCGCCAGCGACATCGCCGTCGCGGCTGACACCATTCCCTACCAGATCTTCTGCAACCTGCGCCGGGTGCCAAGGCTCTATTCCGGCGACTGAGCGCCAGGCACGAACGTCGCTATCCGGGATTTAGGCCCAAGTGTTGTAAATACTGAACGCTGTCGCCATGATAACGCTCAATTACAACAAAGCCTGAATCCTAGGAGGCTCCTGCATTGGACGTCGGCGAACGACTGCAATCCATCCGTAAACTGAAGGGTCTTTCCCAGCGCGAGCTCGCCAAGCGCGCGGGTGTCACCAACAGCACCATTTCGATGATCGAAAAAAACAGCGTCAGCCCCTCGATCAGCTCCTTGCGCAAGGTGCTGGGCGGCATCCCCATGTCCATGGTCGAGTTCTTTTCCGAGGAGATCCTCCAGGAAATACCGACGCAGATCGTCTATAAAGCCAATGAGCTGATCGACATCTCTGACGGCGCCGTGACCATGAAACTGGTAGGTCGGGCGCACCCAAGCCGGGCGATTGCGTTTCTCAACGAAATCTACCCGCCGGGCGCTGACACGGGCGAAGAAATGCTCACCCATGAAGGCGAAGAAACCGGGATTCTGGTGGAGGGTCGCCTGGAATTGGTGGTCGGTCTTGAAACTTTTGTGCTCGAAGCGGGCGATAGCTACTACTTTGAAAGCACCAAGCCCCATCGTTTTCGCAATCCGTTCGACGTGCCGGCGCGACTAATCAGCGCAGCCACACCTGCGAACTTTTAAGAAAAGAGGCGTGCTGCCAGCGTTGCAGACACACCCACAGCTGTATCCGTGAAGCCGAATCTCCCTTTATTTAATAGGGTTGTTTCGGCCAGGCGGGCTAACCGTTATACTTTCGCCGCCTGCGAAACCGTGGCCGCAGGCGTGAATAGCCACCATTGAGGGTGAACGCGTGAACCTAATTATGAAAATGCTGGCTGCACCAGCAACCGTACTGGCCCTATGGGCTGTCAGCGCTCAAGCTGCGACCAATGACGACATTGCCAAGCGCCTGGAGCCTGTCGGCCAGGTGTGCGTCCAGGGCCAGGAATGCAAGGGGATGGAAGTCGCTGTTGTCGCTGGCGGCGGCGGGGCAAAAACCCCGGACGAGATCATCGCCAAGCACTGCAACGCCTGCCACAGCACTGGCCTGTTGGGCGCGCCGAAAATCGGCGATACCGCTGCCTGGAAAGAGCGCGCCGATCACCAGGGCGGCCTCGACGGCATCCTGGCCAAGGCGATCACCGGTATCAACGCCATGCCGCCAAAAGGCACCTGTGCTGATTGCTCGGATGACGACCTTAAAGGTGCCATCAAGAAGATGTCCGGGCTCTAATCCGCCGATCTTCGCCAAAAATGCCGCTTACGAGCGGCTTTTTTGTGCCCGCGATTTTTGTTTCAGGGCTGTTCTTTGCAGCAAACACCCGCCACTCTCTGTCCAACCCCTAATCACGGAATGTTCAGGAGGGTCGGATGGTGCAGTTGTGTTCAATCGAGCAGGCAGTTGACGACGTACTGGCGCGCTTGCCGGCGCATATTCACATGGGCATGCCCTTGGGGCTGGGCAAACCCAACCTGTTCGTCAATGCGCTGTACCGGCGCATCGCCAAGCTGCCGGAGCGGGCGCTGACGATCTACACCGCACTCAGCCTGGGCCGCCCACCGCTGGGCGACGGCTTGCAGAAGCGTTTTCTCGAACCCTTTATCGAGCGGGTGTTTGGTGATTATCCCGAGCTGGATTTTCTCGCCGACCTGCGTAAAGACAGCCTGCCCAACAACATCCACGTGCAGCAGTTCTTCATGCAGCCCGGCAGCCTGCTCCATAGCGCCTCGGCCCAGCAGGATTACGTGAGCAGCAACTACAGCCACGCCGCCCGCGATATCAACGCTGCCGGCCTGAACCTGGTGGCGCAACTGGTGGCCAGCAGCAGTGAACATCCCGACCGGTTGAGCCTGAGCTGCAACCCGGACATCACCCTCGACCTGCTGCCGATGATCGCCAAGCGCCGCGACGCCGGCGAAACCATTCTGATCGTCGGCCAGGTCCATACGGATTTGCCCTACATGCCCGGCGATGCCGAGCTGGGCATGGACGCGTTTGATTACCTGATCGACGAAAAGGACAGCACCACGCTGTTCTCCACGCCGAATATGCCGGTGGGGGTCCAGGATCACTTTATCGGCCTGCATGCCAGCACGCTGGTGCGCGATGGCGGCACCTTGCAGATCGGCATCGGCTCCATGGGCGATGCGCTGACCGCTGCGCTGTTGGCGCGTCAGGCCGACAACGAAGCTTATCGCTTGCTGCTGACCGACCTCGATGTGTACCAATGGGCGCCGCTGATCAGCCATGAAGGCGGCGTCGATCCCTTCGCCCGTGGCCTCTATGGCTGTAGCGAAATGTTCGTCAACGGCCTGCTGGTGCTGGCGGATGCCGGGATTGTGCGGCGTAAGGTTTACCCGGATGTGGCGACCCAGGAGCAGGCCAATGCTGGCCTGCTCGATGAGGCGGCACAATCTGATGGCGTCTCGATCCACGGCGGTTTCTTTCTCGGCCCGCGCAGTTTTTACCAGCGCCTGCAGGAAATGACCCACAGCAAACGCCTTGAATTCAACATGACCCGCATCAGCTACATCAACGAGTTGTACGGCCAGGAACAACTCAAGCGCCTGCAACGCCTGGATGCGCGGTTTATCAACAGCGCGATCATGGTGACCTTGCTCGGCGCCGGTGTGGCTGACCAGCTGGAAGATGGCCGCGTGCTCAGCGGTGTCGGCGGGCAGTACAACTTCGTCGCCCAGGGCCATGCGCTGGAAGGTGCGCGGTCGATCCTGATCCTGCGCAGCTGGCGCGAGTCGGCGGGGGAGGTCAGTTCCAATATCGTCTGGGACTACGGCCACTGCACCATTCCCCGGCACCTGCGGGATATCGTCATCACCGAGTACGGTATCGCCGATTTGCGCGGTCAGACCGATGCCAAGGTGATCGAGGCGTTGCTCAATATCACCGACTCACGTTTCCAGGGCGATTTGATCGAGCAAGCGCAAAAGGCCGGCAAGTTGCCCAAGGATTTCCAGTTGGATGTGCGATTTGCCGACAACACGCCGCAGCGCCTCCAGGCGATTCAGGCGCGGCATTCGCGGTTGTTTCCGGAGTATCCGCTGGGCAGCGATTTCAGCGATGAAGAGCGGGATCTGTTGCGCGCGTTGAATTGGCTCAAGAGCAAATTCAAGCTGACGGAGATTTTGGAGTTGGGCAAGGCGGCGTTGGATGCGCCGGAGCCGGAGGTGTTTCCCGGGCACTTGAAGCGGATGGGGTTGGATAAGCCGGAAGGGCTCAAAGAAGATCTATATCAGCGTTTGCTGCTGGCGGGCTTACAGGCCACCGCACACTAACAGGCAATACACAACCAAATGTGGGAGCTGGCTTGCCTGCGATAGCGGAGTGTCAGGCGACATCAATGTCGCTGTACCACCGCGATCGCAGGCAAGCCAGCTCCCACATTTTTAACAGTGCCCGCTCAGGAGTAGTGCTTACTCGATGAAGGTCACCACACCACCCGCCAGCGACTTCACCCGCGCCAGCGATTCAACCCGATAACCCTGCGCATCCAGCTCCGCACGGCCACCCTGGAACGACTTCTCGATCACGATCCCCAAGCCGGCAACGGTGGCACCGGCCTGCTTGATGATCGAAATCAGCGCCTGGGACGCCTTGCCGTTGGCCAAAAAGTCATCGATTACCAGCACGCGGTCGCTGCTGGTGAGGTGGCGCGGGGAGATCGCCACGGTGCTTTCCACCTGCTTGGTGAACGAGTAAACGGTCGCCGACAGCAGGTTTTCAGTCAGGGTCAGGGACTGGTGCTTGCGCGCGAAAATCACCGGTACGCCCAGGTTCAGGCCGGTCATGATCGCCGGCGCAATGCCCGAAGCTTCGATGGTGACGATCTTGGTGATGCCCGAGTCCTTGAACAGCGCAGCGAATTCGTCGCCGATCAGTTTCATCAGCGCCGGATCGATCTGGTGGTTCAGAAAGGCGTCGACCTTGAGTACCTGATCGGAAAGCACGATGCCTTCTTCGCGAATTTTCTTGTGCAGTGCTTCCACGAAAGCTTCCTCTGTTGACGCAATGCGCGCCGAAAGTAGATTAAAAAGTAGTCGATTCTAGCGCTTTAACATCGCGCGTATGTCCGCCAAGGCGGTGTTGCCGCGAACGGCCTTCACCTCGGTCGGGGTGTCGTCATTGCCTTCCCAGGCCAGGTCGTCCGGCGGCAGTTCGTCGAGGAACCGGCTGGGGGCACAATCGATGATCTCGCCGTATTGCTTGCGCTTGGCGGCAAAGGTGAAGGCCAGGGTCTGGCGGGCGCGGGTGATGCCCACGTAGGCCAGTCGGCGTTCTTCTTCGATGGTGTCAGCTTCGATACTGGAGCGGTGTGGGAGGATTTCCTCTTCCATGCCCATGATGAACACGTAGGGGAATTCCAGGCCCTTGGAGGCATGCAAGGTCATCATCTGCACACCTTCGGCGCCGTCTTCCTCTTCCTGCTGGCGCTCCAGCATGTCGCGCAGCACCAGCTTGCCGATGGCATCTTCGACGGTCATCTCGCCGTCTTCGTCTTTTTCCAGGGTGTTCTTCAGCGCTTCGATCAGGAACCAGACGTTGCCCATGCGGTAATCCGCGGCCTTGTCACTGGAACTGTTGGTGCGCAGCCAGTTTTCATAGTCGATGTCCATGACCATGCTGCGCAGGGCGCTGATCGGGTCTTCGCCGGCGCACTGCTCGCGGACCTTGTCCATGAAGCGCTTGAAGCGCGACAGGCGGTCGGTGAAGCGGGTGTCCAGGTGTTCGCCGAGGCCGATTTCATCGGTGGCGGCGTACATCGAGATCTTGCGTTCGGTGGCGTAGTTGCCGAGCTTTTCCAGGGTGGTGGAACCGATTTCGCGGCGCGGCACGTTGATCACGCGCAGGAAGGCGTTGTCGTCGTCCGGGTTCACGATCAGCCGGAAGTAGGCCATCAGGTCTTTCACTTCCTGGCGTCCGAAAAAGCTGTTGCCGCCCGACAGGCGATACGGAATCTGGTGATGCTGCAGCTTCAGCTCGATCAGCTTGGCCTGGTAATTCCCGCGATACAGGATCGCAAAGTCGCTGTAGGGCCGGTCGGTACGCAGGTGCAAGGTCAACAACTCGACGGCCACGCGTTCGGCTTCGGCATCTTCGTTACGGCAGCGGATCACACGGATCTCGTCGCCGTGGCCCATCTCACTCCACAGTTGTTTTTCAAACTCGTGGGGGTTGTTCGAGATCAGCACGTTGGCGCAGCGCAGGATGCGGCTGGTGGAGCGGTAGTTCTGCTCCAGCATCACCACTTTCAGGGACGGGTAGTCGTCCTTGAGCAACATCAGGTTTTCCGGGCGCGCACCGCGCCAGGCGTAGATCGACTGGTCGTCGTCGCCCACCACGGTGAACTGGTTGCGTTTACCGATAAGCATTTTCACCAGCAGGTACTGGCTGGCGTTGGTGTCCTGGTATTCGTCCACCAGCAGGTAGCGCACCTTGTTCTGCCACTTCTCCAGAATGTCAGCGTGCTCTTCGAACAGCTTCACGGGCAGCAGGATCAGGTCGTCGAAGTCCACCGCGTTGAACGCCTTGAGCGTGCGCTGATAGTGGGTGTAGACGATGGCGGCGGTCTGTTCCTTGGGATTACGCGCGTTTTCCAGGGCCTGGGGCGGCAGAATCAGGTCGTTTTTCCAGGCGCCGATCATGTTCTTGATCTCGTCCACGCCGTCGTCGCCTGCGTATTCCTTCTGCATGATGTCGGTCATCAACGACTTCACATCGGTCTCGTCAAAGATCGAGAAGCCTGGCTTGTAGCCCAGCCGCGCGTGTTCCTTGCGGATGATGTTCAGGCCCAGGTTGTGGAAGGTACACACGGTGAGGCCACGGCCTTCGCCACCCTTGAGCAGGGTGCCGACGCGCTCTTTCATTTCCCGCGCCGCCTTGTTGGTAAAGGTCATGGCGACAATGTACTGGGCGCGGATGCCGCAGTTCTGGATCAGGTGCGCAATCTTGCGGGTGATCACGCTGGTCTTGCCGGAGCCAGCACCGGCGAGCACCAATAGAGGGCCGCCGACGTAGTTCACGGCTTCTTGCTGCCGGGGATTGAGTCGGGACATACAGAATTCAGGGAGTCGTTATTCAAAAGGGCGGGCATTTTAACAGGCTGGCAGGATTCTGCTCTGTCAGAACGACAGTGTGACGTACCACTCGATCTAAATTTGCCGGTTTTGATACTTTGCCGCAGGATGTCAGGGCAATTGAGACTAATGTTTACAACCTGCGTGTTTGATAACCCCTATCATTGGTGATTATCAGGCCGCACGTCATAATGCCCGCCGCCAACGAATTCTTGCAGAGTCTAGGGAGCTAGCTTGTCTACGCCTGTCGAACCCTTGCGTTTGCTGCTGCTGGCCGATGAGCCCGCGTGGGCAGCGTTGTTGCGCGAGTGCCTGGCGCCGATGGGCGATGGGGCTGTGCTGATCAGCGCGCCAAATTGGGATTCCGTAAGTCGTCTGTTCGATGACGACCACGGTGCCGTGCTATTGACCACGCCAGGCCTGCAACCTGGCCCCGGCCGTTGCAGCTTGCCGTGCGTATTGCTGCTGGAGCAGGAACCGCTGGTTTCACCGCTGGGGGTCAGCGACTGGCTGGTGCAGACCGCCTTGGACGCCGACACCCTGCGCCGCTGCCTGCGCCACGTTCGCGAACGCGGCGTGCTGGAAACCACCCTGCAACGCCTGGCCGAACAGGACCCGCTCACCGGTATCGCCAACCGCCAGGGTTTCCAGACCCTGCTGGCGGCGCGGCTGGCCGAGAACGAAGGCCGCGGCCTGGCCCTCGGTCACCTGGACCTCGACAACTTCCGCCATGCCAACGACGCCCTCGGCCACCAGGCCGGCGACCGGTTGATCCTGCAAGTGGTCTCGCGGCTCAAGAGCCAGTTGGAGGCCGGCGACCAACTGGCGCGCCTGGGCAGCGATGAATTCGCCTTGCTGATCGACACCCGCCGTGCGCCCCAGCGCGCCGAGTGGATGGCCGAGCGCATCACCGAAGTCATGGCCGAACCCTATTGGGTCGATGGCGAAAGCCTGCTGATCGGTTGCAGCCTGGGCGTGGCGCACGCCCGTGCCAGCGCCGGCGCCGACCCGCTGATGTGGCACGCGCATATCGCCATGCAGCAAGCCAAAAGCACCCAAGGCTGCACCTTTCATATCTTCAACGAACGCATCAACCGCAACGCGCGCAGCCTGGCGGACCTGGAAAGTGAACTGCGCCGGGCCTTGCGCCGTGACGAACTGGAGTTGCACTACCAGCCGCGCCTGGACCTGGACGACGGGCATATCGTCGGCCTGGAAGCCCTGGTGCGCTGGCGTCACGGCGAACGTGGCCTGTTGCCGCCCAGCGAATTCGTGCCCCTGGCCGAGCAAAGCGGCCTGATCGTACCGTTGGGCTACTGGGTGATTTCCCGCGCCCTGCGCGACATGCAGGACCTGCGCGAACGCGGCCTGCCGCCGCTGCACATGGCGGTCAACCTGTCGTTTCGCCAGTTCCAGGACAGCCAATTGCTGTCCACCCTCAGCCGGTTGATTGCCGAACGTGGCGTGGAAGCGCAATGGCTGGAATTCGAACTGACCGAAACCGCGGTGATGCGCCGCAGCGACCTGGTCAAGCAGACCATGGACGCCCTCGGCCGCCTTGGCGTGCGCTTTTCCCTGGATGACTTCGGCACCGGTTTCTCATCGTTCGTGCACCTCAACAGCCTGCCGATAGCCTTGTTGAAGATCGACAAGAGCTTTGTCGGCGGCATGGAAGAGCGCGAAGAGAACCGCAAGCTGGTGCACGCGATGATCAATCTGGCCCACAACCTCAACCTGGAAGTGGTGGCCGAGGGCGTGGAAACCCCTGAGCAGTTGGCGTTGTTGCGGTTGTTTGGGTGTGACCAGGCCCAGGGTTATCTGATCAGCAAGCCGTTGCCGTTGCCGGAGTTGGTGGAATACCTCACCTATGGAAAAGGCCGAGAGGCTTTACTGGGTTGAATGGCGACGCCGATCGACTGTGGGAGCGGGCTTGTGTGGGAGCGGGCTTGCTCGCGAAAGCGGTGGGTCAGTCAATGAATTTATATCTGATTCACCGCTTTCGCGAGCAAGCCCGCTCCCACAGGTTTTGACCGCGTCAGACCTTTAATCCGCCTGGGCGGCTTGAAATGTAGCTTGAACCTGCGGCTCCCGCCGAATCATCCGCTTCATCTTCGCCTCAAACGCCCACGTCAGGCTCACCGCCGCACACGCCAGCCCCAGCGCCAGGCCCCACCACACCCCGGTCGGCCCCCAGCCCAGGGTGAACGCCATCAGCCACGCCGCTGGCGCGCCGATCAGCCAATAACAACCCAGGCCCACCAGGAACGTGGTCTTGGCGTCCTTCAGCCCACGGATACAACCCATGGCGATGGTCTGCACACCGTCGAACAACTCAAACCACGCGGCCACGGCCAACAGGCTGACGGCCAGCACGATCACGTCGTGGAACGCCGGGTCATTGTGGTCAAGGAACAGCCCGATCAGCGGGTCGGACAACAGCCAGAACACGGCGGCAAACCCGAGCATCACCGTTGCCCCAAAGCCGATGCCGACCCGGCCGGCCAGGCGTGCTTGCAGCAACTGCCCGGCGCCGTAGTGCTGGCCGATGCGCATGGTCACCGCGTAGGACATCCCCGCCGGCACCATGAACGCCACCGAGACAATCTGCAGGGCGATCTGATGCGCCGCCAACTGCGTGCTGCCCATGGTGCCCATGCACAGCGCCGCGAAGGCGAACAACCCGACCTCTACCGCATAGGTGCCGCCAATCGGCAGGCCCAGGCGCCATAGCTCGCGCAGGTAGGTGGTGTTGAGGCGCAGCAGGCCAGTGCCCAGCGGGTAAGCGGCATAGGCACGGTTGCTGCGGATGTACCACATCAGCGCCAGGGCCATGCCGTTGGCGACGATGGCCGTGACCAGGCCGATGCCCATCAAGCCCAGTTTTGGCAGGCCGAACATGCCCTCGATCAAGGCATGGTTGAGCAGGTAGTTGATGACCGTGCCGCACAGGCTGATGACCATCACCGGCGTGGCTTTGCCGATGGCACTGGTGAAGCCGCGCAAGGCCATGAAACTCAGGTAGCCGGGCAGGGCGAAGGGCAGGATCGTGAGGAATTGCCCCGCCGCCTGCACGTTGGTTTCGGTCTGGCCAAACATCAGCAGCACCGGCTTGAGGTTCCACAGCAGCAACGCCGCCGCCAGGGCCATCAGCATGGCGAGCCACAGCCCGGCCTGGGTCAGGCGGGTGGCGCCTTCGATATCGCCCGCGCCGTGACGAATCGCCACCAGGGTGCCCACGGCGGCAATCACACCGATGCAGAAAATCGCCACGAACGAATAGCTGGCCGCCCCCAGGCCGCCGCCGGCCAGGGCTTCGGGGCTCAGGCGAGCCATCATCAGGGTGTCGGTCAACACCATCAGCATGTGCGCCAACTGTGAGGCAATCAACGGCCCCGACAGCCGCAGAATGGCCCAGAGTTCGGTACGTGCTGGATGCTGCATGATCATCACGCTCAAATAGTCAGAGGGTTGTGGAAGGGTTGATTCTCGGCGCTCTCGGCCGATTGCACAAAGGGATAAAAGCGATGGTTCACATGATAAAAACTCATGCCTGATCTATTCTGGTAGGGTTTCGCTATCCTGCTGTCGGAGCGTTCCTCATGTCCCGTCGTCTTCCTCCTCTTTACGCCCTGCGGGCCTTTGAAGCCGCGTCTCGGCATAACTCCTTCACCCGTGCGGCGGAAGAACTGTCTATTACGCAAAGTGCGGTGAGCCGGCATATCCGCACCCTTGAGGATCACTTCGCCTGTCGCCTTTTCCAGCGCAGTGGCCGCACCTTGCAGCTCACTGAAGCCGCGCGCCTGTTATTGCCCGGCGTGCGCGAGGGGTTTGCGGCACTGGAGCGCGCCTGCCATACCTTGAACGCCGAAGATGACATCCTGCGCATGAAGGCGCCTTCCACCCTGACCATGCGCTGGTTGCTGGCGCGGCTCAGTCGTTTCCGCGCCTTGCAGCCGGGCAACGAAGTGCAATTGACCAGCGCGTGGATGAACGTGGATGAGGTGGATTTCAACCAGGAGCCCTTCGACTGTGCGGTGTTGTTGAGCTACGGGCATTTCCCGGCGGATTGGGACGCGTGCTACCTGTACCCGGAGCTGTTGATCCCGGTCGGCGCCCCCAACTTGCTGGACGACGGGCCGTGGGACGCTGCACGCCTGGCGACGGCCGAGCTGTTGCATCCCACGCCCGACCGCCGCGACTGGCGCAGTTGGCTGGAGCGTATGGGCTTGTCGTCGCAGGTATCGCTCAAGGGCGGGCAGGTGTTCGACACCCTTGAACTGGGCATGATCGCCGCCGCGCGAGGCTACGGCGTGTCCATGGGGGATTTGTTGATGGTGGCCGAAGATGTGGCCCAGGGGCGCTTGAGCCTACCGTGGCCCACCGCCGTGGCCAGTGGGGAAAGTTACTACCTGGTGTGGCCGAAAACCCGCCCCGGCGGTGAGCGGCTGCGGCGCTTGGCGGACTTCCTGCAAAGCGAGGTCAAGGCCATGGAATTGCCCGAGGTCGAGCGCCTGTGAGCATGCGTGCAATACCGTTCGTGCAATCGTTTGCGCGATAACCCTGTGAATCGCTCAAGTATTGCCCGCGCACGCCGAAGTAGGTGTGTTGGAACCATCGTGCCCCAACGCTTCCCACTAGATAAATTGCCGAGCAGCGCTATGAGATCAGGATGATCCTGGCCTCGGCCAGGAGCTGTCATGTCTCAACCTCGCGCCCGGATTGCCTCCCAGCTAGGCCTCGCGCTCGCCGTGATTCTGGCTGTCGTCATCAGCGGCAGTACCGTGTTTGCCTTGCGTTCCCTCGACTCCGCCAACCTCGACACCCGCGAGGAGCACCTGGCCAGCGAAGCGCGCCTGCTCGCCGACCAACTCAATACCTTCCACAGCACCTTGCGCGAAAGCACCCAGCGTTTGAGCGGGCTGTTTGAAAAGCGCTTCGGCGCCGGTTTGAGTGTGCGTGCCGACCAGCCAGTCACCGTGGCCGGCGTACAGACCCCGAGCCTGTTCCTGGGCAGCGACCTGTTGAACAACGATTTCGCCGAAGTCGATGAGTTCAAGGACACCTCGGGCGGCGTGGCCACAGTGTTTGTGCGCAATGGTGAGGACTTTATCCGCATCAGCACTTCCCTGACCAAACAGGATGGCAGCCGCGCCATCGGCACTGTGCTGGATCACCAGCATCCGGCCTATCAACGCCTGCTGGCCGGGCAGAACTACGTCGGTCGTGCGGTGTTGTTCGAACGTTCCTACATGACCCAGTACACGCCGGTACGCGACGGCGCAGGCAAAGTCATTGCCGTGCTGTTTGTGGGCTTTGATTACACCGACGCGCAGAACGCCCAGTTCGACAACCTCAAGCGCTTCCGCATCGGCCAGACCGGTTCCCTGGCCTTGCTCGATGAGCAGAAGAAGTGGCTGGTGCCACCGGCGGGCGTGCAGGCGTTGGACCAGGCGATCCCGGTAGTGCTCGATCTGGCGAAAAAGCCGGGTGCCGGGCGATTCTGGAGCGACAAGAACGAAGACTTCTACAGCGTCGCGGTGCCGTTCGAGGGCGGCCCGTGGTCGGTGGTGGCAAGCATGCCGAAGGCTGAGATCCGTGCCGTCACCTGGGCCGTGGGGATTCGCCTGGTGATCGGCAGCGTACTGGCGATGTTGCTGGCGGTCGGTGCGGCTGTCTGGCTGTTGCGCAGCAAATTGCAGCCATTGAGCGACCTGGTGCGCCAGGCCGAGGCCTTGGGTGCCGGCGATTTGAGCGCGCGCTTGAACGTGTCCAGCCATGACGAAATCGGCCAACTGGCGCGTAGCTTCAACCAGATGGGTGAAGCGTTGTCGACCATGGTTTCGCATATCCGCAAGGCATCCGAAGAGGTCAACAGCCGGGCGCAGGCGTTGTCCGGGTTGTCTGGCGGTGCCTATGAAGGCATGGAGCAGCAGTCGGGCGAGATCACCAGCATGGCCGGCGCCGTGGAAGAGTTCAGCGCCACCTCGCTGAACATTGCCGACAACATGGGCAATACCGAGCGCCTCGCCCAGGAAAACGCCCAGCAGACGCGCATCGGTCGCAACTCGATGCAGGAGGCCTCGTCGTCCCTGGAACATATCGCCACCGCGCTGAACAGCACGGCCACGGTGATCAACACCCTCGGCCAGCGTTCCCAGGAGATCGGCGGAATTGTCGGAACGATTACCGCCATCGCCGACCAGACCAACCTGCTGGCACTCAACGCCGCCATCGAAGCCGCCCGCGCCGGTGAGCAGGGCCGTGGGTTTGCCGTGGTCGCCGATGAGGTGCGCAACCTGGCGTCGCGCACCCGCCAGGCCACCGACGAAATTTCCGGGATGATCCAGAGCATCCAGCAGGAAACCGGCAACGCCATCACCACCATGGAACACGGCAATGTGCTGATGCAGGAAGGCCTGTCGCGCAACGCCGACGTGGCCTCGGCCCTGGCCCGCATCGACGAGCAAAGCCGCTCGGCGGGGCAGCAGTTTGCCGCGATTACCACGGCAACCCAGGAGCAGAGCAGCACGGCGACGTTGCTCAGCAGCAACTTGCAGAGCATTGCGCTGGCCAACAGCGAGCAGCGTGAAGTGGTGTCGAACCTGGCGATTACGGCCAGGGAGTTGGAGACGTTGGCGGCTGGCTTGCGCCAAGAGGTCGACCGCTTCCGTTGACGCTAAACAAGGCGTGCCCGGCTCCTCGGAACCGGGGCTTGCCTAGGGTTTTTTCAGCGCACCGGCCAAGCGCACCATTGCGGTTTCGATTTCATGGGCGTTCAAGGACGAGTAGCCCAACAGCCAGCCCTGCTTTTTTCCGTCGCCAGCATATAACCGGCTGAGGCCGGGCAACTGCACACCGGCACTGGCGGCTTGGCGAATGGTGGTTTCTTCTGGCCAGCCTTCGTGCAGCAAACAGGGGATTTGCAGCCCGCCCGGCGGGCGACAGGCTGTCACCACACCGTGCAGATGCTTGCCGATAGCCTCCAACATGATCGTTTGGCGTGCGCCGTAGAGTTTGCGCATGGCCCGTACGTGGGCGTTGTAATGCCCGTCCTCCATAAAGCGCGCCAGCGTCAGTTGCAGGATCTGCGGCGTGTGGCCGTCCATCATGCTGCGGGCGTAGGTGAAGGCTTTGACCAGTTCGGCTGGCAGCACCATGTAGCCCATGCGCAGGCCGGGGTAGAGGGTCTTGCTGAAGGTGCCGATGTAAAGCGTGCGCCGGTACTTGTCCAGGCCCTGCACGCAGGCGGTGGGTTTGCCTTGGTAGTGAAACTCGCTGTCATAGTCGTCCTCGATGATCCACTTGCCTTGTGCCGCTGCCCAGTTGATCAACTCAAGACGACGTTCCAGGGTCAATGTGGCGCCGGTCGGGTATTGGTGGGAGGGCGTCACATACACGCAGGGGGCGCCGCTGCGGTCGGCGTGCAGCAGGTCGGTGCGTATGCCCTGTTCATCCACATCGATCGGCACCACCCTGGCCTCGGCGGTTTCAAACGCTTTTTTGGCGCCGAAGTAGCCTGGGTTTTCCAACAGGATCGGCTTGCCGACGTCCACCAGCAGCTGTGCGCAAAGGAACAGCGCCTGGCGCGTGCTGCTCAGCACCAGGACCTGGTCCGGCGAGCACTTGGCACCACGTTCAAGGTTCAAGTAGGTGGCGATGGCTTTGCGCAACGGCTCTGCCCCTTGCGGGTCGCCGTGCAACAGCACGTTGCTGCGATGGTCCTTCATCACCTGGCGTTGCAGGCGCTCCCAGACGGCTGTCGGAAACGTCCGGGTTTCCGGCAGGCCGGTGGCAAACGCCTTGATGACCTGTTGATCGTTCACGCCACCGCTGTCGAGGATCATTTGCCCGCGCTGGCTCAAGCCGGCACCGTCTGCCACCTGGCTGCTTTTGGCTTCCTTGGCCTTGATGCGTCGGCGTGAGGCGCCGCGCAATTCTGCGCCGATGGCATCGCACACATAACTGCCAGAGCCTGCGCGCCGCACGATGAAACCATCGCGGTGTAACTGCACGTAGGCGTTTTCCACCGTGTCGCGGGCAAGCCCCAGTGATTTCGCCAATACCCGCGTCGCCGGCAGTTTCAATCCGGGCGCCAGTGCGCCGTCGAGGATCAGCGCCCGCAATGCGCGCTGAATTCGCTGATGCAGGTCCAGCAGGCGGAATTCAGCATCATTGAGCCGCATTTGCAGCGTTTCCAGCTCGAATGTTTTTGCCATGCGGTCTGCTCATCCTTGATGAATTGGCCGGTAGAGGCAGGCCAGTCTCTCCGTAGACTTTAACGCTTGCCGCTATCACCTATCCACCGCAAGGAGCAAAGCCCCATGTCCTCTTCGCTATCGTCGCCGCTGCGCTGGCGCGACCTGTTCCACCCGGTGATTGCCGGGCTCATTTCGGTGCTCGTCAATTATGGCGGCACCTTTATCCTGGTGTTCCAGGCGGCCAGGGTTGCGGGGCTCAGCCCTGAGCTGACGGCATCGTGGGTGTGGTCGGTGTCGATTGGCGTTGGCGTCACCGGGTTGTATCTGAGTTGGGCAAACCGCCAGCCGATCATCACCGCGTGGTCGACACCCGCCGCGGCGTTTCTGGTGGTTGCGTTGTCCACGACGCCCTACGCCGAGGCGGTCGGTGCGTACATGCTGTCAGCTGCCGCCTTTGTGTTGCTGGGGTTGTCGGGCTGTTTCGAAAAACTCATCCGCTTGATTCCGCCCGGCATCGCCGCCGCGCTGCTCGCCGGTATCTTGCTGCCGTTCGGGGTCGGCGCGTTTGCGGGCATGAGCCTCGACCCAGTGTTGGTCGGGTTGCTGATTTCCGCTTACATCCTGCTCAAGCGGTTTACCGCACGTTATGCCGTCGTAGGCATTTTGGTGCTGGGGCTGGCGTTTTTGTTAACGCAGGCGCGTGTGGATCTTTCGGGGCTATCGCTGCAATTGGCGGCGCCGGTGTTCACCCAGCCGGAGTTCTCGCTCAATGCGCTGCTCAGCGTGGCACTGCCGTTGTTTCTGATCACACTGACGGGGCAGTACATGCCGGGCATGCTGGTGCTGCGCAACGATGGCTTCAAGATCAGCGCCAACCCGATCCTCACGGTGACGGGGCTGGGCTCACTGTTAATGGCGCCTTTTGGCTCCCACGCGTTCAACGTGGCGGCCATCACTGCCGCCATCTGTACCGGCAAGGAAGCCTCGCAGGACCCATCCAAGCGCTGGATCGCGGGGGTTGCCGCAGGTGTGTTCTACATCCTCATCGGAGTCTTCGGGGTGACGCTGGCCGCGGTGTTCATGGCGTTCCCGGCCACCTTCATTACGACGCTGGCCGGGCTGGCCCTGCTCGGTACCATCGGCGCCAGCCTGGCCAGCGCCATGGCTGATGCCAAATCCCGTGAAGCATCGCTGATCACCTTTCTGGCGTGCGCCGCCAACATCACCCTGTTGGGCATAGGCGGGGCGTTTTGGGGGCTGTTGATCGGGCTGGCAGCGTATGTCCTGCTCAATGGCCGCCTGCCAAGGAGAAAGGCGGCAGCAGACGTTTCGATCAAGGGCTCCACGCGATAAGGCTCGCCTATCAGTGATCAGCCTGGCTGCACGCTGCTGGCCGGTATTGCAGGGCTTCGGCAATGTGTTGGCGACCGATAGTCTGCACGCGCTCCAGGTCCGCCAGGGTGCGCGCGACTTTCAGCAGCCGGTGCGCGGCGCGCAGGGACAGGGTCAGCCGCTCGCACGCGCTTTCCAGCCATGCTTCATCTGGCTTGGAAAGCGCGCAATGCTGGCGCAACCCAGGCAAATCCAGGAATGCATTGGCGCAGCCCTGGCGGTTTTGTTGGCGCTCCCGGGCCTGGGCCACCAGTGCCGACGCGGTGGCCGTGTTGTCGCCGGTTTGCGGCGCCGGGTTCAACGCGGTGGTCTCCCGGGCGACGGTCAGGTGCAGGTCGATCCGGTCCAGCAGCGGCCCGGAGAGTTTGTTGCGATAGCGCTGGACTTGCTCCGGCGTACAACGACAGCGCCCGCTGGGTTCGCCCATGTAGCCACAGGGGCAGGGGTTCATCGCGGCCACCAATTGAAAGCGCGCGGGGAAGCTCACTCGGTCGCGGGCGCGGGAGATGACGATGTGCCCCGACTCCAAAGGTTCGCGCAGAACCTCCAGCACCTTGCGATCAAACTCCGGTAACTCGTCCAGAAACAAAACGCCGTGGTGCGCCAGGGTGATTTCCCCTGGCTGCGGCTTTGTTCCGCCGCCGACCAAGGCCGGCCCTGACGCCGAATGGTGGGGCTGACGAAACGGGCGATGCGGCCAATGGCTCAGGGGCGCCAGGCTGACCACGGATTGAATCGCCGCCACTTCCAGCGCTTCCTGTTCGCTCAGTGGCGGCAACAAACCGGGCAGGCGGCTGGCGAGCAAGGTCTTGCCCGTTCCGGGAGGCCCGCTGAACAGCAGGTTGTGTGCGCCTGCTGCCGCAATCAACAGGGCGCGCTTGGCCGCGAGTTGGCCCTGCACTTCGCTCAAGTCCGGGTAGGGCTTGTTCAAGTACAGCAAGCCATCGGACCTGTAAGGCTCAATCGGCTGGTGCCCGTTCAGATGCGCCACGACCTGCAACAGGTGATCCACCGCAATCACCTTCAAGCCCGACGCCAGGCACGCCTCCTCGGCATTCGCCCTGGGCACTATCACGGTGCGCCCGGCCTTGCGTGCCGCCAATGCCGCTGGCAATACACCCTTCACCGCACGTACCGCGCCGGACAGCGCCAGTTCGCCCAGGCACTCCACCTCATCGAGCATCAGCGCCGGCACTTGCACACTGGCGGCCAGAATGCCCAGGGCAATCGCCAAGTCAAAACGCCCGCCGTCCTTGGGCAGGTCAGCGGGCGCGAGGTTGAGGGTGATGCGGCGGGCAGGGTATTGCAGCGCGCTATTGAGGATGGCGCTGCGTACGCGGTCCTTGCTTTCCTTGACGGCGGTTTCGGGCAGGCCCACCAGGGTGAGCGACGGCAAACCATTGGCCATATGCACTTCGACGGTGACCGCCGGGGCTTCGACGCCGACCTGGGCGCGGCTGTGGACGATGGCGAGGGACATGATCGTTCCTTGAAATGGAGAGGCCGCTTCCTGCGGGTTTTTCAAGGGTAGACGAGGAGTGAAACTATCGATGGAGGGAGGTTTTACAGAACGTATCTGGAGGACGATGCAGATCAAATGTGGGAGCGGGCTTGCTCGCGAATGCGGCGGGTCAGTCAGCACATCAGTAACTGACAGACCGCCTTCGCGAGCAAGCCCGCTCCCACATGGACCGCGTTTATTCAGCAGGTGGCGGTGTGAGTCGCGCTTCCAGTTCGGCGACTTTCGCTTCCAGGCTCTCCAGCCGCGCACGTGTGCGGGCCAGCACGACCATCTGGCTGTCAAACTCTTCCCGGCTCACCAGGTCGAGCTTGCTGAAGCCGCTTTGCAGCAGCGCCTTGAACTGGCTTTCGATTTCGTTGCGGGGCAGCGGGGTTTCGCCGCTGAACAGGCGAGAGGCGTGGCCGCTCAGGGCGTCGAGGAGGTCTTTGGGCGCGAGCATGGGAAATATTCCGAGAAACTGTTGGCCGGCAGTGTATCACGCGGCGTCTATAGTCTTTTTTACCGCCGCCAGCGCACGCTTTTCGCGCAGCGCGCCGCACACCGGCGCACTGTTTTTGTGCGCATTGCCGTCGTCAAAACACCCCGCAGCTGGGCAAACGTGGGCAAAGGACTGATTTCAGTGATTTTTACGGAGCTGGCAAGGTTTCTGCTTAGACGATCATGACCCATGCACTGATGCAGTCGCTGTGACGAATGCAGTGCGCCGACGGATCAGGGGTACAGGTTTCGTCACCAGTGGATCGCTGGCGTCACAAAGGCAATTGCCTTCGCGACGACGCGTTACAAAGCCAGGCACTGCGCTTAGACTTGAGACGGGTTTGTTTTCCTGGGGCAAGTCCACCAATTCGGGAGAGAGTTTTCATGAAGCTAGTCACTGCCATCATCAAGCCGTTCAAGTTGGACGATGTACGCGAGTCGTTGTCCGAGATCGGCGTGCAGGGCATTACCGTTACTGAGGTCAAAGGCTTCGGTCGGCAGAAGGGTCACACCGAGCTGTATCGCGGCGCGGAATACGTGGTCGATTTCCTGCCGAAGGTGAAGATTGATGTCGCCATTGACGACAAGGATCTTGACCGGGTTATCGAGGCGATAACCAAGGCGGCCAACACCGGCAAGATCGGTGACGGCAAGATCTTCGTGGTCAATCTGGAACAGGCTATTCGCATCCGTACCGGCGAAACCGATACCGACGCAATCTAAGCCGCCAAACCCCAACGCCCCAGGAGAAAACAATATGACTCTGCGTAAATTCGCAGGGCTCGGAGCCCTGTTGTCCATCGTAATGCCAAGCCTGGCCATGGCGGCAGACGAAGTGGCTGCTCCAGTCCTCAACTCCGGCGACACCGCCTGGATGCTGACCGCCACCGCACTGGTGCTGTTCATGACTATCCCTGGCCTGGCGCTGTTCTACGGCGGCATGGTCCGCTCCAAGAATATTCTGTCGGTGATGATGCAGTGCTTCGCCATCACTGGCCTGATCAGCATCCTGTGGGTTGTCTACGGCTACAGCATCGCGTTCGATACCACCGGTATGGAACAGGGTGTGGTCAACTTCAACTCCTTCTTCGGCGGCATGGGCAAGGCGTTCCTGGCGGGCGTAACCCCGGCCAGCATCACCGGGCCTGCGGCATTGTTCCCTGAGGCGGTGTTCATCACCTTCCAGATGACCTTCGCCATCATCACTCCGGCCCTGATCGTCGGTGCCTTCGCTGAGCGCATGAAGTTCTCCGCGATGCTGATCTTCATGGCTATCTGGTTCACCCTGGTCTATGCGCCGATTGCACACATGGTCTGGAGCGGCAACGGTGGCCTGATGTGGGACTGGGGCGTGCTGGACTTCGCCGGCGGCACCGTGGTGCACATCAACGCCGGTGTGGCTGGCCTGGTGGCGTGCATCGTGCTCGGCAAGCGTAAAGGCTTCCCGACCACCCCAATGGCACCGCACAACCTCGGTTACACCCTGATCGGTGCAGCCATGCTGTGGATCGGCTGGTTCGGCTTCAACGCCGGTTCCGCCGCCGCGGCCAACGGCACTGCCGGCATGGCGATGCTGGTCACCCAGATCGCTACTGCTGCTGCGGCGCTGGGCTGGATGTTCGCCGAGTGGATCACCCACGGTAAGCCAAGCGCACTGGGCATTGCCTCGGGCGTGGTAGCCGGCCTGGTGGCAATCACTCCGGCCGCTGGCACCGTAGGCCCGATGGGCGCCCTGGTGATCGGCCTGGTTGCCGGTGTGATCTGCTTCTTCTGCGCCACCAGCCTCAAGCGCAAGCTGGGCTACGACGACTCCCTGGACGCATTCGGCGTGCACGGTATCGGCGGTATCGTCGGTGCGATCCTCACCGGTGTGTTCGCAGCCCCTGCATTGGGCGGCTTCGGCACTGTGACTGACGTGGCTGCACAGGTCTGGATCCAGTGCAAAGGCGTCGGCTTCACCGTGATCTACACGGCGATCGTGACCTACATCATCCTCAAGGTGCTGGACATGGTCATGGGCCTGCGGGTCACCGAAGAGGAAGAGGCTGTTGGCCTCGACCTGGCGCAACACAACGAACGCGGCTACAACTTGTAAGTACGCGAAAAAAAGATGCCCGGCTTGCCGGGCATTTTTTTGTCTGGTGTTTGTGAGAGAGAGCACACGGCGCGTCCCTGCATGCGAATGTCTTACAGGCATGTAGGCGTATTCGGCACTTTGTTTTTTCCCAGAGCGCGCTAGAATGCGCGCCGATGGGCGCAAAACTGTATTTATCTGGGCGAGCAGCGTGATCATGGCGCTGCTTGTGAAGTCCTCGCCACCTTTCACGGTGATGGGGCATAAGCCACTGGTTATCCAGTGGATGTTGATTTTTTTCCGGCGGCCTCGACAGGGGATGAAGCTGGGCTATAACTAATCTGCTTTTCGCAAGTCATGAGGTAGAACATGAGCGACGATGATCTGGAAAACGACGACCTCGAAGTAGGTGATGACGACGAGACCGATGAAGGTCTTGACGCTGCAGCCGTTGACGACGGTGCCGACGAAGCCGAAGACGGTGGCGGTGACGACGCAGCACCGAAAGCCAAAGGCAAAGCCAAGGCCGCTGTTTCGGTAGACGAACTGCCAAGCGTTGAAGCCAAGAACAAAGAGCGCGATGCGTTGGCCCGTGCGATGGAAGAATTCCTCGCTAAAGGCGGCAAAGTGCAGGAAGTCGAGGCCAACGTGGTGGCCGATCCACCGAAGAAGCCGGATAACAAGTACGGCAGCCGACCTATCTGAGGTCAGCCACCTGCTTGTAAGAAAAGCCCGCCGTCGCTGCGGGCTTTTTCATGCCCGGAATAAATTCCTAAGGCCCACCGCATACCAAATGTGGGAGCGGGCTTGCTCGCGAATGCGGTCTGTCAGTCACTGATGTGCCGACTGATACACCGCATTCGCGAGCAAGCCCGCTCCCACAGTTTTGATCTTCGCTGTTACTGCCAGCTGCGCAGCAACTCTGGCAATTGCGCCAGGTTACGAATCTCGCCATCCGGGCGCTTATCCGCATCCCACACCTTACCCATCGGGTTAAACCACACCGCCCGCAGCCCCGCCTGTTGCGCCCCGGCAATGTCATCCCCCGGATGATCACCGATATGCACCGCCGCACTGGCGTCCACCCCACCGCGCTTCATCGCCTCCTGAAACAATCGCGCATCCGGCTTGGCGATGCCGATATCTTCGGCGCGCAGGGCAAAATGGAAGTAATCGGCCAGCCCGACACGCTGCACATCGGCATTGCCGTTGGTGATGACCCCCAGCAGGAAGTGCTGGCGCAGCGCCTGCAACATCGGCTCGGCTTCAGGGAACGGGGTGAGCTGATGGCGCGCATGGATGAACGCTTCAAAGCACACATCGGCCATTTGCGTGGCCTCGGGCTGCGGATAACCGGCTTCTTCAAAGGCGTGGGTCAACACCCGGTGACGCAGGATGCTGATGCGGTGTTTCAGCTCGGGATCGCGCGCCAGCACCTGTTGGCGCAGGTTGGCGAAATGCTCCAGCGGCAACTCGCCGACCTTGGGTGCATGGGTGGCCAGCCATTCGCGCATCGACGCTTCGGCGTTGATGATGACGGGTACGTTGTCCCAGAGTGTGTCGTCCAGGTCGAAGGTGATCAGCTTGATACTCATGAGTCGCCGCCCTTGATGCGTTTGGCCCGTGGATGGGCGCTGTCGTACACCGTTGCCAGGTGTTGGAAGTCCAGATGGGTGTAGATCTGCGTGGTCTTGATGTCGGCGTGGCCGAGCAGTTCCTGCACGGCGCGCAGGTCCTGGGACGACTCCAGCATATGGCTGGCAAACGAGTGCCGCAGCATGTGCGGGTGCAGGTTCTGCCCCAGCTCGCGCTCGCCAGCGGCCTTGACGCGCAACTGGATGGCACGCGGCCCCAGGCGCCGGCCCTGCTGGCTGACAAACACCGCATCGTCGGCCGGGTTGGTCAGCAGGCGCAACGGCAGCCACAGTTGCAGGGCTTCCCGGGCTTTGCGGCCCACCGGCAGCACGCGGGTCTTGCTGCCCTTGCCGAGTACCTGCACCAGGCCGTCCGCCAGGTCCAGTTGATCCAGGTTCAGGCCGGTCAGCTCCGACAGGCGCAGGCCCGAGGAATAGAACAGCTCAAGGATCGCCTGGTCGCGATGGGCGAGGAAGTCGTCTTCGACCGCACCATCGAGCAATTGCAGGGCACGGTCGGTGTCGAGTGTCTTGGGCAGGCGCCGTTCGCCCTTGGGCGGCGACAGGCCGTTGGCCGGGTCGTGGTCGCACAAGCCTTCGCGATTGAGGTAGTGATAGAGCCCGCGCACCGCCGACAGCAGGCGCGACAGGCTGGGAGACGATTGGCCGGCCTGGTGCAGGCGTGCGATCAGGCTGCGCAGGCTCTGGATATCCAGGGCTTTCCAGCTGCTGATCTGTTGTTTTTCGCAGAACGCCAGGACCTTGTTCAAGTCCCGCCGGTAGGCTTCCAGCGTATGGGGCGACACCTGGCGCTCGTTGCGCAGGTGAGCGCAATAAGCGTCCAGTTGCCGTTCCATGGCTAGCGCACCGCGCGCAGGGCGGTGGTGAAGCGCGGCAAGACGCGGCCCAGCACTTCGGCGATGTAGGTCAGGAACAACGTGCCCACCGAGCTTTTGTAGTGCGCCGGATCACGGCTGGCGATGGCCAGCACGCCATGCAGGCCTTGATGGCTGAGGGCGACGACGGCGGTGGAGCCGATCTGCTGGCGCTGTTCGGCGCCGAAGAGGAAGTCCAGCTCATGCTCGCGCAAGGTGCCGCTGATGGTCTTGCCTTCGGACAACAGGCCACCAATGGCGGTTTGCGCATCGCTGCCGCTGACCCAACGGCCCACCGGCATGGGGTTGTCGCTGAACAGGATCAGGCTGACAAAGGGCACCTGGAAATCCTGGCGCAGGCTGTCCTCCACGGCGATCACCGTTTCTTCCAGGCTGGTGGCATCCATCAGTGCGAGGATCAGGCGCCGGGTTTTCTCGAACAGGCGGTCGTTGTCGCGGGCCACGTCCATCAAATGCGAGAGCTTGTGGCGCATTTCGATATTGCGCTCGCGCAGGATCTTCATCTGTCGCTCCACCAGCGACACGGTGTCGCCACGCTGGTGGGGGATGCGCAGGGCCGGCAGCAGTTCTTCGTGCTGGACGAAGAAGTCCGGGTTAGCCTCAAGGTACGCCGCGACGGCAGCGGCCTCCAGACTGTCGCTCGGGGATGCTTGTGCGGGTACTTGAGGCTTATCGGTCATTAGCTGGGCTCACTCATAGACGGACCTGTCCTTCGTATACACGCGAGGCCGGCCCGGTCATCAGCACCGGGTGGCCTGGGCCTGCCCATTCGATGGACAAACGTCCACCGGGCAGGTCGATCAGCAGCGGCGAATCCATCCACCCCTGGCTGATCGCGGCTACGGCCGCGGCGCAAGCACCGGTGCCGCAAGCCTGGGTTTCGCCGGCGCCGCGCTCCCAGACGCGCAATTGCGCGCGGGAACGGTCGATCACCTGTAGGAAGCCTACGTTGACCCGTGCCGGAAAGCGCGGGTGGTGTTCGATCTTCGGCCCCAATTCATGCACGGGCGCGTTATTGATGTCGTTGACCCGCAGCACCGCATGGGGGTTACCCATGGACACGGCGGCCAGGTCGACGATCTGGCCGTCGACATCCACCGCGTAGCTAGTAGCTTGCTCGGTGGCTTCGAACGGAATCTCTGCCGGCACCAGGCGTGGCGCGCCCATGTTGACGCTGATCTGGCCGTCGCTGCGGATGTCCAGCTCGATCACGCCGCTCTTGGTCTCGACGCGGATCTGACGCTTGGCGGTCAGGCGCTTGTCCAGCACAAAGCGGGCGAAGCAGCGCGCACCGTTGCCGCACTGTTCCACTTCGGAACCGTCGGAGTTGAAGATCCGATAACGGAAATCCACCTCCGGGTTGCTCGGTGCTTCAACGATCAGCAACTGGTCGAAACCAATGCCGGTATGCCGGTCACCCCATTGTTTGGCGTGCTTGGGCAGGATGTGCGCGTGCTGGCTGACCAGGTCGAGGACCATGAAGTCATTGCCCAGCCCGTGCATCTTGGTAAAACGCAGCAGCATGGCTTACTCCGGCAGCAGGCTTTCGCCAGCATACAACTCGGCTACCGTCTCGCGGCGACGCACTTCAAACGCTTGATCACCGTCCACCAGCACCTCGGCGGTACGGCCGCGGGTGTTGTAGTTGGAGCTCATGACAAACCCGTAGGCACCGGCCGAATGCACGGCCAGCAGGTCGCCTTCTTCCAGGGCCAGCTGACGATCCTTGGCCAGGAAGTCGCCGGTCTCGCAGATCGGGCCGACGATGTCGTAGGCGCGGGCTGCGCTGTCGCGCGGCGTCACGGCGGTGACATTCATCCAGGCCTGGTACAGCGCCGGGCGGATCAGGTCGTTCATCGCCGCATCGACGATAGCGAAATCCTTGTGCTCGGTGTGCTTGAGGTACTCGACCTGGGTCAGCAGTACGCCGGCATTGGCGACGATATAGCGGCCCGGCTCGAACATCAGCGTCAGGCCGCGGCCTTCGATGCGCTCGCGCACGGCCTGGATGTAGTCGGCGATCAGCGGCGGCTCTTCGTCGCGATAACGCACGCCCACGCCGCCACCGAGGTCGATGTGGTGCAGGTAGATGCCGCATTCGCCGAGACGATCGACCAGCGCCAACAGGCGGTCGAGGGCGTCGATGAACGGTGGCAGGGTGGTCAGTTGCGAGCCGATATGGCAGTCGACGCCCAGTACTTCCAGGTTCGGCAGTTGGGCGGCGCGGATGTACACGTCCTCGGCGTCGGCAATGGCGATGCCGAACTTGTTCTCTTTGAGACCGGTGGAAATGTACGGGTGGGTGCCGGCATCGACGTCCGGGTTGACGCGCAGGGAGATCGGCGCGCGAACGCCCATCTCGGCGGCAACCACTTGCAGGCGCTCCAGTTCGTCGGTGGACTCGACATTGAAGCAATGCACGCCGACTTCGAGGGCGCGGCGCATGTCTTCGCGGCTCTTGCCGACGCCGGAGAATACGATCTTGTCAGCCTGGCCGCCGGCGGCCAGTACACGTTCCAGCTCGCCACGGGAGACGATGTCGAAACCAGCGCCCAGACGCGCCAGGACATTCAGTACACCCAGGTTGGAGTTGGCCTTGACCGCGTAGCAAACCAGGCTCGGCGTGCCTTCCAGCGCGTCGGCAAAGCTGCGGTATTGGGCTTCGATATGCGCACGGGAGTACACGTAGGTCGGGGTGCCAAAACGTTCGGCAATCGCGGACAGCGCCACGCCTTCCGCGAACAGCTCGCCGTCCCGGTAGTTAAAAGCGTCCATGGATTTCCCTTAGTAGGTGTCGTGCTTATGCGCTTTGGCAGGCTTTTGCGACGATTGCGCCTGTTCATTCGGGTCTTTGCTGTCATCGGGCAGGTACAGCGGGCCTTTTTGACCACAGGCACTAACGAGGCAAGCGACCGCGACGAGCGCAGCAAGGGAAGAGATCAGGCGCTTCATGGCGAAATCCTTGAATATGCATTAATTGCGCCCGAGTATACCGACCACCTGCCAGCTTGCCTATGCGCTGAAATACCCGTCCGACGGGGGTTTGCCGAGACGGCTGCGAAGCGGGCTACGCTGGCTGGGGATATTTCATACCGCCAATCGCGATGGCATCGGTATCCTTTGCAATCGGCGGGGCTCGTCCGTATCGTGCGGCGCTTGAGCAAAACCAGACACTTTTGAGGTTGCCACAATGAGTTTGACCGAAGCCCGTTTTCACGACTTGGTGGATGCTACCCAGCAGGCGCTGGAAGATATTTTCGACGACAGCGGCCTGGACGTGGACCTGGAAAACTCGGCGGGCGTGCTGACCGTCAAATTCGAGAGCGGCCAACAGCTGATCTTCAGCCGCCAGGAGCCCCTGCGCCAACTGTGGCTGGCGGCGCGTTCCGGTGGCGTGCACTTCGACTACGACGAAGAAAGCGGCAAATGGCAGTGCGACAAGAGCGAAGAGCTGTTGGGCGAAATGCTTGCGCGCCTGGTCCACGAGTACACCGGCGCCGAGCTGGATTTCGACGAGATCTGATCGTGACGCAGCCCACACCTGTACGCCCGCCCAAGCCGCTGTTCAGTAATGTCAGCCCGGCGGTGCCGTCACCTTGTATCAGTTTGTGTCGCCTGGACGAGGCAAAAGTCTGTCTCGGATGTTTTCGTCACGTCGAAGACATCCGTGAATGGCGCTCTGCCGACGATGCCCGGCGCCGGGTGATCTGCGCCCAGGCCGAGCAGCGCAGGGCCAGCGCCTGAGGTCGTCTTGTTTATTTGTGACGCTGTGGTAGTGTCCGGCTACGCCTCAACTCATCGAGGCCCGTGAGAACCCCGCCTTTTCCTGGCGGGGTTTTGCTTTTTTGTGCAGAAAAAAGGAGTCTGCCTGAATCATGACCACCGCACCGTCCATCATCCTCACCCGTCTTGACGTGCAGCGTCTGGAGCAACTGATCGACCGCCTGGGCGACGAGTCTCCTGGCGTCGCCGCGTTGCAAGCCGAACTCGACCGCGCCGAAGACGTGGTTGGCCACGATGAAGTGCCTGCGGGTGTCGTGACCATGAACTCCAGCGTGCATTGCCGTGAGCAAGGCAGCGGCAAGGACTACCACCTGACCCTGGTCTACCCGAAACACGCGAATGCCGATGAAGGCAAGATCTCGATCCTCGCGCCGGTGGGCAGCGCGCTGCTCGGCCTGCAAGTGGGCCAGCACATCGATTGGCCAGCACCGGGTGGCAAGACCCTCAAGCTGGAGTTGCTCAGCGTTGAAGGCCAGCCCAAAGATGGCGGCCCTTTCCCGCTCTAAACCTGGTTCAGCGCCGCGTTGAGCGACAGCTCCAACTCGGCCTTGTAGCGCAGGTACAGATTGCTCGGGCTTTGCCCATCGCCGAGTAGGCCCGACAGGTCCAGATCCGTGATGTAGCAGCGGTAGCGCTCGGTTTCCCGGCGCTGCCCGACGATCTCCTGGGCGACCACCGCAAACAGCTGGTCGCCAAATTCCAGTTCGCAAAACTCCCGCTGATTGCAGTACAGGGTCACGCCCACCTGGCCGGGTGCGGCCTTGCCGATAATCGCCTGCACGTCATAGAACGGTTTGTTCGCCGAGTTCTGCGGTGCCGGCCGGGGCTCGACAGTGCGCGCGCGGTTGCTGCCCGACGGTAACAGTTGGTAGTACAAGACCTGCACTTCACCCAAGGGTTGTTGTGTGTCCAGCGGTGCCAGTGCTTCGCGGCGGAAGAGGATCGATTGCAGGAAACGCTGCAACGGCGCCAGCAGGCTCTGCTCATCATGGAACGGCAAGCGCTGCTGCCAGAGTGCATTGAACTCATCCAGCACATACAACTCGGCCACGCCTTCGTTGATCCGGTAGAACACCTGCACGCAATCGGCCATGCCCATGGGCAGCAGCAAGGCCAGGTCATGGTCTTCCAGGGCCATGGCGTCCAGGTGCAGCGGGCTGTAGCTCGCCAACTCTTCACTGAGGTAGGTGATCAGCGCGTCCTGGGTTGGCAGCGGTACGTGAGTGGCTTGGCCCGGGACCAGTTCCATCACGTGGTAGTGCTGCTGCACCTGCAACAGGTAGCGGTGGTTGCCCTGGCCGAGCAGCAGGTTCTGTGCGGTGTCGAAGATTTCTTCGACGCGCTGGGCAATGAACTGCGCACGGTTGTGACAGAAACAACGCACCCGCAGACGTGGCAAGTGGTCCGAGGGCAGTTGGTTGAGGTGGTCGCGCAGGCAATCGAGCAGGGCGTGGGGGCCGTCGTAGCGGCTGACCAGCACTTCGTTCCAGCTATTGAGCGTGACCTGGTCCAGGGTTAGTACGAGGTTGTCGCGCACCCCGGCGTAGCTCAAGGAGTCGGTGCGCTCGGTGGTCATGAGGATGTTCAAGTCACGGTGATGCTTGAGCGGGTCGACGCCGACGTTGATCAGCAACAACACCTCTTCCGGCACCGCCGCGCGCAGCAGGCGTTCTTCATCGACGCTGGCCAGGGGCAGGGCGATGCTCTGTTGCAGGCTGCCCAGCAGGTTGAACAGCTCGAATTCGGTCATGTCGCTGGTGCCTGGGTGCAAGGCCAGGCGGGTGCTGCTGTCGATCACGCCGTTGCGATGGCACCAGGTGAGCATTTCCAGCAGGTCGCGGCTGCGCTTGATCGGCGCGAAGTGTTCCGACTCCTGGGCCGTGAGGTTGCCGTTGTACAGGCCCCAGTAGTGCTGGCCGGGTTCCTTGCGGTTGGGCGATTGCACCAGGGTCAGGGTGTCTTCGGCCAGGTCCGGGGCGATGCCGGGGTTGATGAACTCGACTTTGCCGGCCTTGCGCTCAAAGGCCGCATACAGGCGGCGGCCCAGCACATTGAGGTCGCGTTTGTTGACCAGGCTGGCGGTTTGTTCGGTGCGGGCGAACTGGGTGAGGAAGCGGTAGCTGTAGTTCAGCTCGCTGACCAGGGCGCGGCGCTCGGAGGCGACCTGGCGCACTTTCCATTGGCTGCGGCTGTCCAGCAGGGCCAGTTGGCGCTGGTCCCAGCCCCATTCCTGGGCAAGGCGCTCCAGCAGCAGGCGTTGCCAGCTGGTGGTGCGCTGGCCGGCGCTGAGCTTGCGGTTGACCTTGAGGTACAGGGCGCGCCGCACCAGTTCCAGGCGCTCGGGTTCGTTGCGCGCCTTGAGGTATTCCTCGATGCGGCGGTAGACCACGATGTACGGGTCGAGCTCATCCAGGTCCATCTGGTTGGCGAACACCGCCCGCTTGAAGCGCAGGCTCAGGCAGTGCACATGGGGGTGCTCGCTGGCGTAGACCTCGGTCAGCAGCAGCTTGAGCACCGACTTGTAGGGCGATTCGATGCCCTTGAACAGTTGCCATAGCCCGGCGCCGATGAATTCTCCGGGGGGAATGCGCGCCAGGTGGCCCAGGTCGAGGGTTTCATCGGCGCGGATAAACCGCTTGGAGATCAACGTGTGGGTGAACTCGGCGTAGCGGGCTTCTTCGTACACCGGCACCAACCACCAGATCGGCGTGCGCCCGGCGAGCCAGATGGCGGTGCGGTAGAACTCGTCCAGCAGCAGGTAATGCTGGGTGGTGCCGCAGTCGTCGGAACTGAGCTGGGCGTCGCGTTCCCCGAGGACAAAGCGGGTCGGCTCGATCAGGAAAAAATGCGCCTCGGCCCCCATGCTCAGGGCCCAGGTTTCCAGGAGCTGGCATTTCTTGCGCAGCTCGGCCAGTTCGTTTTCGCCGAGGTCCGGCGCGTGGCACACCCACACGTCCATATCGCTCTGGTCGGCCTGGGCCAGGGTGCCGAGGCTGCCCATCAGGAACAGGCCGTGGATCGGTTGCAGTGGGTTGCCGTGGCGCGGCTTGTAGGAAAACGAGCGGGTCAGGCGCTGGGCTTCGGTCAGGGCCTGGGCGTCGGGTTCGAAGTTCGACAGCCCGGCGGGCGTGCTGCCGGAGACATAGCCGGGCAACAACGGGTGATTGACGTGAAAGAACAGCGGCAGCAGGGTCAACACGCTTTGTTGGCGTGGGGTCAGCCCTTCGACGGCCCGGGTCATGCGGCCTGCGTTGAGGGCCATGAAACGCGCGCGCAGCTGGGCCAGCACCTTGCGGTCGATGCCTTCGTCCAAGTCTGGGCGGATTTCGTGGGTGCGGGTCATGTCGGACTCGGTGGCGCGCAGGGCCCGACGTGGGCGGCCGTGTTGGAGTTTACAGCCAGTAGCGTAGGAGGTTTAGAAGGTAATCGGTTTTTGGCGTCAGAACTTTAACCGTTTCACAGCAACGCCCCCGGAATCCGCATTGGGCGGACTCCATGGGCGGGATCAGGTGTCAGGCGGCTTCTTTGGTGTTGGCAGTGGTGAGGATGGTCAGCAGGGTTTGGGCCTGCTCCGCAGCGTCACGACCAAGGCTGGTCAGGTAGCCGCCGTCCGGCTGGTCGATAAGACCTTTCGCGTGGAGGCGCTTGGCAGCGGCGATAGCAGTGGGGGCGGCGGTCTGGTGGACTTTCAGACCTTCCTTGGTGCTGTCTAATGGGAAGAGTACAAGGATTTCCAGTTCGGCAACCAACTCAGGGGTATACGACATACGGACTCCAGACTTTCTAAGAATTTATTAGAGGCTAGCAGGCCATAAGGTGAACGCACTTTGCCGAACTGTCCAGTGTGTTGCCGCGTGTTGGATTTATTGCTTTTCCGGTGGCAGTTCCGGCAGGGCGCGCAGCGCAGTTTCATACCATTCGGTATTGAAGGCGCGGTCCTCTTCCAGCAGTGCATCGATCTCGACGGCAAGCACGTGGGCCATCAGTTGCAGGATCTCTTCACGCTCGTAGCCGACCAGGGTCAACTTGTTGAAGGTGGCCTTGGCCGCGGGTGGGTTTTCGCTCTCGATCTGGTTTTCGATGGCTTCGATCAGGGTGGTTTCGGCGAATTCTTCTTCGTCGTTGTCGATATCGGTCGGCTCGCTCATGGCAGGCTCCTCAAGGAAAGGGCGTCAGTCTACCCCCATTCAGGCGGGTGATGCTGCTGGTCAGGTGGGGCCTTCGGATCTATAACTCATGCAGCCAACCCCACACTCGGCCTGGAGGCAGTCGCAATGCTCAAGCTCTACGGATTTTCGGTCAGCAACTACTACAACATGGTCAAGCTGGCCCTGTTGGAGAAAGGCCTGACTTTTGAAGAGGTGCCTTTCTACGCGGGCCAGACGCCTGAGGCACTGGCCGTGAGCCCCCGAGGCAAGGTGCCCGTGCTGGGGGTCAAGCAGGGCTTTATCAACGAGACCAGTGTGATCCTCGAATACATCGAGCAAACCCAGGAAGGGCGTGCGCTGCTGCCGGCGGACCCGTTCCAGCGCGCCCAGGTGCTGGCGCTGTGCCGGGAAATCGAGCTGTACATCGAATTGCCCGCCCGCGCGTGTTTCGCCGAGGCGTTTTTTGGCATGCCGGTACCGGAGGCGATCAAGGAAAAATCCAAGGCCGAGCTGTTGCTGGGGATGGGGGCTTTAGGTCGGCACGGCAAGTTCGCGCCTTATGTGGCGGGGGAGAGCTTCACGATTGCGGATCTGTATTTCATGTACAGCGTGAACCTCGCCTGCGGGGTGGGCGAGAAGCTGTTTGGCCTGGATTTTCTGGCTGATATGCCGGCGGCCAAGGCGTTGCTGGACAAGTTGCATGCACTGCCCAATGCGCAGAAGGTTGCGGCGGACAGGGAAGCGGCGATGCCGGCGTTTATGGCGATGATTGCTGCCAAGAAGTAAATATTTGCTGCCTGGGAGGCAGTCATCGCGGGCAAGCCCGCTCCCACAGTTGACCGAGGTGTCTTGATGACCCGGGTCTCCTGTGGGAGCTGGCTTGCCTGCGATGCTTTTAGCGGCTGGCGAGCAGGGCCTGACCGCGCACAACGGCAGCCTTCACCTGCGCCGGCGCAGTCCCGCCAATATGGTCACGCGCATTCACCGAACCTTCCAGGGTCAGCACGGCAAACACATCCTGTTCGATCTGGTCGCTGAACTGGCGCAGCTCTTCCAGGCTCATTTCCGCCAGGTCCTTGCCGGTGTCCACGCCGTATTTTACGGCATGGCCAACGATTTCGTGGCAGTCACGGAACGGCAGGCCACGGCGCACCAGGTAGTCGGCCAGGTCGGTGGCGGTGGAGAATCCGCGCAGCGCCGCTTCACGCATGATCGCGTGCTTGGGCTTGATCGCCGGGATCATGTCGGCAAACGCGCGCAGCGAGTCGCGCAGGGTGTCGGCGGCGTCGAACAGCGGCTCTTTGTCTTCCTGGTTGTCCTTGTTGTAGGCCAGAGGTTGGCCTTTCATCAGGGTCAGCAGGCCCATCAGCGCACCGAACACGCGGCCGCTCTTGCCACGTACCAGCTCCGGCACGTCGGGGTTTTTCTTTTGCGGCATGATCGAGCTGCCGGTGCAGAAGCGGTCCGGCAGGTCGATGAACTGGAACTGCGCGCTGGTCCACAGCACCAGCTCTTCGGAGAAGCGCGACAGGTGCATCATCGCGATGCTGGCGGCGGCGCAGAATTCGATGGCGAAGTCACGGTCGGACACGCCGTCCAGGGAGTTGCCGCCCACGGCGTCGAAACCCAGCAGTTGCGCGGTGTATTCGCGGTCGATCGGGTACGTGGTGCCGGCCAGTGCGGCGCTGCCGAGCGGCATGCGGTTGGCGCGCTTGCGGCAATCCACCAGGCGCTCGTAGTCGCGGCTGAGCATTTCGAACCAGGCCAGCAGGTGGTGGCCAAAGGTCACGGGCTGTGCGGTCTGCAGGTGGGTGAAGCCGGGCATGATGGTGCCGGATTCACGCTCGGCCTGTTCCAGCAGGCCTTTTTGCAGGCGGGTGATCTCGGCCAGGATCAGGTCGATCTCATCACGAATCCACAGGCGGATATCGGTCGCGACCTGGTCGTTGCGGCTACGGCCGGTGTGCAGTTTCTTGCCGGTCACACCGATACGGTCGGTGAGGCGGGCCTCGATATTCATGTGCACGTCTTCCAGGTCGACGCGCCAGTCGAACGTACCGGCTTCGATTTCACCGCGGATGGTGGTCAGGCCATCGATGATGCTGTCGCGCTCGGCGTCGGTCAGCACGCCGACCTTGGCCAGCATCGTGGCGTGGGCGATCGAGCCCATGATGTCGTGGCGGTACAGGCGCTGGTCGAAGGTGACGGAGGCGGTGAAGCGGGCGACGAAGGCGTCGACGGGTTCACTGAAGCGGCCGCCCCAGGACTGGTTGGTCTTGTCGGTGCTCATGGATTCGCTCGTGATCTGCTTTAAAGAGGCTTGGAGGTGTGCCGGCGATAATAACAGGGTTGCCCGTGGAGGCGGTGCTACGGGTGGTCGGCATTTTTATTTGCACGAAGGGTGGCAAAGTGCCTTGCCGCCGGACGCGTCCGGGAAGAGACTGGACTCGGGTGTTTATTGAAACGATATTTGACGATAGAGCAATGTCGTCGCAGTGAGCGTCTACAGTTGCACTGATAGAGCGTGAATGCACCAAAGCCGGGTGATGCGGTCAGAGCCCAGGCTATTCATTCAGAAGGGGGGTATTCGGATTGTGTATCAGCAAACCCTACGACGATGCCCGAAGTCAGAAGGTCTTGGGCGCAATTGAACAGGTCCGGGTAAATATGGGTGCCACTGTCAGGGCACTTTTTGCCGCTCGCGCTAGTCTTAGCGTGGATCGCTGTGACGCAAGTCACCGCACCTGTCTACGTTATCCTTGTGCGAGACTCACGCAGGAATCCAGCGCAATATGAATGTCCTGATCGTTGAAGACGAACCCCAAGCCCGCGAGCGACTGAGCCGTTTGGTCAGTGAACTCGAGGGTTATACAGTCCTTGAACCGAGCGCCACCACGGGCGAAGAAGCGTTGACGCTGATCGACAGCCTCAAGCCCGACGTGGTCTTGCTCGATATTCGCCTGCGGGGCCTTGATGGCCTGCAAGTCGCCGCCCGCCTGAGCGAACGCGAGTCGCCGCCGGCGCTGGTGTTGTGCGCAGGGCCGGAAGATTTCCCCGCGCAGACCCTGGAAGCCAGTGGTGTCAGCTTCCTGGCCAAGCCGGTCGAAGCAGGCGCCCTGCTCAAGGCCCTGAAAAAGGCCGAGCGCCCCAACCGCAGCCAACTCACCGCCTTGACCCAGCCTGCCGCCCAAAGCGGCAACGGGCCGCGCAGCCATATCAGTGCACGTACCCGCAAAGGTATCGAGCTGATTCCACTGGATCAGGTGGTGTACTTCATTGCCGACCATAAGTACGTGACCCTGCGTCACGAGGCCGGTGAAGTGCTGCTCGATGAGCCGCTCAAGGCCCTGGAAGATGAGTTTGGTGATCGCTTTGTGCGTATCCACCGCAACGCGCTGGTCGCCCGTGACCGTATCGAGCGGCTGCAACGCACGCCGCTTGGGCACTTTCAGTTGTTCCTGAAGGGGCTCAATGGCGATGCCTTGATCGTCAGCCGACGCCATGTCGCCGGCGTGCGCAAGATGATGCAGCAGCTTTAGCCCAAGGGCTTTGGCGCTGCCTGCATTCCATATCCCGGTGCGACGCGGCCAGGGAGGCCCCGCACTTGCTGATTCAAATCAAAGCGTATTTGCCTGAGCTGTTATTATCTGCCGTATCTATTCAGTACGGATTGATCCATGTCCTCTCGCGAAATCCGCATCGCCACCCGTAAAAGTGCCCTGGCCTTGTGGCAGGCCGAATACGTCAAAGCACGCCTTGAGCAGGCCCACCCAGGTCTCGTGGTGTCCCTGGTGCCCATGGTCAGTCGCGGCGACAAGCTGCTCGACTCGCCGTTGTCGAAGATCGGCGGCAAGGGCCTGTTCGTCAAGGAACTGGAAACCGCGCTGCTGGAAAACGAAGCCGACATCGCCGTGCATTCGATGAAAGATGTGCCCATGGACTTCCCCGAAGGCCTGGGCCTTTTTTGTATCTGCGAGCGCGAAGACCCGCGCGATGCCTTCGTTTCCAATACCTACGCATCCCTGGATGAATTGCCCCTGGGCAGCATCGTCGGCACCTCCAGCCTGCGTCGCCAGGCGCAGTTGCTGACCCGTCGCCCGGACCTGCAGATCCGCTTCCTGCGCGGCAACGTCAACACGCGCCTGGCCAAGCTGGATGCCGGTGAATATGACGCGATCATCCTGGCCGCAGCCGGGCTGATCCGCCTGGGCTTCGAAGACCGCATCACCTCGGCCATCAGCGTCGAAGACAGCTTGCCAGCCGGTGGCCAGGGCGCCGTGGGCATTGAATGCCGCACCGCCGACAGTGAGATTCACGCACTGCTCAAGCCCCTTGATCATCACGATACCGAAGTGCGCGTCACCGCCGAACGTGCCTTGAACAAGCACCTCAATGGCGGCTGCCAGGTGCCTATCGCCTGCTACGCCGTGCTCGAAGGGGAAAACCTGTGGCTGCGCGGCCTGGTGGGCGACCCGGACGGCGGCACCTTGTTGACCGCCGAGGTGCGTGGCCCGCAACGTGACGCGGCGGCGCTGGGTATTCAGGTCGCCGAAGCGCTGCTGGACAAAGGCGCCGGCGCCATCCTCGAAAAAGTCTACGGCGAGGCCGGCCCGCAGTGACCGACTGGCGTGTGCTGCTGACGCGGCCTGCCGAGGAGTCGATGGCCCTGGCGGCCTCGTTGTCCCAGGCGGGTATCTTCAGTAGCAGCCTGCCGTTGCTGGACATTGAGGCGTTACCCGTTAGTGCTGAGCAACAGGCGATCTTTCGTGACCTGAGCCGCTTTTGCGCGGTGATCGTGGTCAGCAAGCCCGCTGCACGCCTGGCGGTGCAACAGCTGGACCAAGCCTGGCCGCAGCTGCCGTGGTTCAGCGTCGGCGCGGCCACGGGCCAGGTACTGGCCGATCACGGGCTCAACGTTCACTATCCCGAAACCGGCGACGACAGTGAGGCCTTGCTTGCACTGCCGGCCTTGCGCGAGGCTGTTGCACGGCCCGATGCCCGCGTGTTGATCCTGCGCGGCGAAGGCGGTCGCGAGTTGCTCGCTGAGCGTTTGCGCGAGCAAGGTGCTAGTGTCGTCTATCTGGAGTTGTACCGTCGGTTCCTGCCGAGCTATGCCGCCGGGACGCTGATGCAACGCATCCAGTTGGAACGCTTGAACGGCCTGGTGGTCAGCAGTGGGCAGGGTTTTTTGCACCTGCAAGCCCTGGCCGGTACCGATTGGCCAGAGGTGGCACAGTTGCCGTTGTTCGTGCCGAGCCCGCGAGTCTATGAGATGGCGCGGGCTGCTGGCGCAGAAAAAGTTGTGGATTGTCGCGGTGCGAGTGCCGCGGCTTTGTTAGTGGCACTGCGCAGCCATAGCGCGACCACTCTCTGATACGCAAAGGACGGATACGTGAGCGAAACAGCCTTGCCCAAAGAAGAAACCCAACCCGCAGTTGATGCGCCGGTTGAGTCAGCGGCCACCGCGCCACGCCGTGGCAATGGCCTGGCGATCGTGGCCTTGTTGCTCGGCGCCGCCGGGGTTGCCGCCGGTGGCTGGGGGATCTGGCAGGTCCGCGCCCTGCAAGCCAGCAGCCAGCAACAGCTGAGCCAGGTGCGCACGCTGGATGAACAGGCCCAATCCCTCAAGCAGAGCCAGCAACAGTTGGCCGCACGCCTGGCGCAGTTGCCTGGCGCGGAGGAGCTTGAAGAGCGCCGCCGCCTGGTAGCCCAGTTGCAGGGCGATCAGCAGCGCCTCAGCCAGCGCCTGGAAACCGTCCTGGGCGCCAGCCGCCAGGATTGGCGCCTGGCGGAAGCCGAGCACCTGATCCGCCTGGCCAGCTTGCGCTTGTCTGCCTTGCAGGACATCAACAGTGCCCAGTCGCTGGTCCAGGGTGCTGACGAGATCCTCCGTGAACAGAGTGATCCGGGCTCCTACGCCGCGCGTGAACAGTTGGCCAAGAGCCTTGCGGCACTGCGCAGCACCGAGCAGCCGGATCGCACCGGGCTGTACCTGCAACTGGCGGCACTGCGCGACCAAGTGGTGCAACTGGCCGCGATTGCACCGGAATACCAGCTCACCGAGCCGGCCTCCCAAGGGCGTCCGACCACCGATACCGAAAGCCGCTGGAGCCAATGGTGGGAGCAGATCTCGCGCTACTTCCGCATCGACTTCAACCCTGACGACAACATCCGCCCATTGCTGGCCGGCCAAGGCTTGAACCAGGTTCGCCTGGCCCTGAGCCTGGCGCTGGAGCAGGCGCAATGGGCTGCGCTGAACGGCGAGGCGTCGGTCTACAGCCGCTCGCTGGGTGAGGCGCGCAGCGTGCTGCAAGACAACTTCAACCAGGACAACCCGCAAAGCAAAGCGATGCTGGCGCGTATCGCCGAGCTTGAGCCCAAGGCCGTGTCGGTGGTGACACCCGACCTGGCGGCGAGCCTGGCAGCGGTGCAGGCTTACCTTGAGCGTCGCCACTTGTCTGCTGACGAAGCCAAGGCGTCGGCAGGCAAACCGGCCACCCAGGAGTAAAGCCGATGAAGCGTTTCTATGTGGTCCTCGTGCTGGCGATTGCAATCGCCCTGGCACTGGCGGTGGGCATCTCGAAACACACCGGCTACGTGTTGATTACCTATCCCCACGTGCTGCATTACGAATCGAGCCTGTGGGCGACCTTGGTGGCGGTATTTGTCATCGGCCTGGCGATCTACCTGGTGCGCCTGCTCTTGAGCCTGGTGACCACCTCCGGTGGCGTGGTCAACCCATGGTCGCGCCGTAACCGCAGCCGCCGTGTGCAGATCGCCATCGAGCAAGGCCAGATGGACCTCGCCGAAGGCCGTTGGGCCAGTGCCGAGCGCCACTTGCACCGTGCTGCCGAAGCGGAACGCCAACCATTGCTCTACTACCTGGGTGCCGCGCGTGCGGCAAACGAACAGGGGCGCTATGCAGAGGCCGACGGCTTGCTGGAGCGCGCCCTGGAGCGCCAGCCCCAGGCCGAACTGGCCGTCGCCTTGAGCCATGCGCAATTGCAACTGGACCGTGGCGACACCGAGGGCGCCCTCGTCACCTTGCAGGCCATGCACGAACGTCACCCGCACAATGCCCAGGTGCTGCGTCAGTTGCAGCGCTTGCATCAGCAGCGTGGCGATTGGTCGTCGGTGATCCGCCTGCTACCTGAGTTGCGCAAGGACAAAGTGTTGCCCGCCGCCGAACTGGCCGAGCTGGAGCGTCGCGCCTGGGGTGAGAACCTCAGCCTGGCAGCCCAGCGTGAAGAGCAGGGCGAAGCTGGCTTGCAATCCCTTGAGCGAGCCTGGCAGCAATTGACCTCCGCCCAGCGCCAGGAGCCGCAGTTGGTGCTGGCCTATGCTGAGCAATTGCGCCAGTTGGGCGCCGACGCCAAGGCCGAAGAGGCGTTGCGTGGCGCGATCAAGCGCGGTTACGACAGCCACTTGATCCGGCTCTATGGCTTGCTGCGTGGCAGCGACCCGGCGCGGCAACTGAAGTTTGCCGAAGGCTGGCTCAAGGACCATCCAGGCGATGCGAGCCTGCTGCTGACCCTGGGCCGCCTGTGCCTGCAAAACAGCTTGTGGGGCAAGGCGCGGGACTATCTGGAAAGCAGCCTGCAGGTGCAGCGCAATCCCGAAGCCTGTGCCGAACTCGCGCGCCTGCTGGCCCAACTGGGCGACACCGAACGCAGCAACCAGCTGTTCCAGGAAGGCCTGGGCCTCTTGGACAATCGCTTGCTGGCCTCGCCGCTGCCCGTACCTGCTCGGGTCTGATGTAGGACCGGATGTAAGGGTTGGCGCAGATGCTTCTGACAGCCAACCCTTCAAACCAGCGCAATTCCTCGGCGCAGCGGGATTCGTAACAAACTCCTACGTGGCGCTTCGTTATGTCCTCCATGCTCTGGCGGAATGTCTTCACGCTTTCGCGGAATCGTCTGCTCTAGTGCGTATTGAAAGGGGTCAGGCCTTTCCTCTACCGTAGCGACCTATCTTCTGCGGTACGGATAAGTAATGTCTTTGGCCCCCTCACGCACCTTGTTTTTCCTGGCGTTCATCGCTGGCGCGCTGACGTTGGGTGTGTCTTTTTACCTGGAATATGGTGCGCTGCTGCGCCCCTGCTTCCTGTGCCAGGTACAGCGGGTGTTTCTTGCCACGTTCATGCTGATCAACTTGATCGCGGCCATCCATAACCCCAAGCGTTCCGTGGCTGGCCTTTACGGGCTGGCAGGCATGGGCTGCGCCTTGCTGGGGGCCTTCACCGCTGCGCGCCAGGTGTTGCTGCAAAGTATCCCGTCGGGCGCGGCCCCGGAGTGTTGGCCGAACCTGCAGGACATGCTGGAAAGGCTGTCCGTCTGGCAGGCAGTCCAGGCTATTTTCAATGGCACTGTCGATTGCGTGGAAATCAACTGGACGCTGTTCGATTTGAGCCTCCCGGAGTGGAGCCTGCTGTTCTTTATCGTGATGCTTATCCTGGGTGTAATGCCGTTTTCGCGGCTGTTGCCCAGCCTGCATTTGCGCCAGGGCTAGCACCTGAATCAGTTCAATGGTTGTAGGACGGGATTAAACACTTGTATGAACTTTCTCTCCTGCGTACCTTGAAGCCATAGTCATGCGGGCATAATCTGGCCCGCATGCGTTATCGAAACCGTTTGTCCGATGCGCCTTGTCCGGCTGCGGCTTTATCCTTGAAGTGTTGCGCGGGCACCAGGCGGCAGCGCCCCTATAGGGAAGAGAGATCATCATGCTGGAAAGTTGTCAGAATGCTCAGGAACGCTGGGGTGGGGTGCACAAGCTGATCGACAGCTGGTTGAAGGCACGTCATGAACTGGTTCGGGCCTTTGATGCGCTTGGCGCCAAGCCCGAGGCGCTGGCTGAGAACCGCGAGCCGTTGCAGGACTTTTGTGGTGTGTTGGTGGACTACGTGTCAGCCGGCCATTTCGGCGTCTACGAGCAACTGACCAAGGAGGCAGAAGCCTTCGACGATCAGCGTGGTCTGGATCTCGCTGAAACGATCTATCCACGCATCGATGTGATCACCGAGAAGCTGTTGGTGTTCACCGACCTGTGTGATGCCGGCAACTGTGTGGCCGAGAAATTCAAAGAGTTGGGCGGCCTGCTTCACGAGCGTTTCGAACTGGAAGACTGCCTGATCGAAGTACTGCACAACGCCCATAAGGAAGAACCTGCTACCCAGGCTTGATCCCGAATGGCGAAATAAAAAAACGGTGCGCATGGCGCACCGTTTTTTATTGGCTCAATGGCGGGTGGCGAGCAGTTCGATCTCAAAGACCAGGGGTGTGTAAGGTGCGATCAACTCGCCGGCACCGTCGGCACCATAGGCCTGGGCCGAAGGGATGACCAGCCGCCATTTTGCGCCGGTAGGCATTTGTTGCAGTGCGCTGGTCCAGCCACTGATCACGCTGTCCAGGCGAAACCATTGGGGCTGCGCGCTCTGATCGAACACCGTCCCATCGGGCAGCCGTCCGACATACTTCACTTGCACCTCATCCGTTGCCAGCGGCTTGGCGCCACTGCCGGGTGCCAGCTCTGTGAGCAGGATGCCATCGGCCAATTCGCGTACGCCGCTGGCGGTTTTTTCCTTGGCTAGAAACTGTTGTTCTGCGGCGAGTGCTGTTTCACTTTGAGGCGCCTGTGCATCGGCTTCGCTCTGTGCTTCGTGCTGGGCGAGAAGCTGTTCGATACGTGCGTTGTCGAGCGCCAGCGGCTTGCCTTGATAGGCTTGCTTGAGCCCGTCGATCAAGGCCTGGATCTGCAGGTCGGGAACTTCCTGGCGCAAGCGTTCACCGAGGCTGGCGCCCAGGCTGTAGGCGAGGTCGTGCCTGTTCTGGTCAGTGGTTTTGGGCGGCGATTGTTCGCTCGCATTGGCCGCCGAAATCGCCAGGCCAAGCACAAGAAAAAGGTAACGCGACATGGGCATCCTCCCGCCGAAAGTGCGACGGATTATGCCAGTGTGAGTGGGTAAAAAGTGCCGCGTATTTTCGTTATAACGATAAGAATTTTCGCACGGTGCAACGCCAGGCAAACGATACTGTCAACATGCCCTAGCGGCGGTAAGAGCAGAGGGCTAGTATGAGCCGCACCCACGTCAGCCAGGAGGTAAACCATGTCGGCCAAACAGAAGCCTGTAAATACCCCGTTGCATTTACTCCAACAACTTTCGGGCAGCTTGCTCGAACACCTGGAAAGCGCTTGTTCCCAAGCCCTGGCCGATGCAGAAAAACTGCTCGCCAAGCTGGAAAAACAACGCGGTAAAGCGCAAGAAAAGCTGCACAAATCCCGCACCAAACTGCAAGACGCTGCCACTGCCGGCAAGGCCAAGGCACAAGCCAAAGCCAAAGACGCTGTCAAAGAACTTGAGGACCTGCTGGACGCCCTCAAGGATCGCCAGGCTGAAACCCGCGGCTACATTTCCCAACTCAAAAAAGACGCTCAAGAAAGCCTGAAACTGGCCCAGGGCGTTGGTCGTGTGAAAGAAGCCGTGGCGAAAGTATTGGGTGCTCGTACACCTGCAAAAGCCGTTGCGGCAAAGGCGCCAGTTAAAGCTGCTGCCAAGCCAGCTGCCAAAACCGCTGCTGCGAAACCAGCCGCCAAGCCAGTTGCCAAAACTGCTGCTGCAAAACCAGCCACCAAGCCGGCTGCCAAAACTGCTGCTGTAAAACCAGCCGCCAAGCCAGCTGCTAAAACTGCTGCTGCAAAACCAGCTGCCAAGCCAGTAGCTAAAACCGCTGCTGCAAAACCAGCCGCCAAGCCAGTTGCTAAAGCCGCTGCTGCAAAACCAGCCGCCAAGCCAGCTGCCAAAACCGCTGCTGCAAAACCAGCTGCCAAGCCAGTTGCTAAAGCCGCTGCTGCAAAACCAGCCGCCAAGCCAGTTGCTAAAGCCGCTGCTGCAAAACCAGCTGCCAAGCCAGTTGCTAAAGCCGCTGCTGCAAAACCAGCCGCCAAGCCAGCTGCCAAAACTGCTGCTGCAAAACCAGCCGCCAAGCCAGCTGCCAAAACCGCTGCTGCAAAACCAGCGGCTAAGCCGGCTGCCAAACCTGCTGCTGCCAAACCAGCGGCTAAGCCAGCTGCCAAACCTGCTGCTGCAAAACCAGCCGCCAAGCCAGCTGCCAAACCCGCTGCTGCAAAGCCTGCTGCTGCCAAACCAGCACCGGTCAAGCCAGCTGCACCTGCTGCTACCGCGGCCACCGCTCCAACCGCATCGGCCAGCAGCACGCCTGCACCGCTAGCGCCAAGCTCTACCCCAACCAGCGCTTCCTAAGTGCCGGTGGCCATGACGCGCAGCAGCTGCAGCGCGTCATGGTCAAGGTTGGCGGCATCCTCAGCCGCCAGTCCTTCCAGCCACTGTTGTTGACCTTCCCCTATCGGCCATGCCTGCGCCAACGCTTCCAGTCGTGTCAGCAGTTCCCGCTCGGCCTCCAACTCCAACGCCTTGATCCGTTCACGCAGCGCTGCCAATGGCTGATCCTGCTGCGCCATGACGCGCCATTGCACGCGCATGCTTCGTAACGGTTCGATCACCTGCGTGCGCCATGGGCGAGCCAGTTGTTGCAAGGCCTGCACGCGGTCAGGCGCAGCCACTACACCGCGCTGCTCCAACCAGGCACCACAGAGCAACACGCACACATCCGCGCCTTGTTCCTGCAAGCGCAGGCAAGCGGCTTCGACGCCCGGCCGGGCGTAAGTCGAGAGGGCAAAGCTCCACAGGTCAGCGCACATATTCACACCCAAGCCAGCGGCCAACGAAGCTGGTAGACTCCGCCGCCATTATGATCCGACTTCAAAGCCTAACATTACAGCGTGGCCCGCAACGTCTTCTCGAAGACGCCGAGCTGACCCTGCACGCCGGTCACAAAGCCGGCCTGATCGGTGCCAATGGCGCCGGCAAATCCACGTTGTTCGCCCTGTTGCTGGGTGAGCTGACCCCGGATTCCGGGGACTGCTTGCTGCCCGCCGACTGGCGCATCGCCCATATGCGCCAGGAGATCGACACCCTGGACCGCATCGCGATCGACTACGTGCTCGATGGCGACCTGCGTCTGCGCCAGGTGCAACACGACCTGGCCGAGGCCGAGAAAGCCCAGGACGGCGCCGCCCAGGCGCGCCTGCACTCGGAACTCGACAGTGCCGACGGCTACACCGCCGACGCCCGTGCGCGCAAGATGCTCGCCGGCCTGGGCTTCACCAACGAGCAGATGGATCGCCCGGTCGCCGACTTCTCCGGCGGCTGGCGCATGCGCCTGAACCTGGCCCAGGCGCTGATGTGCCCGTCCGACCTGCTGCTGCTCGACGAACCCACCAACCACTTGGACCTCGATGCGATCCTGTGGCTGGAGGACTTCCTCAAGAGCTACCAGGGCACCTTGCTGCTGATTTCCCACGACCGGGATTTCCTCGACGCCGTGGTCGATAACATTGCCCACGTCGAACAGAAGAAAATCACCCTCTACCGTGGCGGCTACACCGCGTTCGAGCGCGCCCGTGCCGAACGCCTGGCCCAGCAACAGCAGGCGTTCGAGAAGCAGCAGGCGCAACGTGCGCACATGGAAAGCTACATCGCCCGGTTCAAGGCCCAGGCCACCAAGGCCCGCCAGGCCCAGAGCCGGATCAAGGCCCTGGAGCGCATGGAAGAACTGTCGGCGGCCCACGTCGATTCGCCGTTCGACTTTGTGTTCCGCGAGTCGGTGAAAATCTCCAGCCCGTTGCTGGACCTCTCGGATGCACGCCTGGGTTATGGCGAAAAAACCATCCTGGAAAAAGTGAAGCTGCAACTCACGCCGGGTGCGCGCATCGGTTTGCTTGGCCCCAACGGCGCGGGCAAATCGACGCTGATCAAGAACCTGTCCGGCGAGCTGCAACCCCTGGCCGGTCGCCTGACCCGTGGCGAGAACCTGGTGGTGGGCTACTTCGCCCAGCATCAGTTGGACTCCCTCGACGCCAAGGCCAGCCCGCTGTTGCACCTGCAACGCCTGGCGCCGACCGAGCGCGAACAGGTCCTGCGCGACTTCCTTGGCGGCTTCGACTTCCGTGGCGCGCGTATCGATGAGCCGGTGCTGAATTTCTCCGGCGGCGAAAAAGCCCGCCTGGCCCTGGCGTTGATCGCCTGGGACCGGCCGAACCTGTTGCTGCTCGACGAACCGACCAACCACCTGGACCTGGAAATGCGCCTGGCGTTGACCATGGCCTTGCAGGAGTTCAGCGGTGCGGTACTGGTGGTGTCTCACGATCGCCACTTGCTCAAGAGCACCACCGACAATTTCCTGCTGGTGGCCGACGGCAAAGTCGAAGAGTTCGACGGCGACCTCGACGACTACGCACGCTGGCTGACGGATTACCGCCTGCGCAACGCGCCGGTCAGCAACACCCCGGTCAACCCGGACAAGACCGACAAGAAAGCCCAGCGCCAGGCCGCTGCCGCCTTGCGCCAACAACTGGCGCCGCACAAGCGTGAAGCCGACAAGCTGGAAGCCGAACTGGGCAAGGTGCATGAGCGCCTGGCCAAGATCGAAACCAGCCTGGGTGACAGCGCCGTGTACGAAGCCGCCCGCAAGGATGAACTGCGCGACCTGCTGGCCGAACAGGCCAAGCTCAAGGTGCGTGAAGGGCAATTGGAGGAAACCTGGATGGAAGCCCTCGAATTGCTCGAAACCCTGCAAGCGGAGCTGGAGGCGCTGTCCTGATGGAAGCCTTGCAGTTGCCGCTGCCGCCGCAGTGGGTCGAGCCGATCTGGGTCGGCGTGCAAATCCTGCTGATCCTGCTGGCCGGCTACCTGGCGCAGCGTTTTGTCGCCAAGGGCCTGACGCGCCTGGGGGAACGCTACCCGTTCCCGCCGCAACTGCTGATGCCGCTGCGCGGTGGCTTGCGCTGGCTGATCATGGGCAGCGCGCTGATCTTTGTGCTGGAGCGCGTGGGCGTGTCCGCCACGGTGCTGTGGACCGCTCTGTCGGGTTTTGTCGCCGTGGCGGCCGTGGCGTTTTTTGCCATGTGGTCGGTGCTGTCCAACCTGTTGTGCGCGATTCTGATCTTTACCGTCGGGCCTTTTCGCATCGGCGACATCGTCGAGCTGGTGGACACCGTGGACAAACCGGGCGTGAAAGGCCGGGTGGTGGCGATCAACCTGCTGTACACCACGCTGATCGAAGTGGCAGAAGCCGGTACCGACAGTGCGATGGTGCAGGTGCCCAACAGCCTGTTCTTCCAACGCTCGGTGCGCCGCTGGGTCAGCCCCGCGTAAAAATTCTATAGCCAGGCCTCGGTCGTCGGAGTTAGCTTAACGCTCACGACGAATTTGAAACGAGGTGTGTAATGGCACTCGATACATGGCTGGCCTTTTTCGTGGCCAGTTGGGTCATCTCCCTTTCCCCTGGTGCAGGCGCCATCGCCTCGATGTCCAGCGGCCTGCAATACGGTTTTGCGCGCGGCTACTGGAACGCCATTGGCCTGCAAATCGGCCTGGCGATGCAGATTGCCGTGGTCGCGGGCGGCCTGGGTGCCATTCTGGCGACGTCTTCCACCGCGTTCTATGCGATCAAATGGTTTGGCGTGGCGTACCTGGTGTACCTGGCCATCAAGCAATGGCGCGCCTTGCCCATGGACATGACCGATGATGCCGCTGTACGCCCGGTCGGCAAGCCGATGGCGATGATGTTCCGCGGTTTCCTGGTCAATGCGAGCAACCCCAAGGCCTTGGTGTTCATGCTCGCGGTGCTGCCGCAGTTCGTGAACCCGCAGGCGCCGCTGGTGATCCAGTACGTGATCCTGGGCGCGACGATGATCTGCGTGGATATGATCGTGATGGCGGGGTATACGGGCTTGGCGGCGAAGGTGTTGCGCTTGTTGCGTACGCCGAAGCAGCAGAAGCGTATGAACCGGACGTTTGCCGGGTTGTTCGTGGGGGCCGCTGGCTTCCTCGCCAGCCTGCATCGCACCACGGCTTGACCTGAAGAAACCCAATCAAAACTGTGGGAGCTGGCTCTTGTGGCGAGGGAGCTTGCTCCCGCTGGAGTGCGAAGCGCTCCCAAGATCCTGGGGCCGCTGCGCAGCCCAGCGGGAGCAAGCTCCCTCGCCACAGCAAGCCCGCTCCCACATTGGTTTTGTGTTGGCTGTGAGACAGCTGATCAGCGCAGGATCTTCGGCGCTTCATCCCTCGGCAGGTTGTTGCGCAACACCGGTTGCCCCGGCGCTTGATAGCCGCCACCCAACTGCTCCGCCAACTGCCGAGCTACATCCTCACCCAAGGTTTTCGACACTTCCTTCACCACCCGTGGCCGGTTCAGGTTCACGCGTACGTCGCGGCTATTCACCAGCTTGGTGTCTTGCCCTTCGCCCATGGCGGTAAACGCCGAGGTGATCTCGAAGGTGCGCGTGTTGATCAGGCTGAAATCCGCCACCAGTGTCAGGCTCAGTACTGCCGAGTAGCTGTTGGTGCGGTCGATGGCGTTGAGGTCCTGGGTGAAGTCGATGTCGGACAGGGTGCCGAACAGCACGTAGTCCGCGCCCTTGAAGTTGCCGGCCTTGATGCGTTTGATCACGTCATACACGTCACCCTTGGCATCGGCGGTGTACGGCGTGCCCTGCACCAACTGGAACTGGCGCGACTTGAGGATCTCGCCCTTGATGTCGCCGCTGAATTTGCGCAGCTCAAGCTGCTCGATGTAGCTGGAGCGGCTCTCGAACTCGGCGTAGCTCGACGCGCCACTGGCGTGGTAGGCGCTGGCCTGGAAGTTGTTGCTGGCCGAAACCGCGTGGATGTATTCCTCGACCCGTGCCTGATAGGCCAGGTCGGTCACCGCGATTTTCGGTGCGGCCGAGGCGCCAAAGGCGCACAGCAGGCCGATCATGCCGATCCATGTACGCATGGCTTAGCGCTCCGTGGTCTTGCGGATTTCTTTTTCGTCCATCCACTCGGCCAGGCCGCTTTCCACGTCCACCAGTTGCAGGCTGAACTTGTAGAACACGTCCTTGTAGTCCGAGCTGCGCTTGACGATGGAGCTGATGGAGCCTTCCAGGCGGTACTTGGCGGCGACCATGTTGCCGGTCTTGCTCACCGTGGACTTCTTGTACAGGCCGCTCTGGTTCTGCAGCTTGAGCTGGTCGACCTGGCTTTGCATGTCGGTGTTGTCGCTGGCGAAGCGTGCGGTGCCGGTCTTCATCAGCTGGGTCTTGATCGACGTGGTGATCTCGCGGGTGTCGATGTACTCGCTGGTCTTGTTCTTCACGTCGTACACCTGCACCACCGGGCGGCCTTGCAGGATGCCGGACTGGGCCAGGGAGCGGGTCATGGTTTCGGCGATCATCTGCAGGTCAGTGGAGCCGAACTCGTTGGTCACGGTTTCCACGGCCTTGGTGTCGCCGTAGCTGATGTTCTTGCTGCCCAGTACCGGCGAGGTGTTGGAGCAACCGCTGGCCAGGACGGCAACCACGGCAAGGATCGAGAAGCGTGCAAACATGGGGAAATTTCTCCAGAGCTGAATAGGGGCGGGCGTCAAGGCGTCTTCACTTCAAGGCGGAAGTCCGCCGCTTGAGGCAAGTTGGCAATGGCTGGCAGGAAGGTCGCCTGGTTGGCGTACAGGTTCAGCACTTTCCAGGTGTCTTCGTCGCCCACCGGGAAGCCGTCGGCCCCCAGCCAGGCGAAGCGGTAATACATCGTCTGGTTGCTGCTGGTGATATTGCTCAGCTGCACCTTGGCGGTGAGGAAGCCGTTCTCGCGCGCCACGCGGATGGCGCCGACGGCGATGCCCTTGAACTTGCCCATCACCACGATTTTGCTCGCCGCGCTGCCAGGTTCCGGCGGCGGCGGGGTGGCGCAGCCGGCCAGCAGGACCAGCGCCAGGGCGCCGAGGATGAAATGACGCATAACGTGCTCCTTAAGGTTATTTGAGGGCGATGGCCTGGGTAGCCGGGCTTGGCACTACGTGGGCCGCCAGGCCGCCGGCGAACACCTGGTTGCCGACCACGCGCAGGGTGATCACTTGGTAGCGCTGGTCGGCCTTGACGGTGACCCGCGTGCCGCCCAGGGCGTTGGGCAGGCTGACCTGGTGCTCGCCGTGCTTGAGGCGCAGGCGCGTGACTTGGGTCAGGTCCGGCAGGGTGCGCCAGGTGCGTGTGTCGGCGCCTTCGGTGACGGCCGAGGCAATGCCCAGCACCAGCCCGGCCATGGGGTTGGTCTTGTTCAGGTTGTTTTGCGTCACGCCACGGGTCACGGCGCGCACGGTGGTGCGCAGGATGATCCCCGGCATGTCATCGCGCAGGGCGCGGCGCGACATGGCGGTGGTGCTGTTGAGTGCCGTGAGGTTCTGTTGCTGGCCATCGACGCCGATCTGCGCGAAGTGCGCGGTGGAGGTGTCGGCCTTGATCACCGGGAACGACAGCGGGGTGATGACCAGATGGCCGTCGATCGGGATCGGCAGCGGCAGTCGGATCGAATCACGCGCCGGCGCCAGGCCACTCTGCACCACGATCAGCACGTCGGTTTCATCGGTGACGAGGCTGGTTTTGTCGAGGTCGAGCAGGGCTTGTTCCAGCAGTGGCGTGTTGGGGCGCAACTCGACAGCCTTGCGGTAGCCGGGGGCGGCCAGGTCTTTTTCGCCGAGGGCTTCGTAGACGAAACCGGCGAGGTAATGGCTGAACGCACTTTGGTAGCTGTTCTTCAGGCCGACCACTTCCGGCGCGTCCAGGGCCTCCACGGGGTAGCCACGCAGGTCCTTGAACTGAGTCGTCACGCCTTGGCGTTCGGCTTCGTTCTCGCGCTTGAGGTATTCCTTGTCGCGCAGGTCGGCGATCACCGCTTCGCGTTCGTGGGTCTTCTTGATCTCGGTGCGGGCGCCGTCGAAGTCGTTCAGGGCCAGCAGGTTCAGGGCCATTTGCGTGGTCAGCATGACTTTTTCGTAGTCATAGCCTTCGTAGCGACGCACCTTGTCGTTGGCAAGGAAACTGCCGAACTGGGCGAGGTAGCGCTCGCTGTCGAACTTGACCGACTCTTCCCACTTGTAGACTTGCAGGTCGGCGTTGCGCCAGGCGGTCTGGCTGCCGCTGAGGTCGCCCTTGGCCCGCAGCAATTCACCCTTTTCGAAGAAATACAGCAGGTCCTTGTCTTCGCCGCTGTTGTTCTTCTCCAGCAGGGTCAGTGCGCCCTCGACATTGCCGCTGACCAACTGCTGGTTGGTGGCTTGCAGCTCGGTGTCGTAGCTGCGAAACATCGAGCAACCCGAAAGCAAGGTGACCGCCGCGAGCGCAAGCGGGGTAACGGCGCGAAATGCCATGCAGACTTCTTCCCTGAACGTAACCAGCTGATGTGCCAATTCCTCATTAAAACGAGGAATCAAAGACCCTTTCGCGATAACAGGGCGCGGCATTATAGGCGCCGTTGCTGGCAAAACAATGGCTTTGTGCCTGGAAGATAGAGGGGGGCGCCATCACTGATGCGACGCTATTCCCTGCGTCAAATCACTAACGCCTTGAGTCAAAGCGCTTAACGTTAAACAATATGTTACTTCGTATTTCCCTTTGAGATTCATTCATGACTGCCCCCTTCCGTTTTCTCGCCTGGTTGATGCTGCCGGCGTTGATGTCGTGCAGCTTCCCCCTGCTGGCCGCGACGACCGAGGGCGCGCCGCAAGCCCTGCATTTGTTGGACTACATTGGCGCCGACTACCCGCCGACGGTGGAGGCGGGCAAGGTTGTCGATGATTCCGAGTACCGCGAGCAGCTCGAATTTCTTGGGGTCTTGCAGGGGTTGGTGGCGGATTTGCCGGCCAAGCCCGAGCGCGCCGAGTTGATCTCCGGCGTCGATGAGTTGCTGGCGGCGGTCACTGCCCATGCGGACGGCGCGGCTGTCGCCCATCAGGCCCGGCAGTTGGGCGCAAAGCTGGCGGTGGCCTATGAAGTCAGCCAGGCCCCGGCGATCACCCCCGACCCAGTGCGTGGCGCGCCGCTTTACGCCCAGCAGTGCTCGGTGTGTCACGGCGCTGCCGGCGCTGGTGATGGCCCGGCGGGCACAGGCATGACGCCGCCGCCCGCCAATCTGACGGACGCCACGCGCCTGGATCGCCTGAGCCTTTATGCGATCTACAACACCCTCGGCCTGGGCGTCGAAGGCACCGACATGCCGTCCTTTGCCGACCAACTGGACGACCGCCAGCGCTGGGACCTGGCTACCTACATCGCCGGCTTCACCGCCGACCCGGCTGCGGCCAAGAGCGAGCAACCGTTCAACCTCGCCGACCTGGCCCGCCAGACCCCGAATGAAGTGCTGGCTGCCAGCGGCCCAGCGGCCGCCGCGACCTTTCGCGCCCAGCGCGCGCAACCGCCGCAGGTCAAGCGTGGCCCGGCGCAGTTGCTCGACTACACCGCGAGCACCCTGGACAAGAGCCTCGCGGCGTTCCGCAACGGTGATCACGAGCAGGCCTACGACTTGTCTGTCGCCGCCTACCTGGAAGGCTTCGAGCTGGTGGAAAGCTCCCTGGATAACGTCGACGCCAACGTGCGCAAGGACACCGAGAAGGCCCTGATGGCCTACCGGCAGTCGTTGCAGGACGGGCTGCCGATCGAGCAAGTGCAGCAGCGCCTGGATGTGGCCAAGGGCAAGCTGACTGAATCCGCCGGCTTGCTGGGCAGCGATGGCCTGAGCTGGTCGCTGAGTTACATCTCCGGTTTGCTGATCCTGCTGCGCGAAGGCCTGGAAGCGATTCTGGTGCTGGCGGCGATCCTCGCGTTCCTGCGTAACACCGGCCAGCAGTCGGCGGTGCGCAGTGTCAACGTCGGCTGGGGCCTGGCGCTGTTGGCGGGCTTGGCCACCTGGGCGCTGGCGGCGTATGTCATTGACGTCAGTGGCGCCCAGCGTGAACTGCTGGAAGGCTGCACGGCGCTGTTTGCCAGCGTGATGGTGCTATGGCTTGGCGTGTGGATGCACGACCGCCGCCACGCCGCCGCGTGGCAGGACTACATCAAGAGCAGCCTGGTGGGCGGCGGTGGGCGCTTCGGGTTTGCGATGCTGGCGTTCTTCTCGGTGTACCGCGAGCTGTTCGAAGTGATCCTGTTTTATGAAACCCTGTGGCTGCAAGCCGGCCCGGCCGGGCACAACGCGGTGTTGGCCGGTGGTGCAACCGCGCTGGTGTTGTTGGTGGGCCTGGCGTGGGTGATCCTGCGTGGCTCGGCGAAGCTGCCGTTGGCGCTGTTCTTCGGCATCAATGCGGCGCTGTTGTGCGCGTTGTCGGTGGTGTTTGCCGGGCATGGCGTGAAGGCGTTGCAGGAAGCCGGGATCTTCGGCACCCGGCCGGTGGCGTTCTTTGACTTTGATTGGCTGGGGATTCACGCCGATGCGTACTCGTTGAGTGCGCAGGCGGTGGCGATCCTGGCGATTGTGGTGTTGTATGGCCGCAGCCGGTTGGCCGAGAAGCGTCGCGTCACTATTTAATCGGGCACAGTCAGTGTGGGAGCGGGCTTGCCCGCGATTGCGGTTGATCGTTCCCACGCTCTGCGTGGGAATGCCGCAGGTGACGCTCCGCGTCACGCCTTCAAGAACGGACGCAGAGCGTCCAGGGATGCATTCCCACGCAGAGCGTGGGAACGATCATGTGGCCTTGCCCGCTCCCACATTGGATTTGAGGAAAATAGCTATGCGCGTATGGATCGATGCCGACGCCTGCCCTCGGGCAGCCAAGGACCAGGTGGTGAAGTTCGCCCTCAAGCGCCAGTTCGAAGTGGTGTTGGTGGCCGGGCAAAGCCAGATCAAGCCGAGCTTTTCATGCGTAAAGCTGATCGTGGTGCCCAGCGGCCCGGACGCGGCGGACGACTACCTGGTTGAGCACGCCGTGCCAGGCGAGTTGGTGATTTGCAGCGATGTGCCGCTGGCCGATCGCCTGGTGAAGAAGGGCGTCACCGCCCTCGATCCTCGGGGCAAGGAGTTCAGTCCGGCGAACATGAGTGAACGCCTGGCGGTGCGCAACCTGTTCACCGATCTGCGCGAACAGGGCCAGATGGGCGGCGGGCCACCGCCCCATGGCGAGAAGGACAAGCAGGCATTTGCCAATGCCCTGGACCGTATCCTGACCCGATTGATGCGGGCCGGTTAGTCGTTCTCGTGGGTCAACTCCAACACCCGATCCACCAGCTTGTTGATGCCTGAAGCCACCTCGCTGATGCTCTTGCCCACCATATAGGCCGGTGTGCTCACCAGCTTGCGCGCCTTGTCTTCAACGATATCGTCCACCGCGCATTCCTGGTGGGTGGCGCCCATCTTGTCCAGCGCCGCCGCCGTGTCGGCGCAGTTGCCGATGGTGCAGGTCACGCCGGGGCCGTAGATCTTCGCGGCCAGGGCAGGGGAGATGCAGATCAGCCCCACTGGCTTGCCCGCTTCGGCAAAGGCTTCGGCGAGTTCCAACACCTGCGGGTTGACGCTGCACCCAGCGCCCTCCACGGCAAAGGTGGACAGGTTCTTCGCTGCCCCAAACCCACCCGGCACGATCAGCGCATCGAAGTCGTCGGCGTTGGCTTGGCCAATGTCCTTCACCTCGCCACGGGCGATGCGCGCCGATTCCACCAGCACGTTGCGGGTCTCGGGCATCTCCTCGCCGGTAAGGTGGTTGATCACGTGCAGTTGCGCAATGTCGGGGGCAAAACATTGGACCTGAGCGCCGCGCTGGTCCAGGCGCAGCAGGGTGATCACGCTTTCGTGGACCTCGGCGCCGTCGTACACGCCACAGCCGGAAAGGATCACTGCAATCTTTTTGCTCATGGGCATTTCTCCTGGGTTCATGGCGTTAAATGTCTACTAATTTGTCACCTGTTGCCAATGGGCTCTTGCGCCGCTACACCTACTCTAGATGTAACAAAAATAGACCGGACTAGCCCATGGACTTCGTGCCTTACGCGGTACCGTTTTTCATCGCCTTGATCGTGGTGGAGCTGCTCGCCGACCGCTGGCGCGGCGAGCGCAACTATCGGGTGGCAGATGCCATCAACAGTCTCAGCACCGGTGTGCTGTCCACCACCACGGGGCTGTTGACCAAGGGCGTGGGCCTGCTGACCTACGCCTTCGCCCTCAAGCACCTGGCGCTGTTTGAATTGCCTGCCCAGAACCCCTGGACCTGGGTGTTCGCCTTTGTCTTCTACGACTTCTGCTACTACTGGCTGCACCGCATGGGGCACGAGCGCAACATCCTCTGGGCCGCGCACTCGGTGCATCACCAAAGCGAGGACTATAACCTCAGCACCGCCCTGCGCCAGACCAGCACCGGCTTCCTGCTGAGCTGGATCTTCTACCTGCCGCTGGCCGTGGTCGGCGTGCCGCTGGTGGTGTTTATCAGCGTGGCCTCCCTTAACCTGCTGTATCAATTCTGGGTGCACACGCGCCATGTGCCCAAGCTGGGCTGGTACGAGTGGTTCTTCGTCACGCCGTCCAATCATCGCGCGCACCATGCGCAGAACGCTCTCTACATGGATCGCAACTACGGCGGGGTGTTCATTATTTGGGACCGGTTGTTCGGCACCTTCCAGGAAGAAGACGACAATGAGCCGGTGATTTTCGGCGTGACCACGCCCCTGGCCAGTTGGAACCCGCTGTGGGCCAACCTGCAGTTTTATGCACAGCTATGGAGTGATGCGCGGCGCACCGAGCGTTGGTGGGACAAGCTGCGTATCTGGTTCATGCGCACCGGCTGGCGCCCGGCGGATGTGAAGGCCAAGTACCCGTTGGCCAAGCACGACTTGAGTCAGTTCCGTAAGTTCGAGGTGGCGCTGGATGTGCGCCAGCAGGTGTACATCGCCCTGCAATTTGCCGCGTATGTGGGCTTTGGCAGCTACCTGATGAATTTCGGCGAGGGTTTGCCCACCGCCGCGTTGATCCTGGGTTGGAGTGCGATGGCGCTGGGTTTGTTTACCTTGGGCGTGGCCCTGGAGAACCGCCCGTGGGCGTTGAAGGCGGAACTGGCGCGGTTGGCGCTGAACGTGCCGCTGGTGTGGCTGGCCCCGCAGGTGGGGCTGTGGCCAGCCAGCAACCTGGGCTGGCTGGGCCTGCTGAGCTACAGCCTGCTCAGCGTGATCGGCCTCTACTGCTGTAGAAGCCGGCTTACTCGACTGGCGTCTTAGCCGCTTCGACCGGGGCCGGCTCGGCGGCGAGCCGGGCCTTGGCGTCGGCACACGCCTCGCGGGCGATGCGCGCGTTCTTGATGCGGCGGCGCAGCCACAGGCCGAAGCCCAGTACCAGCAAGGCGCCCAGCACCCACAGCTCGTACTTCTTGATGCTGCCCAGCATGCCTTCCAGCACCGCGCCGAAGTGATAAGCGGCCGCGCCCAGTGCGGCTGCCCAGATCGCCGCGCCAATTCCGTTGAGAATCAGGTAGCGTAAGGGTGGATAGCCGGAAAGGCCAATCGCTACCGGCATGACCGTGCGCAGTCCGTAAACGAAGCGGAAGCTCAACACCCAGAGATCCGGATGCTTGCGGATATGCCCCAGGGCCTTGTCGCCCATCAGTTGCCAGCGGGGCTTGCGTGCCAACAATTTGCGCCCGTGTTTGCGGCCCATGTAATACCAAAGCTGGTCGCCGGCGTAGCTGCCAAAAAAGGCAACGACCACCACCAGGTTGATATCCATGTACCCACGGAACGCCAGGAAGCCTGCGAGAACCAGGATGGTCTCGCCTTCAAAGAAGGTGCCCAGGAAGAGCGCAAAGTAGCCGAAGTCATGCAGAAATTGTTGAAGCATGGTCTGGGGGTGCTGGCGAAATGAACGCGCAGCCTACGCCTTCGTGAACATTCGTGAAAGTATCGAGATGTGTCACGAAGTGAACAATTCCTACATAAACCGCGAATGCGGCTACAGGTCGCACCGATAAGCACAACTGTCATTCATTCGTCATAATGCCCGCTTATAACTGCAACGCTCGCCCGTAAACGCGGGCTCAGGAGTCTGTCGTGAGCTTTACCCCTGCCAATCGCCTGTTCCCCGCTACCCGTCTGCGTCGCAATCGTCGTGATGATTTTTCTCGCCGCCTGGTCCGTGAAAACGTGCTGACGACGAATGATCTGATCCTGCCGGTGTTTGTGCTCGACGGCGAAAATCGCCGGGAAGCGGTCGCCTCGATGCCGGGTGTAGAGCGCTTGACCATCGATCAACTGCTGATCGAAGCGGCAGGCTGGGTCGAGTTGGGCATTCCGGCGCTGGCGCTGTTCCCGGTTACGCCGCCTGAACTCAAGTCCCTCGACGCCGCCGAAGCCTGGAACCCGGAGGGTATCGCCCAGCGCGCCACCCGCGCCCTGCGCGAGCGGTTCCCCGAGCTGGGGGTGATCACCGACGTGGCGCTGGACCCGTTCACCACTCACGGCCAGGATGGCATTCTGGACAGAGAAGGCTATGTTCAGAACGACATCACCGTCGATGCGCTGGTCAAGCAAGCCTTGTCCCACGCGGCGGCGGGTGCCCAGGTGGTTGCACCGTCGGACATGATGGACGGCCGCATCCAGGCGATTCGCGAAGCCCTGGAACTGGCCGGCCACGTCAATGTGCGGATCATGGCCTACTCGGCCAAGTACGCCAGCGCCTATTACGGCCCGTTCCGCGATGCGGTGGGTTCGGCGCTGAACCTGGGCAAGGCCAACAAGGCCTCGTACCAGATGGACCCGGCCAACAGCCAGGAAGCCCTGCACGAAGTGGCGGCCGACCTGGCCGAAGGCGCCGACATGGTGATGGTCAAACCCGGGATGCCGTACCTGGACATCCTTTACCGGGTCAAAGAGGAATTCAAAGTGCCGACCTTTGTCTATCAGGTCAGCGGTGAATACGCCATGCACATGGCCGCGATCCAGAATGGTTGGTTGAGTGAAGGGGTGATCCTTGAATCCCTGACTGCCTTTAAACGTGCCGGCGCTGATGGCATTCTGACTTACTTCGCCGCCCGCGCTGCCCAATTGCTTAGAGAGCAACAATAGCCCTCACAGGAACACTCGATGAATACCGAAGGACTCACAGAAGTTGCCGTAAAAGACGCTCAGCCGGTGGTTGAACAAGTCACCGAGACCCCGCCAGAGCTGGAGCCAGCGCCGCCTGCCGTGGTGGCCGAAGTGCCAGCACCGGCACCGGTGGTCGCGGTGACCAACCTGGATGACAGCAGCCTGTACATCCACCGCGAGCTGTCACAACTGCAATTCAACATCCGCGTGCTGGAACAGGCGCTGGATGAGTCCTACCCGTTGCTGGAACGGCTGAAGTTCCTGCTGATCTTCTCCAGCAACCTGGACGAGTTCTTCGAGATCCGTGTCGCCGGCCTCAAGAAACAGATCACCTTCGCCCGTGAACAAGCCGGCGCCGACGGCCTGCAACCCCATCAAGCCCTGGCGCGCATCAGCGAGCTGGTACACGGCCATGTTGACCGCCAATACGCGATCCTCAACGACATCCTGCTGCCGGAACTGGAAAAACATCAGGTCCGCTTCATCCGTCGTCGCCACTGGACCACCAAGATCAAGACCTGGGTGCGCCGCTACTTCCGCGACGAGATTTCACCGATCATCACCCCGATCGGCCTCGACCCGACGCACCCGTTCCCGTTACTGGTGAACAAGAGCCTCAACTTTATCGTCGAGCTGGAAGGCATCGACGCCTTCGGTCGCGATTCGGGCCTGGCGATCATCCCGGCGCCGCGTCTGTTGCCACGGATCATCAAGGTACCGGAAGAGGTGGGGGGCGCTGGCGACAACTATGTATTCCTCTCGTCGATGATCCACGCCCACGCCGATGACCTGTTCCAGGGCATGAAGGTAAAAGGCTGCTACCAGTTCCGCCTGACCCGAAACGCCGACCTGGCGCTGGACTCCGAAGACGTCGAAGACTTGGCCCGCGCCCTGCGCGGCGAGCTGTTCTCGCGGCGCTACGGTGATGCGGTGCGTCTGGAAGTGGCAGATACCTGCCCGAAACACCTGTCCGACTACCTGCTCAAGCAGTTCAACCTGGCAGAGTCCGAGCTGTACCAAGTCAACGGCCCGGTGAACCTGACGCGCCTGTTCAGCATCACCGGCCTGGACAGCCACCCGGAGCTGCAATACACGCCGTTCACTCCGCAGATCCCGAAACTGCTGCAAAACAGCGAGAACATCTTCAGCGTGGTGAGCAAGCAGGACATCCTGCTGTTGCACCCGTTCGAGTCCTTCACCCCGGTGGTCGACCTGCTGCGCCAGGCCGCCAAGGACCCGCACGTATTGGCTGTACGCCAGACCCTGTACCGCTCCGGCGCCAACTCGGAAATCGTCGATGCGTTGGTGGATGCCGCGCGTAACGGCAAGGAAGTCACCGCAGTGATCGAGCTGCGCGCGCGGTTTGACGAAGAGTCCAACCTGCAACTGGCCAGCCGCCTGCAAGCGGCGGGCGCGGTGGTGATCTACGGCGTGGTCGGCTTCAAGACCCACGCCAAGATGATGCTGATCCTGCGCCGCGAAGCCGGTGAGATCGTACGCTACGCCCACTTGGGCACCGGCAACTACCACGCCGGCAACGCCAAGCTCTACACCGACTACAGCCTGCTGACGTCCGACGACGCCTTGTGCGAGGACGTCGGCAAGTTGTTCAGCCAGCTGATCGGCATGGGCAAGACCCTGCGCATGAAGAAGCTGCTGCACGCGCCGTTCACCCTCAAGAAGGGCATGCTCGACATGATTGCCCGCGAGACCCAGTTCGCCCTCGACGGCAAACCGGCGCACATCATCGCCAAATTCAACTCGCTGACCGATCCGAAGATCATCCGCGCGCTGTACAAGGCCAGCCAGTCCGGCGTGCGCATCGACCTGGTGGTGCGTGGCATGTGCTGCCTGCGTCCGGGCATTGTCGGCGTGTCGCACAACATCCATGTGCGCTCGATCATCGGCCGCTTCCTGGAGCACACGCGGGTGTTCTACTTCCTCAATGGCGGCGAAGAGCAGATGTTCCTCTCCAGCGCCGACTGGATGGAGCGCAACCTCGACAAGCGTGTGGAGACCTGCTTCCCGGTGGAAGGCAAGAAGCTGATCATGCGCGTCAAGAAGGAGCTGGAAAGCTACCTCACCGACAACACCCACAGCTGGAGCCTGCAATCGGACGGCCGCTACGTGCGCAACACGCCAACCGGCAACCAGAACCCGCGCAGTGCGCAGGCGACGTTGTTGGAGCGGTTGGGTAGCCCGATCCTCACTGTGAACTAAACCTGGTGTGGGAGCGGGCTCTTGTGGCGAGGGAGCTTGCTCCCGCTGGAGTGCGCAGCGCTCCCAAGATCTTTGGGACTGCTACGCAGCCCAGCGGGAGCAAGCTCCCTCGCCACAGCAAGCCCGCTCCCACATTTGTTTTTGCAGTGTTCTTTAGAGCGCTTTAGCGCACGTTCAGCGTGAACCCAACCCGCGTCAGCCACTCCGCTTCCTGGGCGAAGTCCGCCTGGGTCAGTTGGTTCTCATCCAGCCAGCCTTTGGGGAACACCACGTCCAGGCTATCGCCGTTGGCGCGCAGGGTCACCTGGGGCATTTCCTGGGTGCCACGGATGTGGTGGAACAGAATCGCGAAGCGCAGCAGTACGCACAGGCGGATCAGCTTGCTGCCTTCATCGCCGAACTCGGCAAACTTGTCCTTGGGAATATTGCGGCGATGGCCGCGCACCAACAGAGCTAGCATTTGTTGGTCTTCGCGGGAGAAGCCGGCGAGGTCGGAGTGCTCTATCAGGTAGGCGCCGTGCTTGTGGTAATGGTAGTGGGCGATATCCAGGCCCACTTCATGCACCTTGGCTGCCCAGCCGAGCAGTTCGCGCCATACGCCGTCTTCCAGGTCCCAGTCCTCGGCCACTTGGTCGAAGGCGTGCAGGGCTTTGCGTTCCACCCGGGCTGCTTGTTCCAGATCGACGTGGTAACGCTCCATCAGCGAGCTGAGGGTGCGCTCGCGCACGTCTTCGTGGTGATGGCGGCCGAGCAGGTCGTAGAGCACGCCTTCACGCAGGGCGCCGTCACAGTGGTCCATGCGTTGCAGTTCGAGGGCGTCGAAGATCGCTTCGAGAATCGCCAGGCCCGCCGGGAAAATGGTGCGACGGTCAGGCTTGATGCCGTCGAAGTCGATTTTCTCCGCATCACCCAGCTTGAACAGCTTGCGCTTGAGCCATGCCAGGCCTTCGGCATTCACTTCGCCGGTGCCATGGCCGCCGGCCTTGAGGGCCAGGCCGATGGCGCGGATGGTGCCGGATGAGCCGATGGCCTCATCCCACGTCAGGCGGTGCAGGGCGTGCTCGATGCTCATGATTTCCAGCCGCGCCGCCGTATAGGCCTGGGCGTAGCGCGCCGGGGTGATCTTGCCGTCCTTGAAGTAGCGCTGGGTGTAGCTGACGCAGCCCATTTGCAGGCTTTCGCGCAGCAATGGCTCGAAACGCTGGCCAATGATGAATTCGGTACTGCCGCCGCCGATGTCGGCGACCAGGCGCTTGCCCGGGGTATCGGCCAGGGTGTGGGACACGCCGAGGTAGATCAGGCGCGCTTCTTCACGGCCGGAGATGACTTCTACCGGGTGCCCGAGGATCTCCTCGGCGCGGCGGATGAACTCGCCACGGTTGCGCGCTTCGCGCAGGGCGTTGGTGCCGACGATGCGTACGGCGCCCAGGGGCATGCCGTTGATCAGTTGGGCAAACCGCTTGAGGCAATCGAGGCCGCGCTGCATGGACTCTTCATTGAGCTGGCGCTCGTCGTCGATCCCGGCAGCCAGTTGTACTTTCTCGCCGAGCCGCTCAAGGATGCGGATCTCACCGTTCTGGGCCTTGGCCACGACCATGTGAAAGCTGTTGGAGCCCAGGTCGATGGCGGCGATCAGGGACAGATTCTTGGCTTGGGATTGCGGCATGGTTTGGGGGTCTCGGTCGATAACCTTGCCATCGTGCCACGATCGACCGCTGGCGCCAACGCGTTGTGCTTCGGGAATTGCGCTGAGGCTGTCTGTGGGGCGTTCCTGTATGAAATGTCAGTGGGGTTTTTAAGTTGCTTCGGAATAAAGCCTTTGATGTTGTAGGACCGCTTAACTATGTAACTTTGTGAAATTGTTCCTGAATAATCCTACGGATGAAGTAGGAGAGTTGGTTCGGTTTTTTTGTTCTGGACTACCTTGCTTTTGTATTGGTGGGGCTACTTTATTTTACGGCTCCCACAATTATTGACGTGTTGTCTGATTCTTTAAGTGTGTGCCAAGACGACAGACTGTCACTCGGCGATTTTGCCGTGGCGTTATTTATTTATGTGTTTACATGTTCGAAGCAAAATAAATACGCCTGACTAACTTTTAGTGACAGGTCGAATATGAAAAAAATTGTTGGATTGACCCTCGGTATCGCTTGCTTGGCGGCGGCCCTCAACGCCCATGCCACTACCAGTGCCGAGTTGATTGTCAGGGGCACGATCAAGCCCGCCGCCTGCAACCTCAGCATGACCGGTGGTGGCATTGTCAATTACGGGGATATCCCTTCGGGTCAATTGCTCCCGACTGCCTTCAATCCGCTGACCGAGAGAACCACGCCCCTGAACGTCAGCTGCGGTACCTCCCCTGCCAAGTTCGGTCTGAAATTCGTTGACCTGCAGGCGGCCAGCAAGGTGCCGGGCATCCTCAGTGCGTTCGGTCCAGGCTACACCGAGGCGCACAACTTTGGTCTGGGCATTGTCTCCGGCCGCAAGACCGGTGGTTTCTCGGTCACCCTCAGGGATCTCAGGTCGTCTGGTGGGACGCTGTATCCCATTGTCCGGGTAGGCACCGGTGCCTGGCAGACCAGCGACGGCAAGGTTGCTCAGTCACCCAGTCAGCATTCGTGGCGCAGTGGTGCGACCGCCGTGCCGGCCTCGGTCGCTCAGTTGACCGGGACTATCGTGGTCAGGGCGGTTATCAACAAAGCCCAGGACCTTGACCTGAGCCGTGACGTGACCCTTGACGGGCGCGCGACACTTGAACTGAGTTACATCTAAGCGACTGAAGTACAGCCGATCAGAAGCTATTTGTTTCTTGTCGGCTGTTTTTATGTGGGCGCCTGGTTGTCGGTCGTCAACTTAAGGGTTGTGGGGAATGCTGAGTGCGCAGACTTTCAGTAATAAATTATGTGTGGCTGTTGTATGCAAGTTTGTATCTTGGGTTTTTCGGCAGTGCAGTGGCGGATGGCATGTTGCCGGAAACCACGGTGGTCGTACTTTACGAAGAACAGGGCGAGGCCACGATAAATATCAAGAATACCGATGCAGCGCCGGCGCTGCTTCATTCAGTCGTGCAGAACGTGCCCGAGGATGTGGAGCCGCTATTGATCGTGACACCGCCCATTACGCGGGTGGAAGCGGGTGAAACCCAGCTGGTGCGCTTCATCAGCACGCTGAAGGCGCCATTGAAGACCCAGCGGTTGAAGCGCGTGTCCTTCGAAGGCATCCCCCAGGCGCGCACCGCAGGCGGTGCGACCATTGGTATCACCCTGCGCCAGAACTTGCCGCTGATCCTGCACCCACAAGGCCTGCCTGTGCATCACACCCCCTGGGAGTTGCTGAAGTGGCGGCGCGCAGGGGAACGGCTCTCGGTGCACAACGACAGTGCCTATGTGGTGCGCCTGGCGTCGGAGTTGCTGTTGCTTCCACAGCGGGGCGCGGCGACGTTGCCACGCACCTACATCTTGCCGGGAGAAGTGCTGGCGGTGACGGTTGAAGGGGCTTTGGGCGCTTTGACCGAGGTCGAGATCCAGCCGGCGACGACCTACGGGTTCTCGGCCGACAACTACCGCGCTCCGATCCATGCGGATGGGAGCTGAATGACCCATGGCAAATCTCTCGAACAACAGGCCTGTGACTCGGCCCCAGCGATCCACACTGCTTGTGGGGTTTGCGACGCTGTGGAGCCTGCCTGGCCTGGTAACCGCGCTGGAACTGGGCGAAGGCTTCGACCTCGCGGCACTCACTACCCACGGTATTGACCCAAAGGTTTCCGACTACTTTCGCCATGCCGCGCGTTTTCGCGAAGGCGTGCATGTGGTGGGGCTGCGGGTCAATGGCAACCCGCTCGGGTTGGTGGACGCGCGCTTCGATGCGCAGGGGCAGTTGTGCTTTACCCCGGGGCTGCTGCAGAAGGCCGGGTTGGTCAAACCCGGCACAATCGCCCATGAGGGCGCCACTGCGGACCAGACCTGCCATGACTTTCTCGGCGCTTTCCCGACGACGATGGTGCGGCTGCGGCCGGGCAGCGATGAGGTCGCGCTGGTAGTACCGACGCAGTCACTGCTCGCGCCGCAATGGGAGAGCGGGGACTTTGCCCGGGGCGGGGCCGCCGCGCTGTTCAATTATGACGTGCTGGGGTTCGACGGTCGGTCCGGTAGTGAGTCCAGCCGGTTTGTGTCGGCCTATACCGAGGCGGGCTTCAACCTTGGTGACTGGATTGTACGCAGCCGCCAGTACTACCTGTCTGACAATGGCGCGAGCAGCACTGAGCACCTGTATGCCTATGCGCAGCGGGACATGGCTGCGTTGCAATCGACTTTCCAGGTGGGCCAGCTCTCCAGCAACAACCCGTTGTTTGGTGGCATCCAGTTGTCTGGGGTGCAGTTTTCCCCGGACGGTCAATCGCGAGTGCCCCAGGGCAGCAACAATGCGGTGGTGGAAGGCCTGGCCCAGAGCCAGTCGCGGATCGAAGTACGCCAATCCGGCGTGTTGATCCACAGCACGCTGGTGCCCGAAGGCCCTTTCAGGCTGACGGGATTACCGTTGCTCAATGGCACCAGTGACCTTGAAGTCAGCGTGATCGATGTGCGGGGCGCCAAGCGCAGCTTCGTGGTGCCGGCGGCTTCGTTCGCGGGGGCAGCGCCGGCGGCGCCGGGTTATTACTTCTCCCTTGGCAAGGTGCGTGAGAGTACCTATGGGGAGGCGCTGTCGCCGGTTGTCGCCATGGGCAGTGGCACCTGGGGTTTGGGGCGTGACTCGTCTGCGGGCTTTGGCTTGTTGAGCACCGATGACTACTGGTCGGCAGGTGGCACGCTGAGCAGCGTTTTTTTCCAGCGGGTGTCTGTGGGGGCGCGTCATAACCTCTCCCGAGACCGTCGCAACGCCGTGTCCGGAGGGCGCAGCAGTGTTTCCTTGAGCAGCCCGGTGTCGGCCAGCGTCGACCTCAGCCTCAGCGCAACCACTCAATCCAGAGGGTACCGCGAGGTGCTTGAAGCGGGCCGCTCGTTCAAGGCCGGCGAACTGGATTCGCGTTTCAAAAACCAATATACGGCGGGCGTAAGCTGGGTCGATCCGACACTGGGTGCGTTTTCCGTGGGCTATAGCCATAGCGCGCAGTTTGATGGGCGAGCGGCCGAACATGTGTTCGCTTCGTGGAGCAAATCGTTGCGCCACGCCGATGTTGGGTTGATCGCCGACTCGCAGGTGGGTGGCTCCCGGGCGCGCCGTGACGCCACACATACTGGCAGCAGGCGCGATGAAGCCCAGGATAATGACCTGTCCCTGCGGCTGCAGGTCAGCGTGCCCCTGGGCGGGGATCGTCGCGTGAACAGCTATGTCAGCCGCCGTGGGGACCAGTCCCGCGCCGGCACAGCACTCACCGAACGGGTGAATCAGTATGTGAATTACGAAGTGGGCATCGAGCGCGACCTCAGCAACCGGGAACAATCGATGCGTGGCCAGTTGGACCTGATGCCGCGTTATACCCGGGTCGGCCTGGGCGTCAGCCGCGACCCGCTGGGCACCCGCTACAACGGGCAGTTGCAGGGCGGAGTCGTGGCCCACGGCGGCGGGGTGACCTTCTCGCCGTACACCGTGCAAGACACATTCGGCATCGCCTCGGTAGGAGATATTGGCGCCGCAACTATCGACACCCCGCAAGGCCCGGTGTGGACCGACTTCAGCGGTCAGGCAGTGATCCCGGGCTTGCCGGCCTACACCAGCAGCCGCATCGCGGTGCAAACCCAGTCGTTGCCGCGCCACGTGGATTTGAAGAACGGCACCCGGGTGCTCAATGCCGGTCGGGGGTCGGTGAATACCGTGGCTTTCGACGTGGTGAAGGTGCGCCGCGTGTTGCTCACCGCCAGCGATGGGCAGGGCCAGCCGCTGCCCCTGGGCGCTGCCGTGTTTGGCGCGGACAATCGCTTCCTGACGAGCGTGGCGGGCGAGGGCATGATCTTCCTGAACGACGCCAACGATGCGCAAAGCCTGCGGGTTTCAATGCCGGATTCTTCCTCCTGTTTGCTCAACCTTTCCGCCGAGGCCAAGCCTGACCATGACAAGTTCTACGAGACTGCATCGGCGGTGTGCCATGGCCGCTAAGTTGAAAGGCATGGGCGTTGTATTGTGCTGCGCAGTATTGCTGCCTCAGGCCGTTTGGGCGCAAAACTGCCGATTGTCGGTGAGCCAGTCGCGCATCGATTATGGCGTTATTCGCCCGCTGGCATTGCTTGAAAGCCCCACCGTGGCGCTCGGCACGCGCACGCTGCACCTGAGCGTCGCGTGCGCAGAGCCGTCAACGATGGCATTGCGATTCGTGGGTGCCGCCGAGGGGCAGGATTTTCGCTTTGGCCAACAAGGGCGCTTCCGCTTGAGCCTCAAGCAGGCTCTGGTGGACGGTCGCGCCGTTGAGTGGGCAGCCACCTATTCGCCCGGTGACGCCGCCAGCGGGCGCCTGCTGCCGGGCCAGGTGTTGGTCGCGCGAGCAGCCGGTGTGGCGGTGACCGGTCGGCGCTTGACGGCCCAGGTCGAGATCGACACCGAGCTGCCCGCCGACGCCTTGCAGGTGCGCAATCAGGCGGAGCTGGAGGGGCAGGGCCGTTTCGAACTGGTCAGCCCGGCTGCTCCGTAGAACCGATGAAGTTGGCCAGCTCGGCGGTTTGCGGGTTGGCGAACAACACCTTGGGGTCACCCACTTCATGCACCTTGCCCTGGTGCATGAACACCAGCTTGTCGCCGACTTCCCGGGCAAAGCGCATTTCGTGGGTCACCATGATCAGGGTCATGCCGTCCTTGGCCAGCTGGCGCACCACGCTCAGCACCTCGTTGACCAGTTCCGGGTCGAGGGCCGAGGTGATTTCGTCGCACAGCAGCACTTTGGGTGACATGGCCAGGGCGCGTGCAATCGCCACGCGTTGCTGCTGGCCACCGGACAAGCGATCAGGGAAGGCGTCGAACTTCTCACCCAGGCCTACGCGCTCCAGCATTTGCTTGGCCAACTGGGCTGCCTTGGCCTTGGGCACTTTCTGTACGACTTGCGGCGCGAGCATCACATTTTCGCCGACGGTCAGGTGGGGGAACAGGTTGAACTGTTGGAACACCATGCCGACTTTCTGCCGCAGGCTGCGCAGGTCGGCGCGGGCGGCGTCGAGGTATTCACCGTCGACTTCGATCACACCGTCGTTGATGGATTCCAGGCCATTGAGGGTGCGCAGCAAGGTGGACTTGCCCGAGCCGCTGCGGCCGATGATTGCCACCACCTGGCCTTCTTCAACCGTCAGGTCGATGCCCTTGAGTACATGGTGATCGCCGTAATACTTATGCAGGGCGGAAATTCTAAGCAGAGGCATGCAGTCTCCTTTCCAGGTAGCGCGCACTGAGGGACAAGGGGTAGCAGAGCAAAAAGTAACCAAGGGCCACCAGGCCGTAGACCATAAAGGGCTCGAAGGTGGCGTTGGCGAGCATGCCGCCGGTCTTGGTCAGTTCGGTGAAGCCGATGATCGAGGTCACGGCGGTGCCTTTGACCACCTGCACCGAGAAGCCCACGGTGGGCGCCACGGCAATGCGCAGGGCCTGGGGCAGGATCACGTAGCGCAGTTGCTCCAGCGGGTTCAGCGCCAGGCTGGCCGAGGCTTCCCATTGCCCATGGGCGATGGAGTCGACGCAGCCGCGCCAGATTTCGGCGAGGTAGGCGCTGGTAAACAGGGTCAGGGCAATCGCAGCGGCGAGCCATGGCGAAATATCCACACCGAGCAGGGCGATACCGAAAAACACCAGGAACAGCTGCATCAACAACGGCGTGCCCTGGAACAGTTCGATATAGGTGCGCGCGACATTGCGCGCAAAGGCCTTGCTGCTGATGCGCATCGTCATCACCAGCAAGCCGATCACGCCGCCGCCGATAAACGCCACCAGCGACAACAACAGCGTCCATTGCAGGCCGGTGAGCAGGTTACGCACGATGTCCCAGAACGAAAAATCACTCATCGGCTATTCCTCATCACGAAGCGGCGGCCGATCCAGTTGAGCAGTTGGCGAATCATCAATGCCATGCACAGGTACACCAGGGTGGTCAGGGCGTAGGTTTCAAAGGCGCGGAAGTTGCGCGACTGGATAAAGTTGGCGGCAAAACTCAGCTCTTCGGTGGCGATCTGTGAACACACCGCCGAGCCGAGCATGACGATGATGATCTGGCTGCTCAGGGCCGGCCACACCTTGCCCAGTGCCGGCAGCAGCACCACATGGCGGAACGCTTCGAAGCGTGTCATCGCCAGCGCCGCCGCGGCTTCCAGCTGCCCGCGCGGGATGGCCTGGATGCCGGCGCGGATGATCTCGGTGGAGTAGGCTCCGAGGTTGATCACCATCGCCAGCACGGCGGCTTGCCACTCGGTAATCTTCAACCCCAGGGACGGCAGGCCGAAGAAGATGAAAAACAGCTGCACCAGGAACGGCGTGTTGCGGATCAACTCGACGTACACGCCAAAGAACCAGGCGAACGGCTGGATCTTCCACGCCCGCACCACGGCGCCGACGGTGCCCAATGCGACGCCGAGGATGGCGCCGATGGCCGTCAGCTCAAGGGTGAACAGTGCGCCGCGCAACAGCAGGTCGGTATTGGCCAGCACCGGCACAAAGTCGAATTGATAGGCCATGGGTCAGCTCCGCTTCAGAGGTCAGCCGGCAGTGGCTCTTTGAGCCATTGCAGCGCGTTCTTTTCCAGGCTGCCGTCGGCCTTGGCGGACACCAGGATCTGGTTGACCTTCTCCAGCAGCGCCGGCTCGTTCTTGTTCACGCCCACGTACACCGGCGAGTCCTTGAGTTTCACTTTCAGCGCGGGCACGCGTTTCGGGCTGCGTTCGCTGATCGCCACCATCACCACGTTGCCACTGGCGATCAGATCGACCTGGCCGGCGAGGTACGCGGCGATGGTGGAGTTGTTGTCTTCGAAGCGCTTGATCGTGGCTTCCTTGGGCGCAACAGCGGTCAGCTCGATGTCTTCGATGGCGCCACGGGTCACGCTGATGGTCTTGCCTTTGAGGTCATCGAGGCCGGTGATAGGCGCATCAGGCGGGCCGAACACCGCCAGGTAGAACGGCGCGTAGGCCTTGGAGAAGTCGATGACCTTCTCCCGCTCGGCGTTTTTGCCCAGGCTGGAGATCACCAGGTCAACCTTGCCGGTGGTCAGGAAGGGGATGCGGTTGGTGCTGTTCACCGGCGTCAGTTCCAGCTTGACCTTGAGCTGCTCGGCCAACAGCTTGGCGGTGTCGATGTCCAGGCCGCGCGGCTTCATGTCCGGGCCGACTGAGCCGAAAGGCGGAAAATCCTGGGGTACGGCAACCTTGAGGGTGCCACGGGCGACGATATCGTCCAGACCGTTGGCCTGGGCGGGTGCCTGGCTCAGCATCAGGCTGGCAAACAGGGCAGTGAGCAGGGCGCTGTAGCGCTTGGTCATGGCAACTCTCCGGGGGGCGAAGGGATTTACTGGATTTGGCTCATGGGGTGATTGCACAGCCCATGCCATGACCCGCAGGATTGGCTGTAACCCAGGGTTTTGTTGAGTTGAGGTGGTCTTACTGGTCTGAACAGTGGGCGCATTTTTCGCACCTTTATCGAGCGCCGCGAAAACCCCGCGAGCCCCTTTGGGGCGTGGCTTGCCGCCCGTTGCGAATAGCTTTACAACTAGTCACTCAGTTGACTGGAACCTTGAGTTTTTTATGAATTCCATCGCCCAAGCCGTACCGGAAGCGGCCCTGCAGGCCATTCGCAAACTCATCAAGGAGCAAGGCTTCGGACCGGGCGATGCATTGCCCTCCCAGCGCGATCTGGCGGTGCAGTTGGGGGTGAGCCGGGCGTCGTTGCGCGAGGCGCTGTCGTCATTGAGCGCCTTGGGCGTGGTCAGCGTGCAGCCGGGCAAAGGCGTGTTTGTGCAGGCGACCGACGAGGCGCCGGGGTTTGCCTGGCCCTTTGCGGCGCAGGCCACGCCGTTGGACATCTTCCAGTTGCGCTACGCCCTTGAAGGTTTTGCAGCGGGGTTGGCGGCGGTGACGCTGAGCACGGCTGAACTGGACAGCCTTGAGGATAATGTCGAGGCGATGCGCAAGGTGCTCAAGGCGGGCGACTTTGAAGCGGCTGCGCGGCTGGACTTCGAATTCCACCAGCGCATCCTGCTGGCCAGCGGTAACCAGGCGATGGTGAGCATCCTCAGCGCCAGTGCCGAGGTGTTCCTGGAGAGCCAGAAACTACCGTTCATCCGGCCGGAACGGGCCATGGAAACCTGGCAGGAACACCGCAAGATCCTGCGCGCCCTGGCCCGGCGTGCCAGTGCCGCAGCGCAGAAAACCATGCAGGAACACGTGCGCAATGCCGCGCTGCGCACCGGGATTGCCTTCGTCACGCCCGTAACGCCCTGAGTTGGGCTATACCGGTCATAGCAAGACTCAATCAGAGGCGGCTTCCTGAACGGTGGAAGGGCGGCTATGATGGGCCACGTTTTTTTTGCTTACAAACCGGAGACATCCATGAGCAACGATCTTATCAAGCACGTCACCGACGCGACCTTTGAGGCCGAAGTACTCAAGGCTGCTGGCCCGGTGCTGGTTGACTACTGGGCTGAATGGTGCGGCCCTTGCAAAATGATCGCGCCTGTTCTGGACGACATTGCGACTGCTTACGAAGGCAAGCTGACCATTGCCAAGCTGAACATCGACGACAACCAGGAAACCCCGGCCAAGCACGGCGTGCGTGGTATCCCGACGCTGATGCTGTTCAAGGATGGTGACGTTGCAGCCACTAAAGTAGGCGCACTGTCGAAGTCCCAGCTGCAAGCTTTCCTCGACGCGAACATCTAAACGTCGTCAAAAAAGCCCCGCAAATTGCGGGGCTTTTTCGTGAAACAGGGCTAGACGCTCCGAAACTCAGGTGGTACATTCGGCCCCGCACTGGTTTCTCCACTGCCCCCTGCATGCCGTCGCCGACGCACTCCTTTTCGATTAGTACGCGATCCTGTCGCCTTCTCTGCGGCGCGGCCTCATTAAGCCAAAAGCTTAATTTCCCCCCTCCATAAATGATTACGTCATTCCTATATGAATCTGACTGAACTCAAGCAAAAGCCGATTACCGACCTGCTCCAGCTGGCCGAAGAAATGGGCATAGAAAATATGGCCCGTTCGCGCAAGCAGGACGTGATTTTCTCCCTGCTGAAAAAGCACGCGAAAAGCGGCGAGGAAATCTCCGGTGATGGCGTGCTGGAGATTCTCCAGGACGGCTTCGGCTTCCTCCGCTCTGCTGACGCCTCCTATCTCGCCGGCCCAGACGACATTTACGTCTCGCCGAGCCAGATCCGTCGCTTCAACTTGCGCACCGGTGACACCATCGTTGGCAAGATCCGCCCTCCAAAGGAAGGCGAGCGTTATTTCGCCCTGCTCAAGGTCGACACGATCAACTTCGATCGTCCTGAGAACGCGAAGAACAAGATTCTCTTCGAGAACCTGACTCCGCTGTTCCCGACCGTGCGCATGAAGATGGAAGCCGGCAACGGTTCCACCGAAGACTTGACCGGTCGTGTGATCGACCTGTGCGCCCCGATCGGCAAGGGCCAGCGTGGCCTGATCGTCGCACCGCCGAAAGCCGGTAAGACCATCATGCTGCAGAACATTGCAGCGAACATCGCGCGTAACAATCCTGAAGTTCACCTGATCGTGCTGTTGATCGATGAGCGTCCGGAAGAAGTGACCGAAATGCAGCGCACCGTGCGCGGCGAAGTGGTTGCCTCGACGTTCGATGAGCCGCCAACCCGCCACGTGCAGGTTGCCGAAATGGTGATCGAGAAGGCCAAGCGCCTGGTCGAACACAAAAAAGACGTGGTGATCCTGCTCGACTCCATCACCCGTCTGGCCCGTGCCTACAACACCGTGATCCCGAGCTCCGGCAAGGTCTTGACCGGTGGTGTCGATGCCCACGCTCTGGAGAAACCGAAGCGTTTCTTCGGCGCCGCGCGGAACATCGAAGAAGGCGGCTCGCTGACCATTATCGCCACTGCACTGGTTGAAACCGGTTCGAAGATGGACGAAGTGATCTACGAAGAGTTCAAGGGTACCGGCAACATGGAACTGCCCCTGGACCGTCGCATCGCGGAAAAACGCGTGTTCCCGGCGATCAACATCAACCGTTCCGGCACCCGCCGCGAAGAGTTGCTGACCGCCGACGACGAACTGCAGCGCATGTGGATCCTGCGCAAGCTGCTGCACCCGATGGACGAAGTCGCTGCCATCGAGTTCCTGGTCGACAAGCTGAAAACCACCAAGACCAACGACGAGTTCTTCCTGTCGATGAAGCGCAAGTAATACCGCGTTTCAGGTCCTAAAGAATGGCGCCCTCAGGGGCGCCATTTTTTTTGCGCCCGCTTTTTCAGCGCCCGGCAGCCAAATACCCCTCGGAGCAGGTAGGATGTACGCCTATTTTACGGGTGGCATGGTTAATGAAATTCAAGGATCTTCGGGATTTCGTGCAGCAACTTGAGCAGCGCGGAGAGTTGAAACGTATCCAGATGCCGGTGTCTCCGGTGCTGGAAATGACTGAGATTTGCGACCGTACCCTGCGCAACAAGGGCCCGGCGCTGCTGTTCGAAAACCCGACCGGCTATGACATTCCGGTGCTCGGCAACCTGTTCGGCACGCCCGAGCGGGTGGCCTTTGGCATGGGCGCCGAATCGGTCAGCGAACTGCGCGAGATCGGCAAGCTGCTGGCCTTCCTCAAGGAGCCCGAGCCGCCCAAGGGCTTGAAGGACGCCTGGTCGAAGCTGCCGATCTTCCGCAAGATCATTGCCATGGCGCCCAAGGTGGTCAAGGACGCGGTGTGCCAGGAAGTGGTCATCGAAGGCGATGACGTGGACCTGGCCATGCTTCCGGTGCAGACCTGCTGGCCCGGCGACGTCGGCCCGCTGATCACCTGGGGCCTGACCGTCACCAAAGGCCCGAACAAGGACCGCCAGAACCTCGGCATCTACCGCCAGCAAGTGATCGGCCGCAACAAGGTGATCATGCGTTGGCTGAGCCACCGTGGCGGCGCGCTGGATTTCCGTGAGTGGTGCGAGAAGCACCCGGGCCAGCCGTTCCCGGTCTCTGTGGCCCTCGGCGCCGACCCAGCCACCATCCTCGGCGCCGTGACCCCGGTGCCCGATAGCCTGTCCGAATACGCCTTCGCCGGCCTGCTGCGTGGTAACCGCACCGAACTGGTGAAGTGCCGTGGCAACGACCTGCAAGTGCCGGCCACTGCCGAAATCATCCTTGAAGGTGTGATTCACCCGGGCGAAATGGCCGATGAAGGCCCTTACGGCGACCACACCGGCTACTACAACGAAGTCGACAGTTTCCCGGTGTTCACCGTTGAGCGCATCACCCATCGGATCAAGCCGATCTACCACAGCACCTACACCGGCCGTCCGCCGGATGAGCCGGCGATCCTCGGCGTGGCGCTCAACGAGGTGTTCGTACCGATCCTGCAAAAGCAGTTTCCGGAAATCACCGACTTCTACCTGCCGCCCGAAGGCTGCTCGTACCGCATGGCCATCGTGACCATGAAGAAGTCGTACCCGGGCCATGCCAAGCGGGTAATGCTGGGTGTGTGGTCGTTTTTGCGACAGTTCATGTACACCAAGTTCGTTATCGTCACCGACGACGATATCAACGCCCGCGACTGGAACGACGTGATCTGGGCCATCACCACGCGCATGGATCCCAAGCGCGATACGGTGATGATCGACAACACGCCGATCGACTACCTCGACTTCGCCTCGCCGGTGTCGGGTCTGGGCTCGAAGATGGGCCTGGACGCTACGCACAAGTGGCCGGGTGAAACCACCCGCGAGTGGGGCCGGGTGATCGTCAAGGATGAAGCCGTCACGGCCCGTGTCGATGCCATGTGGAAAGAATTGGGAATAGATTGATGCGTGTAACCCTGCAACCTTCCGGCGCCATCCTGGAGCTGGTCCCCGGCGAGCGAATCCTCGAAGGCGCGCGGCGCCTGGGCTACGAATGCCCCCAGGCCTGTCGCAACGGCGTGTGCCACGTGTGTGCCGCGCTGCTGGTGGAAGGCCGGGTGCAGCAAGCCGGTGAGGTGCGCGACCACGGTGAGTTCTACACTTGCATTGCCGAGCCGCTGGAAGATTGCATCGTGCTGTGGGATGGCGTGCTGGCGCCGGGAGAGTTGCCGTTGCGCAAGTTGTCGTGCCAATTGAGCGAGTGCGTGGACGTCGGTGGCGACGTGTGGCGCGTGCGCCTGCGCGCGCCGGCCGGCAAGGCGGTGCGTTACCACGCCGGGCAATACCTGATGATCGAACGGGAGAATGGCGAGAAGTCGGCGTTCTCCCTGGCGTCGGCGCCCCACGGTGGGCGTGAGCTGGAGCTGCATGTGCTGGCCCGCGAAGACAGCGCCCGCAACCTGCTGGCGCAACTGCAGCGCGACCAGATGGCGCGCATCGAACTGCCCTTTGGCGACACCCACCTGGCCGAACTGCCGGACGGGCCGCTGGTATTGATCGCCGCCGGTACCGGCATGGCGCAGATGCACAGCCTGATCGAACACTGCCGCGCTTCCGGCTTCAAGCATCCGGTGCACCTGTACTGGGGCGTGCGGCGCCCGGAAGATTTCTACGAGATTGAACACTGGGACCAATGGCTGCAACTGCCCAACCTGTTCCTGCACAAGGTCGTCAGCGATCTGTGTGGCTGGGAAGGGCGCTGCGGGTTGTTGCATGAAGCGGTGTGCGAAGACATCAGCGATCTCAAGGCCGTGCACGTCTACGCCAGCGGTTCACCGGCGATGATCTACGGCACCTTGGATGCGCTGGTCGAGGCCGGCATGGATGCGCACCAGATGCGCGCCGACGTGTTTGCCTACGCCCCCCGCCCCTGAAGCCTTACGCTGAAACCCTGTGGGAGCGGGCTTGCTCGCGAATGCGGTGGACCAGTCACCGAATGTATTGACTGGCACACCGCTTTCGCGAGCAAGCCCGCTCCCACACAAGCCAGCTCCCACACTGATCTGCGCTGTGCTCAGAAACGCACGCCGGTGGTCACCATCGCCGCATTGAACCCCAGCAACACCAACTCCGCCGCCACCGGTCCGTAATGGGTGCCCACCGACGGAATGATCACCGGCGCCACGCCAAAGCGGTTCAACGGGATCTTGTCGCGGTACTTACCGCGATAACCCTGGATCGCGCCGCCAGTCAGTTTCAGGTACACCGGATAGTCGGCCATGTCGTAGCGCTTGCCCGCATACGCGTAGTACGAGCGCTGCCTGAACGAGTTGCGAAACGTTGCCCCGCCATACACAAAACCTGAGGCCTCATTGCGCTCCAGGCCAATCAGGTCCTGATGGTTGTTGTGCTCGGGGTCGGGCGCGAAGTGCCGGGTGTAGACGCTGGTCTGCGCGTACCAGAAGCCTTTGTCATCGTCGGTAACCGGCGCTTCGCCCGCCAGTGCAGTGGTGGCCTGGGCCAGGAACAGCAGGCCCGGCAATCGGAATTTTTTCATGGGTGCGACCTCGATAGTCGGTTTGATGGGCGGCTAAGTGGGTCGTTGTGTGCACGCTATTTTGACGGCTTGACGCGTTCCCAGGCTGAACCGGGGCTGAAAGTAGCGGGAATGGCGCACGCAATCCTGACGAGTGGGGTGGTTTGCTTATGCATTCGCTTATGCGTTAAAGGTATTTAATTTGTTACATAAATATCATTAAGCTATATCGCAACGGACTACCGACTTTCTGCCAACCACCAATAACTGACCGCCACCGCCCGCCAGCCGGATCGATCGTACGCATTCAGAGCATGACGTTCTGAGTCTTGATTCCAAGGGGAGCGGTATGGGGAGTTACAAGAAACACGCGCTGTACTCGGCGATTTTGTCGGCCAATTTGCTGACCGCCGTAGGCTTCAATCCAGTTTTTGCCGCCGAAACTTCGGCCACTGACGCACCTAAACTCGACACCGTGATCGTCACCGGCACCCGCGCCCAGGAGCGCACTGCCAGCGCCTCGCTGTCGCCGGTGGATGTGATTTCTGGCGATACCCTACGCAGCACTGGCTCCGATGAGTTGGGTGCGGTATTGGCGCGCCTGATCCCGTCGATCAACTTCCCACGGCCAAGCCTGGTGGACGGCGCCGAACTGGTGCGCCCGGCGCAGTTGCGCGGGCTGTCGCCGGATCAGGTGCTGGTGCTGGTCAACGGCAAGCGCCGTCACACCAGCGCCTTCGTCAACCTCGGCGGCGCGGTGGGCCGTGGCTCGGCGCCGGCGGACTTGAACGCGATCCCGCTGTCGGCGGTGGACCATATCGAAGTGCTGCGCGACGGCGCCTCGGCGCGCTACGGTTCGGACGCGATTGCCGGGGTGATCAACGTGATCCTCAAGCACGCCGACCATGGCGGCTCTATCTCCAGCAAGTTCGGCCAGTACAAGAAGGGCGACGGCATCCAGCGCAACATCAGCGGCAACACCGGGTTGGCGCTGGGCGACAACGGCTTTATCAGCCTCTCCGGCGAAGGCGCCGACAACGATTACACCAACCGTGCCGGCAAGGATTACCGCGCCGCCAGCATCGGTTCCACCACCTACGGCCAGCAGGTGTTCCGCCAGGGTGAACCGGCAACCAATGAAGGCAAATTCCAGTTCAATTCCGAATATGCCTTCAACGATGCGGCCGAGTTCTACAGCTTCGGCGGCTACAGCAAGCGGCGCGGCGAGACGGCGGCGTTCTACCGCGCAAGCAATGCGTCCAACAACATCGCGGCGCTCAACCCCAATGGCTACTTGCCGCTGATCAAGGGCAACCTCGAAGACACCTCGCTGGTGGTAGGCCTGCGCGGGTTGCTGGCCTATGACTGGCATTACGACTTGTCGGCCAACTACGGCAAGAACCAGTACGAACTCAGTACCGAAACCATCAACACCTCCCTGGGCCTGGCCACGCCGCGCAAGTTCGACAACGGCACCCTGAGCAACGACCAGAAGCAAGTCAGCCTCGACCTGTCCCGTGAATTCGACGTGGGCTTCCTGCCGTATCCGGTGTCCGTGGCGTTTGGCGGCGAATACCTGCGCCAGGGCTATGAAATCGAAGCGGGCGAGCCTGCGTCCTACTACCAGAGCGGCAGTTCGGGCCTCGGCGGCTTCCGTGCGGCTGACGCCGGCAGCAGTTCGCGGCACAACTGGGCGCAGTACCTGGACCTGGAAACCAACTTCACCGAAAAACTCAGCGCCTCGGCCGCCGTACGGCATGAGGACTACAGTGATTTCGGCTCCAACGTCAGCGGTTCGCTGTCGGCGCGCTACGATTTCACCCCGCAAGTGGCCTTGCGCGGCAGTATCTCCAACGGCTTCCGCGCGCCGTCCCTGGCCCAGCAGAACTTTGCGTTTACCTCGTCCCAACTGATCGGCAGCGAAATCCGCGAGGCCGGCACGTTCCCGGCCTCCAGCCAGGTCGCGCGCCTGCTCGGCGCAGAGGACCTGAAGGCCGAGAAATCGCGCAACTACAGCCTGGGCCTGGTGCTGGAGCCCGCCGATGACCTGACGCTGACGGTGGATGTGTATCGCATCGATATTCGCGACCGCATCAGCCTGTCGTCCAACCTCAACCTGAGCCCGGCGACCCAGGCCTACCTGCAAGCCAACGGCGTCGGCAACATCAACTACACCACCGCGCGTTACTTCACCAACGCCACCGACACCAGCACCGACGGCGTCGACCTGGTGGCCAATTATCGCTACCAGTTCGATAACGGCATCCGCTGGAACAGCACCGTGGGCTACAACTACAACCACACCAAAGTCACGGACGTGAAGGCCAACCCGGCAATCCTCGACAGCCTCGGTGCCAACCTGGTGCGCGTAGACCGTCGCGAGAAAAGCGGTTTGCTCGGCGACACCACGCCGGAACACAAGCTGAGCCTGGGCAACGACTTCACCTTCGGCAATTGGGCGCTGCACAGCAATTTGGTGCGCTATGGTGAATTCACCAGCTATCAGGCGGACAAGGTCAACGACCAGACCTTCAAGGCGGCGTGGGTGCTGGACTTGTCGGCAGACTACAAGTTGCAGAACTGGACCTTCACCCTGGGCGGCGACAACGTCACCGACAAGTACCCGGAAAAGGTCAACGCGTTCGCCAGCAGCGGCGGCAACCTGGCCTATAGCACTTTTTCGCCGTACGGTTACAGCGGCGCGTTTTATTACGGTAAAGTTGCTTACAACTGGTAACAAACAGGAGACCTAAGCGATCTGCCATGACCGTTATTGAATCCGATCTTATGCAATTGGCTTACCCTCCGCGGCTCGATCTGGGGCCGCAACTCACTCACGAACAGTTGATGAGCTCGATGCAGGCCACCATGGGCCGGCACAAGGGTGGGCCGGTCTGGCTTTTTGCTTATGGTTCGCTGATCTGGCGCCCGGAATGTTCCTCGACGCAACGGGTGCGGGCACGGGTCCACGGTTATCACCGGGGCCTGTATCTGTGGTCCCACGAGCATCGGGGCACGCCGGAAGTGCCGGGGTTGGTGTTTGGCCTGGATCGCGGCGGCTCTTGCAGCGGGTTTGCCTACCGCTTGCCGGAAGATCAGCTGGAAGCCTCGCTGTACGCACTGTGGTGCCGCGAAATGCCCTATCCCTCATACCGGCCACACTGGCTCAGCTGCCGTCTGGAAGATGGCAGTCAGGTGCAGGCGTTGGGGTTTGTGTTGGAGCGGCACTTGCCCAGCTACGCCGGCAACTTGCCGGACATTGTGCTGAACCACGTGTTGCAAAGCGCTTGCGGGCGTTACGGCACTACGCGCGATTATGTCGAGCAGACCGTCAACGCCCTGCGTAGCCACGCCATGCCAGATAAGAATCTGGAGGCGCGGCTCAAGCGTTGTGCGAAGGATTGTTCAGGCGGTTAACGCGCCGAACTGACGCTGTTGGTGTGCCACAGCGTGGGGATCAGGAACGCAATCGCCAGCACACACGCGCCGATCAGCAGCACAAAACCACCGTCCCAGCCGAAGTGGTCCACGGTGTAGCCCATGGCCGCACTCGCCGCCACCGAACCGCCCAGGTAACCGAACAGGCCTGTGAAGCCCGCGGCCGTACCGGCGGCTTTCTTCGGTGCCAACTCCAGCGCCTGCAGGCCGATCAACATCACCGGGCCGTAGATCAGGAAGCCGATGGAGAACAGCGCGATCATGTCGACCATCGGGTTGCCCGGCGGGTTGAGCCAGTACACCAGGGTCGCGACCGTTACCAAGGCCATGAACACGATACCGGTCAGGCCACGGTTGCCACGGAAGATCTTGTCCGACATCCAGCCGCACAGCAGCGTGCCCGGAATACCCGCCCACTCGTAGAAGAAGTACGCCCACGACGACTTGTCGACGGTGAAGTGCTTGGCTTCCTTGAGGTACGTCGGCGCCCAGTCCAGCACGCCGTAGCGCAGCAGGTAGACGAAGACGTTGGCGAAGGCGATGTACCAGAGCATTTTGTTGCGCAGCACGTACTTGACGAAGATTTCCTTGGCGCTGAATTCATCTTCGTGGCTGGCGTCGTAGCCTTCCGGGTAGTCGTTCTTGTACTTCTCGATCGGCGGCAGGCCGACCGACTGCGGGGTGTCGCGCATGGTGATGAAGGCAAACGCCGCCACGGCCAACGCCACGGTGGCCGGCACGTAGAACGCCGCGTGCCAGTCGTTGAACCACGCCATGCCGAGCAGGAACAGCGGGCCGATCAGGCCGCCGCCGACGTTATGCGCCACGTTCCATACCGACACCACGCCGCCGCGTTCTTTCTGCGACCACCAGTGCACCATGGTCCGCCCACTTGGCGGCCAGCCCATGCCCTGGGCCCAGCCGTTGATGAACAGCAAAATGAACATCATGGTCACGCTGGACGTTGCCCAAGGTGCGAAACCGAAAATGAACATCACACCCGCTGAAACCAGCAGGCCGAAGGGCAGGAAGTAGCGTGGGTTGGAGCGGTCGGACACCAGGCCCATAAGGAACTTGGACAGGCCGTAGGCAATCGCGATGGCCGACATCGCCAGGCCCAGTTCGCCACGGGTGTAACCCTCGTCGATCAAGTAGGGCATGGCCAGGGAGAAGTTTTTGCGCAGCAGGTAGTAGCCGGCGTAACCGAAGAAAATACCGGCGAAGATCTGCCAGCGCAGGCGTCGGTAGGTGCTGTCTATTTTTTCTTCAGGCAGGGGCGCCTGATGTGCGGCAGGTCGAAAGAAAGCAAACATTCAAGAGCTCCAAATTTCTTGTTTTGACTGCGGATGCGAATGTTACAGTTTCGTTACCGAAAATAGCATCGCCTCTTATCTGCAAACACAGGAAATGAGCGCAAGTGCATGTTCTCTTACGAACATGTCGCGAATGGATAAGTGTGGGTCGTTATTAATTCTTGAGATCAAAGCAGATCAAAGGTGGGAGCGGGCTTGCTCGCGAATGCGGTGGATCAGTCACCGAATATATTGACTGACCCACCGCATTCGCGAGCAAGCCCGCTCCCACACTGATCGCATTTCAAAGCTATTAGCGGGTTTGGACGACTACCTTGCCCACCGCCCGGCGCTGCCCCAAATCATTGATCGCCTGCGCCGCCTGCTCCAGCGCATACACCTGCGACACCAACGGCTTCAACTTGCCCTCGCCATACCAGGTAAACAACTGCTGGAAATTCGCCGCATTATCCTGCGGCTGGCGCTGGGCAAACGAGCCCCAGAACACGCCGACCACCGCCGCGCCCTTGAGCAACGCCAGGTTCACCGGCAGCTCGGGAATGCGCCCGCTGGCAAAGCCCACCACCAGCAAGCGCCCGTTCCAGGCAATGCTGCGGATGGCCTGGTCGAACAGGTCGCCACCCACCGGGTCGTAGATCACATCCGCGCCGTTGCCGTCGGTGAGGCGCTTGATCTCGTCTTTCAGGCTGGTTTCGCTGTAGTTGATCAACTCATCGGCGCCGGCCGCCTTGGCCACTGCGAGTTTGTCGGCGCTGCTGGCGGCGGCGATCACGCGGGCGCCCATGGCCTTGCCGATTTCCACGGCGGCCAGGCCCACGCCACCGGAGGCGCCGAGGACCAGCAGGGTTTCGCCGGGTTGCAGGTGGGCGCGTTGTTTCAGCGCGTGCATCGAGGTGCCGTAGGTCATGCTGAAGGCGGCGGCGGTGTTGAAGTCCATGCTCGGCGGGATCGGCAGCACGTTGTAGCCCGGCACCGCGACCTGCTCGGCAAAGCTGCCCCAGCCAGTCAGGGCCATGACCCGGTCGCCGACCTTGAGGTGGCTGACCTTCTCGCCGACTTCACTGACCACGCCCGCCGCCTCGCCACCCGGCGAGAACGGGAAGGGCGGCTTGAACTGGTACTTGCCCTCGATGATCAAGGTGTCCGGGAAGTTGACCCCGGCGGCATGCACGTCCAGCAGGATCTCGTTCTTCTTGATCGCTGGGCTGGCGACCTCTTCCAGCACCAGGGTTTCGGCAGGGCCGAAGGCTTTGCACAGCACAGCTTTCATCGGACTATTCCTTTGGGCGTCGTGGCCGATAAGTGTAGAAGGGCAGGTCTGTGGGTCAACGAGCATGCTCGTGCCTGATAAGTCGCCATAAGCTTGTGCTCAGCGTTGCTAGCGTTATGCTAGCGCGCAACCGAATGTGAGGAATGAACTGTGAAAGCGTGGATCCTGTTGATGCTGGCCCTGACCCTGCCGATGGCAGCCCAGGCCGAAGAAGCCAAGGAAGGCGAGGCGCCGAAAGTCAGCTACATCAGCCTCAGCCCGCCCTTCGTGGGTAACTATGGCCTGGATGGCACGGCCAAGCTCAAGGTGTTCAAGGCCGACATCGCCCTGCGCGTGACCGGCACCGAAGCCGCCGCAGCGGTCAAAGCCAACGACGCGTTGATCCGTAATCAGTTGGTGGCGCTGTTTACCCAGCAGACCAACGAGACCATGAGCACGGTCGAAGGCAAGGAGAAGCTGCGCCAGGAAGCCCTGAAACAGACTCAGCAAGTGATGAATGACGAGACCGGCAAGCCGGTGGTGGAAGACCTGTTGTTCAACAACCTCATCATTCAGTAAGCCGGGCGCTTCGCGCCATTCGCGAGCAAGCCCGCTCCCACAGTTGACCGCGTTTCAACATGAGAATGCGGTCAACTGTGGGAGCGGGCTTGCTCGCGAAGAGGCCCTGACAGTCACCTCAAGACGCCAAACTCTTCCTGAACCTGGCCAACGCCACCAAGAAAAACACCAACCCAATCCCCGCCAACGCCAGCAAATCCGGCCACACCACCCCCACCCCCGCATCCCGAAACAGAATCGCCGCACTCAAGCTCACAAAATGCGTCGACGGCGACCCCTGCATCACCCACTGCAACCACTCGGGCATGCTGTCCAACGGCGTACTGCCGCCGGACAACAACAGCATCGGGATAATCACCGGGATCGCCAGCAAGCCAAACTGCGGCGTCGAACGCGCTAGCGTGGCCAGGAAGATCCCCAGCGCCGTACTGGCAAACAGATACAGCGCCGTCACAAACAGGAACAGACTCAGCGACCCGGCCAGCGGTACGCCGAGCAACCCCTTCACCACCACCTCCAGTGAAATCCACGTACACAACACCACCACCAGCATGTTGCTCCAGATTTTCGCCAGCATGATCTCCAGTGCCGTCAGCGGCAGCACCAGCAAGTGGTCGAGGGTGCCGTGTTCCCGCTCGCGCAGCAGCGCGGTGCCGGTGAGCACGATGGCGAGGATGGTGATGTTGTTGACGATCTGGATTACCGCCAAAAACCAGCCACCTTCCAGGTTGGTATTGAACAGCGCCCGCGTCGTCAGCAGTGCCGGCGCCTGGCTGGCGGCGTCGGTCTGGCCGCCGTAGGCCAGCAGTTCGCGCTGGAAAATCCGCCCGATGTAACCGGCGCCCATGAATGCCTGGCTCATCGCCGTGGCGTCCACGTTCACCTGCACGCCGGGCTGGCGACCGGCCAACAGGTCGGCCTGGAAGTTCGCCGGCACGTTGATCACGAAGGTGTACTCGCCACTGTCCATGACCTTGTCCAATTGGTCGTAGGGCAACGGCACGGGCGCCTGGAATTCGGGCGGTTGCAGGGCCTCGGCCATTTGCCGCGAGAGTGCGCTGTGGTCTTCATCGACAAACGCCACGCTGGCGTTGTGCACGCCAATCACCGAACCGGCGGCGGGCATATAGATAGCCACGGTGAAGGCGTAGAACAGAAACAGCAGCAACACGCTGTCATGGCGCAGGCTGGTGAGTTCCTTGAGGCCCAGGCGCAGGATGTGCGCGAACTTATGCATCAGGCCTCCTGCTTCTTGAGCATGATCAGGCTAAGCCCGGTAAACCCGACAAAGAACCCGAACAGCGCCAGGCATTGCGGCCACAACTGGCGCAGGTCCAGGGCTTTGGTGAAAGTGCCCACGGCGATATCCAGGAAGTGCCCGGCCGGAAACAGCATACCCATCAAGGCTGCCGCACCTTCCAGGGACGAGCGCGGCACAATCAGCCCGGAGAACTGGATGGTGGGCAGGCTGGTGATGATCATGGTGCCGAGGATCGCCGCGATCTGGGTGCGGGTGAATGCGGAAATCAGCAGGCCCATGCCGGTGGTGGCCAGCACATACAGCAGGCCGCCGAACGCCAGCGTCAGGCCGCTGCCTTTGAAGGGCACGCCGAACAGCCAGCGGTTCATCGCCACCAGCAGCGCCAGGTTGACCAGGCTGACGGCCAGGTACGGCGCCTGTTTGCCCAGCAGGAATTCCAGGCGCGTCAGCGGCGTGGCGTAGAAGTTGGTGATCGAACCCAGTTCCTTTTCCCGCACGATGCCGAGGGCTGTGAGCATCGCCGGGATAAACGCGAGGATCAGTGCCATCACGCCGGGGCCGATGGCGTTCACGCTGACCACGTCCTGGTTATAGCGAAAGCGCGTTTCCAGCTTGGCCGCTGCCTGGCTGTGTTGCGGCAGGCTGCTCAGTTCGCCCAGTTGCTGGAGGTTGGCCTGGTGTACGGCCTCGACATAGTTGCGGCTGGTTTCCGCGCGAAACGGCATGCCGCCGTCGAGCCACGCCGCCACGCTGGGTTGGCGCCCGGCGTAGAGGTCGCGGCCAAAGCCCGGCGGGATCTCCAGGGCCAGTTTGATTTCCGAGCGTTGCAGGCGCCGGTGCAGTTCGTTCGAATCCTGGATCGCTGGCTGCTCGGCGAAGTAGCGCGAGCTGCGGAACGCTTCCAGATAGGCACGGCTCTGCGGCGTCTGGTCCTGGTCGTAGACGGCAAAGGCGAGGTTTTCCACATCCAGGGAGATGCCGTAGCCGAAGATCACCATCATGAACATCGCCCCCAGCAGGGCAAACGCCATGCGCACTTTGTCGCGCAGCAGCTCCTTGCCTTCGCGGCTGGCCACCGCCAACAGGCGCGTCAGGCTGAAGCCACGCTTGCTCACGGGCGGCGCGGTGGTTTCGCTGACGGTGGCGGTGGGTGCGCTGGGTTCGGGCTCGCCCTGAGCCTGTTCCAGGCAGGTGACGAAGGCGGCTTCCAGGGTGTCGCCGTGGAATTGCCGTTGCAGCGCGTCGGGCGTGTCGCAGGCGAGCACCTTGCCGGCGTGCATCAGCGAGATGCGGTCGCAGCGCTGGGCTTCGTTCATAAAGTGGGTGGACAGGAAGATGGTCACGCCCTGTTCGCGGGACAGTTCGATCAGCAAGCGCCAGAAATCATCCCGCGCGGCCGGGTCAACGCCCGAGGTCGGTTCATCGAGGATCAGCACTTCCGGGCGATGCAGCACCGCCACGGCCAACGACAAGCGCTGGCGCAAGCCGAGGGGCAGTTCGCCGGAAGGTTGCTCGGCCACGTCACCGAGGTCGAAACGCTGGATCAGCTCATCAATGCGCGGGCCGCTGTCGGCCTTGGGCAAATCGAACAGTTGCGCATGCAGCACCAGGTTCTGGCGCACGCTGAGTTCGCCATACAGCGAAAAGCTTTGCGACATGAACCCCACGCGCTTGCGGGTGGCCAGGTCCTTGGCGTTCACCGGGTTGCCCAGCAGCTTGGCGCTGCCTTCGGTGGCCGGCATCAGGCCGGTGAGGACTTTCATGGTGGTGGTCTTGCCGCAACCGTTGGAACCGAGAAAACCGAAGATCTCCCCGCGACCAATGGCGAAGCTGACCTGGTTCACCGCCGTGAAGTCACCAAAACGCAGGGTCAGGTTGTGGGCTTCGATGGCGATGTCGGTGTTGTCGCTCTCGCGCGGCGGGATCACCAACGGCTGGTTGTTGTGGGCACTGTCGCCCTGGAAGTGGGTGAAGGCCTCGTCCAATTTGCCGCTGGGTGTAACAGCCGCCAGCTCGCTGCTGAGGCCATCGGCGATCAGCTTGCCGCGATCGAGCATCAGGCAGTGTTCGAATTGTTCGGCTTCTTCCATGTAGGCCGTGGCCACCAGCAGCGTCAGTTGCGGGCGTTCGCTGCGTACGGTTTCGACCAGTTCCCAGAAGCGGCGGCGCGACAGCGGGTCGACGCCGGTGGTCGGTTCGTCGAGGATCAGCAGGTCCGGGTCATGGATCAGCGCGCAGCACAGGCCGAGCTTCTGCTTCATCCCGCCGGACAGCTTGCCCGCCGGGCGTTCGGCAAAGCGTGCGAGGTCGGTGGCCAGCAGCAGGTTGTGCATGCGCTGGTCGCAATCGGCTTTGGACAGACCGAACAGGGTGGCGAAGAAACGGATGTTTTCGCTGATGGACAACTCGGGATACAAGTTGCCGCCCAGGCCTTGGGGCATAAAGGCGATGCGCGGGTACAGGCTGTTGCGGTGGCGGCGGTCCTGGATCGAGCCGCCAAGCACCTGCAATTGGCCTTCCTGAAGCTTTTTGACCCCGGCGATCAGCCCCAGCAGGCTCGACTTGCCCGCACCATCCGGGCCGATCAAGCCGCAGCGTGTGCCGGCGGGCAGGCTGAAGGCGATGTCGAGCAGTGCCTGTTGCTTGCCGTAGCGATGGTTGATCCCGGTGGCGTGCAGCGCCAGGCCGGTCATTGCAGGTTGGCCGGCCAGTCGATATCGGCCGTGCGCACGTAGCCGGCGCCGGGCATGCCCGGTTTGGCTTGGGGCACGGCGTCGGGGTGGGTCAGGCGCAGTTTGACGCGGAACACCAGTTTCTGGCGCTCGTCGCGGGTTTCCACTTCTTTGGGGGTGAACTGCGACTTGGCGGCGACAAAGCTGATCTTGGCCGGCAGCGGTTGCTGGGGCAGGGCGTCGAGCAGGATGCGCGCTTCACTGCCGACGGTCAGGCGACCGGTGACGGAGGCGGGCAGGTAGAGGTTCATGTACTGGTCGTTCGGATCGATCAGCAACAGCACGCGTCCACCCGCGCCAAGCACTTCACCGGGTTCGGCCAGACGCAGTTGGATGATGCCGTCGATGGGCGCGCGCAGGCTGCTGTCGTCGATTTCGCTGTTGAGCTGGGCGACCTGGGCCTGGGCGGCGCCGATGGTGGCTTTTACCGAATTGACCTGGGCTTGCGCGGCGATCACCGCCGCGTTGCCGGTGTTTTGCCGGGCTTGCTGCTGGTCGATCAATTGGCTGCTGGCGAAGCCGCGCTTGTACAGTTCCTGGGTGCGCTTGAGTTCCTGGTTGGCCAGCAACTGCTCGCTTTGGCGCAGTTGCACATTGGCTTCGGCGGCGGCGAAGTTTTCCTTGGCGCGCAGCACTTCGGCTTCGGCCTGGGCGCGTTGGGCTTCGAGGGTGCGGGTGTCCATGCGCGCCAGCAGTTGGCCCTTGAGCACCTTGTCGCCTTCATCCACACGCACTTCCGCCAGGCGCCCGGGGATCTTTGCGGCGATCTGCACTTCAGTGGATTCCAGGCGCCCGTTGCCCATGCTCAGGCCTTCGGGCAGGCGGTCCTGGGTGGAGCGCCAGTAACCGAAGCCGCCGGCGCCGAGCAGCAGGGCGATCAAGGCGATGGCGAAAATACGGGAGGTGTGGTTGTTCTGCGACATGGCGGCTTCCTGCGGCATTAGCGTCCTAGTTTGACCGGACGGCGCCCAGAGGCGGTTGATACCGGTCAAATGAAGCGCAAGCCTAACGCGCTTGGCGCACAGATGCATGCGCCAGGCGCGTGACCGCCGGGTTCCGGTGCGATCAGCCCAGGGCCAGCACCGCCGCCCATTGTTCGGCAGTCACCGGCATCACGGACAAGCGGCTGCCTTTTTGCACCAGCGGCAACTCGGCGAGGGCGGTTTGTTGTTTCAGGTAGCCCAGGCCCAGCACCTTGGGAAAGGTTTTGACGTGCGCCACATCGATCGCGCTCCACGGGTTTTTCTCCGGGGTGGCCTTGGCGTCGAAATAGTGGCTTTCCGGCTCCAGCGCTGTGGGATCCGGGTAAGCCGCCTTGATGATTTTGCCGATGCCGGCAATCCCTGGCTCCGGGCAGCTGGAGTGGTAGAAGAAAAACTCGTCACCCTCGGCCATGGCGCGCAGGAAATTGCGCGCCTGATAGTTGCGCACCCCGTCCCAGCGGGCTTCGCCGAGCTTTTCCAGGCCCTTGATGGAGAGTTCATCGGGCTCGGATTTCATCAGCCAATAGGCCATTTGTGCGCTCCTGAAAATGGGATTGGGCAAGTTGTCAGGCAATTAAATGACAAACCGACAGTCGGTTGGCGTCAAGGTTTGCGTGTTGGTTCACGTTACCGCAGAATGCCCGCTTTTAAGCTTGACGCCGCTGCAACGGACTACTTTGGAACGTTGTTGTCATCGTGTACGAGGTGCCTGAAGGGGGGCAATCGATGCAACGTAAACCGGATTTACTATGGATTTTGGTTATTTTGTTTGGTCTGGGCGTCGTGACCACCGGGTATGCCCAAAGCCTCTGGTCGAACAAGACCGATGCACCCGTTGAACTGACTCAGCAGCAACCGCAACCGTTCAAGCGCTGACCCTTCTTCCAGACGCCGCTGTTTACTGCGGCGTCTGCGCGATATACCACTGCTTATCCGTGACGGTGCCAGCCAATGGCACATCCCAGCTCGCCTGCGCCAATCGTTCGACCTTCTGACATTCATGGGCCAGGCCCAGCAGCGTCGGCTTGCGCCAGCTCTTGCGGCGCGCCAGGTAAGCGAGGCTGCGGTCGTAGAAGCCGCCGCCCATGCCCAGGCGCCCACCCACATCATCGAAACCGACCAACGGCAATAACACCAGGTCCAGCGCCCAGACCTTGCGCTGCTGGCCGATGTTCACCCGTGGCTCGAGGATGCGGAAGCGGTTGGGCCGCAGCTTTTCCCCGGGGCGCACGCGCTGGAACACCATCTTGGTACGCGGCCACGCGCTGAGCACCGGCAGGTAGGTGGCCTTGCCCCGGCGCTGGGCGGCGCGCAGCAGCAAGCGCGGATCGATTTCACCGTCCGTCGGTAGATACAGGGAAATATGTTTGGCCCGGCGAAACAGCGGCTGCTGTGCCAGTTGCCGATACAGGCCGAGGGCGGCCTTGCGCTGCTCGCTCGGCGTGAGTGCGCGGCGGGCTTTGCGCAACATGCGTCGAAGTTGCGGACGGGAAAGCGGCGCAGGTTCGGTCATGGTGTTCGGCTCATAAAACAATGCCAGTCCGAAGACTGGCATTGAGTTTGGGAATTCAGGCTCCCCGACAGAGCCGCTGTCGACTTAGCCCTTGAACCCGAAAGTTCAAGGTGGAAGAAGCAGTAGGCTTTAAGGCTTTCCGTCTAGCGGACATGCACACCAGCCCAACGTGCAACTTCCAGGGTAGTGCGAATCGGCTCAGGGACATCGCCGACTGGCAAACACGCCAGGGAGTGCGGCGAGTATACCTTAAACGTCGGCGGCAATCAGCCCTTGGGTGCGTCTGAATCGGTGGAAAGCACCAGATCCACACGTTCCAGCAGGTCGCGCACCTGCTCGCGCGTCGAGCCGCTGGCCTGTACATCAGGGCGTTCCTGCTTGTGCAGCAGATCGTGGGTGATGTTCAGCGCGGCCATCACGGCGATGCGGTCGGCGCCGATGACTTTGCCGCTGCTGCGGATTTCACGCATCTTGCCATCCAGGTAGCGGGCGGCGCTCACCAGGTTGTTGCGCTCTTCCTGGGGGCAGATGATCGAATATTCTTTATCCAGGATCTGCACGGTGACGCTATTGCTTGAACTCATGAGTCTTGCTCCAGGGCCTTCAGGCGCGAAATCATCGATTCGACCTTACGCCGGGCGATTTCGTTTTTTTCAATGAGGTGAGCGCGTTCCTCGCGCCAGGTTTTTTCCTGAGCTAGTAGGAGTCCATTTTGACTCTTAAGTTGCTCGACCCGATCAATTAGCAATTCGAGTCTGGCCATCAGCGCTTGCAGGTCGGTGTCTTCCATTGGGTTCCACTGGATTTGTCTGATGAATGGCAACTGCAGGATAAACGATCTGACGCCCTTGATAGTCTTGGTACGTCTGCCGGTGCTAGGATACAGCGCTCCATTCTAGACATTGCGCCGTCTGGCGCCTAGCTCACCATGCCTATTCAGAACTCCCCGTACGATGCTTTCTCCAAACTGCTGAGCACCAGCGGCCACCCTTGCTCGCCGGCCGAATTGCACGGCGTGTTGCTGGGCCGCAGCTGCACCGGCGTAGGCTTTGATGCCGACAACTGGCTGGCCGATGTGGCTGAGCTGCTGGAAACCGAGCCGACCGAGAACGTGCGAAACGCGCTGATCGGCCTGCAGGAAATGGTCAAGGGCGAGCTGACCGGTGACGACGTTACCGTGGTCCTGCTGCTGCCGACCGACGACGCGCCACTGACCGAACGCGCCGCCGCGCTGGGCCAATGGTGCCAGGGCTTCCTCCACGGTTTCGGCGTCAACGCCGGCGGCCTGGAACTGAGCACCGACGCCAAGGAAGTGTTGCAAGACTTGGCAGCCATCTCCCAGGTGCAAGACGCCCTGGAAGAGTCCGAAGACGGCGAAGGCGACTACATGGAAGTCATGGAATACCTGCGCGTCGCGCCGCTGCTGCTGTTCACCGAGACCAAGAAGTCCGCTGAACCCGCCGCACCCAAGCCGTCGCTGCACTGAGAAAGGACGCCCATCTGCCCATGATTCATATCCCCAGAGCGGAATACACCCGGCGCCGCAAGGCGCTCATGGCGCAGATGGAACCCAACAGCATCGCGATCCTGCCGGCCGCCGCCGTGGCCATTCGCAACCGCGATGTCGAGCACGTCTACCGCCAGGACAGCGACTTCCAGTACCTGAGCGGTTTCCCCGAGCCAGAAGCGGTGATCGTGCTGATGCCCGGTCGCCTGCATGGCGAGTACGTGCTGTTCTGCCGCGAACGCAACGCCGAACGCGAGCTGTGGGACGGCCTGCGCGCCGGCACCGAAGGCGCGATCCGTGACTTTGGCGCCGACGACGCATTCCCCATCACCGACATCGACGACATCCTGCCCGGCCTGATCGAAGGCCGCGACCGGGTGTATTCGGCCATGGGCAGCAATGCCGAATTCGACCGGCACCTGATGGAGTGGATCAACGTAATCCGCTCTAAAGCGCACCTCGGCGCCCAGCCGCCGAACGAATTTGTTGCCCTGGATCATCTGCTCCACGATATGCGCCTGTATAAATCGGCGGCAGAAGTGAAGGTGATGCGCGAGGCCGCACGCATCTCCTGCGCCGCCCATGTACGGGCGATGCAGGCCAGCCGCGCGGGGTTGCACGAGTACAGCCTGGAAGCCGAGCTGGACTACGAATTCCGCAAGGGCGGCGCGAAAATGCCGGCCTATGGCTCCATCGTCGCCGCTGGACGCAACAGCTGCATCCTGCATTACCAGCAGAATGACGCGCTGCTCAAGGACGGCGACCTGGTGCTGATCGACGCCGGTTGCGAGATCGACTGCTACGCCAGCGACATCACCCGCACCTGGCCGGTCAACGGCAGGTTTTCGCCGGAGCAAAAGGCAATCTACGAGATTGTGCTGGCCTCCCAGGAAGCCGCCTTTGCCGAGATCGCCCCCAACAAACATTGGAACCAGGCCCACGAGGCTACGGTGCGTGTCATCACCGCCGGGCTGGTCAAGCTGGGCTTGTTGCAAGGCGACGTCGGCGAGCTGATCGCCAGCGAAGCCTATAAAGCCTTCTATATGCACCGCGCCGGCCACTGGTTGGGCATGGATGTGCATGATGTGGGCGAGTACAAAGTGGGCGGTGAATGGCGTGTGCTGGAAGTCGGCATGGCCTTGACCGTGGAACCGGGGATCTACATCGCACCGGACAACCCGAACGTGGCAAAGAAATGGCGTGGCATTGGCGTACGCATCGAGGACGACGTGGTAGTGACCAAGCAAGGCTGTGAAATCCTGACCGGCGGCGTGCCCAAGACCGTCGCCGACATCGAAGCGCTGATGGCGGCTGCCCGATGAGCCGGGTCAACCTGGCGATTATCGGCGGCGGCCTGGTGGGCGCCAGCCTCGCGCTGGCCTTGCAGGCCGGGGCCAAGGCCCGTGGCTGGAAGATCCTGATGATCGAGCCGTTCGCCCCGGGCGACAGCTACCAGCCGAGCTACGATGCGCGTTCGTCGGCGCTGTCCTACGGCGCCAAGCAGATTTATCAGCGCCTGGGCCTGTGGCAAGAGATTTCCCGCCGCGCCGAGCCGATCAAGCAAATCCATGTGTCGGACCGTGGCCGTTTCTCCACGGCGCGCCTGTCCGCCATGGAAGAGGGCGTGCCGGCGCTCGGCTACGTGGTCGAAAACGCCTGGCTCGGCCAATGCCTGTGGCAAGGCCTGGACAAAGACGTGGTCAGCTGGCGTTGCCCGGCCGAAGTCACGCGCATGGAACCGCTGCCTGACGGCTATCGCCTGACCCTCAACGATGAAACCGTGCTGGAATGCGACCTCGCCGTGCTGGCCGACGGCGGCCGTTCCGGCCTGCGCGAGCAACTGGGGATCGGCGTGAAGACCCGCCCGTACAACCAGAGCGCGCTGATCGCCAACATCACCCCCAGCGAAGCCCACAACGGCGAAGCCTTCGAGCGCTTCACCGATGACGGCCCGATGGCCCTGTTGCCGCTGCCGGACAACCGTTGCGCGCTGGTATGGACGCGCATCGGCATGGACGCCCAGCGTCTGGCCAACCTCGATGAGCGCAGCTTCCTCAGCGAATTGCAGGGCGTGTTTGGCTACCGCCTGGGCACGTTGAAACAAGTCGGCGCGCGTCACCTGTATCCGTTGACCCTGGTGGAAGCCGAAGAACAAGTGCGTTCCCACCTGGCGATCCTCGGCAATGCCGCCCACAGCCTGCACCCGATTGCCGGGCAGGGCTTCAACCTGTCCCTGCGCGATGCCGTTGCCTTGGCCGAAGCCTTGCTGGCCGGGCCGCAAGTACCGGGTGACCTGGCGACCTTGCAGGGCTATCGCGAGCGCCAGCGCCTGGATCAGAAATTGACCGTGGGCTTCTCCGACCAGGTCACGCGCCTGTTTGGCAGCGCCCAGCCGCTGGTCGCCCTGGGCCGCAACATGGGCCTGCTTGGCCTCGACCTGCTGCCGCCGGCCAAACGCTGGTTCGCCCGTCAGGCCATGGGCCTGGGCACGCGTCCCGATGCGTAAGTGGTTGATCGAGCGCCTGGGCAAGGCGCGGCTGTTGCGCTGGATCATGACCCTGTACCCGCCGTATCTGGGTGCGGGGGTGAGCGTGCAGCAGATGAGCGCCGATTTTCGTCACGTCAAAGTGCGTATGGGCCTGGGCTGGTACAACCGCAACTACGTCGGCACGCAGTTCGGCGGCAGCCTGTATTCGATGGTCGATCCGTTCTACATGTTGATGCTCATGGAGAACCTGGGCCGCGACTACATCGTCTGGGACAAGGCCGCGAGCATCGACTTTGTCTCGCCGGGCAAAGGTCCGGTGTTTGCCGAGTTTTCCATCGACGACGCCTTGCTGGACGAGATCCGCCGGCAGACCGAAGGGGGCGAGAAGTACTTGCCCCACCTCAAGGTGCAGATTCATGACGGCGCCGGCACCCTGGTGGCGCGCGTCGATAAAACCCTTTACGTGCGGCGCAAGCCGCCAGCGAGACAGGCTTAAACCATGGACATGCGCGCAGATGTGCTGATTGTCGGGGCCGGAATGGTCGGAAGCGCCCTGGCGCTGGCGTTGCAGGGCAGTGGCCTGCAAGTGCTGCTGCTGGACGGCAGCCCGCTGAGTGTCAAACCCTTCGACCGTGACGCGGCCTTTGAACCCCGCGTGAGCGCGTTGTCGGCCGCCAGCCAGCGAATCCTCGAACGCCTTGGCGTGTGGGACGGCATTGTCGAGCGCCGCGCCAGCCCTTACGGCGAGATGCAAGTGTGGGACGGCAGCGGCACTGGGCAGATCCATTTTTCGGCGGCCAGCGTGCATGCCGAAGTGCTCGGGCATATCGTCGAAAACCGCGTGGTCCAGGACGCCTTGCTCGACCGTTTGCACGACTGCGACCTCGGCCTTTTGGCCAATGCGCGCCTGGAACAGATGCGCCGTTCCGGCGATGACTGGCTGCTGACCCTGGCCGATGGCCGCACCTTGCGCGCGCCGCTGGTGGTCGCCGCCGACGGCGCCAACTCCGCCGTGCGCCGCCTCACCGGCACCGCGACCCGCGAATGGGATTACCTGCACAACGCCATCGTCACCAGCGTACGCAGCAGCCAACCGCACCAGCGCACGGCCTGGCAGCGCTTTACCGACACCGGCCCACTGGCGTTCTTGCCGCTGGTACGCGATGGGCAGGAGGACTGGTGTTCGATCGTCTGGTCCACCACGCCGGCTGAATCCGAGCGCCTGATGGCATTGGATGATGAAAGCTTCTGCCGCGAACTGGAGCGTGCCTTTGAAGGTCGCCTGGGCACGGTGATCAGCGCCGACCCGCGCGTCTGCGTGCCCTTGCGCCAGCGCCACGCCAAACGCTATGTGGCCGAAGGCCTGGCGTTGATTGGCGACGCGGCCCACGTGATCCACCCGTTGGCGGGGCAGGGCGTGAACCTTGGCTTCCTCGACGCGGCGACACTGGCTGAAGTGCTGCTGTCGGCCACCGAACGCGGTCAGCGCCTGGCGGATGTCAAAGTGCTGAGCCGTTATGAGCGCCGGCGCATGCCGCACAACCTGGCCTTGATGGCGGCGATGGAAGGTTTTGAGCGCTTGTTCCAGGCCGACCAACTGCCGCTGCGCTGGTTGCGCAATGCAGGCCTCAAGATGGTCGACCAGATGCCTGAAGCGAAAGCGGTGTTTGTGCGTCAAGCGTTGGGTTTAAGTGGCGACCTCCCAGATCTCGCCAAACCCTGACCTTGAAATACAGTCCCCTGTGGGAGCGGGCTTGCCCGCGATGAGGCCATCAGCCCCACTATAAATCCTACTCATGCAACATCTGGTAACGCCTCCACCAAGCGCCAGCAAATGTGAGTCCTTATCATTTGCCCTCTTTTTGCAAATGAGAGACCGCACCCATGTTGGCACCCAAGCGCCTCCTGACTGCCCTGGCACTCACTCTGATCGGCAGCACCACCGTGCAGGCAGCCGACGAAGTGGTGGTCTACTCCTCGCGCATCGACGAACTGATCAAGCCGGTGTTCGATGCCTACACCAAAAAGACCGGCGTGCAGGTGAAGTTCATCACCGACAAGGAAGCCCCGCTGATGCAGCGCATCAAGGCCGAGGGCGAAAACGCCACCGCCGACCTGCTGCTCACCGTCGATGCCGGCAACCTCTGGCAGGCCGAGCAAATGGGCATCCTGCAACCGTTCACCTCGCCGGTGATCGACAAGAACATTCCCCTGCAATACCGCTCCTCCAACCATGCCTGGACTGGCCTGAGCCTGCGCGCGCGGACCATCGCCTATTCCACCGACCGGGTAAAACCGGATGACCTGACCACCTACGAAGCCCTGGCCGACAAACAGTGGGAAGGTCGCTTGTGCCTGCGCACGGCGAAGAAGGTCTACAACCAGTCGCTGACCGCCACCCTGATCGAAACCCATGGCGCGGCCAAGACCGAAGAAATCGTCAAGGGTTGGGTCAACAACCTGTCCACCGACGTGTTCTCCGATGACATCGCGGTGCTTGAAGCGATCAACGCCGGGCAATGCGACGTGGGTATCGTCAACACCTACTACTACGGGCGCCTGCACAAGCAGAACCCGAAGCTGGCAGTGAAGCTGTTCTGGCCGAATCAGGGCGACCGTGGTGTGCATGTGAACCTGTCGGGCATCGGCCTGACCAAGCACGCACCGCACCCGGAAGCCGCCAAGGCGCTGGTGGAGTGGATGAGCACGCCTGAGGCACAGAAGATCTTTGCCGACGTGAACCAGGAATTCCCGGCCAACCCTGCGGTACCACCGTCGGCGGAAGTGGCGAGCTGGGGCAAGTTCGTGGCGGACACCTTGCCGGTGGAAGTGGCAGGCAAGCGCCAGGCTGAGGCGATTCGCCTGATGGATCGTGCTGGCTGGAACTGACACACTCATATGATTGTTCCCACGCTCTGCGTGGGAACACCGCCCCCGACGCTCCGCGTCGCGCCCTGAAGCGTGACGCAGAGCGTCACAGGCTATGTGCCCACGCCGAGCGTGGGCACAATCATTTTTAGAGAGAACACCCCTTTGGCCCACCCCGTCCAACGCCGCTGGTACCTGCCGGTCTTCACCGTCGCCGCCCTGGTGCTGCTGCCGCTGAGCGTGCTGTTGCTGTCCTGGCAAAGTATCGACGCGCAAATCTGGTCACACCTCTGGGCAACCCAGATGCCGCGCCTGTTGGGCAACACCCTGACTCTGGTACTCGGCGTCGGTGTCGGCGTGACCGTGCTTGGCGTCAGCCTGGCCTGGCTCACCAGCCTCTGCGAATTCCCCGGGCGGCGCTGGCTGGATTGGGCACTGATGCTGCCCTTCGCGATTCCGGCTTATGTGCTGGCCTTTGTGTTTGTCGGCCTGCTGGACTTCGCCGGCCCGGTGCAAACCCTCTTGCGCGAATGGTTCGGCAGCGGTCTGCGCCTGCCGCGTGTGCGGTCCACCAGCGGCGTGATTATCGTCTTGGTGCTGGTGTTCTATCCCTACGTCTACCTGCTGGCGCGCACCGCGTTCCTCGCCCAGGGCAAAGGGCTGATGGAGGCCGCGCGGGTGCTGGGGCAATCGCCTTGGCAAGCGTTCTGGCGCGTCGCCCTGCCCATGGCGCGGCCGGCGATCGGGGCGGGTGTGGCGTTGGCGCTGATGGAGACCCTGGCGGATTTCGGCGCGGTCTCGGTGTTCAACTTCGATACCTTCACCACCGCCATTTATAAAACCTGGTACGGCTTTTTCAGCCTGTCGAGTGCGGCGCAGTTGGCCAGCCTGTTGCTGCTGGTGGTGATGCTGGTGCTGTACGGCGAGCGCCGTGCCAGGGGCGCCAGCCGGCCGAGCAACGAGCGGCCAAGGGGCAAGGCGCTGTACCACCTGCGCGGGTTCAAGGCTGCGGCGGCCAGCAGTTGGTGTGGGTTGGTGTTTGCCTGCGCGTTTGTCATCCCGATGCTGCAGCTGGTCGCGTGGTTTTGGCAGCGCGGTCGTTTCGACCTGGATGAGCGCTATTCGGGCCTGATCGTCCATACCCTTTACCTGGGCGGTATCGCCGCATTGATCACGGTCAGCGTGGCGCTGGTGCTGGCGTTCGCCAACCGCCTGGCGCCGACCCGGGCGATCCGCTCCGGCATCAGCCTGGCCAACGTCGGCTACGCCTTGCCGGGTTCAGTGCTGGCGGTGTCGATCATGTTGGCGTTCAGCTACCTGGACCGCGAACTGGTGGTGCCGCTGTCCGGCTGGTTAGGCGGTGCGGGCAAGCCATTGCTGCTGGGCAGCCTGTCGGCGCTGGTGCTGGCGTATCTGGTGCGCTTTTTGGCGGTGGCCTATGGGCCGCTGGAAAACAGCCTGGCGCGCATCCGCCCGTCGTTGCCGGAAGCTGCCCGCAGCCTGGGGGTGAGTGGGCCGCGACTGTTTTGCAAAGTGTATCTGCCGTTGTTGCTGCCGGGAACGCTGAGTGCGGCGTTGCTGGTGTTCGTCGACGTGCTCAAGGAAATGCCCGCGACCTTGCTGATGCGCCCGTTTGGCTGGGACACCCTGGCGGTTCGGATCTTTGAAATGACCAGCGAAGGCGAGTGGGCGCGTGCGTCATTGCCAGCGCTGACGCTGGTGTTGGTCGGCCTGCTGCCGGTGATTGGGTTGATTCGCCGCTCTGCTCGACAAATCGCTTAGGTGCCAGGCCCACGGCTTGCGGCTACAATGCGCGGCATTCGGTGCGCTCCGCCTTACTGGCTGGGTTGCTATATGTGGCTACAGGCCTTGTAACTCAAGGCATTCAGCGCGTATGGCAACGCTGCGCACCTTCGCCAAGCCCGGAAGGAGAAACCCATGGGACAGCGTACGCCTCTGTATGACCTGCATCTCGCCCTCGGCGCGAAAATGGTCGATTTTGGCGGTTGGGATATGCCTCTGCATTACGGCTCGCAAGTTGAAGAACACCATCAGGTGCGACGCGACTGCGGGGTGTTCGATGTATCTCATATGACCGTAATCGATGTCACCGGCCCCCAGGCCAAGGAATGGCTCCAGCACCTGCTGGCCAATGATGTCGAGCGTCTGCATGGCTGCGGCCGTGCGTTGTACAGCGCCATGCTCAACGACAAGGGCGGCGTGGTGGACGACATGATCGTCTACCGTACCGACGCCGGCTACCGGCTGGTGGTCAACGCCGCCACTCGCGACCAGGACATGGCCTGGATGCAGGCGCAATTGGGCGGCTTCCAAGTGCAGCTCAATGAGCGGTCCGAGTTGGCCATGCTCGCCATCCAGGGCCCCCACGCCCGGCAGAAGATCGCCGAGCTGGTCACCCAGTCCCGCAGCGCCCTGATTCACCAGCTCAAGCCCTTCGAAGGCCTGGCCGATGGCGATTGGTTTATCGCCCGCACCGGTTATACCGGCGAAGACGGCCTGGAGATTGTGTTGCCGGCCGATCAGGCCCCGGGTTTTTTCAACGACCTGGTGGGCGCCGGCATTTCCCCCATCGGCCTCGGTGCCCGCGATACCCTGCGCCTTGAAGCCGGCATGAACCTGTACGGCCAGGACATCCACCAGGACGTTTCCCCGCTCGCCGCCAACATGGCCTGGAGCATTGCCTGGGAGCCTGCCGGGCGCAATTTCATCGGCCGCGCCGCGCTGGAAGCCGAATTGGCGGCCGGTGTGCAGTTCAAATTGGTCGGGCTGGTGCTGGAAGAACGCGGGGTTTTACGCGCTCACCAGGTGGTTCGTATCGCCAATGTTGGCGAAGGAGAGATCACCAGTGGTAGTTTCTCTCCTACGTTGAGCAAATCCATTGCCCTGGCGCGTGTACCGACGGCAACGGCCGATCGGGCCGAAGTGGAAATCCGCGGCAAGTGGTATCCGGTTCGAGTGGTCAAGCCGACCTTCGTGCGCCATGGTAAAACCTTGATCTAACCTATTTCCGGCAGGCCGAAGGCCGCTGACATTACTTCTTGAGGACACAGACTATGAGCGATATCCCTGCCGACCTGCGTTTTGCCGAAAGTCACGAATGGGCCCGACTGGAAGCTGACGGCACCGTGACCGTTGGTATCTCCGACCATGCCCAGGAAGCGTTGGGTGATGTGGTGTTTGTCGAGCTGACCGAAGTGGGCAACGTGTTTGCCGCAGCTGATCAGGCGGGTGTGGTTGAGTCGGTGAAAGCCGCTTCGGATATCTACTCGCCAATTGCTGGCGAAGTGATTGCAGTGAACGAGGCCCTGAGCGGCGAGCCTGAGTTGTTGAACTCTGACCCGTATGGCGCCTGGATCTTCAAGATCAAGCCAGCCAACTCGGCTGACCTGGACAAACTGCTGGATGCTGCCGGCTACAAAGCTGCCATCGGCGAGTAAGTAGTACGCACTGTGTGGCTTGCTGTGGCGAGGGAGCTTGCTCCCGCTGGAGTGCGAAGCGCTCCCAAGATTTTGGGGCCGCTACGCAGCCCAGCGGGAGCAAGCTCCCTCGCCACAAAAGCCAGCTCCCACATTTGATTGGGGTGAGCCAGATTTTTCAGCTCGCTTTCAACACGGCTTTCACTGCCGCCACCGAACGCTCCACATCCGCCTCGGTCATCGCCGTGAACATCGGCAACGACACGATCAAGCGCCCAACCTTTTCCGCCACCGGGAACATGCCTTCCTTGAATCCCTGTGCCCGATAAAGGCTGAGCAGGTGGATCGGCGGGTAGTGATAGCCAATGCCGACGCCGTGGGCCTGCATCTGCTCCATGAACGTGGCCCGGGCTGGCAGGCCGTCCTGACGCTCCGGCAGCACCAGTTGGAACAGGTGCCAGTTGCTGTTTTCGAAATCCGCCGGTGGCAGTTGCGCGCCGTATGTCTCTTCAAAGTCGCTGCCGAAGCATTTGAAATAGTGCCGCGCCAGGTTCTGGCGATGGGCGGTGATCTTCTCGATATGGGCAAACTGCCCCAGGCCGATGGCCGCCGCGATATCGGTCATGTTGAACTTGCCGCCCAACACATCCACATCCAGTCCGTCGAAGCCGGTACGGGTCACGCCTTGCAGGCGGTACTTCTCGGCCAGGCGCGCTTCTTCGGCGTTGTTCAACACCAGGCAGCCGCCTTCGGAGGAGGTGATGTTCTTATTCGCCTGGAAGCTGAACGACACGAAGTCCCCGGTGGCGCCGATGCGTTCGCCATCCCAGCTGGAACCCAGGGCCTGGGCGGCGTCTTCGACGATGCGCAGCTTGTACTTGTTGGCCAGTGCGTAAAGCATCGGCATGTCCAACGGCAGGCCAGCCAGGTAAACCGGGATGATCGCCTTGGTGCGCGGGGTGATCGCGGCTTCGACTTGGGCCAGGTCGATATTGCGGGTAACCGGGTCGATATCGGCGAACACCGGCGTAGCACCCACTTCCAGGATTACGTTGGCCGTGGCGACCCAGGAGATCGGCGTGGTGATGACCTCATCGCCCGGGCCGACCCCGGCGATGCGCAGGGCAATCTCCATGGTGCAGGTGCCCGAGTTGAACGTGCGCACCGGACGGCCGCCAAAATATTCCGACAGCTGGGCTTCGAATGCCTGCACTTTCGGCCCGCTGGTGATCCAGCCCGAGCGCAGTACATCGCCGACTGCGGAGATAGTGGCTTCGTCGATGGTGGGTTTGGAGAACGGCAGGAAGGGCTGTTGGCTCATGACGACGAAGGCATCCGTTTCAGATTGGCGATGAGAAAAGGCTTATCAGAACCGGCATGGTTGCACGGCTCGACTGAATATAGCCTGTCGCCCGTGAATGAATCGTCATGATGACGGCGAAAAATGCCGCTCTATGAACGGCATTCCCTGTCGCAAGTCAGAAGGACAAACGTGCCTCCAGAAACACATTTTGCTCCTTGAGTTTGCCTTTGAGCTGTTCATCTCGGGCATTTATGCGGTTGGCGAAGGTGTTGTAGCCGGTTTCTACATCGCCCATGGCAACGTATCGGTACCCGGCGCCCAGGGTGACTTGTTCGTTGGCCTTGGCCTCCAGGCCCATGCCCACACTGTAGGCGAAATTATGCTGGCGGTTATTGGCGAAACGGCGGATATCGACGGTTTGGTAGCCCTCGGCTTCAACCCGTGCAACCCCCATCCCAGCCATGCCGTAAAACGACAGCCAATGGTTGATCGGGATGTCCTTGTAGCCATTGAGCATCAAGCGCTGGCTGTTGACCTGCAGGTTGTTGACGTTGGCATTGAAGGGCGCCCAGTAGGATTTGAACGCAGAGCTGTTTGGCATCGTGTATTCCCCTTCCACGCGCCAGCCATCGATAAAGGCATAACCCACTGCAAACGAGGCGACGAGTGACTTGGTGCTATCGGGGGCTTGCACACGCTCGGTGACGCGAGGGCTGGTCAGCAACGCACTAGAGAGGTTTTGGCGAGTGCTGTTGAGTTTTGCCGACCCGTACCAGCTTTCTGCTTGAGCGTGGGAGGTTGTGAATGTAGCGAGAAGTATCGCGTAGACAAGCTTGTGCATGGGCGGTGATTCGCTTTGTATAAAAGGAATCCATAGCTTGTGATCTGGCCCACGCTTGTCACGACAGGACCTATCTCGATCAGTTGGGGAAAAGCAGAATGTATGTGTAGTTATCAGTACTGATGGCTGTAAGAACGAATACAAAAATGCCGCTTAAAAGCGGCATTTTTTATGGGGCGTGTGTTACTCGGTGACGGCGTTTTTCGCGAGAATGGCGTTGGCCAGCTCCATGTCCGTGGCTTGCAGGCCAGGGTTGTCGGCGCGGACTTTCTGCATTGCGGCTTCCAGGTACGGACCGCGGATGCCGCCGTCGCTGGCAACAAAGCTGCCCGCGTCATCTTGCGCAGCGACCACCAATTTGTGGTCCTTGAAGGTCAGGTACGTCGAGCCGGTAGTGGCGCCCGACGAGATGACATTGCGCCAGAAACTGTCGGCCATGGCTGAACCGACAGGGAGGGAAAGCACAGCGAGGGTTGCGACAGCATATTTGAGACGCATGATGGGTGACTCCGGGTGGTTATCTGTACTTTATGATTGTAGTCAGCCCCCCCGAGTTCCATCAGTGACTAAACAGTTTCAACCTTTAAAATCACCCCATCCTGACCAACCACCCGGACTTGAGCGCCCGCAGGGCTGTCAGGGCCGGTCACCATCCAGACGCCATCGCCGACTTTGACCTTGCCCCGGCCATCGATAATCGGCTGATGCACCACGAAGATGCGCCCAACCAGCTCCGAACCCCGTTCATTGAGCCCGGGTTGGTCGCTGGGCTTGGCACTGCTGCGCAGACGTTTCCACCACGCCAGCGCCGTCAGCAGCGACAGCACCGCAAACAGCAGCAGTTGCCATTCCAGCCCCAGGGACGGCACCAGAAACTTGATCACACCCACGGCAGCCGCTGCGATACCCATCCACAACAGGTAACCGCCGGCACCGAAGACCTCAAGAATCAGCAGCACCGTACCCAGCGCCAGCCAATCCCAAAACGAAAGATGCTGCAGGAAGTCCCACATGGTGGTCGCCTCAGCCTTTCTTGCTGTCGAAGGTCGCCTTGACGATCTCGCCGATACCGCCGACCGCGCCGATCACCTGGCTGGCTTCCAGCGGCATCAGGATCACCTTGCTGTTGTTGGCCGAGGCCAGTTTGCCGAGGGCGTCGATGTATTTTTGCGCGACGAAATAGTTGACCGCCTGCACGTTGCCCGAGGCGATTGCTTCCGACACCACTTGTGTCGCGCGCGCTTCGGCTTCGGCCTGACGCTCACGGGCTTCGGATTCGAGGAACGCTGCCTGGCGGCTACCTTCGGCCTCCAGGATCTGCGCCTGCTTCTTGCCTTCGGCAGTCAGGATCGCCGACGCCCGCAGGCCTTCGGCTTCAAGGATCTGTGCACGCTTGATCCGCTCGGCTTTCATCTGGCCGGACATGGCGGCCATCAGGTCAGCTGGCGGGCTGATGTCCTTGATCTCGATACGGGTGATCTTGATGCCCCATGGCGCGGTGGCTTCATCGACGGTACGCAGCAGCTTCTCGTTGATGCCGTCACGCTGGCTGAGCATCGCATCCAGCTCCATGGAACCGAGGACGGTACGAATGTTGGTTTGCAGCAGGTTGCGAATGGCGTGTTCGAGGTTGTTGACCTCGTAGGCGGCCTGGGCGGTATTGACCACCTGGAAGAAGCACACGGCGTCGATCTGCACGGTGGCGTTGTCGGCGGTGATGACTTCCTGTGGCGGGATATCCAGCACGCTTTCCATCACGTTGATCTTGCGACCGATGCGGTCCATGACCGGGATGATGATGTTCAGGCCGGGCTTGAGGGTGTTGGTGTAGCGGCCGAAACGCTCCACCGTCCATTGGTAGCCCTGGGGCACCACCTTGAAGCCCATGATGAGCAAGGCCACGGCCAAGCCCACGAAAATAAGCAGTACGGTTCCGATCTGCATAGCGATTCCCTATCCAATGTTGTCAGTGAGCGGAGTGTAACGATGTTGCCACTGATAAAAACGGTTTCACGCCGCAACAATCAAAGGATTTGTTTCTGGATCCCCGGGTGTGACCCGCAACACTTCGGCCATGGTAGTCAGGCCGGCGCTGGCCTTTTCCGTGGCGGCCATGCGCAGGCTGCACATGCCTTGGGCTATCGCGCTCTGGCGCAGGGCCTGCACGTCGGTGCCAGGGGTGATCAACGCCTTGAGGTGTTCGTCCAGCACCATGATTTCATAGACGCCGGCACGGCCCCGGTAACCGCTGTTTCGACACTCCCCGCAGCCAACGGCCTCATGGGCGTCTTCGCGCATTCGTTTGCAGTGCGGGCACAACAGTCGCACCAAGCGTTGCGCCATCACCCCTATAAGGGTAGCCCTGATCAAATAATGAGCAATCCCCAGCTCCTGTAAGCGGGCGACCGCGCTGGGTGCGTCGTTGGTGTGCAGGGTGGCCAGTACCAGGTGCCCGGTCAGTGCCGCCTGGATCGCCATTTCTGCGGTTTCCTGGTCGCGGATCTCGCCGATCATGATGATGTCCGGGTCCTGGCGCAGCAGTGCGCGGATGCCGCTGGCGAAGGTCAGGTCGATATTGTGCTGGACCTGCATCTGGTTGAACGCCGGTTCAACCATCTCGATAGGGTCTTCCACCGTGCACAGGTTGACCTCTCGGGTCGCCAGTTGCTTGAGCGTGGTGTAGAGCGTGCTGGTCTTGCCGGAACCGGTAGGGCCGGTGACCAGGATGATGCCGTGGGCCTGGCAGGTCATGGTGTGCCAGCGTCGCTGGTCCTCGGCGGATAAGCCCAATTGGTCGAAATCCTTGAGCAGGACCTGCGGGTCGAAAACGCGCATCACCAGTTTTTCGCCAAACGCGGTGGGCAGGGTTGAAAGGCGTAATTCCACTTCGGTGCCCGTTGGGCTTTTGGTCTTGACCCGGCCGTCCTGAGGTTTGCGTTTCTCCGCCACGTTCATCCGTCCCAGGCTTTTCAGGCGGCTGACGACCGCCATCGTCACCTGGTGCGGAAATTGGTAGACGTCGTGCAGCAGCCCATCGATGCGAAAGCGCACGCGGCCCTGTTCTCGGCCCGGTTCTATATGGATATCGCTGGCGCGCTGGGCAAAGGCGTACTGCAACAGCCAGTCGACGATGTTGACGATATGGGCGTCGTTGGCATCGGGCTCCTGGTCGCTGGCGTTGAGGTTGAGCAGCTCGAAAGGGCCCGGTGCCGTCATCTTTTGATCGGCACCGCTGACGGACTTCGCCAGCCGGTAAAACTCGCCGATGCAGCGTTGGATGTCCTGGGGGTTGGCCACCACGCGCTTGATCGAGCGCTTGAGGACCTGGGCCAACCCCGCTTCCCAACTGGTGACGAACGGCTGGGCACTGGCGATGGTGACGGTGTGCGCATCCACCGCCACGGCAAGAATGGCGTGGCGTTGGGCGAAGGCGTGGGACATCAAGGGGACGACGGCGGCGACGTCGATCTTCAGCGGGTCGATACGCCAATACGGTTGCCTGGCATGTTCGGCCAGCCACTGGGTCAGACTCTCCAGCGATGGCCCCAGGGCGGCGATGCTTTCCAGGGGATGCAGGGTGTTGCTGGTCGCAAGCGCAGACAGGCGCTTTGCCATGTCGGCGGTCACCAGCCCCGTGTCGATCAAGGGCGGCAACAACGGCAGCAATTCCAAGCGTTGATCAGCAGGCATCTAGGGTTTCCTGGGGGGGTGGTGGGCGTAATCCCAGGCTAGTCAGCCCCTGCCAATCTGCCTCCCAGGGTGTATTGCAGACTTTTACTGAGCCGCTGCCACCAGCGCCGAAGCCCGCACGGCATCAGCCGGCCACAGTTCCAGCGAACACACGCTGATCAGGTTTCGAATCTTTTCACCGATCACTTGGGCACGGTGCCAGCTCAGGCCGTCCAGGGTGATGTCGATCTTCAGCAGGTCGTGTTCGCGGTTCACCGTCACCTGCTGTGGCGTGAGGAATTGCAGGGCGAAATAGTTGAGCACCCGGCACAGCACATCCGGTTCCGCTTCGGCGACGATTTGGTAATGCGCCTGGCAGTGGGCGCTGTTGACGGCCCACACATCGGCGCGGGTAACAGAGTGGCTAGTTTCGACGGCGTGCATGGGAATTCTCCAGATTCGACTGGAGAAATTTTTACATTCGCCAACGGAGATTTCTTATCTAAGATGAGCCAATATTTCGAAATTTCGAATCATTCAATTCAAGATAATCGCCATAGAAGGTATTTATATGCACAGTGAGCTGGACGCCTACGACCGTCGCATCCTGGCCTTGCTGCAAGAGGACGCCTCGCTCTCCAGCGCGCAGATTGCCGAACAGGTCGGCCTGTCCCAGTCGCCGTGCTGGCGCCGTATCCAGCGGCTCAAGGAGGAGGGCGTGATTCGCGCGCAGGTGACGTTGCTGGATCGCAAAAAGATCGGCCTCAACACGCAGATATTCGCCGAGGTCAAACTCAACGCTCACGGGCGCTCCAACTTCACTGAGTTCACCGACGCGATTCGCGGGTTTCCAGAAGTCTTGGAGTGTTATGTGCTGATGGGGGCGGTGGATTTTCTGCTGCGCATCGTTACAGCGGATATCGAGGCGTACGAGCGGTTTTTCTTTGAGAAGTTGTCGATGGTGCCGGGGATTCAGGAGGTCAATTCGATTGTGGCGTTGTCGGAGATCAAGTCCACTACCAGCTTGCCAGTGTTGCGCTGACCCTGTGGGAGCGGGCTTGCTCGCGAAGGCGGTGGGTCAGTTGTAAAACTTGTGACTGACACACCGCTTTCGCGAGCAAGCCCGCTCCCACATTTGGATTACAGACGCAACAAGGTCTTCCACGCCCGGTTCTGATACACCGCAATCGCCTGGTGCATGCGTGCATCCAGCGACTCATCGGTGATCGGCTGGTTGGCCAGTTGCGCCAGCTTGTTCAGCTCGCCGTACAAACGGTCCATTTCCGGGATGTCCACCACATGGCGAGCATGGTGCAGCCACGCCTGGATGCGTTCGATACGCGGCAGTTGCTCGGCCAGGTCTTCCGGCTGTTGCTGGTAGCGCGGCAGTTGCAGGGCAACGGCGTCGTCGGCCAGCAGGCGCGGTAGCCAGTTGGTGATTTGCGCAGCGCCCTGGCGGTTGCCGCGCACGTTACGCTCGGCGGTCCAGGCGCGGGCCAACAGCCAGCGCGAGGTGTTCAGTGAGAACAGGCCCCAGCGCACGTCGTCCAATTCTTCAATGAATTGCTCGGGTGCGGCTTTGCGGATGTCTTCGTCGTCATCACCGGCTTGCACCAGTGGGCGCCAGTCTTCCAGCAGGGCATCCAGTGCGCTGCGCAGTTCGCTGGTGGATTGGCGTGGTGCGGCCTGGCCGAGGCTGCCGATCAGGGCGCGCAGTTCGCCGAGGTTCTCGACCCAGTCTTGCAGCAAGCGCCAGTGGCCATTGAAACGGTATTGCTCGGCCAGGCGCTGGCTGCTGCCGAGCAGGTGCCACATGATCGCGGCGAAGGCGTCGTCCAGCGGCATTTCGGCGTGGATCTGCGGCGCCGGCAGGCTCAGGGAGTAGCTGCTGGCGTCATACAGACGGTAGCCGCGCTCGGCCTTGCTGATGTCACACGGCATCAACGCCAGGGTCGCGGCCAGTTCGGCGGCCAGTTCCAGCAGGGCGGCCGGTTCACCTTCGCGCAGTTCCAGTTCCAGCTCGCAGATTTCTTCTTTCTGCTTGCCGACCACGACGTGGCCCAGATCCAGGGCGGCTTCGATGACCACCTTGGCCTTGCCACGGCCCCAGGCGATTTCGGCGCGTTCACGCACGAAGTCGGTGGTGAAGATCGGCTTGAGGGTTTTTTTGTCCAGCTCGGCCAGTTGCTCGGGCCAGCATTCGCCGTCGAGTTTCTTCACATCGAGCTTGGCTTTGGGCAGGTCCCAGTTGTACTCGTTGCGTTCCGACAAACCGGCGACGCTTAGGCCACGGGTCTTGAGGGTCTGGATGATCTCGTCACCGTCCTTGCGCAGGCGCAGGGCGACTTTGGCCTGGGCCAGGTCGCGCTCGGGGGTGTCGAAATACTGGTTCATCAACTCACGGCGTTCCCAGCCACTTTTGTTGCGTTTTTTCAGTAGCGGGTGCTCACGCAGCGCGGCGAGGGTTTCGCGGCTGACGCGGAGCTTGATTTCGGTTTCTTTCTGCATGGCCGGAAAATCCAGGATCGGGAGCGCAGCCGGGGAAATGTGTGGCTGCCAAGGCCGTGCAGTGTACAGGACTGAGCCCGGCAACGCGCCGCAACGGTTTATTGTGTCGTGCAGATGGCTCTATAGTGGGCTTCATCCGGGAAGTTGAGAGACCGCGCATGCCATTACCGTCCATGAAAGAGCAGTTCGCCGCGTTGATTGCCGCGCCGTCGGTCAGTTGCACCCAAGCGTCTCTCGACCAGACCAACCGCCCGGTGATCGATTTGCTCGCCAGTTGGCTGGGGGATCTGGGTTTCGCCATCGACATCCAGCAGGTCAGCCCCGGCAAGTTCAACCTGCTCGCCAGCTTTGGCAGCGGCCCCGGCGGCCTGGTGCTGGCGGGGCATAGCGATACCGTGCCTTACGACGCGGCGCTGTGGAAGACCGATCCGCTCAAGCTGACGGAAGTCGACGGCCGCTGGGTAGGATTGGGCAGTTGCGACATGAAGGGCTTTTTCGCGCTGGTGATTGAAGCCGTGCTGCCGCTGCTGGATCAGCCGTTCAAGCAACCGTTGCTGATCCTCGCCACCTGCGATGAAGAAAGCTCCATGTCCGGCGCCCGCGCGCTGGCCGAAGCCGGGCGCCCGCTGGGGCGTGCGGCGGTGATCGGCGAGCCCACCGGCCTCAAGCCGATCCGCCTGCACAAAGGCGTGATGATGGAGCGCATCGACATCCTCGGTCGCAGCGGCCATTCGTCGGACCCAAGCCTGGGCCACAGCGCCCTGGAAGCCATGCACGATGCCATCAGCGAACTGCGCGGCTTGCGCCAGGTGTGGCAGGGCCAGTACCGCAACCCGCAATTCAGCGTGCCCCAGCCAACGATGAACTTCGGCTGCATTCACGGTGGCGACAACCCCAACCGCATCTGCGGCCAGTGCTCCCTGGAGTTCGACCTGCGTCCGCTGCCGGGCATGGATCCGGAGGTGTTGCGCGCCGCCATCCGCCAGAAGCTCGAACCCCTGGCCGAGCGCCATCAGGTGCAGATCGACTACGCGCCGCTGTTCCCCGAAGTGCCGCCGTTCGAACAGCCTGAAGACGCCGAACTGGTGCGGGTTGCGGAACGTTTGACCGGTCATCGTGCCGAAGCAGTAGCGTTCGGCACCGAAGCGCCTTATCTTCAGCGCCTTGGTTGTGAAACCCTGGTGCTCGGCCCTGGCGATATCGCCTGCGCCCACCAGCCGGGCGAGTACCTCGAAATGTCACGCTTGACGCCTACAGTGCGTCTATTGCGGGAACTGATCGAACACTACTGCCTGAAACCCGCATAAATTAACCCCTGTCTGTTCGTACATATGAAGGAGAGTGAGCGTGTCGCCAAGCCTGTTCCGACGATAACCATCAGCCCGCTGTGCGCTTTCATGATTGATCCTTTTTCGGCTGCTTTTTATTACAGGCCCAGGTGTTATGCCCGACTACGTTAATTGGCTTCGTCACGCTTCTCCTTACGTCAACGCCCACCGCGACTGCACCTTTGTGGTCATGTTGCCCGGCGACGGCGTGGAACATCCCAACTTCGGCAATATCGTCCACGACCTGGTGCTGCTCCACAGCCTGGGCGTGCGGCTGGTGCTGGTCCACGGTTCGCGCCCGCAAATCGAAACCCGTCTTGAAGCCCGTGGCCTGACCCCGGCTTACCACGAAGGCCTGCGCATCACCGATGCGGCGACGCTGGAGTGTGTGATCGACGCGGTCGGCCATCTGCGTATCGCCATCGAAGCACGCTTGTCGATGGACATGGCCTCGTCGCCGATGCAGGGCTCGCGCCTGCGGGTGGCCAGCGGCAACCTGGTGACGGCACGGCCGATTGGCGTGCTGGAAGGCGTGGACTACCACCACACCGGCGAAGTGCGCCGGGTTGACCGCAAGGGTATCGGCCGCCTGCTGGACGAGCGCTCCATCGTGCTGCTGTCGCCGCTGGGTTATTCGCCCACCGGTGAAATCTTCAACTTAGCCTGCGAAGACGTCGCCACCCGCGCCGCCATCGACCTGGGCGCCGACAAGCTGCTGCTGTTTGGCGCGGACAAGGGCCTGATCGATGAAAATGGTCGCCTGGTGCGTGAGTTGCGCCCGCAACAAGTGCCGGCGCATCTGCAACGCCTGGGCAGCAACTACCAGGCCGAACTGCTCGATGCCGCCGCCGAAGCGTGCCGTGGTGGGGTAGGGCGCAGCCATATCGTCAGTTACGCCGAAGATGGCGCGTTGCTCACCGAACTGTTTACCCGGGACGGCGGCGGTACGCTGGTGGCCCAGGAGCAATTCGAGCAGGTGCGTGAAGCGGCGATTGAAGACGTCGGCGGCTTGCTCGATTTGATCAGCCCGCTGGAAGAGCAGGGCATTCTGGTGCGCCGTTCGCGGGAAGTGCTGGAGCGCGAGATCGAGCAGTTCAGCGTGGTCGAGCGTGAAGGCATGATCATCGCCTGTGCGGCGCTGTATCAGATCGCCGATTCGGACGCCGGCGAGCTGGCGTGCCTGGCGGTGAACCCGGAATACCGCCACGGCGCACGCGGCGATGTGTTGCTGGAGCGCATCGAGACCCGCGCACGGGCGCAAGGCTTGAAGACTTTGTTCGTGCTGACGACGCGCACTGCGCACTGGTTCCGTGAGCGTGGTTTTGTGCCGAGCAGCGTGGACCGCCTGCCGTCGGCGCGGGCGTCGCTGTACAACTACCAGCGTAATTCGAAGATCTTCGAAAAGGCCCTCTGATTCAGCCCAGGCCTGGCTTCTGTGGGAGCTGGCTTGCCTGCGATAGCATCACCTCGGTTTTCCTGAAAGACCGAGTTGTCAGCATCGCAGGCAAGCCAGCTCCCACATTTGAACTTCGCCACTTCCCAAATCGCCTTCGCCGTGCAGCCTTTAAAACAGGCAACGGTTTGCTGCGCCTCGGCATCCGGGGTGCGTCAATGTGGCTGCCGTTACGCATCACCCATGCTTCAGAAGTATTGATCTGCGCCGATACGATAAACGCGACGACGGGTAGATTGCGGCCTGCGGTTACAACTCGCCGTCTCGGCGGCTGAAACCGCAAAAAAATATAAGCGATACAAAAACTGTAACAAATTGACGGGAGGATGCGCGTTTGGCCATGATGGCGTCGCCTTTTTGATCGTGGGTGACGTATGAAGCCCTACGGCCACACTAGGCGATCTAAAAAAGCGCAAACAAATACCCTTTAGGAATTAGCTTACGGAGTGGGGCGTCTTCCCTGACCCATCCGTGCCATGCAAAGGCTTATTCCCAAATCGTATGAAAAAGGATGAAACAATTCTTTTTGGGTGTATGAAAAACTCATTACCCTGCAAGGACCAAATCTAACTGCTGTTAGACGAAGGTAGTAGACACACAAGGTTACGATTGACTTGTCAGTCACTATCCGGTGCTAATCGCGCATCTGTGGATCGAGGGCGTCAGACCCGAGACCAAAGAAATACAAAAATTAGAAATGAGAGGAGCGGTACATGAATAAGTCCACCTTGGCTTTGGCTGTAGCTTTGGGCGCAATCGCCCAGCAAGCAGGCGCTGCCGGTTTCATCGAAGACAGCAAGGCGAGCGTTACTGCGCGCAACTTCTACATCAACCAAGACAACCGTGACGGCACCGCCAAGCCGAACAAGCAAGAAGAATGGGGCCAAGGCTTCATCTTCAACTTCGCTTCCGGCTACACCCAAGGTACCGTTGGTTTTGGTGTTGACGCCATTGGCCTGTACGGCGTGCGTCTGGACTCCGGTAAAGGCACTGCCTACAACAACAATAGCGCCAACAAGGGCGGCATTGTGTTCCCAAGCGACAGCGATGGTCGTGCGGTGAACGATTTCGGTAGCATTGGCCTGACCGGCAAGGTCAAGATCTCCAAGACTGAATTGAAGCTGGGCACCCTGCAGCCAAAACTGCCGGTGGTGACCTCCAACGACGGTCGTCTGCTGCCACAAACCTTTGAAGGTGGCCAGATCACCTCCAACGACATCGACAACCTGACCCTGGTTGGCGGTAAGTTGGAACACGCCAAAGGCCGTAACTCGTCGAACAACGACTCGCTGACCATCGCTGGCTCCAACGGCGCTACCCGCACCGCCACCGCCAACGCCCGCAGCAACGAGTTCTACTACGCCGGTGGTGACTACAAGATCACCAAGGACCTGACTGCCCAGTACTACTACGGCAACCTGTCCGACTTCTACAAGCAGCACTTCCTGGGCCTGTCCCACAACTGGGCATTGCCAGTGGGCGTGTTCAAGACCGACCTGCGTTACTTCAACAGTGACTCCGATGGCAAGAACGCCAGCCAGGAAGGTCGTGTTGCCGGCTACCGCGCTTCTGGCTACCAGAACAACGGTGAAGTCGATAACCGCACCTGGAGCGCCAAGTTCACCTACGCCCTGCAAGGCCACGCGATCAGCGCCGGCTACCAGCGCGTAAACGGCACGAGCGACTTCCCGTTCCTCAACCAGGGTGACGGTGCTTCTTCGTACCTGATCACCGACGTGCAGATCGGCAAGTTCCAACGTGCCGGCGAGCGCACCTGGTTGGCCCAGTACGCCTATGACTTCGCTGCTGTCGGCCTGCCAGGCCTGACCACTTCCGTCATGTACCTCAAGGGCGACAACGTTGCCACTGCGACCGGTGACAAAGGCGAGTGGGAACGTGACTTCAACCTGGGCTACGTAGTACCGGAAGGCACTTTCAAAGGTCTGGGCGTTGCCTGGAAAAACGCTTCGCTGCGTTCCGACGTAGCTTCCCAGCGTAACCAGGACGAAAACCGTCTGATCGTCAGCTACACCCTGCCGATCCTGTAAGACTGGTTGTAAAACCTTGCCCGGCGCGACGCCGGGCAAGGCGTTTTACTTTCAAGTCGGGCCAAACCCCCGCAAGCCCTTCCTGAACCCCTCTTTGTACAGCGTCTCAAGGCCTTCTCGAACCTTGAAGCGGATGGTGCTCCTCGCCCGTTGTGGCGTCCAATGAACAGATTTTTAATATTCCTTTATCGTCTAGATAAATCGATATTTATTCTTTTTAAATAATCCGCAACCCATGCACAGTAGGCTCCATAAGCACTCACCAGGAGCCACACCATGAGCCTAAGACTGGGCGACATCGCCCCCGACTTCGAACAGGATTCCAGCGCCGGCAAGATTCGTTTCCACGAATGGCTGGGCGATAGCTGGGGCGTGCTGTTTTCCCATCCGGCGGACTTCACCCCGGTGTGCACCACTGAGCTGGGCTTTACCGCCAAGCTCAAGGACGAGTTCGCCAAGCGCGGCGTCAAGGCCATCGCCCTGTCCGTCGACCCGGTGGATTCGCACCATAAGTGGATCGAAGACATCAACGAAACCCAGAACACTACCGTCAACTTCCCGATCCTGGCCGATGCCGATCGCAAAGTGTCGGACCTGTACGACCTGATCCACCCGAACGCCAGTGACACCCTCACCGTGCGTTCCCTGTTCGTGATCGATCCGAACAAGAAGATCCGCCTGACCATTACCTACCCGGCGAGCACCGGGCGTAACTTCCATGAAATCCTGCGGGTCATCGACTCGTTGCAGCTGACCGACAACTACAAAGTCGCCACGCCGGCCAACTGGCAGGAGGGTGATGAAGTGGTGATCGTGCCGTCGCTCAAGGATGAGGACGAGATCAAGAAGCGCTTTCCGAAGGGTTACCGTGCAGTGAAGCCTTACCTGCGCCTGACCCCACAACCCAACCGCTAACGCAGAACCAATGTGGGAGCGGGCTTGCTCGCGAATGCGGTCTGTCAGGCACAGATGTGTTGTCTGACCCACCGCTTTCGCGAGCAAGCCCGCTCCCACATTTAGATCGCATTTCAAGGCTCACAATGCAGGGGTTTTCAGGCCGTTTTCACGGCCTTTTTTTTCGCCCGGCGTTTCATAAATCCCATATGCATTTAAAGAATAAACACATGAAAAAATAAGATTTAAAGATATATAAATCTGCTGATATGGTCTGTCCCATCTTGGCGCCATCGCCACACAGCGAACCGCCGGCACTAGCTCAAGGAATTCCTGCATGTTGGTCGTAACACTTGGAGGCAGTCCCAGCCAGCGTTCCCGCTCCGGGGTCTTGCTGGAAAAAACCCGTCAGTGGCTACAAGACAAAGGCGTGGAAGTGGTGAGTTACCAGATACGGGACTTCCCGGCTGAAGACTTGCTGCACGCCCGCTTCGACAGCCCCAAGGTCATCGACCTGTTGCAGCAAGTCGCCAACGCCGACGGCCTGGTGATCGCTACGCCGGTGTACAAGGCGTCGTTCTCCGGCGCGCTCAAGACCGTACTCGACCTGCTGCCCGAACGTGCCCTGGCCCACAAGATCGTATTGCCAATGGCCACGGGCGGCAGTATCGCCCACATGCTCGCGGTGGATTACGCCTTGAAGCCGGTGCTGTCGGCTCTCAAGGCCCAGGAGTTGCTCCACGGCATCTTTGCCGAAGACAGCCAGATCGCCTACGCCGAAGGCAGCGCCCAGGCACAGTTGGTGCCGGTGCTCGAACACCGTTTGCACGAAGCCCTGGAAACGCTTTACGGCGCCATGGCCCGCCGCCCGAAACCGCTGGACCCCCATGTGTTGAATGAACGTTTGTTGAGTGCTCGCTGGAGCATTTAAGCCACATCGAAACCTGGAAGTACTCACCTTACTCAGCCGCCAACGGCCAAGCAGGTGCAGCCAACCCCCTAAACGCATTATTTGGAGAGAGCGCCATGCGCACTGTCATCTTGCGTCGTGGTCTGGTCGCACTGTTTGCTGCGGCTGTGTCCTTCGGCGCCATTGTTCAAGCCCAAGCCGCCGAAACCCTGCGGATCGGTTATCAGAAATACGGCACGCTGGTGCTGCTCAAAGCCAAGGGCACCTTGGAAAAACGCCTGGCTGCCCAAGGCGTGAACGTGCAGTGGACCGAGTTCCCTGGCGGCCCGCAATTGCTCGAAGGCCTGAACGTCGGCTCCATCGACTTTGGCGTCACCGGCGAAACCCCACCGGTGTTTGCCCAGGCGGCTGGCGCTGACCTGCTCTACGTCGCCTACGAGCCGCCTGCGCCGACCAGCGAAGCGATCCTGGTGCCGAAAGACTCGCCGATCAAATCGGTGGCCGAGCTCAAGGGCAAGAAAATCGTGCTCAACAAAGGCTCCAACGTGCACTACCTGCTGGTACGTGCGCTGGAAGATGCCGGCCTCAAATACACCGACGTGCAGACCGTCTTCCTGCCGCCCGCCGATGCCCGCGCCGCGTTCGAACGTGGCAGCGTAGATGCCTGGGTGATCTGGGACCCGTACCAGGCCGCCGCCGAGAAACAACTGCAAGCGCGCACCCTGCGTGATGGCACTGGCATCGCCGACAACCATCAGTTCTACCTGGCTACCAAGCCCTATGCCGAAAAACACCCGGAAGTGGTCAAGGCCCTGATCGAAGAAGTGCGCGCCGTGGGCGAATGGTCCAAGGCCAACCCGCAGGAAGTCACCGATCAAGTCGCACCGCTGCTCGGCCTGCCGGCTGACATCACCCTGACCTCGGTGAAACGCCAAGGCTACGGCGCGCTGTTCCTGACCCCGGCCGTGGTCGCCGCCCAGCAGAAAATCGCCGACACCTTCTACCAACTCAAATTGATCCCGAAACCCTTGAGCATCAAGGACGTGATCTGGACGCCACCCGCCGCCGTTGCCAAAGCGCCGTAATCCGACTACTTCAGGAGACAACTCCATGAGCCTCAATATTTTCTGGTTCCTGCCTACCCACGGCGACGGCCATTACCTTGGCACCGCCGAAGGCGCTCGCGCCGTTGATCACGGTTATTTGCAGCAAGTGGCCCAGGCCGCTGATCGCCTGGGCTTCGGCGGGGTGCTGATCCCCACCGGGCGCTCCTGCGAGGATTCGTGGCTGGTGGCGGCGTCGCTGATCCCGGTGACCCAGCGTCTGAAATTCCTGGTTGCCCTGCGCCCCGGGATCATTTCCCCGACGGTGGCCGCGCGTCAGGCCGCGACCCTCGACCGCCTGTCTGGCGGGCGTGCGTTGTTCAACCTGGTCACCGGCGGTGACCCGGAAGAACTGGCGGGCGATGGCTTGTTCCTCAGCCACGAAGAGCGCTATCAGGCCTCCGTGGAATTCACCCGCATCTGGCGCCGCGTGCTGGAAGGCGAAACCGTGGATTACGACGGCGAGCACATCAGCGTCAAAGGCGCCAAGTTGCTCTACCCGCCGATCCAGCAACCGCGTCCGCCGCTGTACTTCGGCGGTTCTTCCGAAGCGGCCCAGGACCTGGCGGCTGAACAGGTGGAAATGGTGCTGACCTGGGGCGAGCCGCCAGCGGCCGTCGCAGAAAAAATCGCCCAGGTACGGGCCAAGGCCGAGAACCTCGGACGCACCCTGCGTTTCGGTATCCGCTTGCATGTGATCGTGCGCGAAACCAACGAAGAGGCGTGGCAAGCCGCCGACAAACTGATCTCCCACGTGGACGACGACACTATCGCCCGCGCCCAGGCCTCGCTGTCGCGCTTCGACTCCGTGGGCCAGCAGCGCATGGCCGCCTTGCACGGCGGCAGCCGCGACAACCTCGAAGTCAGCCCCAACCTGTGGGCCGGCGTCGGCCTGGTGCGTGGCGGTGCCGGCACCGCGCTGGTGGGCGATGGCCCAACCGTGGCGACGCGGGTGAATGAATACGCGGCGCTGGGCATCGACACCTTTATCTTCTCCGGTTATCCGCACCTGGAAGAGTCGTACCGCGTCGCCGAGTTGCTGTTCCCCCACTTGGATATCGAACGTCCCGAGCTGCCCAAGGGCGCCGGGTATGTGAGCCCGTTCGGCGAGATGGTCGCCAACGACATCCTTCCCAAAGCTGCGTCGGCGAGCTGAGGCAGCCCATGAACTATGAAAAATTGAGCCATCGTGTGGCGCCTTGGGTGCTGCCGATTCTGTTGCTGGCGATCTGGCAGTTGTCGGTGTCGGCCGGTTGGTTGTCCACGCGCATTCTGCCGGCGCCGAGTGCCGTGATTGCCGCCGGGGTGCACCTGGTGGCCAGCGGCGAGATCTGGACGCACCTGGCCATCAGTGGCTGGCGCGCGGGCCTGGGTTTTGTGATTGGCGGCAGCATCGGCCTGGCCCTGGGCTTTATCACCGGCCTGTCGAAGTGGGGCGAGCGCCTGCTGGACAGCTCGGTGCAGATGATCCGCAACGTGCCGCACCTGGCACTGATTCCGCTGGTGATCCTGTGGTTCGGCATTGACGAGACGGCGAAGATTTTCCTGGTCGCCCTGGGCACGCTGTTCCCGATCTACCTGAACACCTACCACGGTATCCGCAACGTCGACCCGGCGTTGGTGGAGATGTCGCGCAGCTACGGCTTGTCCGGCTTCAGCCTGTTCCGCCAGGTGATCCTGCCGGGTGCGTTGCCGTCGATCCTGGTGGGCGTGCGCTTTGCCCTGGGCTTTATGTGGCTGACGCTGATCGTGGCGGAAACCATATCGGCCAGCTCCGGTATCGGTTACCTGGCGATGAACGCCCGGGAATTCCTGCAGACCGACGTGGTGGTGCTGGCGATTGTCATGTACGCCATCCTCGGCAAGCTCGCCGACCTCGCTGCCCGCGGCCTGGAACGTGTGTGGTTGCGCTGGCATCCGGCGTATCAAGTGAATAAAGGAGGTGCGGCATGACCGCTCAACAACCTCCGCGCCTGCTCAAGGGCATCCCGTTGGCGGTGCGCAAACTGCGCAAGGCCTTTGGTGCGCGGGAAGTGCTCAAAGAGATTGATCTGCATATTCCGGCTGGCCAGTTCGTGGCCGTGGTCGGCCGTAGCGGGTGCGGCAAAAGTACCTTGCTGCGCCTGCTCGCCGGTTTGGACAAAGCCAGCGGCGGCGAGCTGCTGGCCGGCTCCGCGCCGCTGAGCGAAGCGCTGGAAGACACGCGGTTGATGTTCCAGGAAGCGCGTCTGCTGCCGTGGAAAAAGATCATCGACAACGTCGGCCTGGGCCTCAAGGGCAACTGGCGGCCCAAGGCCTTGGAAGCCCTGGAAGCGGTGGGCCTGGCCGAGCGTGCCGATGAGTGGCCGGCGGCGTTGTCCGGTGGCCAGAAGCAACGCGTGGCTCTGGCCCGCGCCTTGATCCACCAGCCGCGCCTGCTGTTGCTCGACGAACCGTTGGGCGCACTGGATGCCCTGACCCGTATCGAGATGCAGCAACTGATCGAAAACCTCTGGCTCAAGCACGGTTTCACCGTGTTGCTGGTGACCCACGACGTCAGCGAAGCCGTGGCCATTGCCGACCGGGTGATCCTGATCGAAGACGGCGAAATCGGCCTCGACCTGCTGGTTGACCTGCCACGCCCACGGGCCCGCGGCTCGTACCGTCTGGCGGCGCTGGAAGCCGAAGTGCTCAACCGTGTGCTGTCACTGCCCGGCACGCCCCCGGAACCCGAACCTGTTTCACCGCTGCCGACGCAATTGCGTTGGGCTCAATAACTCACGCGTCCCACGAAGAGAGAACGACATGACTATTAAAGCGATCAACGTACGTAACCAGTTCAAAGGCACCATCAAGGAAATCGTCGAAGGCGACGTGCTGTCGGAAATCGATGTGCAGACGGCGTCCGGTATCGTCACTTCGGTGATCACCACCCGCTCGGTCAAAGAGCTGGAACTGGTGATTGGCAGTGAGGTGATTGCGTTTGTTAAATCGACTGAGGTGTCGATTGCCAAGTTGTGATTGGCGGCGTTCTTGAGGCCGCTTTCGCGAGCAAGCCCGCTCCCACATTCGACCGAGTTCCAAAGTTGGAATGAGGTTAAATGTGGGAGCGGGCTTGCTCGCGAAGAGGCCCGCCCAGCCACCACAAAACTCAACGCTTAGGCAGGTAAGCCGGCAAATAAAGCCCCACGTAAGCATCAAACACCCGCATCCCTTCCTCCGCCATGCGCGGCGTAATCAGCCCATGCTGATGCACCGAACGCGCATACACGCGGTCGCTCAGCTCCAGCGCCAGCGCAAACACATCCACATCGCTCGGCAGTGTCGGCACGTCAAAGTGACGGTTGAATACGGCCAGCATCAAGTCGCCTAACTCCAGATCATGCTGACGATCCGCCTGGGTCACCTCCGTCAGCCCATGCTGCGCCAGGATCAACTGGCGTGCGGCGGCGTCGTGGTCGTAGATCGTCAGCATGCGCTGTTCAACGATGTAGGAAAGGTCCCGCCAGTGCTTGAGTGAAGCATGGTCGATGGGCGCCTGAATCGCCGCGCGGAAGGCGGCGTGGACATCCGCAGTCAATGCTTCCAGCAGCGCCGGCACGCTGGCGAAAAAGTGATACACCGACGACGGCGGAATCTGCGCGCGCTCGGCCACGCTGTAGATCGACAAACTGGCCACGCCTTCGGCGGCCAGCAAGGTGCGGGCGGCGTCGAGGATCGCGTCGATCCGCGCCTGGCTGCGGGCACGGGGTTTGCGAGGCGGGGCGGGGCGGGTGGTCATGGATGTCTCCTACAAGGCAACGGGCATTGTACGCGACCTAATGATCGTTCCCACGCTCCGCGTGGGAATGCAGTCGTGACGCTCCGCGTCACAAGAGCAGACGCAGAGCGTCTTAAGAGACGTTCCCACGCAGAGCGTGGGAACGAGCATAAAAAAACGCCCCAGGCCAAAAGCCTGCGGCGTTCTTTAATGCAGCCGCCGTTTAGACGGTATGCAGGTACCAGTTGTACTCAAGGTCGGAGATGGAGTGTTCAAACTCTTCCAGCTCACTTTCCTTACAGGCGACGAAGATATCGATGTATTTAGGATCGATGTACTTGGCCATCACCTCGCTGTCATCCAGCTCACGCAATGCATCGCGCAGGTTGTTTGGCAGGCTTTGTTCGTTCTGCTCGTAGCTGTTGCCTTCCACCGGTGCGCCTGGCTCGATCTGGTTGGTCAGGCCGTGGTGCACGCCTGCCAACACCGAAGCCATCAGCAGGTACGGGTTGGCGTCGGCGCCGGCGACACGGTGTTCGATCCGTACGGCGTCGGACGAGCCGGTCGGTACGCGAATCGCCACGGTGCGGTTGTCCAGGCCCCAGCACGGCGAGTTCGGCACGTAGAACTGTGCGCCGAAACGACGGTAGGAGTTGACGTTAGGGCACAGGAACGCCATCTGGGCGGGTAGGGTCTCCAGCACACCGCCGATTGCGTGGCGCAATGCGGCGTTCTGCTCGGGATCCTCGCTGGCAAAGATGTTCTTGCCGTCCTTGTCCAGAATGGAGATGTGTACGTGCAAACCGTTGCCTGCCTGGCCTGGGTAAGGCTTGGCCATGAAGGTGGTGTCCATCTCATGGTCGTAGGCGATGTTCTTGATCAGGCGCTTGAGCAGTACCGCGTAGTCGCAGGCCTTGATCGGATCGGCGACGTGGTGCAGGTTCACTTCGAACTGCGCCGGAGCACTTTCCTTGACGATGGCGTCGGCCGGGATGCCTTGCTCTTTGGCACCTTCCAGGATGTCCTGGAGGCAGTCGACGTATTCGTCGAGGTCGTCGATCAGGTAGACCTGTGTCGAGTGCGGGCGTTTGCCGGAGATCGGCGAGCGGGGCGGTTGTGGGCGGCCGTTCACGTTCTCCTGGTCGATCAGGTAGAACTCAAGCTCGAAGGCGGCGCAGATGGTCAGACCGAGGTCGTCAAATTTGCTTACAACTTGGCGGAGCACTTCGCGCGGATCGGCGAAGAAAGGTTCACCTTCAAGTTCGTGCATGGTCATCAGCAGTTGCGCGGTTGGGCGCTTTTGCCAGGGTTCATTGCACAGGGTGTCAGGGATCGGATAACAGATTCGGTCAGCATCACCGATGTCCAGACCCAGGCCGGTGCTTTCCACCGTCGAGCCGTTGATATCCAGGGCAAATAAAGAGGCAGGCAGGTTAATGCCCTTCTCGTAAACCTTGTGGAGGCTGGTGCGTTCGATGCGCTTGCCGCGCACCACACCATTCATATCCGCAATTAGAAGGTCTACGTACAGAACCTCAGGATGATCCTTAAGGAACGCGTTCGCTTCGTTAAGCTGAACGGCACGCGGGGGTACCGACATGATGCAACACCTTTGTTGTTAAAAATATCAATCATTGATCTTTTCTGGTTTCAGTCAACCCGAACGGCATGCCGAAGTCAAGCGAGGCCTTTTTTGCCCTAAAAAAGCGCCACGAGGGCATTTTTGCGGCGTTTTGGGGCGGTTTTATCGGTTTGCAACGAGTAGGACTCGCGGGCTTGAGCGGGCCGTGTTGTATTTTTTACGGGGGTGTTGTGTAAAAAAATGAACAAGGCTAAGCTCGATTCAAACCCATAACAGCAATAATACCGGGGTGCTTCATGTCTCGCCTGCCGTTAATCGGCGTCACCGCCTGCTCCAAACAGGTCGGTCTGCATGCTTATCACATCAGTGGCGACAAATACGTCCGTGCAGTGGCCACCGCTGCCAAGGGCTTGCCATTGATCATTCCGTCCCTTGGGGATTTGCTCGAACCGGCCAATATTCTTGACGGTCTGGACGGCATTCTATTTACCGGCTCCCCTTCCAATATCGAACCCTTTCACTACGACGGTCCGGCCAGCGCGCCCGGGACTGCTCATGATTCTGCACGGGACCAAACCACGCTGCCGCTGCTGCGTGCCGCGATTGCGGCGGGCGTGCCGGTGCTGGGCATCTGCCGGGGTTTCCAGGAGATGAACGTGGCCTTTGGCGGCAGCCTGCACCAGAAGGTTCATGAAGTGCCGGGCATGATGGACCACCGCGAAGACGACACCCAGCCGCTGGCAGTCCAGTACGGCCCGGCACACGCCGTGGCGATTGCGCCGAACGGCGTATTGGCGAGCCTGGGCTTGCCGTCGACGATTCAGGTCAACTCGATCCACAGCCAGGGCGTTGACCGCCTGGCGCCCGGTTTGCAAGTCGAAGCCACCGCGCCGGATGGCTTGATCGAGGCTTTTTCTGTTACAGCGGGCAAGGCTTTTGCTTTAGGAGTGCAATGGCACCCCGAATGGCAGGTAAGCTCTAACCCGCACTATCTCGCGATCTTCCAGGCATTTGGCACCGCCTGTCGAAAGCGGGCGATGCAACGCGACGCGGATGCTGCGTCAACCAACGCCTGACCTTTAATGGATGTCAGGAAACCCAGCCCAGAGGCATTTATGAGTAACAACCTCGACCAGCTCACCGATTGGTTGAAAGACCACAAGATCACAGAAGTCGAATGCATGATTGGCGACCTCACCGGCATCACCCGGGGCAAGATCTCGCCGACCAACAAGTTCATCGCCGAAAAAGGCATGCGCCTGCCCGAGAGCGTTCTGTTGCAGACCGTGACCGGCGACTATGTCGAAGACGACATCTATTACGAATTGCTCGACCCGGCCGACATCGACATGATCTGCCGCCCCGACCAGAACGCGGTATACCTGGTGCCGTGGGCCATCGAGCCGACCGCCCAGGTGATCCACGACACCTACGACAAGCAAGGCAACCCCATCGAGTTGTCGCCGCGCAACGTGCTCAAGAAAGTCCTGCAGCTCTACGCCGACAAAGGCTGGCAGCCCATCGTGGCGCCGGAGATGGAGTTCTACCTGACCAAACGCTGCGAAGACCCGGACTTCCCGCTGCAACCGCCGATCGGCCGTTCCGGGCGTCCGGAGACCGGTCGCCAGTCCTTCTCTATAGAAGCGGCGAACGAATTCGACCCGTTGTTCGAAGACGTCTACGACTGGTGCGAATTGCAGGAGCTGGACCTCGACACCCTGATCCACGAGGACGGCACCGCGCAGATGGAAATCAACTTCCGTCACGGTGATGCGCTGTCCCTGGCCGACCAGATCCTGGTGTTCAAGCGCACCATGCGTGAAGCCGCGCTCAAGCACAACGTGGCGGCCACCTTCATGGCCAAGCCGATGACCGGCGAGCCCGGCAGCGCGATGCACCTGCACCAGAGCATCATCGACATCGCCACCGGCAAGAACGTCTTCTCCAATGAAGACGGGACCATGAGCCAACTGTTCCTCAACCACATTGGTGGCCTGCAGAAATTCATCCCGGAATTGCTGCCGCTGTTTGCCCCCAACGTGAACTCGTTCCGCCGCTTCCTGCCCGATACCTCGGCGCCGGTCAACGTGGAATGGGGCGAAGAAAACCGCACCGTCGGCCTGCGCGTACCGGATGCCGGCCCGCAGAACCGTCGTGTGGAAAACCGCCTGCCGGGCGCCGATGCCAACCCGTACCTGGCGATTGCTGCCAGCTTGTTGTGCGGCTACATCGGCATGGTCGAAGGCCATAACCCGAGCGCGCCGGTAGTCGGTCGTGGTTACGAGCGACGCAACCTGCGCCTGCCGTTGACCATCGAAGACGCCCTGGAACGCATGGAAAACAGCAAGACCATCGAGAAATACCTGGGTCAGAAATTCATCACAGGCTACGTCGCGGTCAAGCGGGCCGAGCATGAAAACTTCAAGCGCGTGATCAGTTCGTGGGAGCGGGAATTCCTGCTCTTCGCCGTCTGATGCGCCGGGCGCGCCCTTTAAACGGCGCGCCCTTCACTGAAAAGTCTAGGAGATTGGTATGTCCAGCAACAACCCGCAAACCCGTGAATGGCAAGCCTTGAGCAATGAGCACCACCTGGCGCCGTTCAGCGACTTCAAGCAATTGAAAGAGAAAGGCCCGCGCATCATTACCAAAGCCCACGGCGTTTACCTGTGGGACAGCGAAGGCAACAAGATCCTCGACGGCATGGCCGGCCTGTGGTGCGTGGCGATCGGTTACGGTCGCGATGAACTGGCTGACGCCGCCGCCAAGCAAATGAAAGAACTGCCGTACTACAACCTGTTCTTCCAGACCGCTCACCCGCCGGTACTGGAGCTGGCCAAGGCCATTTCCGACATCGCGCCTGCCGGCATGAACCATGTGTTCTTCACCGGTTCCGGCTCCGAAGGCAACGACACCATGTTGCGCATGGTCCGCCACTACTGGGCGATCAAAGGCCAGCCGAACAAGAAAACCATCATCAGCCGCAAGAATGGCTACCACGGCAGCACCGTGGCCGGCGCCAGCCTGGGCGGCATGACCTATATGCATGAGCAGGGCGACCTGCCGATCCCAGGCATCAGCCACATCGCCCAGCCGTACTGGTTTGGCGAAGGCGGCGACATGAGCCCGGAAGAATTCGGCGTGTGGGCCGCCAACCAGTTGGAAGAGAAGATCCTCGAACTGGGCGTGGACAACGTCGGTGCCTTTATTGCCGAGCCGATCCAGGGCGCCGGTGGCGTGATCGTGCCGCCCGCCAGCTACTGGCCGCGCATCAAGGAAATCCTCGCCAAGTACGACATCCTGTTTGTGGCGGACGAAGTGATCTGCGGTTTCGGCCGTACCGGTGAGTGGTTCGGTAGCGATTTCTACGACCTCAAGCCCGACATGATGACCATCGCCAAGGGCCTGACCTCGGGCTACATCCCTATGGGCGGCCTGATCGTGCGCGATGAAGTGGTGGCCGTGCTCAATGAAGGCGGTGATTTCAACCACGGCTTCACTTATTCCGGTCACCCGGTGGCCGCAGCGGTGGCCCTGGAAAACATCCGCATCATGCGCGATGAAAAAATCGTTAAGCGCGTGCACGACGAAACGGCACCGTATTTGCAGAAACGTCTGAGGGAACTGGCGGATCACCCGCTGGTGGGTGAAGTACGCGGTGTGGGCATGTTGGGCGCAATCGAGCTGGTGCAGGACAAGGCCACGCGCAAGCGCTACGAAGGCCGCGGCGCTGGCATGATCTGCCGCACGTTCTGCTTCGAAAATGGCCTGATCATGCGCGCCGTGGGCGACACCATGATCATTTCGCCACCGCTGGTGATCAGCGAAGCGGAAATCGACGAGCTGGTCACCAAGGCTCGCCAGTGCCTGGACCTGACTTTGGCGGCATTGCAGGGCTAAGTGCTAGGCTCAGGAAGCAGTGGCCCTAGGCGCTGCTTCCGGGCGGTTATAAATGTAGGGGCTTTGGTTGAAAGCCGGCCCCTGAACTTGCCAGACTGTCGCCCTGTTTTGTTGCCCTTTAGACGGGCCGCAGGACTTAGTAAGAACGTGGCCCAAAAAAGAAAAATTGGAGCATCACCAAATGAAGGCATTAGGTTTGAAGAACGCTGGCAAGACCCTCCTCGCCTTGTCCCTGATGGGCGCAATGGCGGGCGCGGCCCAGGCCGACGATAAAGTGCTGCACGTCTACAACTGGTCCGACTACATTGCACCGGACACCATTGCCAACTTTGAAAAAGAGTCGGGCATCAAAGTGGTGTACGACGTTTTTGACAGTAACGAAACCCTGGAAGCCAAGTTGCTGGCAGGCAAGTCCGGCTACGACATCGTCGTGCCGTCGAACAACTTCCTCGCCAAGCAGATCAAGGCTGGTGTTTACCAGGAGCTGGACAAGTCCAAGCTGTCCAACTACGACAACCTGAACAAGTCCCTGCTTAAAGCCGTGTCGGTCAGCGACCCGGACAACAAGCACGCCTTCCCGTACATGTGGGGTTCGATCGGCATCGGCTACAACCCGGAGAAGGTCAAGGCCGCGCTGGGCGTGGACAAGATCGACTCGTGGGACGTGCTGCTCAAGCCTGAGAACATCGCCAAGCTGAAAAGCTGCGGTGTGAGCTTCCTCGATTCGCCAACCGAAATGTTGCCAATCGCCCTGCATTACCTCGGTCTGCCGACCGACAGCCAGAAGAAACCGGACCTCAAGCAAGCCGAGGACCTGTTCCTCAAGATCCGTCCTTCGATCGGCTACTTCCACTCGTCCAAGTACATTTCCGACCTGGCCAACGGCAACATCTGCGTCGCCGTGGGTTACTCGGGTGACATCCAGCAGGCCAAGTCCCGCGCGGCTGAAGCCGGTGGCAAGGTCAAGGTGGCCTACGACATTCCGAAAGAAGGCGCCGGTAGCTTCTTCGACATGGTCGCCATCCCTAAAGATGCCGAAAACGTCGACGCCGCCTACAAGTTCATGAACTACCTGCTCAAGCCGGAAGTCATGGCTTCGATCACCAACAGCGTGCGCTTCCCGAACGGTAACGAGAAAGCCACCGCTCTGGTCGACAAAGACATCACCAGCGATCCGGGCATCTACCCGCCAGCGGACGTGCAAGCCAAGCTCTACGCGATTGCCGACCTGCCAGCGGCGACTCAGCGTGACATGACGCGCAGCTGGACCAAGATCAAGTCGGGTAAATAACCCGTAGGACCTAGCTTGTGTGGGAGCGGGCTTGCTCGCGAAGACGGTGTGTCAGCCGGTGCATGTATCAACTGATACACCGCCTTCGCGAGCAAGCCCGCTCCCACATAGGCCAGTTCCCACACATTAAATGACAGAAAGTTTTGCCGGATCGGTTTATCGAGGGTAAGTTGCGCGCCGGTTTTGTTGCCGGGCAACAACTTCAAGGCCCAACTATTTAAGAGGACCTCCACTTGCCAAGTTCTTTATTTCGCCAAGCCATGCTGGTGGGTGCAGGTATCACGCTGACGCTGAGCGTGCAGGCCGCACCGACGGTGCATATTTATAACTGGTCGGACTACATCGGCACCGACACCCTGGCCAACTTCGAAAAGGCCAGCGGCATCAAGCCCGTGTATGACGTGTTTGATTCCAACGAAACCCTGGAAGGCAAGTTGCTGGCCGGGCGCACCGGCTATGACGTGGTCGTGCCGTCCAACCACTTCCTGGGCAAGCAGATCAAGGCGGGCGCGTTCCAGAAGATCGACAAGGCGCAGTTGAGCAACTACGCCAACCTCGACCCGGCGTTGCTCAAGCGCCTGGAGAAGAACGACCCGGGCAACCAGTACGCCGTGCCGTACCTGTGGGGCACCAACGGCATCGGTTACAACGTCGATAAAGTGAAGGAAGTACTGGGCGTCGACAAGATCGACTCCTGGGCCGTGCTGTTCGAGCCGGAAAACATGAAGAAGCTGGCCACCTGTGGTGTGTCGTTCATGGATTCGGCGGATGAAATGCTGCCGGCAGTGCTCAACTACATGGGCCTGGACCCGAACAGCACCAACCCGGACGACTACAAGAAGGCCGAAGAAAAGCTGCTGAAAGTGCGGCCCTACGTGACCTATTTCCATTCTTCGAAATACATCTCCGACCTGGCCAACGGCAATATCTGCGTGGCCGCCGGGTTCTCCGGCGATGTGTTCCAGGCCAAGGCCCGCGCGGCCGAGGCTGGCAAAGGCGTGAACATCGCCTACGCGATTCCGAAAGAAGGCGGCAACCTGTGGTTTGACGTGCTGGCGATCCCCAAGGATGCCACCAACGTCGAGGAAGCCCACGCCTTCATCAACTATTTGCTGCAGCCTGAGGTGATCGCTCAGGTCAGTGATTACGTCGGTTACGCCAACCCTAATCCAGGGGCGGACAAACTGATGGAGCAATCGATACGCACCGACGAAGCGGTTTACCCACCGCAGGCGGTTCTCGACCGGACTTTCGTCAACTTCGAGCTACCCCCGAAAGTGCAGCGTTTAATGACCCGTAGCTGGACCAAGGTCAAGACGGGCAAGTAAAGCCCAAACTATCCAAGGTTCGCCTGTTTCGGGCGAACAGACATTTTTGTTGGGAGTTTCGTAAATGGCAGTTGCCTCCGGCGCCTATAAGAAAGCCCTCGAGGGCGACCAGACACCTAAGAAGGTGCTGGTCAAAATCGACCGGGTCACGAAGAAGTTCGACGAGACGATTGCCGTGGACGATGTGTCCCTGGAAATCAAGAAAGGCGAGATCTTCGCCTTGCTCGGCGGTTCGGGTTCGGGCAAATCCACCTTGCTGCGCATGCTCGCAGGTTTTGAGCGCCCGACCGAGGGCCGCATCTACCTCGACGGCGTGGACATCACCGATATGCCGCCCTACGAGCGGCCGATCAACATGATGTTCCAGTCCTACGCCTTGTTCCCGCACATGACCGTGGCGCAGAACATCGCCTTCGGCCTGCAACAGGACAAGATCCCCAAGGCCGAGGTCGATGCCCGCGTGGCCGAGATGCTCAAGCTGGTGCAGATGAGCCAGTACGCCAAGCGCAAGCCGCACCAGTTGTCCGGTGGCCAGCGCCAGCGTGTGGCCCTGGCCCGCTCCCTGGCCAAGCGCCCGAAACTGCTGCTGCTCGATGAGCCGATGGGCGCCCTCGACAAGAAGCTGCGCTCGCAAATGCAACTGGAGCTGGTGGAAATCATCGAACGCGTTGGCGTGACCTGCGTGATGGTGACCCACGACCAGGAAGAGGCCATGACCATGGCCGAGCGCATCGCGATCATGCACCTGGGCTGGATTGCCCAGATCGGCAGCCCGATCGACATCTACGAAACCCCCACCAGCCGCCTGGTGTGCGAGTTCATCGGCAACGTCAACATCTTCGACACCCAGGTGGTGGACGACGCCGAAGGCCACGCGGTGCTCAAGTGCCCGGACCTGGACCGCGACATCTACGTGGGCTACGGCATCGCCACGGCGGTGGAAGACAAGTCGGTGACCTACGCCATCCGCCCGGAAAAGCTGCTGGTCACCACCGAAATGCCGACCTGCGAGCACAACTGGTCCAGTGGCAAGGTGCACGACATCGCTTACCTCGGCGGCCACTCGGTGTTCTACGTGGAGCTGCCAAGCGGCAAGCTGGTGCAGTCCTTTGTCGCCAACGCCGAACGCCGTGGCCAGCGCCCAACCTGGGGTGACCAGGTGTACGTGTGGTGGGAAGACGACAGCGGCGTGGTACTGCGCTCATGAACACAAAAAAACTCAAGCGGCGCTTGAACCGCCTCGTCCCCAGCGGCAAGCAGGTGGTCATCGGGATTCCGTTCCTGTGGCTGTTCCTGTTCTTCGCCTTGCCGTTTTTCATCGTCCTGAAAATCAGCTTTGCCGAAGCCGACGTAGCGATCCCGCCGTACACCGAGATCTACACCTACGTTGAGCAGAAGCTGCAAGTGGTGCTGAACCTGGCGAACTACAGCTTGCTGGCGGGCGACGAGCTGTACATCGCGGCCTACCTGGGCTCGCTGAAAATGGCGTTCTTCAGCACGCTGTTGTGCCTGTTGATCGGCTACCCGATGGCCTACGCCATTGCCACCGCACGCAAAGAGATGCAGACCGTGCTGGTGCTGCTGATCATGATGCCGACCTGGACCGCGATCCTGATCCGCGTGTATGCGTGGATGGGCATCCTCAGCAACAACGGTCTGCTCAACGGTTTCCTGATGTCCATGGGGCTGATCAACGAGCCGCTGCAGATCCTCAACACCAACATCGCGGTGTATATCGGCGTGGTCTATTCGTACCTGCCGTTCATGATCCTGCCGCTGTACGCCAACCTGGTGAAGCACGATCAAAGCCTGCTGGAAGCCGCGTCCGACCTGGGGTCGAGCACTTTCAACAGCTTCTGGAAGATCACCGTGCCGCTGTCCAAGAACGGCATCATCGCCGGCTGCATGCTGGTGTTTATCCCGGTGGTGGGCGAGTTCGTGATCCCGGAACTGCTGGGCGGCCCGGAAACCCTGATGATCGGTAAGGTGTTGTGGCAAGAATTCTTCAACAACCGTGACTGGCCGGTGGCCTCTGCCCTGGCGGTGGTGATGCTGGCGATCCTGATCGTGCCGATCATTCTGTTCAACCGCAGCCAAGCCAAAGAGATGGAGGGCAAGATATGAAGCGCGTCAGTTTCTCAAGCTTCATGCTGGTGGCGGGGTTGGTGTTCATCTACCTGCCGATGCTGATCCTGGTGATCTACTCGTTCAACGAATCCAAGCTGGTGACGGTGTGGGGCGGTTGGTCGATCAAGTGGTACGTGGGCCTGCTGGACAACACCCAGTTGATGGGCTCGGTGATGCGCTCCCTGGAAATCGCCTGCTACACGGCGGTGGCGGCGGTGGCGTTGGGTACGTTGGCGGCATTCGTGCTGACCCGTATCAGCCAGTTCAAGGGCCGCACGCTGTTCGGCGGCCTGGTGACGGCGCCGTTGGTAATGCCGGAAGTGATCACCGGTCTGTCGCTGTTGCTGCTGTTCGTGGCGATGGCGCAGATGATCGGCTGGCCGCAAGAGCGTGGCATCGTCACCATCTGGATCGCCCACACCACCTTCTGCGCGGCGTATGTGGCGGTGGTGGTGTCGGCGCGTTTGCGTGAACTGGACCTGTCGATCGAAGAAGCGGCGATGGACCTCGGTGCGCGGCCGTGGAAGGTGTTCTTCCTGATCACCATCCCGATGATCGCGCCGTCGTTGGCGGCGGGCGGCATGATGTCGTTTGCGCTGTCCCTCGATGACCTGGTACTCGCCAGCTTCGTGTCGGGGCCGGGTTCGACCACCTTGCCGATGGAAGTATTCTCGGCGGTGCGCCTGGGGGTTAAACCCGAGATCAACGCCGTGGCCAGCTTGATTCTGTTGGCGGTGTCGTTGGTGACCTTCCTGGTGTGGTTCTTCAGCCGTCGTGCCGAAGAGAAACGCAAGAAAGCGATCCAGCAAGCGATTGAAGAAGCGGCGGCAGATGGCTGGCAACAGCCGGATAAGCGTAGAGCACCCGCACCGGTCTAAAGGCCGGAACGGGGTCAAAATGTGGGAGCTGGCTTGCCTGCGATAGCGGTGTATCAGTGACTGATTTGTTTACTGATACACCGCTATCGCAGGCAAGCCAGCTCCCACAGGGGTTTTGTGGTGTTGATAAGGTTGTGTTTCAGGCGGTCCAAGGGGATTTGCGGATGACTTCCACAAAATTCATCGGCCTGAACCCCGGCTCCTGATCTACCAACACATCGGTCTTCACATTCCCAAACGTAGTCTGCGGACGATGGCGCAAGCCGTCGGCAAACGCGCAGATGATGCACTCCTTGAACCCTTCACCCCGTGGATGCGCATGCACCACCGCTTCGCGCTGCACGCTGGAAAAGGCCGCATAGTCCATGCCCAGCACGTCCATCTCCACACCCGCCGTCACCAAGGCTACAGTCGGGCGCAGATGTTGTGGCACGCCCGGCGTGGTGTGCAGGGCGATGGACAACCACACCTGTTCGATATCGTCATCGCTCAGCCCGTAAGGCTTGAGGAAGGCCGCCGCTGCATTGGCGCCGTCCACTTCAAAACGCTCGTTGTCACTGCGATGGCCGGCCACCAGGCCGAGGTCGTGGAACATTGCGCCGACGTAGAGCAATTCCGGGTTGTAGGCCAGTTGCTTGCGTTCACCGCTCAACGCGCCGAACAGGAATACCCGGCGGGAGTGGTGGTAGAGCAGGTCGGATTCGACGTCGCGGATGTATTCGGTGGTGGCCTTGGCGAGGGCGCTGTCGGGGATCTGGATGCCGGCGATGGTGGTCATGGTGGTTCTCCTGTGGGAAGGCTCCAGTCTGGTCGCGCGCCTGTGGCGGGGCCATCGCCGCGAGGGCGTGATCCCGGCCAATGTGCCGTCACTTCATGCCAGAAGGGATACTCTCTTGAGGCCTGAGAAGATCAAATGTGGGAGCGGGCTTGCTCGCGAATGCGGTCTGTCAGTTAATGCATGTGTCGACTGAACAACCGCCTTCGCGAGCAAGCCCGCTCCCACAGGGGTTCTGTGTTTATCCAGTTAGAGAAGGTGTGCCTGTTCATGAGCAAAACCGTCGCCATCCTGATCTTCCCCGGCGTCCAGTCGCTGGATGTCACCGGGCCCATGGATGTGTTCTGCGAAGCCAACCGCTTTCTGGCGCCGCAGGACCATTACCAGCTGGAAGTCATCGGCCTCGCGCACGGCAACATGGCCGCCTCCAACGGCCTGTCATTGCAGGCCCACCGGCATTTCAGTGAAGCCCTGCAAGCCTACGACCTGCTGCTGGTCGCCGGTGGCCCGCAGTTGCCCTTTGAGGATTTCGGCCCGACGTTCGATGCTTGGCTGCGCGGCGCCACCGAAAGGGCACACCGCTTCGGCTCCATCTGCAACGGCACCTTCATGCTCGCCCGCGCCGGCTTGCTGGACGGCAAAACCGTCACCACCCACTGGAACGATGCCGCCGACCTGGCGCGCCTGTGCCCCACGGCCCAGGTCGAGGCTGATCGTCTCTACGTGCAGGACGGCAACCTCTACACCTCGGCGGGGGTCACGGCGGGCATCGATCTATCCCTGTATTTGCTGGCCCAGGACCATGGCCCGGAAGTCGCGCTGAGCGTGGCCAAGCGCCTGGTGGTGTTTACCCAGCGTTCGGGCGGGCAGTCGCAGTTCAGCCCATTTCTTACGCCCCACGCCGAAACCACCTCGGCGGTGGCGTTGGTGCAGCTGTATGTGTTGGCGAACCTGACTGGGGATTTGACCATCGCCGACCTGGCCAAGGCGGCCAATATGAGCGCGCGCAATTTCTCCCGGGTGTTTGCCCGTGAGGCGCGCATCACCCCGGCGGAGTTTGTCGAGCGGGCGCGGGTGGATGCGGCGCGGGTGATGCTCGAAAGCAGCCACGCACCGCTCAAGACCGTGGCCTATCAGTGCGGTTTTCGCGATGCCCAGCATATGCGCAGTGTGTTCAACCGCCGGCTTGGGGTGACGCCGCAGCAGTTCCGGCTCAACTTTGCCGCACCGATATAGCGGCGCCCCCAATCAAGTGTGGGAGCGGGCTTGCTCGCGAATGCAGTGGATCAGTCGAAACATCTGTGACTGACACACCGCATTCGCGAGCAAGCCCGCTCCCACATTTTTGACCGAGTTCCAAGCAGCTATCGGGCTGGCAGCAGTTTCAAAGTGCCACGGGTATTGGCCGTGACTTCTTCATCGGTGAAATGCGCCTGTTCGTAACCACCCTCGATATAAGTCTCCGCCTGGTCCCCATAATGCCGGTCAAACGGCACACCGCTTTGCCCCACCGGGTTGATGGTCAGGGCGTGGGCCACGTCGGCAAAGTCGATCAGGCGGCGGGTGGAGGGCCCGTAGGTCACCGGCCATGGCGCCGGGCCGATGTTCGCCGATTGGTTGTTCGGCACCTCGTGGCTGCCCGGCGCCGGAAATGGGCCGACGTTGAACACCCTGTCCAACGGCTTCTGCATGCCCAATGGATGGCCGTGGGTCAGGGTGTGGGCCTTGCCCCATTGCCACTGGCTCGGGTCATCGCCGAAGGTGCGCTTGAGGTGGGCGAGGCTGTTGTCCCAGGCGCGCTTGACGGTCTCGGCGCGCTGGCCGTTCCACCACGGTGAGTCCGGCGCTGCCGCCAGGCGCGGCAGCGCGGCGTCGATTACGCGGGTGCTGAGCAGGGTCTTGAACATGCCGTCGCCGAGCTTGGGGTGGAACGCCGCGTCGGCGAGGTTGAACAGGAACTGGTTGAACAGCGTGGCGCTGGTGGAATCCAGCGGGTAATCGCCTTTCCAGGCGGCCAGTTGTTCGACCAGCTGCAATTGCGCCGGGTCCTTGACCACCTCGCGCAGCACCGGCAACAGCGGCGCCAGCAGGCGTGGACCGAAGGCAGTGGTGGTGCCCAGTTGCAAGGCCTGGCTGTTGTTCACATCCCACTTCACGCTGTTGTCGCTCAACTGCGCGTTCAACTGCTGGCCGCGGTCGGCCAGGTTGTAATAACCGGGGATCTCCATGCCCGTGGGCGACACTGGCTGGGCATTGGCTGATACCACGTAGCCGCGCGCCGGGTTTTCTTCCTGGGGGTTGGCGCTGAACGGGTAGAAACCCAGCTTATCGGCCTGGGCCGTGCTGCCATCGAGGATAAACCCGGCGTTGACCCCGGCCGGGCGGACCGGCAACTGCGCCGCTGCCCACCAGCCGATATCGCCCTTGGCATTGGCCCACACGATGTTCAAGCCCGGCGCCGAAACCTTGGCTGCCGCCGCACGGGCCTTGGCCAGGGTGTCGGCACGGTTGAGTTGGTAGAAACCTTCGAGGATCGGGTTCTGCGTATCGAGGAACGCCCACCACATGGCAATCGGTGTCTTGCCGGCGTTGTCGCCGAGTACGTCATTGATGATCGGGCCGTGGGGCGATTGGCGCAGGGTGAGACTGACCGGCGCCTGGCCTTTGACCTTGATCTGTTGCTCAGTGCGGGTCATGTCGACCCAGGCGTCGTGATACCAGACCTGATTGGGATTGTCCGGGTTGACCTTTTCGGCGATCAGGTCGAGGTCATCGTTCTGGAACATGGTCAGGCTCCAGCCGAAGTCCAGGTTGTGCCCCAGGAACGCCACCGGCACCAGCGCGTTGTGATAGCCGTATAACTCAAAGCCCGGCGCCGACAGCTGCGCCTCGTACCACACCGACGGCACCGAGAAGCGGATATGCGGGTCGCCCGCCAGCAACGGCTTGCCACTTTTGGTGCGGTTGCCGCTGACGGCCCAGGCGTTGCTGCCCTCGAACTGCGGCAGGCCGTTGTCGGCCAGCGCCTGTTCGCTCAGGGACGCGAGGGCGCCGAGGGTCTGCCAATCGCTGGCGGCGAGGTTGAGCGCGCCCTTGGGTTGCCAGTCGAGGTCGAAGACTTTGAGGTAGTCGCTGCCCAGTTGGTCGCGTACGTAAGTCAGCAAGGGCTCGGTACGAAAGGCTGCGGCAAAGCTGTAGGCCATGTACCCGGCGACGCTGATGGTGTCTTCGGCGGTAAACGGCCGCTTGGGGATGCCCAGCACGTCGAATTCCACCGGGCTGGCATGGCTGTCCTGATATTGATTGATCCCATCCAGATAGGCTTGCAGGGCCTTCCAGTGCGCGGACTCATGGTCCAGCTGTGCGACGTAGGTGGCGGCGCGGTCGCGAATGCGCAGGCTGCGGAACAGCTTGTCGGTCTCCAGCACCTTGGGCCCGAGCACCTCGGCCAGCTCGCCACGGGCCAGGCGCCGCATGATCTCCATCTGGAACAGGCGGTCCTGGGCATGCACGAAGCCCAGGGCGCGATACAGGTCGGTCTCATTTTCGGCACGGATATGCGGCACGCCACGGTCGTCATACCGCACCGTGACCGAACCTTGCAGGTTGGCCAGCGTCACCGTGCCCTGGCGGGTCGGCTGCTTGCTGTAGAGGTACACGCCGGCGCCAACGGCGACCAACACCAGCAGAACCGCGAGAACCTGCAAGACGCGCTTCATGAACTTTCCTTAGCCAGAATGGGTAACGGACTACTGCTCTTTAGGCCACGAACAATAGCAGCCCACCGCCAGGGTGTGCGTGGCATTCACCTCGCGGCCGTCTTCCAGCGCCTGCAGGATCGGCTCGATAAAACTGTTGCTGGCGTTGCACGTCAGCCCTTCGCTGTAGGGCCCGAAATACGCGAGTTTGCCCGTGCGATCCCAGATCCCCACGGCAGGGCTGGCCGGCACCTGATCGGCGCCGGGCAGGGCGGTGAGGATTTTCATCTGGCGCAGGTTGTCGGGCAGTTGGCCGTGGCTGCCGGGTTTTTGCAGGGCATAGAACTCGACGCCCTGGGGCGCGTAGTGCTCGATCAACTCACCGAGGTGTTGCTGGTTACCGACGTTGCACGGGCAGGCCGGGTCCCAGAAGTGCACCAGGCGGATCGGACCGGGGCCGGCGAGGTCGGCCGGCAGCTTCAACGGGTCACCGGAAAACACCGCCGTGTGCTCGCTGAAGGCGCGCAGGTAGCGGCCCTGGAACCAGTCATACGCCGCCCACAGCACGCCGGCGCAGAGGACCAGGAGCAGGCTGGCGAACAGGGCGGAACGGTAGGGCGGTCGCATTCAGATGTATCCTCGAAGGTCGCGTAGCTTGCCATGCTTGTCCTGACAGATGAATATCGCAGCTCGATATTCATCCGCGCCGTAGTCTGGAAGCCTTTATGCCCGTCACCTTTGACCCCGATCATCTGCGCGAAAGCTTGCGGCCCCTGGTGGAGGCGCAAGCGCTGTCCGCCGAGGCGCGGGTCTACCAGCGTTTTTACGGGCTTGATCAGGCCGCTAGTCGCCTGGGGCGTTTCGAGGTGGCTGGGTTTCAGGTGGTTGCGCAAGTGTGGTGGCCGGCGGCGCCGGTGGCGACAGTGTTCATGTACCACGGCTTTTACGACCACATGGGGCTGTATCGCCATGTGGTGAAGTGGGCGCTGGACCAGGGCTTCGTGGTCATCGCCTGCGATCTGCCGGGGCACGGTCTATCCAGCGGCGTGCGCGCCAGCATCGATGATTTTGCGGTGTACCAACAGGTCGTACAGGCGCTGTTTGCCGAGGCGAAAGCGCTGCAACTGCCGCAACCCTGGCACCTGTTCGGGCAAAGCACCGGTGGCGCGGTGGTGGTGGATCATCTGCTCAACCATGGCGCTGACAGCCCGGCCCAGGGCAAGACGTTCCTGTTGTCGCCGCTGGTACGGCCACGGGCGTGGGGTTGGTCACAACTCAGCTATTACCTGCTGCGGCCGTTCGTCAAAGGCATCGCGCGGCGGTTCAGCGACAACACCCACGACCCGGCATTCAGGCCGTTCCTCGAAGCCGACCCGTTGCAGCCCCGCCAATTGCCCACCGCCTGGGTCGGCGCCTTGGCGCGCTGGATCAAACGCATCGAAGTCGCACCACGCAGCCCACGGCGGCCGGTGATTGTGCAAGGCGAGGAAGATATGACGGTGGACTGGCAGCACAACTTGCAGGTGCTGCGGGGTAAGTTCGATGAACCGGAGGTGTTGATGCTGGCGCGGGGGAGGCATCATTTGGCGAATGAAATTGCGGAGATTCGCGAGGAATACTTCAGTTTTCTCACGGACCAACTGAAGTAATGCAGTTCAAAATGTGGGAGCGGGCTTGCTCGCGAATACGGTGTGTCAGTCACAGATGTTTCGACTGATCCGCCGCATTCGCCAGCAAGCCCGCTCCCACATAAGCCCATTTCACATTGGTTATTGCGTCAGGCTGGAGGTGCTTTGGCCCACAGCAAGTCCGGCGCGGATCGCTGCTAATGCCGCCTGGTAATACGCCTTCCCCTCCACCGACTCCGCAAACGTGGCGAATTCTTCCAGCTCCGGGTCAGACAAATCCCGATAGACGTACAGCAACGTATTGTTCAGATCATTGCCAATCTGCTGCATCAACCGCTCACGCTGGCCATTCAACATGCCTTGCGCCTGACCGCCGCCGAGCAGGCCGGGAATCATCTGGCTCAGGCTGTCGGCCGCCACGCCGGCAATCGCCAGGCTGACTTCCGCACCGGCTTCACGGGCGGGCAACGCTTGAGCCAAGTGACCAATGATCAGGCTACGCGTAGCGTCGGCTTCGATTTTCGGCAGGCCCTGGGCGTTTTTCGCCAACTGGTCGCGGCGCGTGGCCAGCAACTCGGCGGCGACGATCTTGCGGCCCAACGGCGATTGGAAAAAGGCCAGGGCCGGTGCCGGGTCTGCCAGGTTCTTGCGCAATTGCGCTTCGGCACGTTGGTCCATGGCCTGGGCGGCGAAGCGTTTATTGCTGTTGTCCACCAGCGCCTGGTACACCGCCGGCGGCAGGCTATTGCGGTAGCGTTGCTGGGCGGCGCTGAGGGCGTCGTTGAAATGCGCACGTTGTTCGGCCCAGCCGGCGACCTTGTACAACTGGTCATGGCCGTCTGCCCAAGCGGGCAAAACGCAGAACATCAGCAAGGATAAAAACAAACGACGCATTAGGGACTCCTGTCAGTCGGCCACTATTGTCCGTGTCGGGCGTAGGATTTGTCGAGAAGTCCTATCGGTCACCTGACTAAAGTGTATTCAGACGCTCGGCGGCTCTGTCGGATTCACAGGCGTATGGATACTATGCGCGCCATGCAAATACCCTTCGATCACCCGCTGTTGCAACGTATTGTCGACGACCTCGCCGAGAAGGGCTGGTCGCGTCAGGACGGCTTCCTGCCCCAGGCTCTGACCCTGGAACTGGCGGCTGAGTGCCGTAAACGTGCAGCCGAAGGTGAATTGGCCCCGGCGGCGGTAGGACGCGGGCCAGCCCAGGAGATTCGCGAAGGCATTCGCGGTGACCACATCCAGTGGTTGGAAGAGGGCGATGCAGCCGTTTGCGGCACTTATATGGCCCTGATGGACAGCCTGCGCCTGGCGATGAACCGCAGCCTGTTCCTCGGCCTGGAAGACTTCGAAAGCCACTTCGCGATGTACCCACCGGGGGCGTTTTACCTCAAGCACCTGGACCGTTTCCGCGACGATGATCGGCGCATGGTCTCGGCGGTCATCTACTTGAACGACGCCTGGCTGCCCGAGCATGGCGGCCAGTTGCGCATGTACCTCAAGGACGCCGTCGAATACGACGTGGTGCCCACCGGTGGTTGCCTGGTGGTGTTCCTGTCCGGTGAGGTGCCCCACGAAGTCATGCCCGCCACGCGCGAACGCCTGTCCCTCACCGGCTGGTTTCGCCGGCGCGGCAACGAGCCATTTTAAGCATGGAAAAGATTCTGATCAGCCGCTGTTTGCTCGGGCACAAGGTGCGCTACGACGGTGGCGCCAGCGGGCCGTTCGATCAACTGGCGGCATGGCAGGCCGAAGGTCGGGTGGTTGCGATCTGCCCGGAAGTGTCCGGTGGCTTGCCGACGCCGCGTCCGCCCGCCGAAATTCCAGGCGGGCAGGGCGTGGAGGTGTGGGAAGGGCGTGCGCAGGTGTTGACGGCCGAGGGCGAGGATTTTAGCGCGGCCTTTCTTGACGGTGCACGGCAGGCGTTGGCGTTGGTGCAGCGTCACGGTATCCGCATTGCTGTGCTGAAGGCGAATAGCCCGTCTTGTGGGAATTTACTGACGTATGACGGGACGTTTAGTGGCGTGAAAGTCAGCGGTGAAGGCGTGACAGCGGCGCTGCTCAAGCGCCATGGGGTGCAAGTCTTCAGCGAGCTGGAGTTGCCCGAGGCGGCAGCGGCCCTGGCCCATCTCTCAGAAAATGTGTAGTTCAATGTGGGAGCTGGCTTGCCTGCGATAGCGGTGCATCAGTCCCACATCAGTTACTGACCCACCGCAATCGCAGGCAAGCCAGCTCCCACATTTAAATATCACTCGGCTTTGGGTGCGGGTTCGTTCTCAAGCCACTTCTGCGCCAACGCCTTCAACCGCCCATCCTCCTTCACCCGCTGCAACGCCTTGTCCAAACTTGCCTTGAACGCCGGGTTGCCCTTCTGGAACGGGATTGCCAGCTCCGGCTTCTCGTTGTACGCCTCACTGAAATCGAACCGATCCTGCAACAGGGCAGTCATAGCGATATGGTTGATGGCCACGTCGTACTTGCCGGTTTCCACCCCCGGCAGCAGATCGGCGTCGTCGGTGGTGATAAACGAGGGGCGTACGTCCATCTCCTTGGCCAGTTGCTCACCCAGTTCCACTTCAAACCCGGTGAGTTTGTCGCCTTCCTTGAAGTTGAACGGCGGGGTGTTGGCTTCAAGGGCGATACGCAGTTCGCCACGGTCAAATACGTCATCGACCAGTTCGGCGTGAGCCAAGGGGCTCATCAGGGGCAGCACAAGTAACAGGCCAGGCGAAAAGCGCATGGTCACTCCTAGAGAATTTTTATGTGCGAGGCGCCGTTCAGCATCGCTTTGCTATGGTGTTGAGTGCCTTGGACAGCAATTTGTCGCGAAGTTGTCATAACCCTACAGATTTCACCGAAAAACTGGAGAAGTGAATGAAGACCCTTTTGTCCCGTGCAACGATTGCCAGCCTGCTGCTGGGTGCCTCGATGATGGCCAGCGCCGCAGACCTGCCGCGTACCCCTGCGCCTGCAGGTGCCGAAGTGTTTATCGTCTCGCCTAAAGACGGCGCGACCGTCGACAAGACCTTCACCGTCAAATTCGGCGTCAAGGGGCTGGACCTGGAGCCCATCGACAAGCAAGTGCATGGCGCTGGTCACCATCACCTGCTGGTAGATCGCGATGTGCAGTCGCTCAAGGCCGATGAGCCCATTCCGGCCGATGCCACCTCGATCCACTTCGGCAAGGCCCAAACCGAAACCGAACTGACCCTCACCCCAGGCAAGCACACCCTGCAGCTGGTGGCTGGCGATAACGTACACCGCCAGTTCGAGCCTACTGTAGCCTCGAAAGTGATCACGGTTAACGTTAAGTAAGATTTGTTCAGATGCAAAAAAAGGGAGCCCCGAGGGGCTCCCTTTTTTGTGGTGCCGTTGAAACCTTAGAACAACACGCGGCTACGAATCGTGCCTTTGATGTGCTGCAGCTTCTCTTGCGCCAGGTCCGAGTACTCGGCGTCGACGTCGATGACCACGTAGCCGACCTTCTCGTTGGTCTGCAGGAACTGACCGGAGATGTTGATGCCGTTTTCCGCGAAGACCTTGTTGATCTCCATCATCACGCCAGGGATGTTCTGGTGGATGTGCAGCAGACGGTGCTTGCCAGGGTGAGCCGGCAGGGCCACTTCCGGGAAGTTCACCGACGATACCGAGGTACCGTTGTCGCTGTACTTGACCAGCTTCTCCGACACTTCCAGGCCGATGTTGGCTTGGGCTTCGGCAGTGGAACCGCCGATGTGCGGGGTCAGGATCACGTTGTCCAGGCCACGCAGCGGGCTTTCGAAGATGTCGTCGTTGGAGCGTGGCTCCACCGGGAACACGTCGATGGCCGCGCCGATCAGGTGCTTGTCCTTGATCGCGTCGGCCAGGGCGTCCAGCTCGACCACGGTGCCGCGTGCAGCGTTGATCAGGATGCCGCCTTTCTTGATGGCGCGGATTTCCTTCTCGCCGATCATCCACTGGGTCTCAGCGGTTTCCGGGACGTGCAGGGTGACGATGTCGGACATGCCCAGCAGCTCGGTCAGGCTGGCCACTTGCGTGGCGTTGCCCAATGGCAGCTTGGTCAGGGTGTCGTAGAAGAACACCTGCATGCCCAGGCCTTCAGCCAGGACCGACAATTGCGTGCCGATCGAGCCGTAACCGACGATACCCAGCTTCTTGCCGCGGATTTCGAAGGAGTTGGCTGCGCTTTTGATCCAGCCGCCACGGTGGCAGGAAGCGTTCTTCTCAGGAATGCCGCGCAACAGCAGGATCGCCTCGGCCAGCACCAGCTCCGCAACGGAACGGGTGTTGGAGTACGGTGCGTTGAACACCGCGATGCCGCGCTCGCGCGCTGCGTTGAGGTCGACCTGGTTGGTGCCGATGCAGAAACAGCCGACTGCCACGAGTTTCTTGGCGTGATCGAAGATCTCTTCGGTCAGCTGAGTGCGGGAGCGAATGCCGATGAAGTGCGCGTCGGCGATCTTTTCCTTGAGTTGGGCTTCCGGCAGAGAACTGGTGATGTACTCAATGCTGGTGTACCCGGCGGCTTTCAGAACGTCGACAGCCGATGGGTGGACGCCTTCCAGAAGAAGGAACTTGATCTTGCTCTTATCGAGAGAAGTCTTGCTCATCTGCGTAAACCTGTATCCCGGAGAAAAATGGCAGGGAATCGAGCAGCACAAGCTGACCCGGACGGCAGGAAAGCCGTCACCGCAGAAACGCCCTTGGGCTCTGTCCTGCGGGGGCGGTATGCTAGCATACGCGCCCCGCTAAACACCTATTCCTGCGACGTGAAGCGTTCTCAGGATGACCATGAATTGTTCGAGAGTTCTGTCGATGACCCATCCTGCCCTGATTGATGAGCTGAAGACCCTGGTTGAGCCTGGCAAAGTGCTGACCGATGCAGACTCCCTGGAGGCTTACGGCAAGGATTGGACCAAGCACTTCGCACCCGCGCCGACCGCCATCGTCTTCCCCAAGACCATCGAGCAGGTCCAGGCCATTGTGCGTTGGGCCAATGAGCACAAGGTGGCACTGGTGCCATCCGGTGGCCGTACCGGCCTGTCCGCCGCCGCCGTGGCCGCTAATGGCGAAGTGGTCGTGTCGTTCGACTATATGAACCAGATCCTCGATGTGAACCTCACCGACCGCACCGCCGTGTGCCAGCCGGGCGTGGTCACCAAGCAATTGCAGAACGTCGCCGAAGAAAACGGCCTGTACTACCCGGTGGACTTCGCGTCGTCCGGTTCCAGCCAAATTGGCGGCAATATCGGCACCAATGCCGGCGGGATCAAGGTGATTCGCTACGGCATGACCCGCAACTGGGTGGCCGGCATGAAGGTCGTCACCGGCAAGGGCGACGTGCTGGAACTGAACCGCGACCTGATCAAGAACGCCACCGGCTACGACATGCGCCAGCTGTTTATCGGCGCCGAAGGCACCCTGGGCTTTGTGGTGGAAGCCACCATGCGCCTGGACCGTGCGCCGAAAAACCTCACCGCCATGGTCCTTGGCACCACCGATTTCGACTCGATCATGCCGGTGCTGCACGCGTTCCAGAGCAAGCTCGACCTCACGGCCTTTGAGTTTTTCTCCGACAAGGCCCTGGCCAAAGTCCTCGGCCGTGGCGATGTGCCGGCGCCGTTCGAAACCGAGTGCCCGTTCTACGCCCTGCTGGAATTCGAAGCCACCACTGAAGAAGTCGCCAACCACGCGCTGGAAACCTTCGAGCATTGCGTGGAGCAGGGCTGGGTGCTGGACGGCGTGATGAGCCAGAGTGAAACCCAACTGCACAACCTGTGGAAGCTGCGCGAGTACATCTCCGAGACCATTTCCCACTGGACCCCGTACAAGAATGACATCTCGGTCACCGTGTCGAAAGTGCCGGCGTTCTTGAAGGAAATCGACGCGATTGTAGGCGAACACTACCCGGACTTCGAAATCGTCTGGTTTGGCCACATCGGCGACGGCAACCTGCACCTGAACATCCTCAAGCCAGAAAACCTGAGCAAGGACGAGTTCTTCGCCAAGTGCGCCACCGTGAACAAGTGGGTGTTTGAAACCGTCGAGAAGTACAACGGTTCGATCTCTGCCGAACACGGCGTGGGCATGACCAAGCGCGATTACCTGACGTACAGCCGGTCCCCGGTGGAAATCGACTACATGAAAGCCGTCAAAGCCGTGTTCGACCCGAACGGGATCATGAACCCTGGCAAGATCTTCGCTGTTTAATCGCCCCTGAAGGAGTCGTTCCATGAGCTACCAGCACAAGTATGTCGACGGCACCAACATCCACTTCCCGGTGGGCAAAGTGGTGTGTATCGGGCGTAACTACGCCGAACATGCCAAGGAACTGGACAATCCGGTGCCTACCGAACCGTTGCTGTTCATCAAGCCAGGCAGTTGCGTGGTGGCTTTGGAGGGCGGTTTTGCCATCCCTACCGAGCGCGGTTCGGTGCACTACGAAGCGGAAATCGCGGTACTGATCGGCAAGCCGTTGTCCACCAAGCCGAGCCGTGAAGAAGTGCTGGATGCCATCTCCGGCTTCGCCCCGGCGCTGGACTTGACCCTGCGCGACAAGCAAGCCGAGCTGAAAGCCAAGGGCCTGCCGTGGGAAATCGCCAAGTCCTTCGACGGCGCGGCGGTGATCGCACCGTTCGTGGTCAACAGCACCTTCCCGGACGTGACCGACATCGGCATTCGCCTGACCATCAATGGCGAAGTGCGCCAGGATGGCAACAGCGCGATCATGCTCAACCCGATCGTGCCAATGATCCAGTACATGGCCGGCTGCTTCTCGCTGCAAGCGGGCGACGTGATCCTCACCGGCACCCCGGCCGGCGTGGGCCCGCTGAATGTGGGCGATGAGCTGGTGCTGGAGTTGTCGGGTGTGAATCGCTTCGAAAGCGTGGTTCGCTGACCCAAGACCGGTGAGGTCAAAATGTGGGAGCGGGCTTTTGTGGGAGCGGGCTTGCTCGCGAATGCGGAGTGTCAGTCGCTGAATTAGTTGACTGATCCACCGCTTTCGCGAGCAAGCCCGCTCCCACCCAAGCCCGCTCCCACATGGATTCTCTGTGTATCAGTAATCTCCAGTTCTTTGCATTTTTTTCACACCCCATCCGGATAATCCTCAGCCTCTTGCGCGCGGGCTTCCTGATCCTGTGCTATCACCTAACGCTGACTTTCCGGAATAAGCGCCCCATGGCCGTCACCCTGCCCAGCAGTACCTCCAAGCCGCGTTCCCGCTTTGCCCTGCGCTGGTATTCCTGGCTGTTGCTGGCTGGCGTGATTACCTATGGGGTCTCCTGGGCCATGCACTGGGACGATCGCGGTGTGCTGTGGGTGCTGGAACGCTTTGAAACCCCCGCCGAACGCCAACAGAGTGTGTGGCTGCCGGACTACCACGCGGTGATCGATGGCAAGCGGTTGCCGGGGATGGAGAAGGATGAAGCTTCGGACGTCTCTTACAATCCGCAGACCAAAACCCTGTTTTCTGTCATGGGCAAAAACCCGTTTCTCGTCGAGTTGAGCCTGCAAGGCGACGTGCTGCGCAAAATGCCGCTGAACGGCTGGAGCAACCCGGAAGGCTTGACGGTGCTGGAAAACGGTTTGATGGCCGTGGTCGATGAGCGCGAACACAGCCTGACCATCGTCAAGCTCGATGCCAGTACCACCCAGTTGAACAAGGCCGATTTCCCGAGCTATGACCTGGGCCCGTCGAAAAACCAGAACAAAGCCTTTGAAGGCATCACCTGGGACAAGCGCAACCAGCAGATCGTGCTGGGCGAAGAGCGTCCACCGGCGCTGTTCACCTGGAAAAGCGACGGCAGCCAGACCCTGGTGGGCGACAAACAAAAGCTGACCAGCACCGAATTGGACATGCGCAACCTGTCGGCCCTGGCGGTGGACCCACGCACCGGGCACCTGCTGGTGCTGTCGGCCGATTCCCATCTGCTGCTGGAACTGGATGAAAAGGGCGAGCAAGTCAGCTTCATGACTCTGCTGGGTGGTTTCAACGGGCTCAAGGACACCATTCCACGGGCGGAAGGCGTGACGATGGACGAGGATGGCAACCTGTACATGGTCAGTGAGCCAAACCTGTTCTATCGCTTCGAAAAGCAGAAATAGCACACCGATTACGTCGGATAGTTCTCTAAGAACGGCGTTCGCCAGACAATAGGGCGTGTTTAAGTTTAAATTCAGACGGGCGTGATATTCATACGCCACTTTTGACTTTGAGCACGCCCGATGCGCCGACTTGTCCGCCCCAAACCCATTCTTTTCATGCTTGCGCTGATCGCCCTGATTAGCGCCGGGGTCGTTGCACAACACTTTCGCCTGTTCGAGCGCGCCTGGTTCAACCTCCAGGCGTTGCGCCAGCCTGTCGGCGAGGCCTCCATTGGCCTGTCCGATTACCGCGTAGTCCTTGAAGCCCAGGTCATCGAAGGCCTCGATAGCGACGTGTCGGCCCTGACCTTCGATCCGGTGCGCAAAAGCCTGTTTACCGTCACCAATAAAAACCCCGAGCTGATCGAGTTGTCATTGGACGGCAAGATCCTGCGGCGTATTGCCCTGGTGGGTTTTGGCGATGCCGAGGCGGTTGAGTTCATCAGCGAAGGCACCTACGTGATCAGCGATGAGCGCGAGCAGCGGCTGATCAAGGTGCACGTGGACGACGATACCCAATTCCTCGATGCTGCGGATGCGGAACAGATGACCCTGGGCCTGCATGTCGGCAGCAACAAGGGCTTTGAAGGCCTGGCCTATGACTCGGTGGGCAAGCGCCTGTTCGTGGCCAAGGAGCGCGACCCGATGCTGATCTACGAGATCCACGGGTTCCCCCATTTCAAACCGGAAAAAACCTACTCGGTGCACGTGGTCAACAACCCCAAGCGCGACGCCGGGTTGTTTGTGCGTGACCTGTCGAGCTTGCAATACGATGAGCGCAGCGGCCATCTGCTGGCGCTGTCGGATGAGTCGTTCCTGGTACTGGAACTGGATATCGACGGTCGCCCGTTGAGCAGCTTGTCGCTGCTCAACGGGCGCCATGGCCTGAAAAAACGCGTGCCTCAAGCCGAAGGGATCGCCATGGACGATGACGGTACGTTGTACCTGACCAGTGAGCCGAACCTGTTCTACGTGTTCAAGAAGCCCTGATCAGAACATCCATTGCACGCCCAGCGAGTAGCCGGTCTGGCTGCCTTCGCTGTGGCCAAGGCGGCCGTTGACCTCGGCAAATACCCCCAGCTGCGGGGTGATCGCCAATTGGCTGCCGACTTGCGCGCGACCAAAGCTCTTATCGGCTGAGCCCAGCTTGGCGGTGCGCGCCTGGCCGTCGGCGCGGGCGGTCAGTTGCAGGTCGTCCAGGCGGCCGTCGCCCAGTTCCTTGACCCAGGCGATGTCGCCGTAAGGCATCAGGCTGAGGCCGTAGGGCAGGGCGACAGCGCCACGCACACGCCAGCCGAGGCTGGCTTCCAGGGAGTCGAAAGACTGTTCTTCGTACGTCAGGGCCGTGCGCAGGTCCTGCTTTTCGCGGAATTGATCGATACGCGAGTGGCTGTAGTCCAGGCCCGCAAAAGGCCCGCTCTTGATGGCGCCGAAGTCAAAGTCGTAGCCGCCCAGCACGCGCGCACCCAGGGTCAGGGCGTCGGTGTTGCCGGTCAGTTGCTGGTTGAGCAGGATCGGCCCGCCATTCGCCTGGATCAGCAGGTTGCGCTTGGACTCGAAGCGGCTGTGGCCGATGCTCAGGTCGCCAGCCAGCCAGCTCGGGCCGCCATCGTTGAGCAGGGCATAGGCCGCCGCTTGCCAGGTGTCGCTGTCAAGTTTGCCGCGGTGTTCCAGCTTGTCGCGGCCGTTGAGGTAGCTGAGGCTGGCGCCGATGTTCAGGCTCGGGGTGAGCTGATAGTCGCCCAGCGCATGCAAGCCCACGCGTCGCGCTTCGGGGTTGGGGGCCGTGTCGAAGCCGCTGTCCGGGTTGTATTCGCCATCCACGCCGATCTCGCCATCAAAGCTGCCGACCTCGCGGCTGGCCGACTGCAAGGTCAGCCAGCGCCGGTCATGCAGGCGCACCATGGCTTGGTGCTGGCGTTGCAGGTTGTCCTGCATATTGCGCGCAACAGCGCCGCCTGAGGCGGTGGAGGCCATCAGGTCGGCGTTGGTCAATTCCAGCACGAGGCGGCTGAGCAGGCGCGAATAGTCGCGCAGGCGCTGGTCGATGCGCGCCTGGCCGAAGGCGTCGGTGAGCACGGCCTTGTTGTCTTCGGCGGGGTCGTGCCAGGTCGAGCCCCCGGGGATCTTCGGGTTGTCGGTCTGGGTGTAGCCGTCGAGGTCGCCCAGTTCCCAGTTGGTGGCTTCTATATACAGGATCGGGATGTTCAGCGGCTCGAAGGGCTCGCCATCGCTGCAGCAGCCGGTGCCTACGGGGTATTGCGGGTCCAGGCCGGGGTTGGTGAACAGCGGGATGTTCAACTCCTTGGCGATCTGGAAGGTGTGCTCGCGCAACGACGCCAAGGCCGGGTTGGCGGTGCTGTTCTGGCCAGCATGGGCGTACATCATGTCGCCGGTGATCAGGCTGTCGAGATTGATCATCGCCAGCATGTTCGCGCGCTGGCTGGCGCTCAGCGAGTCGACGAAGGCCCGGGAACCACGCAGGCCTTCCTCTTCGGCGCCGAAGCCGACGATCTGCAAGCCGTTTTCCAGTTGCAGGCCGCCGAGGTTCTTCGCCACCTCGGTCAGCACGCTGGCGCCGGAGCCGTTGTCGTCCAGGCCTTGCAGGGTTGGGCGGCCGAAGAAGGTGTCGAAGTGTGCGCCAATCACCACGTACTGCGGTTTGGTGCCGGCGGCGTAGGCCACCACGTTTTGCGACGCGCGACTGCCGTTGTTCCAGGTGAAGTCCTGGCGGCTGATGCTGTAGGCCGTGCCCATCTGGCTCTGCATCCAATCGGCGGCCCCGGCGAAGTTGGCTGTGCCGCGATAACGGCCGGGGTAGTCGTTGATCAGTTTTTCCAGGGTGGTGTTGGCGTGTTCGCCGTAGTCGTAGGCCAGCAGGTGAGTCGGCAGCAGGGCGCAGGCCGCGCTGATAGCAAGGGCTAGGGGCTTTATCACAAGGTCTTCCTTGAGGTGATGGGGATGTTCAAGCCGAGACCCTTTGCACAATGCGCGCCTCATTCCCTGGGCGATTGTGATGTGGCGCATTGTTAAACGGGCGAGTCGCCTGGCTGTAATTTGTAACGGATTTGATACCAGCGGCGGTGTTGAGTGTCGTGATGTGGCGCACGATTTTGGCGAGGGGTGCTGCGAAAAGTAGCGTTTTTGTTACATTGGCGACAAATTGCCGTGGGAGCAGTCAGTTAGGGGTGAACACTGGTCCTGTGGCGAGGGAGCTTGCTCCCGCTGGGCCGCGAAGCGGCCCCTGCTCTTTGATTAAAAAGGCTGGGACTGCTTCGCAGTCCAACGGGAGCAAGCTCCCTCGCCACAGGTTACTTGCTGCGTCTTAACCGGCGGGTGTTGCATCAGGCCTTGAGGGTTTTAACGCCTTCAGCAGTGCCCAGCAGCAATACATCAGCCGGACGCGCAGCGAACAAGCCGTTGGTGACCACGCCGACGATGGCATTGATCTGGGTTTCCAGCTCCACCGGGTTGGTGATCTGCATGTTGAACACGTCGAGAATGATGTTGCCGTTATCGGTCAACACGCCCTCGCGGTACACCGGGTCGCCGCCCAGTTTCACCAGCTCGCGGGCCACGTGGCTGCGGGCCATCGGGATCACTTCCACCGGCAGCGGGAAGGCGCCGAGGACGGGCACCAGCTTGCTGGCGTCGGCGATGCAGATAAAGGTCTTGGCCACGGCCGCGACGATCTTCTCGCGGGTCAGGGCCGCGCCGCCGCCTTTGATCAGGTTCAGGTGCGCGTCGCTTTCATCGGCGCCGTCGACGTAGAACTCCAGGTCGCTCACGGTGTTGAGCTCATACACCGGAATGCCATGGCCTTTGAGACGTGCGGCGGTGGCTTCGGAGCTGGCCACGGCGCCGTCAAATGCGCCCTTGTGCTGGGCCAATGCATCGATGAAGCAGTTGGCGGTGGAGCCGGTGCCGACACCGACGATGCTTTTGTCGTCGAGTTTGGGAAGGATTAAATCGACGGCGGCCTGGGCCACTGCCTGTTTGAGTTGATCCTGGGTCATGCGGGCTCCGGAACGGGCGGGGAGTTATCGAGGGGCGCGAGTATAACCCAACAAAACCTCGGGATTCGTGTGGTCGCCCGGCCAAAAGCCGGGTTAGACTCCTTGGCCCTGCCAAACCGTGAAAGTAGATGCCCGCCGATGCTTGAACAGTACGTCAAAAAGATCCTCACCTCGCGCGTTTACGACGTTGCCGTAGAAACCCCCTTGCAGACCGCTCGCCAGCTCTCCGAGCGGCTGGGCAATACGGTCTGGCTCAAGCGCGAAGACTTGCAGCCGGTGTTCTCGTTCAAGATTCGCGGCGCCTATAACAAGCTGACCCAGCTCACTGCTGAAGAGCGTGCGCGCGGCGTGGTCACGGCCTCGGCGGGCAACCACGCCCAGGGCCTGGCCCTGGCGGCCAAGGTGCTGGGGGTAAAAGCCACCATCGTGATGCCCAAGACCACCCCGGAGATCAAGGTCGAAGGCGTGCGCTCCCGTGGCGGCAAAGTGGTGCTGCATGGCGATTCCTTCCCGGAAGCCCTGGCCTACTCGCTGAAACTGGTCGACGAAAAAGGCTACGTCTACATTCACCCCTACGATGATCCGCACACCATTGCCGGGCAGGGCACCGTGGCGATGGAAATCCTGCGCCAGCATCCGGGGCCTCTGGATGCGATTTTTGTCCCGGTGGGCGGCGGCGGGCTGATCGCCGGGATTGCGGCGTACGTGAAATACCTGCGCCCGGAGATCAAGATCATCGGCGTCGAGCCGGACGACTCCAACTGCCTGCAAGCCGCCCTGGCGGCGGGTGAGCGCGTGGTGCTGCCGACGGTGGGGATCTTTGCCGACGGCGTGGCCGTGGCGCAGATCGGCCAGCACACATTTGATATCTGCAAAGACTATGTCGACGAAGTGATCACCGTGAGCACCGATGAAATCTGTGCGGCGATCAAGGACATCTACGACGACACCCGTTCCATCACCGAGCCTGCGGGCGCGCTGGGCGTGGCGGGCATCAAGAAATACGTGGAAACCCGTGGCGTGACCGGGCAGACCCTGGTGGCCATCGACTCCGGCGCCAACGTCAACTTCGACCGCCTGCGCCACGTGGCCGAGCGCGCCGAGCTGGGTGAAGGCCGCGAGGCGATCATCGCCGTGACCATCCCCGAGAAGCCGGGCAGCTTCAAGGCGTTCTGCGAGGCCGTGGGCAAGCGCCAGATCACCGAATTCAACTACCGCTTCCACTCCGGCAGCGAGGCGCACATCTTTGTCGGCGTGCAGACCCATCCCGATACCGACCCACGCAGCGCGCTGATCGCCAGCCTGACCGGGCAGGGTTTCCCGGTGCTGGACCTGACCGAGAATGAGCTGGCCAAGCTGCATATCCGCCATATGGTCGGCGGCCATGCGGCGCACGTCAGCAATGAAGTGGTGTTTCGCTTCGAGTTCCCGGAGCGTCCGGGAGCCTTGTTCAACTTTCTTAACAAATTAGGCGGGCGCTGGAACATCTCGATGTTCCACTATCGCAACCACGGCGCAGCTGACGGCCGTGTGGTCGCTGGCCTACAAGTGCCGGCGAACGAGCGTCACCTGGTACCGGCAGCCCTGGAAGCCATCGGCTACCCGTACTGGGATGAAAGCGATAACCCGGCCTACAAACTGTTCCTCGGTTGAGCGACTACGCTGATTGGGGCGGCCTTTAAGGAATACGAGAGATGGAAACCCTGATCACCCTGAAAGTTATCCACATCGCGGCGACGGTGTTGCTGCTGCTCAGCGGCTTGGGCCTGGCGCTGCTGGCCTGGCGCAAACGCAGCGCAGGCCCGGCGGTCACCGTGCAGCGCCCGTGGGTGTTTGTGTGGTTGTTGATGGGGATTTGCGTGGTCAGCATGCCGTTTACCGGCTGGTGGCTGGTGCATTTGGTTGGCTGGCCGCTGGGGCAGACGTGGATTCTGGGTTCCAGCATCCTCTACACCGTGGCGGCGCTGGCGTGGTTCTGGCTGGTGGCGCGGCTTAACCGCCTGCGTAAAGGCGAGGGCGGTAGCTTGAATTTCACCCTGGTGCTGGCGGTGGTCAGCCTGGTGGGGTTTGTGGCGATTGCGGGGCTCATGGGCGCCAAGCCGGTTTAGGGCTCAAGACCGAGTCGTCTGCATTCGCGAGCAAGCCCGCTCCCACACTCGACCGAGTTCCAACATGAGAAGGCGGTCAAAATGTGGGAGCGGGCTTGCTCGCGAAGGGGCCATCAGCTGCGCAATGTAATCACCGGCCACCCACGCTTCTCAGCCTCGGCGCGCAAATTCGGGTCCGGATCCACTGCCACCGCATGGGTCACTTGCTCCAACAGCGGCAAGTCATTCATCGAATCGCTATAGAAATAGCTGTCTTCCAGGCTAAACCCGGTCTCCGCCAACCAACGATTCAAACGCGTCACCTTGCCCTCACGGAAGCACGGCACATCCGTGCTGCGCCCGGTGTAGCGGCCGTTTTCCATCTCGCATTCGGTGGCGATCAGGGTTTCCACGCCCAGGCGTGCGGCAATCGGCGCGGTGACGAAACGGTTGGTGGCGGTGATGATCACCAGCGTGTCGCCGGCGGCGCGGTGCTTGGCCAGCAATTCCACGGCTTTTGGCAGCATCAGCGGTTCGATGCAGTCGCGCATGAAGTCACGATGCCATTCGTCGAGTTGGGCCATCTCGGTGCGGCCGAGGATTTCCAGGCTGAAGTTCAGATAAGCGGCGTTGTCCAGCTTGCCGGCCAGGTAATCCTGGTAGAACTCGTCGTTGCGGGCCTTGTAGGCGATGGGGTCGAGAATCCCGCGTTCACAGAGGTAATCGCCCCACGCGTGATCGCTGTCACCGCCGAGAAGGGTGTTGTCCAAGTCGAATAAAGCCAGGCGCATTGCAGTTACTCGCTGAAAAGTCTGTAAAAAGGCGTCCAGAATACGGTCTTTTCACAAGAGTGCACATAAGGTAAGAAGCCTCGTTGCCGCTGCAACAACCTTTGTGGAACAATGCGGCGACATGCGTTTGCGAGGTTGTTGCCGTGATCGACCCCGATGGTTTCCGTCCTAATGTCGGGATTATTCTTACGAATGATGCCGGACAGGTGCTATGGGCTCGCCGAATCAACCAAGATGCCTGGCAGTTTCCTCAAGGTGGGATCAACCCCGACGAAACCCCTGAAGACGCCTTGTACCGTGAGTTGAACGAAGAAGTCGGCCTTGAGCGCGAAGATGTACAGATTCTGGCCTGTACCCGTGGCTGGTTGCGTTATCGTTTACCGCAACGCCTGGTGCGTACCCACAGCCAACCGCTGTGTATCGGCCAGAAGCAGAAATGGTTTCTCCTGCGCCTGATCTCCAACGAGCAGCGGGTGCGGATGGATTTGACCGGTAAACCGGAGTTCGATGGCTGGCGCTGGGTCAGCTATTGGTACCCGTTGGGCCAGGTGGTGACATTCAAGCGCGAGGTTTACCGTCGCGCTCTCAAAGAGCTTGCCCCGCGCCTTTTAGCGCGCGACTGACGACGGAGTTCGACCCCGAGCCATGCTCAATACGCTGCGCAAGATCGTCCAGGAAGTTAACTCCGCCAAGGATCTCAAGGCGGCGTTGGGGATTATTGTGTTGCGCGTCAAGGAAGCCATGGGCAGCCAGGTCTGCTCGGTTTATCTGCTGGACCCCGAGACCAACCGTTTTGTGCTGATGGCCACCGAGGGCTTGAACAAGCGCTCCATCGGCAAGGTCAGCATGGCGCCCAATGAAGGTCTGGTGGGCTTGGTGGGGACGCGTGAAGAACCCCTGAACCTCGAAAACGCGGCCGATCACCCGCGTTACCGCTACTTTGCCGAAACCGGTGAAGAGCGTTACGCCTCGTTCCTCGGTGCGCCGATCATTCACCACCGCCGCGTTGTCGGCGTGTTGGTCATCCAGCAGAAAGAACGCCGCCAGTTCGACGAAGGTGAAGAAGCCTTCCTCGTGACCATGAGCGCGCAGCTCGCCGGCGTAATCGCCCACGCCGAGGCCACCGGCTCGATTCGCGGCCTGGGGCGCGAGGGCAAGGGCATCCAGGAAGCCAAATTCGTCGGCGTACCCGGTTCGCCGGGCGCCGCGGTCGGTACGGCGGTGGTCATGTTGCCGCCGGCAGACCTGGATGTGGTGCCGGACAAGACCGTCAAAGACATCGACGCTGAAATCAAGCTGTTCAAGACCGCCCTGGAAGGCGTGCGCGCCGACATGCGCAACCTGTCGAACAAGCTGGCCACCCAGCTGCGCCCCGAAGAGCGCGCGCTGTTCGACGTGTACCAGATGATGCTCGACGACGCGTCCCTGGGTAACGAAGTCAAGACCGTGATCAAGACCGGCCAGTGGGCCCAGGGCGCGCTGCGCCAGGTGGTCACCGATCACGTCAACCGCTTCGAAATGATGGACGACAACTACCTGCGCGAGCGCGCCTCGGATGTGCGCGACCTCGGCCGACGTCTGCTGGCCTACTTGCAGGAAGACCGCTCTACCAACATGGTCTTCCCCGACAACACCATCCTGGTCAGTGAAGAACTGACGGCCACCCAGCTGGGCGAAGTGCCGGAAGGCAAGCTGGTGGGCCTGGTCTCGGTACTCGGTTCGGGCAACTCCCACGTCGCGATCCTGGCCCGGGCCATGGGCATCCCGACGGTGATGGGCCTGGTGGACCTGCCGTACGCCAAGGTCGATGGCATCGACATGATCGTCGATGGCCATCGCGGCGAAGTCTTTACCAACCCCAGCGACGTGCTGCGCAAGCAATACGCCGAAGTGGTGGAAGAAGAGAAGCAACTGGCACTGGGCCTGGATTCATTGCGCGAACTGCCGTGCGTGACCACCGACGGCCATCGCGTGCCGCTGCTGGTCAACACCGGCCTGCTGGCCGATGTGGCCCGCGCGCAACAGCGTGGCGCGGAAGGGGTGGGGCTGTACCGCACCGAAGTGCCGTTCATGATCAACCAGCGTTTCCCGAGCGAGAAGGAGCAGCTGGCGATTTATCGCGAGCAACTGCAGGCCTTCCACCCGTTACCGGTGACCATGCGCAGCCTGGACATCGGCGGCGACAAGTCACTGTCGTATTTCCCGATCAAGGAAGACAACCCCTTCCTCGGCTGGCGCGGCATCCGCGTGACCCTCGACCATCCTGAAATTTTCCTCGTCCAAACCCGCGCCATGCTCAAGGCCAGCGAAGGCCTGAACAACCTGCGCATCCTGCTGCCGATGATCTCCGGTACCCATGAGCTGGAGGAGGCGCTGCACCTCATTCACCGTGCCTGGGGCGAAGTGCGCGACGAAGGCGCCGACGTGCCGATGCCGCCGATTGGCGTGATGATCGAAATCCCGGCGGCGGTGTACCAGGCTAAAGAGCTGGCGCGCCAGGTGGACTTCCTCTCGGTGGGCTCCAACGACCTGACCCAATACCTGCTGGCCGTGGACCGTAACAACCCACGGGTGGCCGACCTCTACGACTACCTGCACCCGGCGGTGCTGCAAGCCCTGCAACATGTGGTGCGCGACGCCCATGCCGAAGGCAAGCCGGTGAGCATCTGCGGTGAGATGGCCGGCGACCCGGCGGCGGCAGTGCTGTTGATGGCGATGGGCTTTGACAGCCTGTCGATGAACGCCACCAACTTGCCAAAGGTGAAGTGGATGCTGCGCCAGGTTGACCTGGGCATGGCCAAGGACCTGCTGGCGGAGTTGATGACCATTGATAACCCGCAAGTTATCCACAGCTCGTTGCAATTGGCGCTGAAGAACCTGGGGCTGACGCGGATGATCAACCCGGCCTCAGCCAAAACCTTATAAGTGATCGTTCCCACGCTCTGCGTGGGAACGCCTCTTGTGACGCTCCGCGTCACGCTTCGGGACGCGGAGCGTCCGGGCTGCATTCCCACGCAGAGCGTGGGAACGATCAGATCTTCAGTTCTACCTCACCCAGCCGCCCACCATGGGGCCCAAAACTGCGCTCCACCATCCGCCGCGTCCCGTCGGCATTCACAATCAGCGCCGTACTCGCCCGCGTCCCATAACTGGGGCTGGCAATAAACACACTGGATAACAGACTCTCCGTCGCCAACCCCACGCCGGTATCCGGCAAGTCTGCAAACGGCGCCGTCAGTGGATCACTCAAGATCGCCAGCAACGCCTCCGGCTGCGGATCATCCAGCACCGCACTCAGCGCCGCCTTGGCCTTGAGCAACTTGGGCCACGGCGTATCCAGCCCAGCGTTGGATAACCCATACACGCCGGCCTGCAAGCGCGTCGGCTCGGTGTGATTGGCGTTGTAATGCCACAACTCATCTCGCGTACCCACCAACAGGTTAAACCCGGCATATTCAATCGAACGGCCGTTAACGTCGGCTAAATAGTCGTCAATCGGCAGGGTTCCATTGAGAAAACGCGCCACCAGTTCCCCGCGGGACTTGCGGGCTGGCGGCTGGTGCGGGTCGCGGATGTTGGTCAGGGCGGCAAAGCGCCCATCGGCATTCACCCCCAGCCAGGTTCCGCCGGCTTCCTGATCACGGCCGGCGTAGACCTCGGGCGCATCCGGCCACTGGGCCAGCGGCAGGCTGGGGCGGGCGTAGAATTCATCACGGTTGGCCGCGACGATCAGCGGTTGGGCATGCCCCGGCCGCCAGGCGAAAACAATCAGGCACATCAGGCGATCCCTTTTGTGTTTTTTGCCACTCTACGCACTCAAGCGCAGGCGTTCCATCGTCACCAGTTGGGTCGCATGCCTTCCATCCGTTAACATGCCGGACTTGTTTGGGGGGCTCCCATGGAATTTTTGCTGTATTTGGCGCTGGGCGCCTGTGCAGGCGTACTCGCCGGGCTGTTTGGCGTGGGCGGCGGCATCATCATCGTGCCGGTGCTGGTGTTCAGCTTCACCTTGCAGGGCTTCGACCCGCAGGTGCTGACCCACCTGGCCGTGGGCACGTCCCTGGCGACCATCATCTTTACCTCGATCAATGCCGTGCGTGAGCACCATCGGCGTGGCGCGGTGCGTTGGCCGATCTTTGTGTGGATGACCGTGGGCATCCTGATCGGTGCCGGGTTTGGCGCGCTGACCGCCGAGGCGATCTCCGGCCCGCACTTGCAGAAGGTTATCGGTGTGTTTGCCCTGGTGATCGCCCTGCAACTGGCCCTGGAGGTCAAGCCCAAGGCCAGCCGCACGGTGCCGGGCAAGGTCGGCTTGACGTTGGCCGGCACGGTGATCGGCTGGGCTTCGGCGATTTTCGGGATTGGCGGCGGTTCGCTGACCGTGCCGTTTTTGACCTGGCGCAGCGTGCCGATGCAACAGGCGGTGGCCACGTCCTCGGCGTGCGGCCTGCCGATCGCCCTGGCAAGTGCATTAAGTTTCATGATTCTGGGCTGGCATGACCCACTGCTGCCCGCTCATAGTCTAGGGTTCGTGTATTTGCCGGCGCTGCTGGGCATTGCCCTGACCAGCATGGTGTTTGCCCGCTTCGGCGCGCGCCTGGCGCACAAGCTGTCGCCGCGTCTGCTCAAGCGGTTGTTCGCCGCTTTGCTGTTTTGCGTCGGTTTGAATTTTTTGCTGTAACGCAGGCTTAATCGCAGCCCGGCATGGTCCGGGCGCTATAACGAATGATTAACGAGGAGTCGCAATGCTGCCTTACCCGCAGATCGACCCGGTGGCCCTGGCCATCGGTCCGCTGAAAATCCACTGGTACGGGTTGATGTACCTGATCGGCATCGGCGGCGCCTGGCTGCTGGCCTCCCGGCGCCTGAACCGTTTCGACCCGACCTGGACCAAGGAGAAGCTCTCCGACATGGTCTTCTGGCTGTCGATGGGGGTGATCGTCGGCGGGCGACTCGGTTATGTGTTGTTCTACGATTTGTCGGCGTACATCGCCAATCCAACGCTGATCTTCGAAGTGTGGAAGGGCGGCATGGCGTTCCACGGTGGGTTTATCGGCGTGATGATCGCCGCCTGGTGGTTCGGCCGTCGTAACGGTAAATCGTTCTTCCAACTGATGGACTTTGTCGCACCACTGGTGCCGATCGGCCTGGGCGCCGGGCGCATCGGTAATTTCATCAACGCCGAGTTGTGGGGCAAGCCGACCGACGTGCCATGGGCGATGGTGTTCCCACCGTTCAGCGACCCGGCGCAACTGCCGCGCCATCCGTCGCAGCTCTACCAGTTTGCGTTGGAAGGTGTGGCGCTGTTCCTTATCCTCTACATCTTCTCGCGCAAGCCACGCCCAACCATGGCCGTGTCGGGCATGTTCGCGTTGTTCTACGGGATCTTCCGTTTCATCGTCGAGTTCGTGCGGGTGCCGGATGCACAACTGGGCTACCTGGCGTGGGGCTGGGTGACCATGGGGCAGATCCTCAGCATTCCGATGATCCTCGCCGGCCTGGGCCTGCTGTGGTGGGCGTACAACCGCCCGCAGCCGCTGAAGAACACCGCGCTTTAAATTCGAATGCCGAGGCTGTCGAGCAGCCTCGGCTTCAACGATACGGGTACTTAAATGAAGCAATATCTCGAACTACTGAACGACGTCGTGACCAATGGCCTGACCAAGGGCGACCGCACCGGCACCGGCACCAAAGCCGTGTTCGCCCGTCAGTATCGGCATAACTTGGCCGACGGCTTCCCGCTGTTGACCACCAAGAAGCTTCACTTCAAAAGCATCGCCAACGAACTGATCTGGATGTTGAGCGGCAACACCAACATCAAGTGGCTGAACGAAAACGGCGTGAGGATCTGGGACGAGTGGGCCACCGAAGACGGTGACCTCGGCCCGGTGTACGGCGAGCAGTGGACCGCCTGGCCCACCAAGGATGGCGGCAAGATCAACCAGATCGACTACATGGTCGAGACGTTGAAGACCAACCCCAACAGCCGCCGCATCCTGTTCCACGGCTGGAACGTCGAGTACCTGCCCGACGAAACCAAGAGCCCCCAGGAAAACGCGCGCAACGGCAAGCAAGCCCTGCCGCCGTGCCACCTGCTGTACCAGGCCTTCGTGCACGACGGGCACCTGTCGATGCAGCTGTATATCCGCAGTTCCGACGTGTTCCTCGGTCTGCCGTACAACACCGCCGCGCTGGCGTTGCTCACCCATATGCTGGCCCAGCAGTGCGACCTGATCCCCCACGAGATCATCGTCACCACCGGCGACACCCACGCGTACAGCAACCATATGGAACAGATCCAGACCCAGCTGGCGCGTACGCCGAAGAAGCTGCCGGAGCTGGTGATCAAGCGTAAGCCTGCGTCGATCTATGACTACAAGTTTGAAGATTTCGAAATTGTGGGGTATGACGCGGACCCAAGCATCAAGGCTGACGTCGCCATCTGATCAATGTGGGATCGAGCTTGTGTGGGAGCGGGCTTGCTCGCGAATGCGGTGGTTCAGTTGGAACATCTTTGACTGACACACCGCTTTCGCGAGCAAGCCCGCTCCCACATTTAGTCCGTGCTCACTTGATTTAGTGGCCGTGGCTTCTGCCCACATGGGAAGGCTCGGCCTCACTGGCTGCCACACTGCCGCTGACCTCCAGCCGCTGCAAAATCCCGCACTGCTCCCCGCCACCACAACGCTGACGCAAGTCCAGCAACTGCTCCTGTAACGCCAGCAATCCATCAATCCGCGCTTTCACATGGTGGATATGCTCGTCGATCAACGCATTCACGCTTTCACACTGGTCCTGCGGGCTATCGCGCAATCCCAGCAAGCTGCGGATTTCTTCCAGCGTCATGTCCAAACTGCGGCAATTGCGGATAAAGATCAGCCGCTCGGTATGCGCCTGGGTGTACACGCGGTAATTGGCGTCAGTGCGTGCCGGAGGCGGCAGCAGGCCTTCCTTCTCGTAGTAACGGATGGTTTCCACCGGGCAGTCGGTCAGTTTGGCCAGTTCGCCGATCTTCATCGCAGCAATCTCCAAATGGGTGCTTGACCCTATAGTGGCTACAGGGTCTTTACTTGGCAACAGGCACCTCTACGGACGCGACAGAATGAGCGATTCCATCCACACCCCGCATAAACACGACCACGACCATGATCACGGCGAGAAAAAACTCACGCCTGTGCATAACCATGGCCACGCGGGCGCCTGCTGTTCCGGCAGCCCGGCCCCGGCAAAGGTCACGCTCAACGAAGCGCCCACCGCCGGCTCGCGCCTGAGCACGTTCCGCATCGAAGCCATGGACTGCCCCACCGAGCAAACGCTGATCCAGAACAAACTGGGCAAGCTCGCCGGTGTGCAGCAGCTGGAATTCAACCTGATCAACCGCATCCTCGGCGTCACCCACGACCTGCCGAGCACCGCGCCGATCATCGATGCGATCAAGGCCATCGGCATGCAGGCCGACCCCATCGAAGAAGGCACCCCGGCTGCCGCGCCGCCCGCCAAGAAGCACTGGTGGCCGCTAGCGTTGTCCGGCGTGGGTGCGTTGGGTGCCGAAGTGCTGCACTTCACAGACGCCGCCCCGACGTGGGTGATTGCGCTGGTGGCGCTGGTGTCGATCCTCAGCGGCGGCCTCACCACCTATAAAAAGGGCTGGATTGCCCTGAAGAACCTCAACCTGAACATCAACGCGTTGATGAGCATCGCCGTCACCGGCGCGGTGCTGATTGGCCAGTGGCCGGAAGCGGCGATGGTGATGTTCCTGTTCACCGTCGCCGAGTTGATCGAAGCCAAGTCCCTGGACCGTGCGCGCACTGCCATCAGCGGCTTGATGCAGATGACCCCGGAACAGGCCACGGTGCAGCAGGCGGACGGTTCGTGGGCTGAACAAGAGGTCAAAAGCATTGAACTAGGTGCCATCGTGCGGGTAAAACCCGGCGAGCGCATTGGTCTGGACGGTGAGGTCACCGCTGGTCAATCCACCATCGACCAGGCGCCGATCACCGGTGAAAGCCTGCCGATTGAAAAGACCGTGGGCGATAAAGTCTTCGCCGGCACCATTAACCAGGCTGGCTCGTTGGAGTACAAGGTCACTGCAGCGGCCGACAATTCCACCCTGGCGCGCATCATCCACGCCGTGGAACAGGCCCAGGGCGCCCGCGCGCCGACCCAGCGTTTCGTCGACAGCTTCTCGAAGATCTACACCCCGGCGGTGTTCCTGTTTGCCCTCGGTGTGGCGCTGATTCCGCCGCTGTTCATGGCCGGCGCGTGGTTCGACTGGATCTACCGCGCCCTTGTGCTGCTGGTGGTCGCCTGCCCGTGTGCGCTGGTGATCTCCACCCCGGTGACCATCGTCAGCGGCCTCGCGGCAGCGGCGCGCAAAGGCATCCTGATCAAGGGCGGCGTGTACTTGGAGGGCGGTTACAAGCTCGATTACCTGGCCCTCGACAAGACCGGCACCATCACCCACGGCAAGCCGGTGCAAACCGACTACCTGGCGTTGTTCCCCAACGTCGAAGACAGCGCACCGGCCCTGGCCGCCAGTTTGGCCGGGCGCTCCGACCACCCGGTGTCCCTGGCCATCGCCAACGCGGCTGTGGATAAAAACCTGCCGAGCCACGTTGTGGATAACTTCGCGGCCCTGGCCGGTCGTGGTGTGCGCGGTGATATCAACGGCGAAACCTACCACCTGGGCAACCATCGCCTGGTGGAAGACCTCGGCCTGTGCTCGCCGGAGCTTGAAGAGAAACTCTTCGCCCTGGAAAAACAAGGCAAGTCCGTGGTGCTGCTGCTCGACAAGTCCGGCCCGCTGGCGCTGTTCGCCGTGGCCGACACGGTCAAGGACAGCAGCCGCGAAGCCATCCAGCAGTTGCACGAACTGGGCATCAAGACCCTGATGCTCACCGGTGACAACACCCACACCGCCCAGGCGATTGGTGCTCAGGTCGGCATCGACCAGGCCCGTGGCGACCTGCTGCCCACCGACAAACTGCAAGCCATCGAAACCCTCTACGGCCAAGGCCATCGCGTCGGCATGGTCGGCGACGGCATCAACGACGCCCCGGCCCTGGCCCGCGCCGAGATCGGTTTTGCCATGGCCGCCGCGGGCACCGACACGGCCATCGAGACCGCCGACGTGGCGCTGATGGACGATGATTTGCGCAAGATCCCGGCATTCATTCGGCTCTCCAGGCAAACGTCGAGTATCCTCAAGCAGAACATCGCCCTGGCGTTGGTGATCAAGGCGATCTTCCTCGCCGTCACCTTCCTGGGCATGGCTACCATGTGGATGGCGGTGTTCGCCGACATGGGCGTGAGCCTGCTGGTGGTGTTCAATGGCCTGCGCCTGCTGCGCAAATAAACGATGAGAGGGTGGTGTGCTGAGTGCTGAGTTAAAGGCGTTTTTCATGGTCGCGCGACTGGGCAGCATTACCCAGGCGGCGAAAAAACTCGGCCTCAGCCAGCCCACCGTCACGACGCAGATCCGCAACCTGGAAAGCCAGTACGGCGTCGAGCTGTTCTACCGCGGCGGGCGCCGCCTTACCGTCAGCGACGAGGGCGCGCGGCTGCTGCCGATGGTCAAGGCGCTGTTGCAGCAGGAAGCGGATATCGAGTTTTTCCTGCGCAACAACGGCCAGGTCCAGGGCGCCTTGCGCATCGCCGCGACGGCGCCGTATTACATCCTCGACCTGGTCAAAGCCTTTCGCGAACGCCTGCCGCAAGTGGAAGTGTCGGTGGAAATCGGCAACTCCCAGCAAGTGCTGGAAGCGCTGGACGATTACCGCGTCGATGTCGCCGCCTCCTCGCAACTGCTCGAAGACCCGCGCCTGGTCCGCCGCGTGCTCGGCACCGACCCGCTGGTGCTGGCGGTGCATCGCAACCATCCCCTGGCCACGCTCGACCATGTGCCCCTCAGCGCACTGGCCGGGCACACCCTGTTGATGCGCGAAGCCGGCTCGACCACACGGCGGCTGACGGAAGAAATGTTGCAGGGCGCCCACGTGAGTTACGGGCCGCTGCTGGAAATCGGCAGCCGCGAATCGATCCGCGAGGCGGTGTTGCGCAATATCGGCATCAGCATCATTGCGCGCCAGGAAGTGCCCCATGACCCGCAGTTGCGCGTGCTGACCATCGAGAATGCGCCGCAGATCCCGGAGTATTTGTACTGCCTCAAGGAACGCAAGGGCGCGCGGTTACCAGCCGCATTTTTAGGCTTGGCGCAGGAAATGTCCCCCCTCTGATCGTTCCCACGCTCCGCGTGGGAATGCCGCCCTGGACGCTCTGCGTCCGCTCTTGAAGGTCGTGACGCGCAGCGTCACAGGATGCGTTCCCACGCGGAGCGTGGGAACGATCCTCTATACCAAAATCCACCAATACCACTATCACCACCTTTTGCCTTCCTGCCACACCAGCGACGCATTCCCTACCTAGCATGGCCTTCATCCGTTTGATGAGGTGCCTTGCATGAACACTGCCCTGACCCAACCCGGCGCACCGATGAAGGTGCGCAATGTCCAGAAACGCTTCGGCGCCTTCACTGCGCTGGACAACGTGTCCCTGGATGTCGCCGCCGGTGAGCTGGTGTGCCTGCTGGGCCCGTCCGGCTGTGGCAAGACCACCTTGCTGCGCTGCATCGCCGGCCTGGAGCGTCAGGACAGCGGTGAACTTTACCTGGGCAACCGCGACGTTTCCCTGCTGCCGCCCCAGGCGCGGGACTACGGCATCTTGTTCCAGTCCTACGCGCTGTTTCCCAACCTTACCGTCGAAGCGAACATCGGCTACGGCCTTACCGGCAGTGGCCGCGACGAAATGCGCCAGCGCGTCGGGCAGATGCTGGAGTTGGTGGGCCTGCTGGGTAGCGAAAAGAAATACCCCGGCCAACTTTCCGGCGGCCAGCAACAACGTGTCGCCCTGGCCCGCGCCTTGGCGCCGGCCCCTTCATTGTTGCTGCTGGACGAACCGATGTCGGCCCTCGACGCCCGTGTGCGTGAGCATCTGTGTACCGAGTTGCGCCAACTGCAACGCCGCCTGGGCATCACCACGCTGATGGTCACCCACAACCAGGACGAGGCCATGTTGATGGCCGACCGCATCGCCGTGATGAACAACGGCAAGGTCGAGCAATACGCCACGCCCCAGGAAATCTATGACCGCCCGGCCACGCCGTTTGTGGCGGAGTTTGTCGGCCAGGGCAACTGGCTGCCCTTCAGCCGCAACAGCGCCAGCCATGCCCAGGTCGGCGGGATGAACATGCGCCTGGCCGATGATGCCGGTATGGCCAAGTCCGGGCGCCTGTTCTGTCGCCCGGAAGCCATCAGCGTCAACCCGCCGGTGCACGAAGAAAACCTGTTCCCGGCCAAGGTCCGCGAGATCACCTTTCTCGGCAATCGCTGCCGCATGAGCTTCGAACTGGAGCAACTTCCCGGCCACGCATTGCTCGCCGAACTGGCGCCCGAAGCCATGCCACGCCTGGGCGCCCAGGACATCTGGGTAGCCCTGCCGCCGCGCAGCCTGCAGGTGTTTGCCTGAGATGGGTGCTGTCATGACCTTGCCGGCCGCGCGCCAGGCTTCCCGTGCCGAACTCGGCGACCGCCTGTTTGTGGTCGGCGGCAAACTGCTTTGGCTGTGCTTGCTGGGCGTCGCCGTATTGCTGCCGTTGCTGGCGATCTTCTGGCGCGGTTTCAGCAGCGAAGCCGGGCAGGGCGGCGGTCTGGTCGCTGCTCAAGAACTGATCACCAGCGCCAACTTCCACTGGCTGCTCGGCAACAGCCTGAAGGTTTCCCTCAGCGTCGCGGCCATTGTCGTACCGCTGGCCTACCTGTTTGCCTACGCGCTGCAACGCACGCTGATTCCCGGCAAGGCGATCTGGCGCGGCCTGTCCCTGTTGCCGTTGATGGCGCCGTCGATGCTGCCGGGGATTGCGCTGGTCTATCTGTTCGGCAACCAGGGCATGCTGCGCGGCTTGCTCTCGGAGAATATCTACGGCTTCTGGGGGATTGTTCTCGGTGAGGTGATCTACACCTTCCCACACGCGTTGATGATCCTGCTGTCGGCGCTGTCCCTGGCGGATGCGCGCCTGTTCGACGCTGCCTCCAGCATGGGCGCCAGCCCGGCCCGGGCGTTTCGCAGCATCACCTGGCCAGCCACGCGCCAGGCCGTATTCGCCGCGTTCTGCCTGGTGTTTACCCTGACCATCACCGACTTCGGCGTGCCCGTGGTGGTGGGCGGTGATTATCAAGTGCTGGCACTGGAAGCCTACAAGGCGGTGGTCGGCCAGCAGCAGTTCGGTCGCGGCGCATTGATCGGCATGGTGTTGCTGTTGCCGGCGCTGTTCAGCTTTGGCGTGGATGCGTGGTTGCGCCGTCGCCACGGCGATGCCATGAGCGGCCGCGCGCAAGTGTTCCAGCCGGTGCCTTCACGCGTAAGAGACGGCTGCTACCTGGCCATCGTCCTGCTGATCTGCGCCGTCTTGCTGCTGGTGTTCGGCATGGCGGTGTACTCTTCGCTGGTGAAGTTCTGGCCGTACAACCTGTCGCTGTCGCTGAACCACTACAGGTTCGAAGACACCGCTGGCGGCGGCTGGCTGGCCTATCGCAATAGCCTGACCATGGCCCTGTGCACCGCGTTGATTGGCAGCGTGCTGATCTTTACCGGCGCCTACCTGATGGAAAAGACCAAGGGTCAGAAGGGTCTCAACCTCGCGCTGCGCATGCTCAGCTTTGTGCCGATGGCCGTGCCGGGGTTGGTGCTGGGCCTGGGCTACGTGTTCTTTTTCAACCTCAACGGCAACCCGCTGCATGTGTTCTACGGGACCATGACCCTGCTGGTGGTGTGCACCATTGCGCACTATCTGACCACCGCACAGATGACCGCCACCACCGCGTTGCGCCAACTGGACGCCGAGTTCGAAGCCGCCGCGTTGTCCCTCAAGGCGCCGTTGTATCGGCACTACCTGAAAGTCACGGTGCCGATCTGCCTGCCGGCGCTGCTGGACATCGTGCGCTACCTGTTTGTGTCGGCGATGACCACCGTGTCCGCCGCAATCTTCCTCTACAGCCCCGACACCATCCTCGCCGCCGTCGCCGTGTTGAACATGGACGACGCCGGCAACGTGGGCGGTGCGGCGGCCATGTCCACCCTGATCCTGTTCACCTCGGCCGGCGTCTCGCTGCTGCTGGCGTGGGCTTCCCGTGGCGCCCTGCGCCGCTCCCAAGCCTGGCGCCAGACCGCGCCCGGCCAATAATCCCGATAGGAGGTGTTCCATGTTCAAGCCCCTGGCGCTGGTCGCTGCCGTACTGTCTGCATTCAGCCTGAATGCCTTCGCCAAGACTGACCTCACCGTGTACACGGCCCTCGAAGCCGAGCAGTTGAAGACCTACAAGCAAGCCTTCGAAAAGGCCAACCCGGACATCGAGATCAAGTGGGTGCGCGACTCCACCGGCATCATCACCGCCAAGCTGCTGGCCGAGAAAGACCGCCCGCAGGCCGACGCGGTCTGGGGCCTGGCGGCCTCCAGCCTGGCGATCCTCGACCAGCAAGGCATGTTGGACAACTACGCACCCAAGGACCTGGACAAGATCGGCAAGAACTACCGCGACCCCGCCAACCCTCCGGCCTGGGTGGGCATGGACGTCTGGGCCGCGACCATCTGCTTCAACACCGTCGAAGCCGAGAAGCAAGGCCTGAGCAAACCCGTGAGCTGGCAGGACCTGACCAAGCCGGAGTACAAGGGCAAGATCGTCATGCCCAACCCGGCCTCGTCCGGCACCGGCTTCCTGGATGTCAGCGCGTGGTTGCAGACCTACGGCGAGAAACAAGGCTGGCAGTACATGGACGACCTGCACCAGAACATCGGCCAATACGTTCACTCCGGCTCCAAGCCGTGCAAGCTGGCGGCGTCGGGTGAATTCCCGATTGGCATTTCCTTTGAATACCCGGCCGTGCAGCTGAAACGCCAGGGCGCGCCGCTGGACATCATCCTGCCCAAGGAAGGCCTGGGTTGGGACATCGAAGCCACGGCGGTGATGAAGGGCACGGCCCATGCGGACGCGGCGAAAAAGCTCGCCGACTTCTCTGCCAGCGCTGCTGCCATGGATTTGTACAAGGACAACTTTGCTGTCCTTGCCCAGCCGGGGATTGCCAAGCCGCAGACCGAATTGCCAGCGGACTACGAGCAGCGGTTGATCAAGAACGACTTTGCCTGGGCGTCGAAGAATCGCGACAGCATCCTGACCGAGTGGCGTAAGCGCTATGACGGGAAGTCGGAAAAACAGTAACCGATCGTTCCCACGCTCTGCGTGGGAACGCTACCCCGGGCGCTCTGCGTCCGCTCCTGAATGTGTGACGCAGAGCGTCACAGGATGTATTCCCACGCGGAGCGTGGGAACGAGAGGCATGCATGAGTAGTGATCTGTTAATTGTCGGCGCCGGCATCCTCGGTCTATCCCACGCTTACGCGGCCGCCAAACGCGGCCTCAAGGTCAAGGTCTTCGAACGCAGTGCCACACCACTGGGCGCCTCGGTGCGCAACTTCGGCCAGGCCCTGGTCACCGGCCAACCACCGGGCCCGATGCTCGACCTGGCCCGGCAAAGCCGCGAGATCTGGGGCCAGTGGGCCCAGGTCGCCGGCCTGCAACTCAAGCGCAACGGCTCCTACCTGTTTGCGCGCACCGAGGCCGAAGAGCATCTGCTGGAAGCCTTCTGCGCCGGTCGCGCCCAAGAGCACGGCTACCACGTCGAACTGCTGCAAGGCGCCGCGCTGAATGACCTGTACGGCGGCCAGTTCCGCCATCACCGCGCCGCGTTGCATGGCCGGGACGATCAGCAACTGTATTCGCGGGAAGCGATCCCGGCGTTGATCAACTATCTGAGTCAGGAACTGAAAGTGGAATTCCACTTTTCCACCCTGGTGCGCGACGTCGAACCCGGCCAGATCCACACCACGGCGGGCAGCTTTCGTGGCGAGCAGATCATCGTCTGCTCCGGGCATGACTACCAAACCCTGCTGGCCGACGCGATGGCAGAGCTCAACCCGAGCATCTGCCGCCTGCAAATGCTGCGCGCGCGGCCAGCGCTGAACCTGAACCTGCAACACGCGTTGCTCACCGGCTTGAGTTGCGTGCACTACGGCGCTTTCGCCGACCTGCCCGAGGCCGCCGCCGTGCAGGCGCAAATCCTGCGTGAAGCACCGCACCTGCATGAACACGGCATCCACTTGCTGATCAGCCCCACGCCCCATGGCGAACTCATCATCGGCGACTCCCACGACTATGGCAGCGATGCCTCGCCGTTCAATGCCGAACAGGTGGATGACTGGATGATCGAACTGGCGGAACAGACCCTGGGGTGCAAGATCCAGGTGGTCGAGCGCTGGCAGGGCGTGTACGGCTCACGCGGGCCGGGGCCGTTTTCGTTCCTGCGGGCGGCATCCGGGGTGAACGCGGCGTTGATGCACACCGGTGTGGGCATGAGCGTCGGGCCGGCGCTGGCCGAGCGCAATATCAGCCTGTTGTGGGGCGCAGCGTGATGAGCCCGGAACAGGCGATTGCCGAGGTCTTCGGCTTGTATGAGAGGCACGGCACGGCGGATTACATCGGCGAGCCGGTGTCGCAGATCGAGCACATGTCCCAGGCCGCGCAGTGGGCGATGGCCGAAGGCTTTGACGATGAAGTGGTGCTGGCGGCGTTTTTCCACGACATCGGCCATCTGTGCGGCCAGGGCGGCGCGAACATGGGCGGTTACGGCGTGGTCAGCCATGAGCGTTTGGGCGCGGATTACCTGCGCCGCGCAGGGTTCAGCGAGCGCATGGCCACGTTGGTGGAATATCACGTGCAGGCCAAGCGTTACCTGACCTTCAGCCAGCCGGACTACTACGCACGCCTGAGCGAAGCCAGCCGTCGTACCCTGGCCTATCAGGGCGGCGTGATGAGCGCCGAAGAGGCCCAAGTGTTTGAGCAGGACCCGTTGTATACGGTGAGTTTGCGCATGCGCCATTGGGATGAGCAGGCCAAGGAAATGCACGTACCGGTGCTGGATTTGCAGTTGCTCAAGGCCAAGGCCATACGGCTACTCGCTGCGTAGAGTGGCCTTACGCAAAACGCAGACGCGCCGCCTAGAGTCTCGTTTGGCAGGTTACTAAGGTGCTTGCTTCTATTAGTCAAAGGAGCAATGCGATGCGTTATTTGAAAGCCACCGCCCAGGACCTGTGCGGGAATGGGCGCGCCGATACGGTGATTTTGCACTTCTATCAGCAGCAACCCGCTGCCCCCGACGCGTTGATCTACGAAACCGTCGGCCTGGATATGACCGTGGATGGCAAGGTCGACCTGCAGCTGGCGGGAGAACGTAAGCCTGACGGTCTGGATTTTGACGAACGTCTGCTCGCGAGTTTCGCCGACAGCTTTTTGAAGCTGAACTGGTTCAACCCGGCCAGGCAGTGGCAGCGCACATTGATCCTGTACGTCGATCATTTCGGCAAAGCGGGCAAGCCGAACGCGATCAAGCTGGATTTTCACGAACCTGCTGCCTCTGGGGGCGCCGTTCCGCTGATCTACAAGGTAGCGGCCTATGACGGCGACAGCGACGGCGTACTCGAATCGTTCACCAACAGTGACGTTGACCGCAATGGTGTGGCTGACAAGGCCGACAAGGAGCTGATCCGCTCGTTATGCACGACCTTCTTGGCCTTGAACTGGTATGAGGTGTAACCGGTTTACGCCTCGTCGAGCCGGGTGGCCAATGCCTCGACCTGTTCCTGGCGCTCAGCCTGGCTCAACTTGGCGTGCGGATTGAGGGACGACCACTGCGGGTGGGCGCGAGCCTTGTGTAGAGCGTCCGGTAACTTGCCTTCGCGCCAGGTCTTGTCCTGGGGCGTGTCGACCTTGATGCTGTGCATCGCCGCATGGCCGCGCAGGTTCAGGGCCTTGAGCAACTGGCGCTGACGCAGGGCGAGCAGGCGCAACACACTGTCGTCGACGGTCAGCTCGCGTTGCCCTTTGATTTTGCCCAGCAACCGGCTGCCATAACTGCGCGCGGTTTGCAGCGCGCCACCGGCAATCGCACCGGCCAGGGCGGCGGCGCCCAGCGTCAATCCACCGACCAACAAATCCACGCCCGCACCGGCCGCCGCCCCTGCGGCGATCCCGCCACCGACGCGCACGCCCAGTTGCTTGAGGGTTTCCGGGTTGAACAGGTCATCGCCCCAGCGCCCGTCGAGCAGGGGCAAGTCGCTGGCGGCGGCGTCCTGCGGTCGGAAGCCGAAGAGTTTGAGCAGGGCTTCCACGCATTTCTGTTCACGTTGGCGCACGGCTTTGCGCAGGTCGCCGATGGCTTGTTGCTCATCTTCGGTGACCACACTGCGACGACAGGCGGCGCAGTCGATCAGCAATTCTGCGATCAGTCGCGCAGCACTTTGCTGGCGAGCCTGGCGCTGGGCCTCCTGATCAAGAATCAAGCGTTCCAACTGTGGCCGCGCGCTTTCCAGCAGCAGGGCGAGGCTTTCATACAGGCGCCGTTCGCCGTCTTCCGGTGGCGCCACACTGTCGAAACGCACCAGCGCATGCAGGCCCAGGCGGGCCAGGGCTTCACGCCAGTCCGGCTCGCGGTGGTCGCTGCTGCTGACAAAATTGAGCGCCGGCAGCAACGGCTTGCCGCAACTGGCCAGCACTTGCAGCTCGTCGCGGTACTTGGCCAGCACCGGCTCGCGGGCGTCGATCACGTACAGGCCGGCGTCCGAGGCCAGCAGTTGGCGCAGCACCTTGGCTTCCTGTTCGAAACGCTGGCGCGCTTCGCTGCCGTCGAGGAACCGCGCCAGGCGCGCCGGGCCGTCGAGGCGTTCGCCCGGGCGGTCCAGGCGCTCCAGGTAATCGAGCAGGGCGATGGCATCTTCCAGACCGGGAGTGTCGTACAGCTCCAGCAGCGCTTCGCCATCCACCGACAGGCGCGCACCTTCGACATGCCGCGTGGTGCTGGGGCGATGGGACACTTCGCCAAAGCCCACGTCACGGGTCAGCGTGCGCAGCAGCGAGGTCTTGCCGACATTGGTGTGGCCGACCACGGCGAGTTTCAGCGGTTTAGTCATGCCCGGTCTCCAACCAGTTCAGCGGCGCGCAGTCGGCGAAGGGCAGTTCCAGCTGTTGCAGCGCGGTGTGCCAGTCGCCCAGGCGTTCGGCGTCCAGCGCCTGGCCGTGGGGTGCTTGCAGCAGCCACACGCGGGTTGCGCTGGCGCTGCGCGCAAGCTCGGCGATCAACGCCAGGCTGCCGCGATCCGGCGAGCGCCGTGGGTCGCAGGCGATGGCCAGGCGTGCGGGCGGGAAGCGTGTGAGTTGCTCCAGCAGTTTGTGCCGCGATTCGCGGCTGTCGAGGATGCCGGCATCTTTCACGTTGGCCGGCAGCCTGGGCGGCCACGGGTGTTGATCGTCCAGTTCGATGGCCACCAGCAGGGCGCCGTCGCTTTGCAGTTCGCTGACGCCGCCGCTGACGTGATGCAGTTGGTCCGGCGCGGCGTCGCTGACGCCGAGGCGTTCACTGCTGGGCATCAGGCGTTCGCGCAGTTGGCTGTAGCCAGGCAGGTTGAGGTCCAGGCGCAGGGCGGCGCGCCCGCGTTGCCAGCGCCACAGGCAGAGCAGGGCGAGGATCAGGCGCGGCAGCAGGCCGTAGACCAGCAGCACGCCGACCAGCCACGCGGCCCAGGCTTGGCGGGCGCTTTCGATGTTCAGGGCGGAATCGCCGCTGGCGCGGATCATCTCGACAGTGGGCACGTTGAAGCCGAGCAGGGCGGGCAGGCTGCCCAGGGCCTGGGTTGCGGCGACGAAGGTGTCGGCGCTGAGGATGGTGGTTTCCCACACGAAACCGTAGCGACGGGTGGCGAGCAGCGTCAGCAGAATCACCAGCGCACTGAGCAATGCCAGCAGCCACAGGCCGTTGACCAGCACACCCACGGCCCAGCGATTGAGTTTCTGGCGTTGCAGCAGCAACAGCAGCGCCGGCGCCAGTTGCGCGGCCTTGGCGTCGCGGGCGAGCTTTTCGCTGAGCCACAACCACAAGCGCCCGAGGCTGGCGCCGTGTTCGCCGGCAAACAGCAAGCCCAGGGCCCAGCTTATGAGCAGGATCAGGTTCAAGCCGAGCAGGCTGCCCAATGCCCAGAACACATTCACCGGGGCCAGGCCGTTGCCCAGCGCGGCGAAGGCCAGGCCCGCGCCGCTGATCACGGCGACGACCGCCAGCAGCACCAGCGCCAGGCGTGCGCCTTGCAGCCAGCGGGTCAGGGCGACGGTCAGGCCATCGCGCTCGGCCAGGTGCAGGGCGCGCTGCTGGATGCGCGTCGGCAGGTCACCACCGGCCGCGCGGGCCAGGCGGTTGGCTTCCTGGTCTTCCAGGGGGCCGGCGTGTTCTTCACGCAGGCGTACTGTTTCCGTCAGCCAGAGTGTGTGCAGAGGAGTCACGCGGTGTCCTGTTGTGTTTGTGAGCCTGGAGCATAACCCCTGTGAGGCTGTTTAGTGCACGCTGCGCGTGGCAGGGGGCTCTGGTATTCTCGTCGCCATGAAAAAAACTCTCCCTTTAAGCCTGATCGCAGCCCTCGGTGAAAACCGTGTGATCGGCGTCGACAACAGCATGCCCTGGCATTTGCCGGGGGATTTCAAATATTTCAAGGCCACGACCCTCGGCAAGCCGATCATCATGGGGCGCAAGACCTGGGACTCCCTCGGTCGACCGTTGCCGGGGCGCTTGAACCTGGTGGTCAGCCGTCAGACCGATCTGGCGCTTGAAGGTGCGGAAGTTTTTCCGTCGCTGGAAGCGGCGGTGGAGCGCGCTGAAGAGTGGGCGTTGGCCCAGGGCGTGGATGAGCTGATGCTGATCGGCGGTGCGCAGTTGTATGCGCAGGGGCTGGAGCAGGCGGATCGCCTGTATTTGACGCGGGTGGCGTTGAGCCCGGAAGGGGATGCGTGGTTTCCGGAGTTTGATCAGGGCCAGTGGAAACTGGTCTCGAACCAGGAGAACCCGGCTGAAGGCGACAAGCCTGCTTACAACTTTGAAGTCTGGGAAAAAGCTTAAGAGCATCGCAGGCAAGCCAGCTCCCACATTTGGCCGAGTTCTAACGTGAGAATGCGGTCAAAATGTGGGAGCGGGCTTGCTCGCGAATGCGGTCTATCAGGCCTGCGCTAGTTCGGCATGCTCATCGGCATCCAACACCGCCTTATCCGTCTGCCCCATGATCTGGCTGGTAATCGCCCCCGCCGTCATCGAACCGTTCACGTTCAGTGCCGTGCGGCCCATGTCGATCAGCGGCTCCACGGAAATCAGCAACGCCACCAGTGACACCGGCAAGCCCATCGCCGGCAGCACGATCAGCGCGGCAAACGTCGCACCGCCGCCCACGCCGGCCACACCGGCCGAACTCAAGGTCACAATCGCCACCAGGGTCGCGATCCACAACGGGTCCAGCGGGTTGATGCCGACGGTCGGCGCTACCATCACCGCCAACATGGCCGGGTAAAGGCCCGCGCAACCGTTCTGGCCGATGGTCGCGCCAAACGAGGCGGCGAAGCCGGCGATGGACTGCGGGATACCCAGGCGACGGGTCTGCGCCTCGATGCTCAACGGGATCGCCGCCGCGCTGGAGCGGCTGGTGAAGGCAAAGGTCAGCACCGGCCACACTTTACGGAAGAAGCGCAGCGGGTTGATCCCGGCCAGGGACAACAGCAGGCCGTGCACCACAAACATCAGGCCCAGGGCCAGGTATGACACCACGACGAAACTGCCGAGCTTGATGATGTCTTGCAGGTTGGAGCCGGCGACCACCTTGGTCATCAGCGCCAATACACCGTAGGGCGTGAGTTTCATCACCAGGCGCACCAGGCGCATCACCCAGGCTTGCAGGGTGTCGATGGCGTTGAGGACTTTCTGGCCTTTTTCCACGTCATCCTTGAGCAGTTGCAGCGCGGCAACCCCCAGGAATGCGGCGAAAATCACCACGCTGATGATCGACGTCGGCTTGGCCCGCGCCAGGTCGGCGAACGGGTTGGACGGCACGAACGACAGCAGCAACTGCGGGATATTCAGGTCAGCGACCTTGCCCGCGTAATCGCTCTGGATCACTTGCAGGCGCGCCATTTCCTGGGTGCCGGCCACCAGACCTTCGGCGGTGAGGCCGAACAGGTTGGTCAGGCCGATACCGATCAACGCCGCAATCGCAGTGGTGAACAGCAGGGTGCCGATGGTCAGGAAGCTGATCTTGCCCAGGGACGCGGCATTGTGCAGGCGGGCCACGGCGCTGAGGATCGAGGCAAATACCAGCGGAATCACGATCATTTGCAGCAATTGCACGTAGCCATTGCCGACCAGGTCAAACCAGCCGATGGACGCCTTGAGCACCGGGTTGCCGGCGCCGTAAATGGTATGAAGCGCCACACCAAACGCCACGCCCAGGGCCAGGGCGAACAACACCTTCTTGGCGAGGCTCCAGTTTGTGCGGCGGGTTTGTGCCAGGCCCAGTAACAGGGCCACGAACACCAGTAAGTTGAGAATCAGGGGCAGATTCATTGAAGCTCCGTCAGAGGCTGCCAATCGCGTGAGCCTGCGATTGCGAACCGGAAAGACTAACAGCTTGAAATATATTGATTTAATACCGATATGGAATGGTGACTGTCGTTTTTGGAATAAGCGTTTGACGCTCAGGCGTATGCGGTTGGCGGGATCAGGACGCAAGCGGTCGCGCTCGGGAGGTAGCTGTCACAGGGATTTGTTAGCGTCGATGTCTTTCACTCAGGGAGAAAACGCATATGAAGCTCGCTTCGAGACTGTTTGCCGCCGCACTGTGCCTGGGCCTCGCCGGCCACGCCATGGCCGCCACCGAGTTGAAACACTGGCCTGCCCCGGCGGCCAAGCAACTAGACGAGATGATCGCCGCCAACGCCAACAAGGGTAACTTCGCGGTGTTCGACATGGACAACACCAGTTACCGCTACGACCTCGAAGAATCCCTGCTGCCCTACATGGAAAACAAGGGCCTGATCACTCGCGACAGCCTCGATCCGTCGCTCAAGCTGATGCCGTTCAAAGACACCGCCGAGCACAAAGAGAGCCTGTTCAGTTACTACTATCGCCTCTGCGAAGTGGACGACATGGTCTGCTACCCGTGGGTTGCCCAGGTGTTTTCCGGCTTCACCCTCAAGGAACTCAAGGTCCAGGTCGACGAGCTGATGGCCTCCGGCAAGCCGGTGCCGGTCAGCTATTTCGAAGGCGACGTGGTGAAAAAATCCGAAGTGCAGCCGCCAAAAATCTTCACCGGCCAGCAGGAGCTGTACAACAAGCTGATGGAAAACGGCATCGACGTGTACGTGATGACCGCCGCCTCCGAAGAGCTGGTGCGCATGGTCGCGGCTGATCCGAAGTACGGCTACAACGTCAAACCCGAGAACGTCATCGGCGTGACCACCCTGCTCAAGGACCGCAAGACCGGCGAGTTGACCACCGCACGCAAACAGATCAGTGCCGGTAAATACGACGAGAAGGCCAACCTCGGCCTGGAACTCACGCCCTACCTGTGGACCCCAGCGACCTGGATGGCCGGCAAGCACGCGGCGATCCTCACCTACATCGACGAATGGAAAAAACCGGTGCTGGTGGGTGGCGACACGCCAACGAGCGATGGCTACATGCTGTTTCACGATGTGGACGTGGCCAAGGGTGGCGTGCACTTGTGGATCAACCGCAAGGACAAATACATGACCCAGCTCAATGGCATGATCGCCAAGCACGCGGCGGCGCAGGCCAAGGAAGGGCTGGCGGTGACGGCGGACAAGAATTGGGTGATTGTGAAGCCTGAGGAGATTCAGTAACACCGAGTTGATCGTTCCCACGCTCCGCGTGGGAATGCCGCCCGGGGCGCTCTGCGCCCGCTCTTAAAGTGGTGACGCGGAGCGTCACAGGATGCATTCCCACGCTGAGCGTGGGAACGATCATTGCGAACCAATCTCATTCTTTGCTAGCGTGCACACCTCCTGAACCCCCCGTTCTTCTCAAGGTAGTGCCGTGCTCTCCTGGAATTCACAGATCGCGCGCCTGTTCGCGGAGCAGAAGAAAGCCCTCGAAGCCTTCGTCACCCGCCGCACCGGCAGCGCCCAAGTGGCCGCCGACCTGACCCAGGAATCGTTCCTGCGCCTGGCGCGCCTGGACTCCGGCGAGAAGATCGACAACCTCCCAGCCTTTCTCTTCACCATCGCCAGCAACCTGGTGCGCGATCACCAGCGCCAGGCCATCCGCCGCGAACGCCTGGACGCCGGCGAGCCCAGCGAAGAACTGCCGTGCAGCAACCCCGGGGCCGATGAACAATTGGCTGCCTACCAACAGGAACAACTGATGCAGGACGCGATCCTGGCGTTGCCCGAAGCGACTCGGCAGATCTTCCTGCTCTATCATGTCGACGAACTTTCCTACCGCGAGATTGGCGAACGTCTGTCGATCACCCCGCGCAGTGTGGAATACCAATTGCGTCGCGCCTTGATTGAATGCCGCGCGTACATCAAGACGCGGCTTGCCTGCGATGCACAAGGACGTCGGACATGACCGCCACACCTACTGCCGACGCGCTGTTTGAACAGGCGTCCGGCTGGTATTTCCGCCTACAGGCCGAGGACGTGACACCGGCTGAAATGGACGCCTTCGCCGCCTGGCTCGGGCAAGGCCAAGCTCAAGATGAAGCCTGGCAGGAAGTGCAAGCGCTGCTCGGCGGCCTGCGTGAGCCGGCCCGGGTGATCCGCCGCGCCGAACAGGCCGCGTGGCGCAAACCGCTGCGGCGTTGGGCCTGTGCCGCCGCTGTGTTGCTGGCGGTTGGGCTGACCGTGCAAAACACGCCCTGGCTCGATCGCCTGCGCGCGGATTATGCGACCGGCACCGGCGAGTCGCGCACGGTGGAATTGGCCGATGGCTCCCAGCTGCAACTCAACACCGACAGCGCGATTCAAGTGCGCATGAGCGGCGGTGAGCGTCAGATTCGTCTGCTGAGGGGCGAAGGTTTTTTCAGCGTGACCAAAGATCCGGCTCGGCCCTTCGTGGTGCAGTCCGGTGATGGCTGGGTCAAGGTGGTCGGCACCCAGTTCAGCGTGGCGCGGCGCGATGCGCAGACGCGGGTGCAAGTGGCCCAGGGCAAGGTGCAGGTCAGTGCGGGCAGCGGCACGCCGGTGTATCTGGAGCCGGGGCGGGCGGTGGAGTATCAGGGCCAGCACCTTGCCGAGGTCCACGGCTTCGACCCGGCCAGCGGTTTTGCCTGGCGCCAGCGGCAGTTGGTATTCCGCCAGCAACCGCTGTCGGAGGTGGTCAGCGAGTTGAATCGCTACTGGCCTGGCAAGACCCTGGTGCTCGGCGATGCGCTGCGCAATCGCGTGGTCTCCGGCGTGTTTGAAATCGACAAGCCTGACGCGGTGATCAAGGCGCTGGAATACACCCTCAACCTGCGCGCCGAGCACTACACCCCGTATTTGCTGGTATTGCGCGAAGGCAAAGCGTCCTGAGTGCAACTTTCTCAAAATATTTTCAGGGTTTTCCCACAGGGCATCGTCCTTGATCACTGAGGCGTAAATAGTAAGCACTCTCAAGTAGTGCGGCGCCGATCACCGACTTTTTTGCACCGGGGAGCACCATCCATGGCACACCGATACGCCGCACGGCCCTTGCTGGCACTGGCCATTTCCATGGCCAGCGGCACCGCACCGCTGTACTTGCAGGCTGCTGAGACCACGCAGGCCCAGACTTACCGCTTCGATATCCCAGGGCAAAGCCTGGATGGCGCGTTGGCGGCGTTTTCGGCGGTGACGCGGATTCAGGTGTTGGTGTCCGGGGAGTTGACCCAAGGCGTGACATCCCCAGGTGTGCGCGGCAACTTGGGCCAGCGCGAGGCGCTTGGCTTGTTGCTGGGTGGCACGGGGTTGAACGCGGCGTTTATCAATGCCGATACCGTGACCCTGGAAAAACCCGTGGCCAGCGGCGGTGCCCTTGAAGTCGGCGCCACCACTATCAGCGCCGAACGCCTCGGGGCTACCACTGAAGGTACAGGCTCCTACACCACCGGCGCGGTGACCCTGGGCAAGGGCGAGCAGAAACTCAAGGACATCCCGCAATCGGTCAGCGTCATGACCCGCAAGCAGATGGATGACCAGAACACCACCAAGCTCTCCGAAGTGGTCAAGCGCACCCCCGGCCTGACGGCGACCAAATCCCCCGGCCCCGGCATGTTTATCTTCTCCCGGGGTTTCGAGATCGGCACCCTGCAATACGATGGCGTTGGCATCCCGCGTAACACCTACACCCTGGGCAGCTACCTCACCGAAAACATGGCGATCTACGACCGCGTCGAAACCCTGCGCGGCCCGGCCGCGTTGCTGCAAGGCGCCAACAGCCCCGGCGGCACCATGAACCTGGTGCGCAAGCGCGGCCAGCAGGCGCCGACGGTGACCATCACCGCCAAGGCCGGTTCGTGGGACCACTACGGCACTCAAGTCGACGTCGGCGGCCCGATGAATGCCGAAGGCACCTTGCGCGGGCGCTTTGTAGCGGATTACGACACCACCGACTCCTTTGTCGACTACGCCGGCGGCTGGAATCAGACGGTCTACGCGGCGGTGGACTACGACTTCACGGCCGACACCACCGTCGGTGTCGGCATCAGCAACCAGAAAGGCCATTCGCGGCCCAACTTCATGTCGTTGCCGCGTTACGCCGACGGCAGCGACATCGGCCTGCCGCGCTCGACCTTTGTCGGCGCCAGCTGGAACCGCAACGTCAACAACCAGACCCAAGTATTTGCCGACCTGGAGCATCGTTTCAACGATGACTGGAAAGTGAAGGCCGCGTTGGTGGCCATGGACGAGCACAACGACGCAACCTACCAGGCGACGTGGGACACAATCCCCAACGGCGGCGGCACCGTGCGTTATATCGATTGGGTCACCGACTTCAACACCAAGAGCCGCGGCGCAGATGTGTACGTCGATGGCAAGTTCGACGGCCTGGGTTTCCAGCAGGAAATGATCCTGGGCGCCAACTATTCCAAGCTCACCACCGACGACCTGTGGGCGCGGGCTGCCACGCCGGGCGCGGATATCTTCAACATCGACCACAACCGCCCGCAGCGCGACAAATACCAACTGTTCAGGGACGGTTGGGGGTCCAAGAGCTGGTATGACGTTCGCCAGAAAGGCATCTATGGCACCTGGCGCGTGAAGCTGCTGGACCCGTTGACCCTGATCGTCGGCGCGCGCACCAGCTGGTATGACTTCTCCTATATCGGCCAGAGCGGTATCAAGGGGACTTATGGTGCGCCTGAAGCCAGCACCACCCAAACCAACGGCAAGGTCACGCCCTACACCGGCCTGGTCTATGAGCTGAATGAGCAATGGTCGGCCTACGCCAGCTACGCCGACGCGTTTGAACCACAGACCAACCAAACCACGTCCCACGCGATCCTCAAGCCCATCGAAGGCAAGAACTATGAGCTGGGGATCAAGGGCGAATTGGCCGATGGCCGCCTCAACACCTCGTTTGCGATCTTCCGCTACGACCAGGAAAACCGCGCCGCCCAGGACCTGCAAGGGCCGATGAACTGCAACGGTTGGTACTGCTCGGTGGCCTCGGGCAAAGTCCGCAGCCAGGGTTTTGAAGCCACGTTGAGCGGCGAAGTACTGCCGGGGTTGCAGCTCAATTCGAGCTACACCTACAACACCACCAAATTCCTCAAGGACGACGACTACGAAGGCAAGATCTTCAGCACCTGGACGCCCAAGCATTTGCTCAAAGTGTGGGGTGATTACCAGTTGCCGGGTGACTGGCAGAAATTCAGCGTCGGCGCCGGCGTGACCGCGCAAAGCAGCACCGAGGCCTACGACCGCACGTTCAGCGTGCCGGGCAACGCACTGTGGGATTCGCGGGTGGCGTACAAGATCAACCAGGAATTCAGCGTGGCGGCGAACCTGAACAATATGTTCGACAAGAAGTACTACATCCCGGCGTATAACGCGAACTGGGGCAGTAACTACTATGGCGACCCGCGTAATGTGATGTTCACCATGACCTACACCCCGCAGTTCTAAAACCCTACATAGAGCCAATGTGGGGGTAAGCCTCAATGCAGTCAGTTAAGGGTTAGAAAGGCTAAAAGCGAACCTGTGGCGAGGGAGCTTGCTCCCGTTGGACTGCGCAGCAGTCCCATCTTTGGGGCCGCTACGCGGCCCAGCGGGAGCAAGCTCCCTCGCCACAGTGCGGTGTTCACCCTTTAACTGACTGGCCTCAGGGCAAGCCAGCTCCCACAGTTTGAACTTCATTGTTGATGGGGTTTTGGCCAGGCAAAAAAATGCCCCGCACTTGGCGGGGCATTTTTTATGGGCGGGGCTTACAGTCCGTCAAGCATCGCCTTGTTACGCACAGCACCCTTGTCAGCACTGGTGGCCAGCAACGCGTAGGCCTTCAGCGCGGTGGTGACTTTGCGCGGACGCTTTTCCACCGGCTTCCAACCCTTCTTGTCCTGCTCGACCCGGCGCGCGGCCAGTTCTTCGTCGCTGATCAACAGGTTGATCGAACGGTTTGGAATGTCGATCAGCACCTTGTCGCCATCTTGCACCAGGCCAATCGCGCCGCCGGCAGCGGCTTCTGGCGAAGCGTGGCCGATGGACAGGCCCGAGGTGCCGCCGGAGAAACGGCCGTCGGTGAGCAAGGCGCAGGCTTTGCCCAGGCCTTTGGACTTCAGGTACGACGTCGGGTAGAGCATCTCCTGCATACCCGGGCCGCCTTTCGGGCCTTCGTAGCGGATGATCACGATGTCGCCTTCTTTCACTTCGTCGGCGAGGATGCCGCGCACCGAGCTGTCCTGGCTTTCGTAGATCTTGGCGCGGCCTTCGAAGACGTGGATGGATTCATCCACACCGGCGGTTTTCACCACGCAGCCGTCGAGGGCGATGTTGCCGTACAGCACGGCCAGGCCGCCTTCTTGCGAGTAGGCGTGCTCGACACTGCGAATGCAGCCGTTTTCACGGTCGTCGTCGAGGGTGTCCCAACGGGTCGACTGGCTGAACGCAGTTTGCGTCGGGATGCCCGCCGGGCCGGCCTTGAAGAAATGATGCACGGCTTCGTCGTCAGTCTGGGTGATGTCCCATTTGGCGATGCCTTCAGCGAGGGTCTTGCTGTGCACGGTTGGCAGGTCGGTGTGCAGCAGGCCACCACGGGCCAGCGAGCCGAGGATCGAGAAGATCCCGCCGGCGCGGTGCACGTCTTCCATGTGGTACTTCTGGATGTTTGGCGCGACTTTGCACAGTTGCGGCACGTTGCGGGACAGGCGGTCGATGTCGCGCAGGTCGAAATCGATCTCGGCTTCCTGGGCCGCAGCCAGCAAGTGCAGGATGGTGTTGGTGGAACCGCCCATGGCGATATCCAGGGTCATGGCGTTTTCGAACGCCTTGAAGTTGGCGATGTTGCGCGGCAGCACCGACTCATCGTTGTCGTGGTAGTAACGCTTGCACAGCTCGACGATGGTGCGGCCGGCCTGCAGGAACAGCTGCTCGCGGTCGCTGTGGGTGGCGAGGGTGGAACCGTTGCCCGGCAAGGCCAGGCCCAGGGCTTCCACCAGGCAGTTCATCGAGTTGGCGGTGAACATGCCGGAGCACGAACCGCAGGTTGGGCACGCGCTGCGCTCGTATTCCGCGACCTTCTCGTCAGAAGCGCTGGAATCGGCGGCGATGACCATGGCGTCCACCAGGTCGAGGCCGTGGGAGGCCAGTTTGGTCTTGCCGGCTTCCATCGGGCCGCCGGACACGAAGATCACCGGGATGTTCAGGCGCAGGGAGGCCATCAGCATGCCGGGGGTGATCTTGTCGCAGTTGGAGATGCAGACGATGGCGTCGGCGCAGTGGGCGTTGACCATGTACTCCACGGAGTCGGCGATGATCTCGCGGCTCGGCAGGGAATACAGCATGCCGTCATGGCCCATGGCGATGCCGTCGTCCACGGCGATGGTGTTGAATTCCTTGGCTACACCGCCAGCGCGTTCGATCTCGCGTGCGACCAGTTGGCCCAGGTCCTTGAGGTGGACGTGGCCCGGTACGAATTGGGTGAACGAGTTGGCAATCGCGATGATCGGCTTCTTGAAGTCGTCATCCTTCATCCCCGTGGCACGCCACAGTGCGCGGGCGCCGGCCATGTTGCGGCCGTGGGTGGATGTTTTCGAGCGGTAATCTGGCATGGAGCACTCCGGGCGGCTAATCGGTATCAAAAGGGAGTGAGCTTCTATTGACGTCTGGAACACCCGAAAAATGGCCGTGTGTCCGGAAGTTGCCACTCGCGTCGCGGGATCGCCGCTTGCTTGGGCCTCGAGCTCATAAACCCGCCGGGGGATGACTGGCGATGAATAGGGCCGATTCTACACCGCTGGCGGCTGGAGGGAACGGGGCAATACAGGGCCTGCGGCTTTGTTTAGACTGGCGGCCTTTTTTGTCCCTCCCCACTCCAAAGGAACTGGAATGCCCGGTATCAATCGTTTTCTTGGGTTCTATCTGCTGATCGGCCTGGTCCAGGGAATCGCCTTCTATTACTCCGACCAGCTTTATCGCTTAAACGAAGCGCTGTTTTTTGTCACCTACACCCTGGTCCTGGTAGGCGGCACCACCTTGCAGTTGCTCGGGGAAAAAGCCCGACACTGGCGTTCGTTGTTGCCGACGCTGGTGTTCACCCTGCTGATGGGCGGCATGACGCTGTGGGTGTGTTATGGCGTCGAGCATATCGGCGACAAGCGTTGGGCGATCAACTCGTGGTTTATCAGCGTGGTGGTGCTGAGCTACGTCTGCGCCAGTTTCCTGTTTGCCTGGCCCTCGGCCAAAGGCGAGCGCTGGCGCTATGAAGACCTGTTCCAGCAAGCCTGGAACAGCGTGTTCATCGTGCTCTACGCGCTGATCCTGGTGGCGCTGTTCATGGCGTTGCTCAAGCTGTGGAGCCGCCTGTTCCTGATGCTGGGCATCGAGTTTTTCGAGCGGCACTTCTGGAGTGAGTTGTTCCTGTGTTTCGCTCTGCCGCTGGTGTTCGCACTCGGCATGTATTTGGCGGCGCGCAGCGAGAAGGTCATTGGCCAGATGCGCAGCATGCTGCTCAGCGCCTGCGGTTTGCTGCTGCCGTTGATCGCGCTGATCAGCGTGCTGTTTACCTTGGCCCTGCCGTTTACCGGGCTGGGGCGGATCTGGGCCACGGGCTACTCCACGCCGATTTTGCTGGTGCTGGCCGGTGCACAGTTGTTCCTGCTCAATGGGGTGTTCCAGGATGGCCGGCAGCCGCGGCCCTATCCCCAGTGGCTGACGCGGTTTATCGAGTTGAGCTTGTTGTGCCTGCCGGTCCTCGCGGCGCTGGCGTTTTATTCGAGTTGGCTGCGGGTCGAGCAATACGCGTTGTCGCCGCAACGTTTCATCGCGTTGGCGGCGGCGTTGTTGTGTGGTTTGTATGGCCTGGCGGCGGTGTGGGCGGTGGTGCTGCGTTCGCCGGTGTGGCTGGGCAACTTGCGCGTGACCAACCCGGCACTGGCGTTGCTGTTTTGTGCGCTGGTGGTGTTGATCAACACGCCGTTGCTCAACCCGGTACAGATCAGTGTGAATGATCAGGTGCAACGCTTGCTCGACGGGCGCACCAAGGCCGAGGCTTTTGATGCGCACTACCTGCGATTTGGCCTGGAGAAGGCCGGCGAGGAGGCTTACGCCCGGTTGCAGGAGGATCTGGATAAAGAGCGCATTCTTGACGCAGACTCGCGCCGCATCTTGCGCGAGCGAATGGACGACACGGCGCTGAGTTTCAGCGAGCAATACGCCAAGGAGCGCGCCCAGCGGCCCAAGGCCGAACTGGAATGGATCGGCCCCAAGCCCAAGGGCAGCGAACAGTTTGCCGAACTGAGCCTGGATACCGACTCACCGTGCGAGTCCAACTGTGTGTTGTGGGCGGTGGACCTCGACCTGGACGGCCAGCCCGAAGTGCTGGCGATTCCGAACACCGGCTACCGCCACGACTTCAAGCCACCGCGCATCTTTGCCCTGGACGAGAAGGGCAAGTGGGACGATCGCGGCCCGTTGGTCTGGACGCAACTACCGGACGGTTATGTGGACACCGAGACGCTGATCCACGACATCCGCATCGGCCGGATCGAACTGGTCAAGCCGCGTTACCGGCAACTGCAGACCAGTGACATGCTGCTCACGCCGGTAATGCGTGAGCCGTAGTCTGCCGGTTGGTCAGCAGCCCCCAGAGGCTGAGTACGATAAAACTGAGGGCGATGGTCAGCAGCAGATGCTCGCCCGCCTGGGCCAGCGCCGCGCTGCTGACGGCGGCGGTGAGAAACATGATGCTGTTGCCCGCCGACGCCGCCGTGCCGGCGCTGCTGGAAAACAGCAGCATCGCTGCGGAAATGGCTGCAGGTCGCACCAGGGTCACGGCCAGCGCGCTGATCAGCATCGGGATCAGCAAGGTCACCGTGGTGATGGCGTGCAGGCTGACCATCAATGTCAGCAGTAACCCGGCAATGCTCAGCAAGCCGAGGCCGATGTTGATCTGCCGGGACAGCGTGATGCGCTTCTGCAAATACGACGCCGCGACGCCGCCGAGCAGGTAGGCCACGCCGTACACCATCAGCACCAGCGCGTATTGGTATTCGGAGAGCTGCAGCGTGTCCATGAAGATCAGCGGTGTCACGCTGATCAGCGCGAAGTAGCAGGCGAACACCAGCGCGGCAATCCACCAGTAGCGTAGGAAATCACGATTTTTGCCGACGGCTTTCAGCGTGCCGATGATGGAAACGGCGGCACGGTGCGGGCTGGCAGACTTGGACGGCAGGATGCAGGCCGCGTGGATCAACATGCCCAGGGCCATCAGCGCGAACCCATAGAAGCTGCCTTGCCAGTCGAAGGTGGTTTGCAGCCAGGAGCCGATCAGCGGTGACAGCGCGACAAACGAGCCGCTCAAGGTCATGTAATACAGGCGCACGCGGGCGCGGTCTTGCTCGTCGAACAGGTCTTCCACCAGCGCGTGGCCCAGTACGAAAAATCCACAACCCATGGCCTGCACACTGCGAAACAGCAGGAAGCTCAGGTAGTCCGGCGCCAGTGCGCAACCGGTGGCGCCGAGGATCGACAGGCTGATGCAGCCAATCAGCACTTCCTTGCGTCCCCATTTATCCGACAGCGGGCCGGCGACCAGTTGGGACATCGCAAAGACCAGCGTGAACAGGCTGATGGACAGCGCGACGTCGGCGGTGGGCGTATCGAAATGGGCGGACAGGGCGGGGAAGGAGGGCAGCAGGATATTGATCGGGAAGAAGCTGATCAGGGAGATGCAGGTGATGAGGATGAAGCGCGAGAGGGTGGGCCCAGACATTGTTTTTGTTTTCCGGAGTTGAACCAGAAACCGATACTAGTCTGCGGAAAATGGAATTCAATCAAAACCGTGAGGAGATCTTCCGTGCGCCGCAAAACAATGTGGGAGCGGGCTTGCTCGCGAATGCGGTGTGTCAGTTACAGAGTTGTTAACTGACAGACCGCATTCGCGAGCAAGCCCGCTCCCACACAGGCCCGCTCCCACATTTTGATCTGCGTTCTAACTCTACTTAGCTGTTAGGCAGCAGGCGGCACGTAATGCTCTTTATGTACCGCGTCTCGGCAATCGCCGGGTGCACCGGATGGTCCGGGCCCTGGCCGCCACGTTCCAGCATCTGGATATTACGGTCCAGGTGGCGGGCGCTGGTCAGCAGGATGTTTTGCAGGTCGTCTTCCGGCAAATGCATGGAGCACGAAGCGCTGACCAGGATGCCGTCCTTGCTGAGCAGGCGCATGGCTTGCTCGTTCAGGCGACGGTAGGCGCCTTCGCCGTTCTTCATGTCTTTTTTGCGTTTGATGAAGGCCGGTGGGTCGGCGACGATCACGTCGAAGCGTTCTTCGCTGGCTTTCAGTTCTTTCAACGCTTCAAACACGTCGCCTTCGATGCAGGTCATCTTCTCGGCAACGCCGTTCAGCGCGGCGTTGCGCTCCACGCCGTCGAGGGCGAAGGCGGAGGCGTCGACACAGAACACTTCACTGGCGCCAAAGGCCGCGGCTTGCACGCCCCAGCCGCCGATGTAGCTGTACAGGTCGAGCACGCGTTTGCCTTTGGCATACGGGGCCAGGCGCGCGCGGTTCATGCGGTGGTCGTAGAACCAGCCGGTTTTCTGGCCCTGAATCACCGGGGCTTCGAATTTCACGCCGTTTTCTTCCAGCGCCACCCACTCTGGCACCAGGCCGAACACGGTTTCGACGTAGCGGTTGAGGCCTTCGGCGTCGCGGGCGGCGGAGTCGTTCTTGAACAGAATGCCGCTTGGCTTGAGCACTTGGGTCAGTGCGGCGATCACGTCTGCTTTATGGGCTTCCATGGTCGCCGAAGCGATCTGCACCACGAGGATGTCGCCGAAACGGTCAACCACCAGGCCTGGCAACAGGTCGGAGTCGCCGTAGACCAGGCGGTAGAACGGCTTGTCGAACAGGCGGTCACGCAGGGACAGGGCGACGTTGATGCGGTGCACCAGCAGCGACTTGTCCAGCGGCAACTTGATGTCGCGCGACAGCAGGCGCGCGCAGATCAGGTTGTTCGGGCTCATGGCCACGATGCCCAGGGTCTTGCCGCCGGCCGCTTCCAGGATAGCCTGGTCGCCTGCCTGGAAGCCGTGAAGTGGGGTGGCGGCCACGTCGATTTCGTTGCTGTAGACCCACAGGTGGCCGTTGCGCAAACGACGATCGGCGTTGGCTTTGAGACGCAGGCTTGGCAGGGACATGACGTCGCTCCGGAAAAAAGAGCGGGAGTATACCTGTTGCGGCGCGGTTCATGTGGGAGCTGGCTTGCCTGCGATGCAGACGGCGCGGTGTATCTGACGTACGGCGGTGAGGCCATCGCAGGCAAGCCAGCTCCCACATTGGATCGGGTTTTTGAGGTGTCGGTCAGGTTCCCATAGAGGTTAGAATCCTCGCCTAGTCCAGAGTAAGTACTTATGTCCCAAGAGCTATCCGCCGAACAGATCCAACAGGCCCTGCAAGGCATCAGTGTGCCGCCCCAGCCGCAGATCATGGTGGATCTGCAGATGGAGCAGTACATGCCCGACCCGGACCTGGAAGTGATCGCCCGGTTGATTGCCCAGGACCCGGGCCTGTCCGGCGCATTGCTGAAGATCGTCAACTCGTCGTACTTCGGCTTGAGCAACAAGATCGCCTCGATCCAGCGTGCGGTGAACCTGTTGGGCAGCCGTTCGGTCATCAACCTGATCAACGCGCTGTCGATCAAGGGCGAGATGAGCGATGACACCATCGTCACCCTCAACCGCTTCTGGGACACCGCCCAGGACGTGGCCATGACCTGCTTGACCCTGGCCAAGCGCACCGGCGCCCAGGCAGTGGACGAAGCCTACGCCCTCGGCCTGTTCCACGATTGCGGCGTGCCGCTGATGCTCAAGCGTTTCCCCAATTACATGGCGGTGCTCGAAGAGGCCTATGCCAGCGCCGGCCCCGACTGCCGCGTGGTGGATACCGAGAACAATGCGTTCAACACCAATCATGCCGTGGTCGGCTACTACACCGCCAAGTCCTGGCGCCTGCCGCAGCATGTGACCGACGCCATCGCCAACCACCACAACGCCCTGGCGATTTTCAGCGATGAATCGTCGCGCAATCCGCAGCTGAAAAACCTGCTGGCAATCCTCAAGATGGCCGAGCACATCTGCTCCTCCTACCGCGTGCTGGGCAACCAGGCGGTGGACCATGAGTGGAATGCCATCAGCCACCTGGTGCTGGACTACGTGGGCCTGTCGGACTACGACTTCGAAAGCATGAAGTTGTCGATCCGCGAACTGGGCGCACACTGACCCTTCCGTTTACGAGGTACCTATGCCCGAGTTGCCCGAAGTCGAAACCACCCGGCGCGGTATCGCACCGCACCTGGAAGGCCAGCGCGTCAGCCGCGTGATCGTGCGCGAGCGGCGCCTGCGCTGGCCGATCCCGGAAGACCTTGATGTGCGCCTGTCCGGGCAGCGCATCGTGTTGGTGGAGCGGCGGGCCAAGTACCTGTTGATCAACGCCGAAGTGGGCACGCTGATCAGCCATTTGGGCATGTCAGGCAACCTGCGGCTGGTGGAAGTCGGGCTGCCGGCGCTCAAGCATGAGCATGTGGATATCGAACTCGAATCCGGCCTGGCCCTGCGCTACACCGACCCACGGCGTTTTGGCGCCATGCTCTGGAGCCAGGACCCGCACAACCACGAACTGCTGATCCGCCTGGGGCCCGAGCCGTTGACCGACCTGTTTGATGGCGAGCGCTTGTTCAAACTGTCCCGTGGCCGTTCGATGGCGGTGAAACCGTTCATCATGGACAACGCGGTGGTGGTGGGCGTGGGCAATATCTATGCGACCGAAGCGCTGTTTGCGGCGGGGATCGATCCGCGTCGGGAGGCGGGCGGTATTTCGCGGGCGCGTTATTTGAAGCTGGCGATCGAGATCAAACGCATCCTGACCGCCGCGATCGAGCGGGGCGGTACGACATTGCGCGACTTTATCGGTGGGGATGGGCAGCCGGGGTATTTCCAGCAGGAGCTGTTCGTTTATGGCCGGGGGAATGAGGCGTGCAAGGTGTGTGGGACTGAGTTGCGCAATGTGATGCTGGGGCAGCGGGCGAGTGTGTTTTGCCCTAGGTGCCAGAGCTGATTGTATGAACCGCTCGTTCCCACGCTCCGCGTGGGAACGCATCCCGTGACGCTCTGCGTCACCCTTGCAGTGGTGGGACGCGGAGCGTCCATGGCGGCATTCCCACGCGGAGCGTGGGAATGATCAGAGACGCTCAGGCCTTGCCAGTAATCTTGCGGTACTTGTCCATCAACTGCTCTTCCGTCTCCGGATGAGCCTCATCCAACGGAATGCAATCCACCGGGCAGACCTGCTGGCACTGAGGTTCGTCATAGTGGCCGACACACTGCGTGCACAGGTTCGGGTCGATCACGTAGATCTCTTCACCTTGGGAAATGGCAGCGTTCGGGCACTCGGGTTCGCAGACGTCGCAATTGATGCAATCGTCGGTGATGATCAGGGACATGGAAACTCCTGCCAGGGCTGTCAGCCAGGGCATCTGAAAACTAATGCGCGCAATTGTGCCGCATTGGCGCCCGCAGTGCGAGCCTGTGGCAAACCCTAGCGACGAGCGCAGTCCCTGTGGCGAGGGAGCTTGCTCCAGCTGGGCTGCGAAGCGGCCCCAAAATCCTGGGAGCGCTGCGCACTCCAGCGGGAGCAAGCTCCCTCGCCACAGTGAGTCTTACTTCTTGAAGCGCAACGTCAGCGCATCGGCCACGGCGGGGTGGACGAACTTGGTGATATCTCCGCCCAAAGCGGCGATTTCACGGACCAACGTCGAGGAAATGAACGAATAACGTTCCGACGGCGTGAGGAACAGGCTTTCCACGTCCGGCGCCAGTTGGCGGTTCATGTTGGCCAGCTGGAATTCGTATTCGAAGTCCGACACCGCGCGCAGGCCGCGCAGGAACACATTGGCGTTCTGCTCTTTGGCGAAGTGCGCAAGCAGCGTGGAAAAACCCACCACTTCCACGTTGGGCAGGTGCTTGGTGACCTCGCGCGCCAGTTCCACGCGCTGTTCCAGGGGAAACAGCGGGTTTTTCTTGGGGCTGGCTGCGACCGCGATGATCACATGGTCGAACAAGCGCGAGGCGCGTTCGACCAGATCGCCATGGCCTTTGGTAATCGGGTCGAAGGTACCTGGGTACAACACTCGGTTCATCGCGTCGTCCTGGCGGAGTCCGTTGGGGAACCGGATGGTATCGCAGCCATCCCGGTCGGCCAAGTCAACTTATGTAGAAGAAACCACGATAGACCGTGTTTTTTCACGCCGTTTTCAGACGTTCGGCCAACGCGGTCGCCAGTTGCGCGGTCAATCCATACACCGATAATTGCGGGTTGGCCCCAATGCTGGTGGGGAACAGCGAACCGTCGTGGATCGACAGGTTGCGCAATTGATGATGGCGCCCGAGGCTGTCAGCCACTGCATTTTTCGGGTCTTCGCCCATGGCGCAACCGCCCATCACATGGGCGCTGCCCAGGCAGGTGCGGTGCAGTTCCAGGTTGAGTTCGTCGATCATCGTGCGGGCTTCGCCCAGGGTTTTCACGTAGCGCGCATCATGGTGCAGCGGCTTGACCGACTTGGCGCCCGCCGCGAACTGGATCTCGGCCATGCTGTGGAAGGCCCGGCGCAGGCCGTCCCAGGCGTAGTCCGAAACCTGATAGTCGAGCACCGGCGTGCCATCACCGCGCAAATCCACGGTGCCACCGGGGCTGTCGGGGTGAAAACCGTCCCGCAACAGCGCGAGCATGGCGTGGGTGTTGGGCAATTGGCTCATGTCCAGGGCGTTCTGTTCGCCGTAGCCGCCCAGCAGGGTGCTGGCCAACGCTGGATGTAAGGGCGGCGCCTCCAACTTGTACGACATTTTGCCGGTGGTGCCGTCCTGCCACTGGAAATGGTCGGAATAGATCGACTGCGGCGCACCATAGAACGGGTTGATCACTTCGTCGAACAGCCCAGCAGAGAAATTCACCAGGTGCAGAAAAGTGCGTTTGCCCACCCGCGAATGCGGGTCGGGGGCATCCGAGCGCATCAGCAGCGCCGGGCTGTTGATACCGCCGCCGGAGAGCACGTAGTGCTTGGCTTTCACCGTAATCTTGCGACCGGTCGGTGCCACGCACAGATCGTCCATGGCCACGCATTCCAGGCTGCTGATGGTGTCGCCGCTGTACTTCAGGCGTTCAGCGCGGGCCAGGTAGAGCAGCTCGCCGCCGGCTTCCAGGGTGGACGGGATGGTGGTCACCAACATCGACTGCTTGGCGTTGACCGGGCAACCCATGCCGCAATACCCCAGGTTGAAGCAGCCACGCACATTGCGCGGGATCACATGCCAGCTGTAGCCAAGCTTTTCGCAGCCTTTGCGGATCACGTCGTTATTGGGGTTGGGCGGCATAGCCCACGGCGCGATGCCCAGGCGTTGCTCCATTTTTTCGAACCACGGCGCCATCTCGGCGCTGCTGTGGCCCTTCACCGCGTATTCGCTGGCCCAGTGGGAAAGGGTGGCGTCCGGCGTGCGAAAGCTCGACGTCCAGTTGATCAACGTGGTGCCACCCACCGCCCGGCCTTGCAGGATGGTGATCGCCCCGTCCTTGCTCATACGGCCGATGCCTTCCTGGTACAGGCTGGTGTAGGCCTCGTCCTCGAGCAGCTTGAAATCGCTGCTGGTCTTGAGCGGGCCTTCTTCGATCAGCAGCACCTTGTAGCCGGCGGCGCTGAGGATCTCGGCGGTGGTGCCGCCGCCGGCGCCACTGCCGATGATGGCGACGTCGGCTTCCAGGGTCAGGTCGCTGTCGAGGGCGGCGCCGTTGTGGGTTTTCCAGCCACGGGCGAGGCCATCACGGAACAGATCGGGTACGGGCATGGGCGTGCACTCTTGTTGTTATAGGTGTCGGTCGCTACGAAGTTGCGATCTAAATGTGGGAGCGGGCTTGCTCGCGAAAGCGGTGTATCAGTGACGGATTATTTGACTGACCCACCGCTTTCGCGAGCAAGCCAGCTCCCACAGTTTTGATTGGGTTATCAAGGCTAGATCTTGGGAGGCCCGGGATAGCCGCAATGGGCCCAGGACGCCGGCTGGAAGTACCACGCCATGATCACCAGCTTGAGCAACGAACCCTGGCCCATGCGCAGCAGGTTCAGGTAGCTGTTCTCCCAGCGATGCAGGAAGTTGCGGATCTGTTCGCTGCTGGCGTTTTCCCAACTGCCCCAGATTCCGGTCAACGGCCCACGGGTGATGCCCATGCCCAGCACGTCAAACAGTTGCTGGGTGAGCTTGAACATCTCCGGCGACAGGCGTTGCAGGCTGAAATCAAGCTTTTTCAGGGTGTCTTCGATCCCGCGGGTGACGGCCTCGGCGCTGGCCACGCCTTCGAGCAGCACCGGGATCACGGCGCGCAGGAACGGCAGGTCACTGCTGCGCAACATCACAAAGCCGCTGGCGGGCGTGCTGCTGGAGCAGCCGCTGAGGCTGGCGCCGAGCCCGGCGGTGGCCAGGAAAGCGCTGGCGCACAGGCCGATTTTCAAGACGCCGCGCCGTGACAGCGCGGGTGTTTCAGTCAGGCTGGGGTTCATTTTTATTGTTATCCCGAGAGTGGTGTTATCAGCGGATAAACAGCTTCTGGATCAACGTCTGGATCGCCTTGCCATAAGGCGGGTAAATCAACTTCGCCGCGTTCAGGCGTTGTTTCACCAGCACACCCTTGGCTTTGCTGAACGTGAGGAAACCTTCGTGGCCGTGGTAGTGACCCATGCCCGAGGGGCCGATGCCGCCGAACGGCATGTCGTCCTGGGCCACGTGCAGCAGGGTGTCGTTCAGGCACACGCCGCCGGAATGGGTCTCGTGGAGCACGCGGTTCTGTTCGCCCTTGTTGTAGCCGAAGTAATACAGGGCCAGCGGGCGAGGGCGCTGGTTAATGTAGGCAAACGCCTGGTCAAGGCCGCGATACGGCACGATCGGCAGCAGCGGGCCGAAGATTTCGTCCTGCATCACCGTCATGTCATCGCTGACATTCAGCAACAGGCTGTGGGCCATGCGCCGTGCCTGGCCCTGATCAAACAGCGGGATCAGGGTGGCGCCCTTGTCGGTGGCGTCCTTGGCATAGGCGTTGAGCCGCGCCAATTGCCGTTCGTTGATGATGGCGGTGTAGTCCGGGTTGTCGGCCAGGGTCGGGTAAAACCCGCGAATCGCTTGGGTGTAGGCCTCGACGAAGCCCTCCACGCGATCTTCCGGCACCAGCACGTAGTCTGGCGCCACGCAGGTTTGCCCGGCGTTCAAGGCCTTGCCGAAGGCGATGCGTTCGGCGGCGTCCTTGAGCGGTACATCGGCAGAGACGATGGCCGGCGACTTGCCGCCCAGCTCCAGGGTGACCGGCGTGAGGTGTTCGGCCGCCGCGCGCATCACATGCTTGCCGATGCTGGTGGCGCCGGTGAACAGCAGGTGGTCGAAGCGCAGCCTGGAAAACGCGATGCCCATATCGGCCTCGCCGAGCACCACACACACAAGGTCTTCGGGGAAGATCTTCGCCAGTAGCGTCTTGAGCAATTCGCCGGTGGCAGGCGTGGATTCGCTGAGCTTGAGCATCACCCGGTTACCCGCCGCCAACGCCCCAACCAGCGGGCCAATGGCCAGATACAGCGGGTAGTTCCACGGCACGATCACCCCGACCACGCCCAGCGGTTGGTAGATGACTTTGGCGGACGCGGGCTGGAAGGCAATGCCCACGGCGCGGCGCGAGGGTTTCATCCAGCCTTTGAGGTGTTTGCTGGCGTAATGAATGCCATGCAGGCTGGGCATCAGTTCGGCGAACAGGGTTTCGTCGGCGCTGCGGTGGCTGAAATCCTGGCTGATGGCGTTGATCAACGCCTGGCGTTCGTCGCTGAGCAGGTCACGCAGGGCCTTGAGCCATTGCTGGCGTTGGCCGGCTGGCGGCATCGGGTTGGCCGCGTAGGCGCGTTGTTGGGCGTCGAACAGGTCCTGGAGGTGTTCCAGCGCCTGGGAATCTTGCAGGTAGGCAACGTTGGCAGACATGGCGCAGTTCCCGGTTGTTATAGGTCTGCCTGGATTTTTAGAGTCATTGCTCTAAATTGTCAAATAACATTGCAGCAACATGCAGTTTTATCCCGGCCTGGATAGGCCGTAAGATGCCCCATCACGTGTATAGAAGCTGATTCCCCTATGGCACCACGAGTAAAGACCAGCGAGCGCATTGTGCAAACCAGCCTGGAGCTTTTTAACCAGCAGGGCGAGCGCAGTATCAGCACCAACCATATTGCTGCCCATATGGAAATTTCCCCGGGCAACTTGTACTACCACTTCCCCAACAAGCAGGCGATCATCGCCGTGCTGTTTCGCGAATACGAAGCCCTGGTGGACAGTTTCCTGCGTCCGCCCCAGGGGCGCGCCGCCACCGTTCAGGACAAACGCTTCTACTTGCAGGCCTTGCTGGCGGGCATGTGGCGCTATCGTTTCTTGCACCGCGACCTTGAACACCTGCTGGAAAGCGATCCGGAACTGGCCACCGGCTACCGGCGTTTTTCCCAGCGCTGCCTGATCCAGGGCAATGCGATCTACCGGGGGTTTGTCGACGCAGGCATCCTCAATATGGACCCGATCCAGACCGAAGCCCTGACCCTCAACGCGTGGATCATCCTCACGTCGTGGGTGCGCTTCCTGTGCACCACCAATGAAAATTCCGACCGCTTGAGCGCCGAGGCGATCAAGCGCGGGGTGTATCAGGTGCTGGTGCTGGAGGCCGGGTTTGTCACGCCCGAGGCCAAGGACGCGGTAGACGCGTTGTTCAAAGAGTTTTACGTGCCGTTGAATCAGGCACTGGAAGAAGTGAAGTAGGACCTTTCCCGAATCTGTCCACAGGAGTCCGTCATGCCGCTTGCCCAACTGATCAGCCCCCAGCCATTGGCCGAGCGCCAACAGTCGCCCGGGCTGGTGATCCTTGATTGCCGCTTTGCCCTTGAAGACCCGGATTATGGGCGTTGCAGCTACGCCGAAGGGCATATCGAGGGCGCGCAATACGCCGACCTGGAGCGCCACCTCAGTGGGCCGGTGACCAAGGGCGTGACCGGTCGTCACCCGCTGCCAGCCGCGCAGACGTTGGTGCAGCAACTGCGGGCGTGGGGCATCAATGCCGACACCGACGTGGTGCTGTATGACGACGGCCCCGGCGCGTTTGCCGCCCGGGCGTGGTGGTTGCTGGCGTGGTTGGGCAAGCGTGACGGTGTGTTTATCCTCGATGGCGGCCTCAAGGCCTGGCATGCCGCAGGTTTTCCATTGAGCCTGGATGCGCCGGTGATCGAGCCCGGCACGTTTGCCGGCACGCCGGATAATCATTTGTTGCTGGACGCCGAGCACCTGCAAAAACGCCTGGGCCAGCCGGGTTTGACCCTGATTGATGCCCGCGCCCAGCCGCGCTTTCGCGGTGAGGTGGAGCCTATCGACCCGGTCGCCGGGCATATTCCGGGGGCGCAGTGTGCGGCGTTCAGTGAAAACCTGGGCAGCGATGGGCGTTTCCTGCCGGTTGGGCAGCTCAAGCAACGGTTTGCTGATCAGTTGAAAGGCCGTTCACCTGATGAGCTGGTGGCGTATTGCGGTTCGGGGGTGACGGCGTGTCATAACCTGTTTGCCTTGAGCCTGGCGGGGTATCCGTTGGGCAAGTTGTATGCGGGGTCTTGGAGTGAGTGGATTACTGATCCACAGCGGGCGATTGCGACAGGCGACTGAGTTTTTCGACCTGTAAACACGGTCGAAATGTGGGAGCTGGCTTGCCTGCGATAGCGGTGTGTCAGCTACCCATGCATCAACTGACACACCGCCATCACAGGCAAGCCAGCTCCCACACTTTTAATTGTGTTGTGTCAGTAGCCATTGGGGGATGCGGTGTTCGAGGTAGTAGCTTGGGCGCTTGAGCGATCCGCCGACAAATCCCACGTGACCGCCTTTTGCCAGTAATTCAAATTCGGTGCAGTCCGCTAACTCGCTAGCCTCAGGCAAGCTGTGAGCAAACACAAACGGATCATCCACCGCATGAATTATCAGCGTCGGTGTACGAATCTCGCCCAGGTAATAGCGACTCGACGCGCGGCGATAGTAATCCTCGGCACTGAGAAACCCATGCAACGGCGCCGTCACCCGCCCATCGAAATCCCAGAACGTGCGCATCTTCTCCAGCGAACCCAAGGCCTCCAGGGTCTTCAGCCCGTCCGCGCGGCCGTCCTGCAAGAACCGGTGCTGCTTGACACGGATATACGCCAGCATTTCACGCATGAAGTGCTTCTGATAAACCCGCGAAAAGCCCAGGCCGATACGGTCCGCGCATTGATCCAGGCGAAACGGCACCGACACCGCCGCCGCGCCCTGCAAGCCCGATGCCCTGCCGGTTTCACCCAGGTGCTTGAGCAACACATTGCCCCCCAGCGAATAACCCACCGCATACAGCGGCGCCAACGGTCGTTTGGCCCGTAGATGAGCAATCGCGGCGGCGAGGTCTTCGCTGGCGCCCGAGTGATAGCTGCGCGCCAACAGATTCGGCTCCCCCGAACAGCCACGCCAGTTCAACGCGGCGCTGGCCCAACCTTGGCTGGCGAGGGCTTTTTGCAGGCCGGCCACGTAGGGCGAGTTGGATGAACCGGTCAGCCCGTGCAGCACCAGCACCAACGGCGCTCGCGCGTCGTGGGGGCCGTGCCAGTCGAGGTCGAGGAAGTCGCCGTCTTCCAGCCACAGGCGCTCGCGTTGGCGTTCGATGTGGGTCGTGGGGCGCCACAGCGGCCCCCACAGCGTTTGCAGGTGGGGGTTGCCGAGGCCGAAGGCGGGGGTGAACAGGTCGGAAGAAGGCTGCATGACACGCTCGGTGGCAAGTGAACTCACTGTGGCGAGGGAGCTTGCTCCCGCTGGGCTGCGCAGCAGCCCCATCAAGAACACCGTATGTATTCAGTCATAACACTGTTGCCGGTTTTGGGGCTGCTTCGCACCCCAGCGGGAGCAAGCTCCCTCGCCACAGGTTAGGCGGCGCTTTCGACCAAACGGTGCCACAACGCGTAATACACCCGGCCGGACTTCTGTTCCCGGTGCAGGCGCCAGGCACCCGGCAGGCCGAGTGTGGAAGGCGCGGTCTCGCTTTCAGTGTAGATCCACGCATCCGGCGCCAGCCATTGGCGTTCTTCCAGCAGCGCACACACGGTCGGCAGCAGGTTCTGGTTGAACGGCGGGTCGAGGAACACCACGTCGTACTCGCTGGCCGGCTGGGTTTCCAGGTAGCGCAGGGCATCGGCGGTTTGCACCTGGCCGTTGGTGCAGCGCAGGGTGCCCAAGTGTTCCTTGAGGCTGGACACCGCCACGTTGCTTGCATCCAGCGCCTGGGCCTGGGCCGCGCCACGGGACAGCGCCTCGAGGAACAGCGCGCCGCTGCCCGCGAACGGGTCCAGCACCTTGGCCCCGCCGATGTACGGCGCGAGCCAGTTGAACAGGGTTTCACGCACGCGGTCTGGCGTTGGGCGCAGGCCCACGACGTCGGGGAAGCTCAGCTTGCGGCTGCCCCATTCACCGCCAATGATGCGCAGTTGGCCCACACCGTTGTGTACGTTGTGGACGGGTTTTTTCGGGCGAGATGAACTGGCCATTAATGCTCCGGAACCCCGAGCGGCTGCTCGGCGGGTTTATCAGTGGGGGGCGGTAGTGGCTTTTGCGCAGTGGTCGGGCCGGCGGTCACGATGACCATCTTGTCGGCGCTCAAGTGTTTGTTCATTGCAGCCTTGACCTGCTCTACGGTCAGGGCCTGGGATTGTTTCATGAAATCTTCCAGATAGCTCAGCGGCAGGTTGTAGAAACCCATCGCGCCCAGCTGCCCGACGATATCGGCATTGCTCGCGGTAGACAGCGGGAAGCTGCCGGCCAGCTCGCGCTTGGCGTCATCCAGTTCCTTCTGGGTCGGGCCGGTCTTCAGGTAGTCAGCCACCACCTCCTCAACCAGGCGCAGGGTGCCGCCGCTCATTTCGGCGCGGGTCTGCAGGTTGATCATGAACGGGCCGCGCACCTGCATCGGTGAGAAACCGGAGTAAACGCCGTAGGTCAGGCCGCGTTTCTCGCGCACTTCACTCATCAAGCGCGTACCGAAGCCACCGCCGCCGAGGATCTGGTTGCCCAGGGACAAGGCCGCGTAGTCCGGGTCGGCGCGGTCGATGCCGAGTTGGGCGAACAGCAAGTGCGTCTGCTTGGACGGAAACTCGATATGGCTCAGGCCGGCTTTAGGCTCGGTCGGCTGGGCGATCTTCGCCAGTGCCGGGCCTTTGGGCAGCGATGCCGACACCTTGGCTGTCATGGCTTCGGCTTCGGCGCGGGTCAGGTCGCCGACCACCGCAATCACCGCATTGCCAGCGGCATAGGCCTTGGCGTGGAAGCCCTGCAACTGCGCAAGGTTGATCTTCGGCACGCTCTCGGGCGTGCCTTCACTTGGATGCGCGTAAGGGTGGTCGCCGTACAGGCGCTTGAACAACTCCAGGCTGGCCAGCTTGGCCGGGTTCTGCTTCTGGTATTCGAAGCCGGCGAGAATCTGGTTCTTGATGCGCGCCAGGGAGTCGGCCGGGAAGGTCGGCTTGCCGATCACGTCATCAAACAGCGACAGGGCCGCGTCACGCTTGTCGCCGGCGCTCAGGCTGCGCAGGGACACCAGCGCCATGTCGCGGTAGGCACCATTGCCAAAGTCGGCGCCCAGGCCTTCGAAGTCGCGGGCGATCTGGCTCACATCCTTGCCCGGCACGCCTTCGTTGAGCATGGCGTTGGTCATCAGCGCCAGGCCCGGCACGTTGCCGTCCTGGCTGCTGCCGGCGGCGAACAGGATACGCAGGTCGAACATCGGCAGTTCATGGGCTTCGACGAACAGCACCTTGGCACCTTCGGCGGTGGTCCAGGTTTGCACGTCGAGCTTGCGGTTGGTCGGCGCCTTGCCGTCCAGCTCGGCCAAGGATTGCAGCTTATTGGCCGACTGGGCCTTTTCCAGCGCCGGGCTGGCGATGGATTCGCTCGGGCGCAGGAAGTACACGGCGCCGGCGGCGATCAGGGTGACGGCGATCAGGCCGGGGAAGATCAGGCGGCTGCTTTTGCGATCACTCATGAGCGGTCTCCTCAGGCAGGACATGGGCGACGCTGAGGCGTTCGCGGGTGAAGTAGGTGCGCGCGGCTTTCTGGATATCTTCCGGGGTCACGCTTTGCAGGTCGGCAAGCTCGGTGTCCATCAGCTTCCAGGACAGGCCGACGGTTTCCAGCGAGCCGATGGCCGTGGCCTGGCTGGTGATGGAATCACGCTGGTAGACCAGGCCGGCAATGACCTGGGCGCGGATGCGTTCCAGCTCGGCGGCGGTGGGTGGCTTGGCCTTGAGTTCGTCCAGCAGGCGCCACAGGCCGGCTTCGGCTTGGGCGATGGTCTTTTTCTTCTGCTGGTTCGGCGTGGCCGACAGGGTGAACAAGGTGTCACCACGGGTGTAGGCGTCGTAGTTGGTGGAGGCGGCGGAAACCAGCTCTTCACCGCGCTCCAGCTGCTCGGAGATACGTGCGCTGTAGCCGCCATCCAGCAGGGCGGAGATCAGGCGCAGGGCCTGGACCGAACGTTTGTCTTCGGCGGTGACCAGGCCCGGCACGTTGAAACCGAGGATCACGCTGGGCAGTTGGGTCTGTACACGCATGGTCAGCAGGCGTTCGCCGGGCTCGGCCAGCTCCATCGGCACCTTGGCCGGTGGCACGTCACGCTTGGGGATCGGGCCGAAGTAGCGCTGGGCCAGGTTCTTCACCTCGTCCGGGGTGACGTCGCCGACCACCACCAGGGTGGCGTTGTTCGGCACGTACCAGGCTTGGTACCAGTGGCGCAGCTCTTCGACCTTCATGCGCTCCAGGTCAGCCATCCAGCCGATGGTTGGCGTGTGGTAGCCGCTGGCCGGGAAGGCCATGGCCTTGAAGCGCTCGAAGGCTTTGGACATGGGATTGTCGTCGGTGCGCAGGCGGCGTTCTTCTTTAATGACCTCGATTTCGCGGCTGAACTCGTCGGCCGGCAGGCGCAGGCTGGCCATGCGGTCGGCTTCGAGTTCGAAGGCGACGCCCAGGCGGTCACGGGCCAGCACCTGGTAGTAGGCGGTGTAGTCGTCGCTGGTGAAGGCGTTCTCTTCGGCGCCCAGGTCGCGCAGGATCAGCGAGGCTTCGCCTGGGCCGACCTTGGCGCTGCCCTTGAACATCATGTGTTCCAGGGCGTGGGACAAACCGGTCTGGCCCGGGGTTTCGTAGCTTGAACCGACCTTGTACCAGACCTGGGAAACCACCACTGGCGCGCGATGGTCTTCGCGTACGACGACCTTGAGGCCGTTATCCAGGGTGAATTCATGGGTGGGTTGTGGATCGGCAGCCAAGGCTGAAAGAGGCAGACAAACTGTGCTGAACAGCAGGCCTGCGGCGCGGCGGGCTAGAGCATTCATTCGTTTTTAAACCTGTTGGGCTGCCCGCTTGGTCTTAGCGTCGGCGGGCGAGGAGGTGCTAGGATACTGGTCGGATTTACGGACGGCCACTGCGGCAGTCCTGTTAAGGCCCTATTTAGGCCTTACAAGATGTTGCGCATGAACGAGCTGGCTAAAAAACAGTCTGTTACGCATCGAATTTTATTTACCGACGCGCCCCTCTGGCGCGTCGCTACCTTGAGATAGCCGTCCTCCATGTTTGGTTCCAACGACGACAAGAAGACCCCAGCTGCGGCTGGCGAGAAGAAAGGCCTGTTCGGATGGCTGCGCAAAAAGCCGCAGGAAACCGTCGTCGAACAGCCACAGGTTCAACCTGAGCCTATCCCAGAGCCCATCGTAGAAGCCGAACCGGTCGTAGAGACCCCGGCGCCAGTGGTGTTGCCGCTGGTTGAACCGGTGTTGCAGCCGGTGGTTGAGGCCGAGCCGGCGCCAGTCGTTGAGCCAGAGCCAGAGCCAGAGCACAAGCCATGGCCCGAGCTGCCCGTGGCAGAAGAGCCGGTGGCGCTGGTTGAAGATGTACAGGCTGAACACGTCGCACCACCGATCCCTGCCGTGGTTGAACCGGTGGCTGTGGTGGTTGAAGCCGCGCCAGTCGTCGAAACAGCCGTTCCTGCTGTGGTTGAGCCCGAACCGGTTGCCGCCGAAACCAGCAAGACCGGCTTCTTCGCCCGTCTCAAGCAAGGCCTGAGCAAGACCAGCGCCAGCATCGGCGAAGGCATGGCCAGCCTGTTCCTCGGCAAAAAGGTCATTGATGACGAGCTGCTGGAAGACATCGAAACCCGTCTGCTCACCGCCGACGTGGGCGTCGAAGCCACCGCCGTGATCATCCAGAGCCTGACGCAGAAGGTCGCGCGCAAGCAGTTGACCGACGCCGACGCTCTCTACAAATCCCTGCAAGCCGAGCTGGCCGCCATGCTCAAGCCGGTGGAAGCACCGCTGGTGATCACCCCGAACAAGCCGTTCGTGATCCTGGTCGTGGGCGTCAACGGCGCCGGCAAGACCACCACCATCGGCAAGCTGGCCAAGAAGCTGCAGTCCGAAGGCAAGAAAGTCATGCTGGCGGCGGGCGACACCTTCCGCGCCGCTGCGGTAGAACAGCTGCAAGTGTGGGGCGAGCGCAACAAGATCCCGGTGATCGCCCAGCACACGGGCGCCGATTCCGCCTCGGTGATCTTCGATGCCGTGCAAGCCGCCAAGGCGCGCAACATTGATGTGCTGATCGCCGACACCGCCGGTCGCCTGCACACCAAAGACAATTTGATGGAAGAGCTGAAGAAAGTCCGCCGCGTGATCGGCAAGCTCGACGCAGACGCCCCGCACGAAGTATTGCTGGTGCTCGACGCCGGCACCGGGCAGAACGCCATCAGCCAGGCCAAACAATTCAACCAGACGGTGCAACTGACCGGCCTGGCATTGACTAAGCTCGACGGCACGGCCAAGGGCGGCGTGATCTTCGCCCTGGCCAAGCAGTTCGGCCTGCCCATTCGTTATATCGGCGTCGGTGAAGGTATCGACGACCTGCGTACCTTTGAAGCCGAACCCTTTGTCCAGGCACTTTTCGCCGAGCGGGAGCGTCCATGATTCGATTCGAACAGGTCGGTAAACGCTATGCCAACGGGCATGTGGGCTTGCATGAGCTGAGCTTTCGAGTGCGTCGCGGCGAATTCTTGTTTGTCACCGGGCACTCCGGCGCCGGTAAAAGTACCTTGTTGCGCCTGCTGCTGGCCATGGAACGCCCGACCACCGGCAAACTGCTGCTGGCCGGCCAGGACCTGGCCACCATCAGCAATGCGCAGATTCCGTACCTGCGCCGCCAGATCGGCGTGGTGTTCCAGAACCACCAGTTGCTGTTCGATCGCACGGTGTTCAACAACATTGCCCTGCCGTTGCAGATCCTCGGGCTGTCCAAGGCCGAGATCGTCAAACGCGTGGACTCGGCCCTGGAGCGCGTGGCGCTGTCGGACAAGACCGACCTCTATCCCGGCGACCTGTCCACCGGCCAGCAACAGCGCGTCGGTATTGCCCGCGCCATCGTCCACCGCCCGGCCTTGCTGCTGGCGGACGAACCCACCGGTAACCTCGACCCGCGTTTGGCCGCAGAAATCATGGGCGTGTTCGAAGACATCAACCGCCTGGGCACCAGCGTATTGATCGCCAGTCACGACCTGGCGCTGATCGCCCGCATGCGCCACCGCATGCTGACCCTGCAACGCGGCCGCCTGATCGGTGACGGGGAGGCTGGCGTATGAGTGCTACCCGCAGCCCTAAAGTCTCCGAACGCGTGGCGCCGAAACCGGCCGACCCGCAACCGCAGAAAAAGAAAAAACACGACGAAGACGACGGCCCGGATTTCGGCACGCTGCTGCGCGCCTGGATCGAAAGCCACCGCGCCAGCCTGCTGGACAGCCTGCGTCGCCTGGGCAAGCAGCCAATCGGCAGCTTTTTCACCTGCCTGGTGATGGCTGTGGCCCTGAGCCTGCCGATGGGCTTGTCGCTGCTGCTGAACAATGTGGAGCGCCTCGGCGGTTCCTGGCAGCGTGCGGCGCAGATTTCGCTGTACCTCAATATCGATGCCAGCACCAAGGAAGGCGAAGGCCTGCGTGACGACATCAAGAACCTGCCGGGCGTAGCGGATGCCGAGTACATCAGCCGCGACCAGGCCCTTGAGGAGTTCCAGCAACAGTCCGGCCTGGGCGAGGCGCTCAAGGAGCTGCCGCAGAACCCGCTGCCGGGCGTGGTGTTGGTGACGCCGAATGAAGTCGACAAACCTGCATTGGAAGCCCTGCGACAAAAACTCGCAGAGATGCCCAAGGTGCAACAGGCGCAACTTGATCTAGTCTGGGTGGAGCGCCTGGCGGCGATCCTCAAGCTGGGTGACCGCTTTGTGTTCGGCCTGACGGTGCTGTTGGTGTCTGCATTACTTTTGGTGATAGGTAATACCATTCGTCTTCATATTGAAAACCGTCGCACCGAGATAGAAGTGATTAAACTGGTCGGCGGCACGGACAGCTATGTGCGTCGGCCTTTTCTGTACATGGGCGCGCTTTATGGCTTCGGCGCCGGGATTTTGTCCTGGGGCGTGCTGGCATTTGGCTTGGACTGGCTGAACGACGCGGTTGTCGGGCTGGCTGGCTTGTACGGCAGTGATTTCGCCCTGGCGGGCGTGCCGGTAGCCGATGGTCTGAGTCTCTTGCTTGGCGCAGTGCTGTTGGGGTATATCGGTGCTTGGATTGCGGTCGCTCGTCATTTACGCGAGCTGGCACCGAAGTAGTTAATGTCAGATTAATGTGGTTTCGTTTGTATTGACCGTATCAGTGGTTTAGGGAACTTGTCCTACGGTTCCCGGTCAATTTTCGCAGTGCTGAACTGCACGAGTTATGTAAGTCGGAGGTTTCGTATGACCACTTCTTTGCAACCTGCTTATGCTCTGGTCCCAGGTGCAAACCTGGAGGCGTATGTGCACACGGTCAACAGCATTCCATTGCTGACGCCCGAGCAGGAGCGTGAACTGGCCGAGAGTCTCTACTATGAGCAGGATTTGGGGGCGGCTCGGCAGATGGTGCTCGCCCACCTGCGTTTTGTTGTACATATCGCCCGTAGCTATAGCGGCTACGGCCTGGCGCAGGCTGACCTGATCCAGGAAGGCAACGTCGGCCTGATGAAGGCGGTGAAACGCTTCAACCCTGAAATGGGCGTGCGTCTGGTGTCGTTTGCCGTGCACTGGATCAAGGCGGAAATCCACGAGTTCATCCTGCGCAACTGGCGCATCGTGAAAGTCGCGACCACCAAGGCCCAGCGCAAACTGTTCTTCAACCTGCGCAGCCAGAAAAAACGCCTGGCGTGGCTGAACAACGAGGAAGTCCACCGCGTGGCCGAAAGCCTCGGCGTGGAGCCCCGTGAAGTGCGCGAGATGGAAAGCCGCCTGACCGGCCATGACATGGCCTTCGACCCAGCCGCCGAAGCGGATGACGACAGCGCCTTCCAATCGCCGGCCAACTACCTGGAAGACCACCGCTACGACCCGGCGCGTCAACTGGAGGATGCGGACTGGAGCGACAACTCCAACCACAACCTGCACGAAGCGCTGGAAGTGCTGGACGACCGCAGCCGTGACATCCTCTACCAGCGTTGGCTGGCAGAAGACAAAGCCACGCTGCACGACCTGGCGCAGAAGTACAACGTGTCGGCCGAGCGGATTCGTCAGCTTGAGAAGAGCGCGATGAACAAGCTGAAACTGTCGATCGCTGCCTAAAGCGCGGGTTTCGAAACCAACACGATCGAAATGTGGGAGCGGGCTTGCTCGCGAAGACGGAGTCTCAGTCGCCAGAAATGTTGACTGATACACCGCTTTCGCGAGCAAGCCCGCTCCCACATTTGTTTCTGTGTTGTGTCAGTCGGACCAGGGGGCTTTGCGGGCGTTGTTGAGCTCAAGCAAGTAGCCATCACCCCCCAACTGACTCATCTGCTGACGAATCCACGCCGCGCGCCGTGCCACATACGCCGTCGGATGGCTGGCACTCCACACCCGCGGGTTGGGCAGCACCGCCGCCAGATAGCTGGCCTGTTGGCGGGACAGCGCCTTGGCACTCACGCCAAAGTGGTGCCGCGCCGCCGCTTCTGCGCCAAACACGCCTTCATCCCATTCCACGCTGTTGAGGTACACCTCAAGAATCCGCTGCTTGGGCCACAGGATTTCGGTCAGCGCGGTAAACCAGGCCTCCAGGCCTTTGCGCAGATAACTGCGGCCGGCCCACAGGAACAGGTTTTTCGACACCTGCTGGCTCAAGGTGCTGGCGCCGCGAATCGAACCGCCGCGCTCGTTGTGCAGGATCGCCGCCTGGATCGCGCCGAAGTCAAAGCCCCAGTGCTGCGGGAAGCGCTGGTCTTCACCGGCCATCACCGCCACTTTCAGCTCGTCGGAGATCTCATCCCACGGCACCCAGGTGCGTTGCAGGTCAATGGGCTCGCCGTCGAACCAGGATTCGATCTTGCGCTCTACCATCAGCGCGGTGAACGGCGGCGGCACGACACGCAACAGCAGCACCAGCAGGACACTGCCGATGGCAAACCATTTCACGACTTTGAGAAAACGACTGAAGAGGAGACGCAGCATAGAGATGGCTTGGCCGAACCCGTTGAGCGGGCCATTATACAGACCCTGCCCCTTGTGACTGGAGTTCCTCATGCTGCGTGGCTTTCTGATGTTGGCGGCCTTTTTCGGCTTCACCGGTGTCGCCCTTGGCGCCTTCGCCGCCCATGGCCTGAAAAACCGCCTGAGCGCCGAATACCTGGCGATCTTCCACACCGGCGTCACCTACCAACTGGTGCACACCCTGGCCCTGTTCGGCGTGGCGCTGCTGGCGGCGCACCTGCCGGGGCGTTTGGTCACGTGGGCAGGCGTGTCGTTCGTGGTCGGCATCCTGCTGTTCTCCGGCAGCCTGTATGTGCTGACCATGACCGGCATCAGCAAGCTCGGCATCATCACTCCGTTTGGCGGCCTGGCGTTCCTGCTCGGCTGGTTCCTGCTGGGCCTGGCGGCGTTCCGCTTGCAAGCCGCCTGACCAAGGGACTTGGGTCAGCCACGTTGATCGGGCTAGAATGCTGGCCCCTAAAAACGATGGCGGCCCGCGGCATGCGCATTCAGTTGAACGGCGAACCCTTTGAACTGCCCGACGGTGAAACCGTTGCGGCCCTGCTGACCCGCCTGGACCTGACCGGGCGTCGCGTCGCAGTGGAGCTCAACCTGGATATCGTCCCGCGCAGCCTGCACGCCGAGACCGCGCTCAGCGAAGGTGACCAGATCGAAGTGGTCCACGCCATCGGCGGCGGCTAGTCGCGCAACTTCCTGAATTCTGCAGAACCTCACCCCATTCCGAGGATTTCCCATGAGCATCGTTCGTAGCGACAAGCCCTTCGTCCTGGCCGGTCGTACCTACCAGTCCCGTCTGCTGGTCGGCACCGGCAAGTACCGCGACATGGAAGAAACCCGCCTGGCCATCGAAGCCTCGGGCGCCGAGATCGTCACCTTCGCCGTGCGCCGCACCAACCTGGGCCAGATCGAAGGCGAGCCGAACCTGCTCGAAGTGCTGTCGCCGGATCGCTACACCTTCCTGCCGAACACCGCCGGCTGCTACGACGCCATCGAAGCCGTGCGCACCTGCCGCCTGGCCCGTGAGCTGCTCGACGGCCACAACCTGGTGAAGCTGGAAGTGCTGGCCGACCAGAAAACCCTGTTCCCCAACGTGATCGAAACCCTCAAGGCCGCCGAGACGCTGGTCAAGGAAGGCTTCGACGTGATGGTCTACACCAGCGACGACCCGATCATCGCCCGCCAACTGGCAGAAATCGGCTGCATCGCCGTGATGCCGCTGGCCGGCCTGATCGGTTCCGGCCTGGGGATCTGCAACCCGTACAACCTGCAGATCATCCTCGAAGAAGCCAAGATCCCGGTGCTGGTGGATGCGGGCGTGGGCACTGCCTCCGACGCGACCATTGCCATGGAGCTGGGCTGCGACGCGGTGCTGATGAACTCGGCCATCGCCCACGCCCAGCAACCGATCATGATGGCTGAAGCCATGCAACATGCGATCGTCGCAGGCCGCCTGGCCTACCTCGCCGGGCGCATGCCGAAAAAACTCTACGCCAGCGCCTCTTCGCCGCTGGATGGTCTGATCAAGTAAGAGCCATGATGACTGAATCAAACGAAACGCCGAACACCGTGGAAGAGGGCGACGAGTCCAAGCACCGCCGCATCAAGAGTTTTGTGATGCGCGCCGGTCGCATGACCGAAGGCCAGCAAAAGGGCCTGGAGCAAGGTACGCCGCTGTTCGTGTTGCCGCTGGCGGATACGCCGGTGGACTACGACCAGGTGTTCGGCCGTTCGGCCCCGCGTTCCCTGGAAATCGGCTTCGGCATGGGCCACTCCCTGCTGGAAATGGCTGCGGCCGCGCCGGAGCAGGATTTCATCGGCGTTGAAGTGCACCGCCCGGGTGTGGGCGCGCTGCTCAATGGCGTGCTGACGCAAGGCCTGACCAACCTGCGGGTCTACGACTGCGACGCGATTGAAGTGCTCAACCGCTGCATCGCCGACAACAGCCTCGACCGCCTGATGCTGTTCTTCCCGGACCCATGGCACAAATCCCGTCACCACAAGCGCCGCATCGTCCAGGCCTCCTTCGCGGAACTGGTGCGCAGCAAGCTGAAAGTGGGCGGCATCCTGCACATGGCCACCGACTGGGAACCGTATGCGGAATACATGCTGGAAGTGATGGATGTAGCGCCTGGCTATCGCAACCTGGCCGAAGACGGCAAATGCGTGCCGCGCCCGGCCGAGCGGCCGATCACCAAGTTCGAACGTCGCGGCGAGCGACTCGGGCATGGGGTGTGGGATTTGAAGTTCGAAAAGCTGGCTTAACCAGCTAGAAATTTGAAATGCAATCAACTGTGGGAGCGGGCTTGCTCGCGAATGCGGTGGATCAGTCGACAACTTCAGTGACTGATACTCCGCATTCGCGAGCAAGCCCGCTCCCACATTTGCTTCTCGGTGTGCTCGGGGTCAGCGGCGGTCGGCGACTACGCCAATCAGTACCAATACAACCACTAGCACCGGCGCCAGGCTGTAGTTATTGAACTGGCTCAACCCCCGCACAATCCACGGCGTGGCGTAGATCAACGCCGCACCGCTGCCAATCATGCACAGCAACGCCATCAACGGGACGCGCAACGCACCGGCCACGCTGCCCAGGCGGGCTTCGACCCAGCCCTTGATGTCGGCACCAAACAGCACCAGCAAGCAGCCCACCAGGGCCAGGGAGATTTCCGATAGGTTGCTACGGCTCCAGCGGGATACGGTGGCGAGCAGGTCGAGTACCAAATCCATTCGATTTCCTTAAGAGCTTCAGCTCAAAAACGTCTGCAACAGGTCATTGAGAAAGAGTTGCCCGCGGTCGGTCGCCGCCAGGCGTGACGGTTCGACCTGCATTAAGCCACTTTGTTCGGCCTCGCGACGGCCTTCATCCAGGCTGGCCAGGTCCAGGCCGGTGCGCTCGGCGTACAGCTTGGCTTCGACGCCTTCGGTCAGGCGCAAGGCGTTCATCAGGAACTCGAACGGCAGCTCCTCATTGGTCAGTTCTTTCGCGCCGGCCTGGAAGTTTTTCGCCGGGTTGAGGTAGTCCTTCGGTGCGCGGGTCTTCCAGGTGCGCACGATGCGCCCGTCCGGATGGCTGAGCTTGCCGTGAGCGCCGGCGCCGATGCCGATAAAGTCGCCAAAGCTCCAGTAGTTCAGGTTGTGCCGCGCCGGGCGACCCGGTTGGGCATAGGCTGACACTTCGTATTGCGCGTAACCATGCTCGGCAAGTAGCGCCTGGCCGGCTTCCTGGATGTCCCACAACGTGTCGTCTTCCGGCAGCGCAGGCGGCTGGTTCCAGAACACCGTGTTGGGTTCCAGGGTCAGCTGGTACCACGACAAATGCGTCGGCTTCAGCGCGATGGCCTGGCGCAGGTCGCTCAGGGCGTCGTCCAGGGACTGATCGGGCAAGCCGTGCATCAGGTCCAGGTTGAAGTTGTCGAACCCGGCCTGGCGCGCCATGCCCGCCGCGCGTACGGCTTCGTCGCCATTGTGGATGCGGCCCAGGGCCTCGAGTTTTTCCTGCTGGAAACTCTGGATGCCGATGGACAGGCGGTTGATCCCCAGCTTGCGGTACGCCACGAACTTCTCTTGTTCGAAGGTGCCGGGGTTGGCTTCCAGGGTGATCTCGATATCGCCGGCAAACGGGATGCGCGCTTCCACGCCCTTGAGCAAGCGGCCCAGGGCCGCCGCACTGAACAGGCTCGGCGTGCCGCCACCGAAGAAGATCGAACTCAGTTCGCGACCGTAAACGGCGTGCAGGTCTTGATCGAGGTCGGCCAGCAGCGCGTCCACATACTCTTCCTCCGGCAGCACTTTGCTGGCGGTGTGGGAGTTGAAGTCGCAGTAAGGGCATTTGCGCACGCACCACGGAATGTGGATGTACAGCGCCAGGGGCGGCAGCAGGGGCAGGGCCGCCCGTGGAGTTTGCGCGCCGCCGTGGATCAGCGGCTGCGCAGAGGTGTTTTGGGTCATTTCAGGCTCAGGCGTTGGCGCAGCAAATCCATTGCGCGGGCGCGGTGGCTGATCTGGTTCTTGTCGGCCGGGCTCAGTTCGGCGCTGGAGACATTGCGCTCCGGCACCCAGAACAGCGGGTCGTAGCCAAAGCCATGCTCACCGCTGGCCGCATGCAGGATGCGCCCGTGCCACAGGCCTTCGCACAGAATCGGTAACGGGTCGTCGGCGTGGCGCACCAGGGCCAGCACGCAGACGAACTGCGCGCCACGCTCGGCGTCCGGCACGTCCTTGAGGGCGTCCAGCAGCTTGGCGTTGTTGGCCGCGTCGCCCTTGCCATCGGCATAACGCGCCGAATAGATACCCGGTGCGCCGCCGAGGAAGTCCACCGCCAAACCCGAGTCGTCGGCCAGCGCCGGCAGGCCGGAGATGCGTGCAGCATTGCGCGCCTTGAGGATGGCGTTCTCGACGAACGACAGGCCGGTTTCTTCCGGCTCTACCTGGCTGAACTCGCCAATCGAGCGCAATTGCACCGATTCGCCGAGCATGGCCTGCAGTTCCTTGAGTTTGCCGGCGTTATGGCTGGCCAGTACGAGTTGGGTGAGTTTCATCATTCGGCCGGGAACTGTTCTTGGTTGAATTGGAAGCTATGGGCTTTGCCGCCGGTTTCAACGTTGATGGTAAACGTCTTGTATTCACGCTGCGTGACGGAGTAGGGCGCGAGGTAACTGACCCCGCTTTTCTCGGTAATCTGCTTGAAGGTCAGGACCTCGCTCTTGCCGCCCAGGTCCTTGATGGTGCCGGTCACTTGCGCCGCTACTGGGGCAACGCCCTTGATCACGGTCACGTTGATCAGGCCCTTCTCCTTGCTGCGCACCACGCCGATCTTCTGGGCGGTTTCCGGTGGCAGGAAGCTGGAGGTGAAGGTGTTGTAGTGAACGGTGATGTCACCGAAGTCTTTCTTGCGGTTAGCGTCGATAGAGTCCGCTGCGATGGCGCTGGTGCCCAGGCACGCGGTCAATAGAAAAATAGCCAAGCGACTCATGATCATCCCTCTTGAAAATGATTAGACGGCAATCTTGTGGTCGGTCAGGCCAGGGCTGCTGACCCGGTAGATACCAATTTCGCCCAACAGGTTGGGCCATAGTTTACTCGCCCAGCCGTGGCGGTGCTGTTGATCGACGGCAAGGCGGTTGATCACCTTGGCTTCGCGTTCGCCACACAGGGCTTCGAAGTCTTCGAAGGTGCAGAAGTGGATGTTGGGCGTGTTGTACCACGTGTACGGCAGGAAATCCGAGACCGGCATGCGGCCCTTGGTGGCCAGGTACCAACGGCAACGCCAATGCCCGAAGTTGGGGAAGGTGATGATGCACTGGCGGCCGACGCGCAGCATTTCGTCGAGGATGCGATCCGGATAGTGCACCGCTTGCAGGGCCTGGGTCATCACCACGATATCGAAGCTGTTGCTGGCAAAGTTGCCCAGGCCCTTGTCCAGGTCCTGCTCGATCACGTTGATGCCCTTGGCCACGCACTGGGCGATGTTGTCCGGGTCGTTTTCCAGGCCGTAGCCGGTGACTTGCTTGTTGTCCCGCAGCCAGCTCAGCAGTTCGCCATCGCCGCAGCCCAGGTCGAGCACGCGGCTGCCGGCGGGGATCCAGTCTTGGATGATGTCCAGGTCGGCTCTCATGGCTTTCTCACAATACGATTCGGTTCATGTAGTTGCTGAACGCTTGCAGGTAGCGCGGGATCGGGATCAGGAAGGCGTCGTGGCCTTGCGGAGCGTCGATCTCCAGGTAGCAGACGTCTTTGCGTGCGGCCATCAGGGCATCCACCAGTTCACGCGAGCGCGCTGGCGAGAAGCGCCAGTCGGTGGTGAACGACATCACGCAGAACTTGGCCGTGGCGCCTTCGAAGGTTTTTGCCAGGTCGTCGTCGTGGTTGGCGGCCGGGTCGAAGTAGTCCAGGGCCTTGGTCATCAGCAGGTAGGTGTTGGCGTCGAAACGCCCGGAGAACTCCTCGCCCTGATAACGCAGGTAGCTTTCCACCTGGAACTCGACGCTGTGGAAGTCGTAGTTGAGCTTCTCGCTCTTGAGGCCACGGCCGAATTTTTCGCCCATGGAGTCATCGGACAGGTAGGTGATGTGCCCGACCATCCGAGCCAGCATCAGGCCACGCTTGGGGATCACCCCGGCTTCCTGGAACGAACCGCCGTGGAACTCGGGGTCGGTGAGGATCGCCTGGCGCGCCACTTCGTTGAAGGCGATGTTCTGCGCCGACAACTTCGGTGCCGAGGCGATGGCCAGGCAATGGCGCACGCGGTCCGGGTAAGTGATGGTCCATTGCAGGGCCTGCATGCCGCCCAGGCTGCCACCGATCACGGCGGCCCACTGGTTAATGCCCAGCAGGTCGGCCAGGCGCGCCTGGCTGTGCACCCAGTCTTCCACGGTGAGCACCGGGAAGTCGGCGCCGAACGGCTTGCCGGTTTCCGGGTTGAGGCTGCTGGGGCCGGTGGAACCGTTGCAGCCGCCGAGGTTGTTCAGGCTGACCACAAAGAACTTGTCTGTGTCGATGGGCTTGCCGGGGCCGATGCAGCTGTCCCACCAACCAGGTTTACGGTCGTCGGCAGAATGGAAACCGGCGGCGTGATGATGGCCGGACAGGGCGTGGCAGATCAGCACGGCGTTGCTGGCCGTGGCGTTCAGTTGGCCGTAGGTTTCGTAAATCAGGTCATAGGCAGGCAGCGAACGGCCACAGGCCAAGGCCAGCGGTTCGCTGAAGTGCGCCACTTGGGGCACGACCAGTCCAACAGAATCGGGGGGGAAGGCAGCTGGCATCGACCCTGCTCTCGTTTAAATGAGGCGTAAGTCTAAAGAGCGGGGCCGATAGCGGCAAGCAAACCCTTCCCGGCCGATCGTTCCCACGCTCTGCGTGGGAACGCCGCTTGTGACGCTCTGCGTCACGCGATGGGACGCAGAGCGTCCAGGCTGCATTCCCACGCGGAGCGTGGGAACGATCAGCGGGTCAGATCAGCCCGAACAGCATTTTGGGCATTGCTGCAAAGTCAGCCAGGTACGGGATCACCCAGCCCTGGATCAGCTGGATCGCGATAAACGCGAAGATCGGCGAGATGTCCAGGCCGCCCAGGTTCGGGATCAAGCGGCGGAACGGCGCCAGCACCGGCTCGGTGATCTGGTACACCAGCTCGGCGCCAGGGCTGCGGCTGCCCGGTGCGACCCAGGACAGGATCACGCTGATGATCATCGACCAGAAGATGATCTTCAAAAACAGCGAGAAGATACCGATCAGCGCCCATGGCAACAGCAGCACGGTGTAGGGCAGGAAGCCCTTGAGCAACAGCACCACGGCAAACAGCACGATCTGCAGCAGCAGCGCCAGCACCAGCGACGACATGTCCAGGCCGAACATACTCGGCACGATCCGGCGCAGCGGCTTGAGCAGCGGCTGGGTGGCCTTGACCACGAATTGGCACAGCGGGTTGTAGAAGTTCGCCCGCACCAGTTGCAGGATAAAACGCATCAGCACGATCAGCAGGTACAGGCTGCCGAGGGTCTGGATGATGAAAATAAGCGCGTCATTAAGGCCAAGCATGTTTGATTCCTTGATTGGGACGACTCTTTATTTGCCCAGCTGCTCGGCCATTTCCGCCGAACGATGTGCTGCGGCACCCAGTGCTGTTTCCACCAGGGCTTCAAAGCCCCCGGCCTGGAAGGATTCGATGGCGGCTTGCGTGGTGCCGCCCGGCGAGGTCACACGGCGGCGCAGTTCGGCGGCGTCGACGTCGCTGGTCACGGCCATTTTTGCTGCGCCCAGTGCGGTTTGTTCCGACAGCTGTTTGGCGATTTCCTGCGGCAAGCCCAGCTTCACGCCGGCGGCGGTCATGGCTTCGATCAGCAGGAAGAAATACGCCGGGCCGCTGCCGGACACGGCGGTGACCGCATCCAGTTGCTGCTCGGTTTCCAGCCACAGGGCGATGCCCACGGCGGACAGCAGTTCCTGGGCTTGATCCCGTTGTGCGGCGCTGACTTCGGCGGTGGCGTACAGGCCGCTCACGCCCTGGCGCAGCAGCGACGGGGTGTTGGGCATGCAGCGCACGATCGGCTGGGCGCCGAGCCAGTTGTTCATACTGGCGCAGGTAATGCCAGCGGCGATGGACACCACCAGTTGCTGCGGTTGCAGGCTCGGGCGCAGGCTTTCGCACACGGCTTTCATGGCCTGCGGCTTGACCGCCAGCACGATCACATCGACGCCCTGGATGGCTTCGGCGTTGTCGGCGAAGGTTTCGATACCGTGCTCGGCGCTGACGCGGGCGCGGGTGTCGGCACCCGGGTCGCTGGCGCGGATCTGCGTGGCATCCAGGCCCTTGGCCCGCAGGCCACCGATCAGGCTGGCCGCCATGTTACCGGCGCCGATAAAGGCAATACGCGTGTTGCTCATGACAGGTCCTTATTCAGTGAAAAGTCAGCCATTTCACGGCTGGCCGTAGTCGCGGGCGCCAAACAGTGCAGTACCGATCCGCACCCAGGTGGCGCCTTGGGCGATGGCTGACTCAAGGTCGTGGCTCATGCCCATGGAAAGTGTGTCGAGCGGCAGATTCAAACCGGCTTGCAGCTCACGCACGGTGGCAAAGGCTGCATCTTGCGCGGCACGATCTTCAGTCGGCTCGGGAATCGCCATCAAACCCCGCAGTTGCAAGCGCGGCAGGGCACTGATCGCCTGGGCCAGGGCCGGCAGGTCGGCGGGCGTACAGCCGGACTTGCTGGCTTCGCCACTGACGTTGACCTGGATGCAGATGTTCAGCGGTGGCAGGTCAGCCGGGCGTTGTTCGGACAGGCGTTGTGCGATTTTCAGGCGTTCCACGGAATGCACCCAAGCGAAGTTCTCGGCGATAGCGCGCGTCTTGTTCGATTGAATGGGGCCGATGAAGTGCCAACTCAAGGGCAGGTCGGTTAATTCGGCCTGTTTGCCCAAGGCTTCCTGCAGATAGTTTTCGCCAAAATCGCGCATCCCGGCGGCGTAGGCTTCACGCACGGCCTGGGCGGGTTTGGTCTTGCTCACGGCCAGCAGGTGGACGCTGTTTGCGTCACGCTGGGCGGCGTCGGCGGCGGCGCGGATACGCTGGCTAACCAGCTCGATGTTGTCTGCTATCGTGGACATTCAAGATGCGCCCGTGGACATGGAGTCCGCGGCATTCTACTGGAAATGGAAAGCCCTATGGATATCACTGAACTGCTGACGGCAGGCGTACGTCGTGGCGCGTCCGACCTGCATTTGTCGGCTGGCCTGGCGCCGATGCTGCGTGTGGATGGCGAGGTCTGGCCGCTGGATTGGCCGGTGCTGTCTGCGCCCCAGGTGGCGGATCTGCTCAGCCCTTTGCTCAATCAACACCAGCAAAAGGATTTCGAAACATCTCTTGAAACGGATTTTGCCTTCGAGCTGCCGGGCGTGGCGCGGTTCCGGGTGAATGTGTTCCAGCAGGATCGCGGCATGGGCGCGGTGTTTCGCACCATTCCCCATGAGGTCCAGAGCCTGCAAAGCCTGGGCCTGGGGGAAGTCTTCCAGCGTATCGCCCAACTGCCCCGTGGCCTGGTGCTGGTCACCGGGCCGACCGGTTCGGGCAAGTCCACCACCCTGGCGGCGATGATCGACTACCTCAATCAGCATCGGCGCCAGCACATCCTCACCCTGGAAGACCCCATCGAATTTATCCACAGGCCAAAAAACGCGCTGATCAACCAGCGCCAGGTGCACCGTGATACCCACAGCTTTTCGGCGGCGTTGCGCTCGGCGCTGCGGGAAGACCCGGATGTGATTCTGCTGGGCGAGCTGCGCGACCTGGAAACCATCCGCCTGGCCCTGACGGCAGCAGAGACCGGACACCTGGTCTTTGGCACCCTGCACACCGCATCGGCGGCCAAGACCGTGGATCGGCTGGTGGATGTGTTTCCGGCAGGGGAAAAGGCCATGGTCCGCTCGATGCTGGCGGAGTCGTTGCAGGCGGTGGTGTCCCAGGTGCTGGTGAAAAAACTCGGCGGCGGGCGCGTGGCGGCTCACGAGATCATGCTGGGCACACCGGCGGTTCGCAATTTGATTCGTGAGGACAAGGTGGCGCAGCTGGTCTCGGCGATCCAGACCGGCGGGGCGTTGGGCATGAAGACGCTGGATATGAGCTTGAAGGCGCTGGTGGGCGAGGGGCTAGTCAGCCGGGAGGATGCGCGGGAGAGGGCGAGGGTGCCCACAGACATCTGATCGCTCCCACGCTCCGCGTGGGAATGCCGCCCTGGACGCTCCGCGTCCGCTCTTAAAGGTCGTGACGCAGAGCGTCACAGGATGCGTCCCCACGCGGAGCGTGGGAACGATCGGGGGCTGATCAGCGTTGCACAACCCGCAGGTTGTTCTGCTCTTTCGGCAAAACGCGCTTGGCAATCACGTAGTTCTTGTTCCAGAACGGTTTCTTCAGCGTGTCGATGCTCACCGACTTGCCGCGACGCGGTGCGTGGATAAAGCGGTCGTTGCCCAGGTAGATGGCAACGTGGTTGACCTGGCGGCTCTTCAGTTTGAAGAACAACAGGTCGCCCGGCTTCAAGTCCTTGCGATCAACCTTCTGCCCGTGGCCGGCGGCCATGGCATTGGAAGTGCGCGGCAGGTCTACTGCGGCAACGTCGTTAAACGCATATTTCACCAAGCCGCTGCAATCGAACCCTTTACTTGGGCTGCTGCCGCCCCAACGATAAGGGGTACCGAGCACGTTGACGGCGCGGCTGAGGACATTGCTGCTTTGCTTGGTGTTGACGCCGACCAGGCCGTTAGCGTGGGCCTTGCTCAGTTGAGTCGGGCGGTTGACGGTCAGTTTGACCGCTTTGCTGGTGCCGGGTGTGCTGTGAACTTTAGGGGTGAAACCATTAACGTTCGGAAGTCGTTGCTCACGATTGGTGGCGTGGGCGGCCAGTGGCATTAATAGGCAAATGGTTAGCCATGTCTTGAAAAATGGTCGCATTAGGCGTGGCTCTTTTTGGTTTGCGCGCAACTTTATAACAGCTTTTTGTGTCGTTATAAGGCCGTTTGTCGATTGAACCTTGGGGTCAAAGTCAGCAAAAACGCGACGAATCGCCGCAATTGTCCTACACAAGTCAGGTGGCATAAGGCTTTGCGGGAGGGAAGATACCATCGGCCACACGTCGGGCGCCCGTAAAAAAGTCACAAAGAAAATGAAAATATTTATCTATCGAGGCAAAAGAGGTACGCCATGAACACCTATCGGCAAGATGTTTCGCAGCACGACACGCACAGTAAGGTGATCGGTTACCTGCTCTGGATTTTTGGATTTACCGGCGCGCACCGCTTCTATTACGGCAAACCGGTGACCGGCACGATCTGGTTTTTCACCTTCGGCCTGCTGGGCATTGGCTGGCTGATCGACCTGTTCCTGATCCCGGCCATGGACCGTGAAGCCGACCTGCGGTTTACCGCCGGGCCCATCGAATACAACGTGGCCTGGATTCTGTTGACGTTCCTGGGGGTGTTCGGTGTGCACCGCATGTACCAGGGCAAATGGATCACCGGCCTGATCTACCTGCTGACCGGCGGTTTGTTCCTGGTGGGGGTGCTGTATGACTTCTGGACGTTGAATACGCAGATTTCGATCCGCAATGCCGAGCGCAATGGCGGCCGCTGATGATCGTTCCCACGCTCCGCGTGGGAACGCCGCTTTGGACGCTCTGCGTCCGCTCTTGAAAGCGTGGCGCAGAGCGCCACAGGATGCATTCCCACGCTGAGCGTGGGAACGATCACATTTGAATGTGGGACTTGTCAGGCCTGGTAGGTGATCCGGCCATCGACCAGGGTGTAACGCACCGCCGCCGGCAGGCTATGGCCGATGAAAGGGCAGTTTTCGCCCTTCGACAGCCAATGCTCGCCCGCCACGGTGGAGCTGGCCGGGTCAAACAGCACCACGTCCGCTGCCGCACCCACTGCCAGCTTGCCTGCTGGCAGGCGCAACGCCTCGGCCGGGCCAGCGCTCAGACGTGCCAGTAGCGTCGGCAAGTCCAGCAGACCTTCTTCCACCAACGTCATCGCCAACGGCAACAACAGCTCAACACTGCTGATCCCCGGCTCTGTCGCGCCAAACGGCGCCAGCTTGGCATCCCGTTCGTGGGGCTGGTGGTGGCTGGAAATCGCCGAGACCACACCGGATTTAACCGCCGCCCGCAAACCGTCGCGGTCTGCACGGGTGCGCAGCGGTGGCTGCACGTGGTACAGGCTGGAGAAGTCGATCAGCGCCTCGTCCGTCAGAATCAGCTGATACAACGCCACATCCGCCGTCACCGGCAAGCCACGGGCCTGGGCCTGGGCGATCAGGGCCACACCGCGGGCGCTGGTCAGTTGGCTGAAGTGCGCGCGCACGCCGCTTTGTTCCACCAGCAGCAGGTCGCGGGCCAGGGCCACGGTCTCGGCGGTCTCGGGGATGCCCGGCAGGCCGAGGAAGCTGGCCACGGCGCCTTCATGGGCCAGGCCGCCTTCGGCCAGGTCGCGGTCCTGGGAGTGGAAGATCACCGTCAGGTCGAAGGTGGCCGCGTATTCCAGGGCGCGGCACAGGGTGCGGGTGCTGCGAAAGCTTTCCAGGCCGTTGCCGAAGGCCACGCAACCGGCGTCGCGCAGGGCGATCAGTTCGGCGAGTTGTTCGCCTTCCAGGCCTTTGCTCAGGGCACCGATGGGGAACACTTTGCAATTGCCGGCTTCACGGGCGCGGTCGAGGATCAGCTCGGTCACCGCCGAGGTGTCGAGGATCGGCTTGGTGTGCGGCGGGCAGCACAGGCTGGTCACGCCGCCGGCTGCTGCGGCGCGGGTTTCGCTGATGATGCTGCCTTTGCGGCTGTAGCCTGGCTCGCGCAGGGCGACGTTGAGGTCCACCAGGCCAGGCGCGGCCACCAGGCCTTTGGCGTCGATGGTCTCAAGCGCGTTGAAACCTGCGGGCGCAGCGCCGATGGCGATGATCTTGCCGGCTTCCAGGTGCAGATCGGTAACTTGATCCAGGCCACTGGCCGGATCGATGACGCGGGCGCCGAGGATGCTGAGCTTCACTGGGCGTTCTCCTGCTCGAATTGACGTTGCGCGGTTTGCCCGCTCATGGCCATGGACAGCACGGCCATGCGGATGGCGATGCCGTAGGTGACCTGGTTCAAGATCACCGATTGCGGACCGTCGGCCACCGCCGACTCAATCTCCACGCCACGGTTGATCGGGCCCGGGTGCATCACGATGGCATCCGGCTTGGCGCCGGCCAAACGTGCGGTGGTCAGGCCGAACAGACGGTAGAACTCGCCTTCGCTTGGCAGCAGGCCACCGGACATGCGCTCGCGTTGCAGGCGCAGCATGATCACTACGTCCACATCCTTGAGGCCTTCAGCCATGTCGGTGTAGACCTTCACGCCGTACTGCTCGATACCCACCGGCAGCAGGGTTTTTGGCGCGATCACGCGGATGTCCGGGCAACCCAGGGTTTTCAGGGCGAGCATGTTCGAGCGTGCGACCCGCGAGTGCAGGATGTCGCCGACGATGGCCACCGAAAGGTTTTCAAAGCTGCCCTTGTGCCGACGGATGGTGAGCATGTCGAGCATGCCCTGGGTCGGGTGGGCGTGACGGCCATCGCCGCCGTTGATGATCGCCACCTGCGGGCACACGTGCTCGGCGATGAAGTGCGCGGCGCCGGAGTCGCCGTGGCGTACCACAAACATGTCGGCAGCCATGGCTTCGAGGTTGCGCAGGGTGTCGAGCAGGGTTTCGCCCTTGCTGGCCGACGAGGTGGACACGTTCAGCGTGATCACGTCGGCCGACAGCCGTTGGGCCGCCAGTTCAAAGGTGGTGCGGGTGCGGGTGGAGTTCTCGAAGAACACATTGCAGATGGTCTTGCCGCGCAGCAGCGGGACCTTCTTCACCGCGCGGCCACCGACTTCGAGGAACGAGTCGGCGGTGTCGAGGATTTCGGTGAGCAGTTCGCGGGGCAAACCGTCGAGGGACAAAAAGTGTTGCAACTGACCCTGAGCATTGAGCTGCAGCGGGCGCTTGGCATCTAGAGGCGTCATCGCGGGGACTCTTTACAAGGGGTTTAAAGGGCGAGGTCTTGCAGTTCGAGTTCGAGCGGCGTGGGACCGGACAATTTTACCCGCTGGTGGGGGGCAAGCGACAGCGTGGCGCCGACCACATCCGGGCTGATCGGCAATTCGCCAGCGTCCAGGTCCAGCAGGCACACCAGCGTCACGCTGGCCGGGCGGCCGTAGTCGAACAGTTCGTTCATGGCGGCGCGGATCGTGCGCCCGCTCATCAGCACGTCGTCGATCAGCACCAGGTGTTGGCCTTCGATTTCGAACGGCAGGGCCGACGGGCGTACTTGCGGGTGCAGGCCGTTCTGGCTGAAGTCGTCGCGGTAGAAGGACACGTCCAGGGTGCCCAGGGGCGAATCGCTGCCCAGTTCTTCCAGCAATGCCTGGGCGACCCACACACCGCCGGTGCGAATGCCGATGAAGCGTGGCTCGCTGATGGCGCGGTGTTGCAGATGGGCCGTGAGGCTTGTGGCCATCTGGCTGATCAGTTCGGCAGGGTTCGGCAAGCTCATGGTGGCTCCTTCAAGGCCTTGGCGCAGGCAAGGTCTGGGCTCAAACGTAAAAAGACGCGGCAAGCCGCGTCAGTCAGGATTCAAATAAAGCGGTGTTTTCATCCAGCCAACCTTGCAGCAGCAAGGCGGCGGCGATGGCGTCGACGGGGTTGTCGCGGTAACTGCCCTTCTGCCCGCCACGGCCTTTGCGTTCTCCTTTGGCTTCAAAGGTGGTGAGGCGTTCATCGTGGGTATAGAAGGGCAGGTTGTAGCGGCCATTGAGGCGTCGGGCGAATTTTTCGGCGCGCAGGCACATGTCGCTGGGGGTGCCGTCCATGTTCAGGGGCAGGCCGACCACCACGGCGTCGGGCTTCCACTCCTTGATCAGGGCTTCGACCTGGTTCCAGTCGGGTATGCCGTTCTGGGCTTTCAGGGTGCACAGCTCGCGGGCCTGGCCGGTGATGACCTGGCCGACCGCTACGCCGATCTGTTTGGTGCCGTAGTCGAACCCGAGGATCAAACGCAAAGCCATCAGGCGTGCCCCGCCTGGCTGGTCAGCAGGTTGAGGTTGACGCGCAGCTTGGCGGCCGCTGCCTCCAGGCGCAGTTCGACGGGGGTGTTGAACAGGATATCGGCGTCAAACGGGCAGCTCAGCCAGGCGTTGCTGGCCAGTTCCGCTTCCAGTTGCCCGGCTTCCCAGCCGGCATAACCGAGGGTGATCACGCTTTGCTCGGGGCCGACGCCGTCGGCGATGGCGAACAGCACGTCCTGGGAGGTGGACAGCGACACGCCGTCAAGGTCTACCGTGGCCTGGAACTTCCGCCCGGTGGGGTGCAGCACAAAGCCGCGATCGGTCTGCACCGGCCCGCCGATGTAGATCGGCACATGCTGGCAACGGGCCGGCGGGTCGATCTCGGGGCGCAGTTGCTCAAGAATATCCGCCAGGTTCAGGTCTTGCGGGCGGTTCACCACCAACCCCATGGCACCATTGGCCGTGTGCTCGACGATGTAGGTCAAGGTCTGCGCAAAGTTCGGGTCGGCCATGTGGGGCATGGCGATCAGGAATTGGTGCTTGAGGTAGGTCGGGCTGACGTTTTTCATGTCCGCTAGTGTGGCGTTGGAGGGGCGAACTGACAAGCCGCGCGTTGGAAGATCATTCCCACGCTCTGCGTGGGAATGCATCCTGTGACGCTCTGCGTCACGCCTTTGTAGCGGGACGCGGAGCGTCCGGGGGGGCGTTACCACGCAGAGCGTGGGAACGATCTGTCGGCAGTCAGTTGCTGGAGAGGCGGTCGCCTTTGGCGAACTTCCAGGTGCGGATGATTTCCAGGCGGTCGATGTCGTTCAAGTCGCCGGTAAACGGCGCAAACGGTGCGGCCAGGCGCACGATGCGTTGGGCGGCCTGGTCCAGCAGCGGTTGGCCGGACGACTCCAGCACCTGCACTTCATATAACGAACCATCGCGGTTGATCGACACCAGCAAGCGCAAATTGCCATAGATCTGCTGGCGCCGGGCTTCGTCCGGGTAGTTGAGGTTGCCGATGCGCTCGACCTTCTTGCGCCACTCGTCCTTATACCAGGCGCCCTTGTCGCGCATGGTCGAGGCCGCGTTCAGGCGGTAGATGCGCGGGCGCTTGGCATAGAGCTGTTGTTCGTTGGCCAGTTCGGCTTCGAGGCTGGAGATCTGGTCGGACAACTGCGAGCTGTCGAAAGTCGGCGCCGGTTTGGCGGGCTCGGGTTTTGGCTCGGTCTTGGCTTTTTCCGGCTGGGTCGGGGCTTTTTGCGGCTTGGGGGCCACGGTGGTCACAGTGGCCTTGGGTGCAGCCTGCTTGACCTCGGGCTTGGGCGTCGGTGGCGGGGTGACCTTATTCACCTTGTTGTCCTGGAACGGCGCCACTTCGGTGGTCTTGGGCACCGCTTTCTTGTCCAGGGTGCCGCTGCCTTGCTGGTTGTCCTGGGCGAGAAAGTCGGCTTTTTCGGGCGCCTTTTCGCTCTTGAACGTGGCGAGGGTGATTTCCAGGGTGCGGGTGATCTGCTTGGGCTCGACCATCGTGAAGCCCACGCCAAGGAGCAGGGCCAGGTGAATCAACGCCGCGAGAAAGAGGGTAAATCCGAGCCGATCAGCCGGGCGCACGCCGCTGTGGGAGAGTTCGGGGGGCAGATCGGACGGGAGTGTCATGACAAAGGAACCAACATCGCGCGTTTCACAGGTGGCGCATGATAACGCAATGTTGGTTTGTGTCCGGCTGTTCTATGTCACTTGGCTTGTAGCTTGCGCTCGATGGCGGCCATCAGCATTTCGCCGATATTGGTGCCGAACGCGTTGTCGATCTCGCGGATGCAGGTCGGGCTGGTGACGTTGATTTCGGTCAGGTGCTCACCGATCACGTCCAGGCCTACAAACAGCAGTCCCTTTTCCCGCAGGGTCGGACCCACTTGCGCAGCAATCCAGCGATCCTTGTCCGACAACGGCCGCGCTTCACCACGGCCACCGGCCGCCAGGTTGCCCCGAGTCTCGCCGGCTGCCGGGATGCGCGCCAGGCAGTAATCCACCGGCTCGCCGTCGATCATCAGGATGCGCTTGTCGCCGTCCTTGATCGCTGGAAGGTAGGCCTGGCCCATGATCTGCTGGGTGCCCAGGGCAGTCAGGGTTTCGAGGATCACCGACAGGTTCGGGTCGCCGGCGCGGTGACGGAAGATCGAGGTGCCGCCCATGCCGTCCAGCGGCTTGAGGATCACATCACCGTGCTTGGCGGCAAATTCACGCAGCACGTCGGCGCGGCGGCTGACCACGGTCGGCGGCGTGCATTGTGGGAACAGCGTGGCGAACAGCTTTTCATTGCAGTCGCGCAGGCTCTGCGGCTTGTTGACGATCAGCACGCCAGCGCGTTCGGCCTGCTCCAGCAGGTAGGTGGAGTAGACGAACTCCATGTCGAACGGCGGGTCCTTGCGCATCAGGATCACGTCGAGGTCGCTCAGCGGGCTGTCGACTTCGTCCTGCAGTTCGAACCACTTCTCCGGGTTGGCAAACACCTGCAGCGGGCGCATGCGTGCGCGGGCCTCGCCGTCGCCCTGGTACAGGTCGCGCTGTTCCATATAGAACAGGGTCCAGCCGCGGGCCTGGGCGGCCAGGAGCATGGCCAGCGAGCTGTCCTTTTTATAGGAAATGCTGGCGATAGGGTCCATGACAATGCCGACGCGAACGCTCATGGGGGATTTCCTCTAGCAAATTAGGGCGCATAAAAGTGGCGTCAGAGTGGCGCTGCGGCTGTTGTGGGTCAAGGAAAAACCACCTGGCCGGTTGCTCGATAGATTGCGCCCGGAGACTGTGCTAAAAAGACTGCCACGGCGCAGCAGCCCTTGAATTCCAAGGCTTGCGGCGCTCATCCTGTGCAACATCAGGCAGTACACACCGAAAACCGATTCGCTGTGGCGATGGTAGAGCAGATATGGAACAGCATTCCAACGCCTTGAGAGTGATGGTGATCGACGATTCAAAGACGATCCGCCGCACCGCCGAAACCCTGTTGAAGAACGCAGGGTGCGAGGTCATCACGGCCATCGACGGTTTCGATGCCCTGGCGCGGATTGTTGATCATCACCCGCACATTATCTTTGTCGACATCATGATGCCGCGCCTGGATGGCTATCAGACCTGCGCCCTGGTGAAGAACAACCCGGCGTTCAAGTCGATCCCGGTGATCATGCTGTCCTCCAAGGACGGCCTGTTCGACAAGGCCAAGGGGCGTATCGTCGGTGTCGATCAGTTTTTGACCAAGCCGTTCAGCAAGGAAGAACTGCTGGGTGCGATCAAGGCCTACGTGCCTGCCTTCGCCGCAGTAGAACAAGCACACTGACACCGCCCCACAAGGGCCGGCGTCCACCAATGTAGTGGGGAAAACCATGGCACGTGTTCTGATCGTCGACGATTCGCCGACCGAAATGTACAAATTGACCAGCATGCTGGAGAAGCATGGCCACCAGGTCCTCAAGGCCGAGAACGGCGCCGATGGCGTGGCCCTGGCCCGTGACCAGAAGCCCGACGCGGTGTTGATGGATATCGTGATGCCAGGGCTGAACGGCTTCCAGGCCACACGCCAGTTGACCAAGGATGCCGAAACCAGCCACATCCCGGTGATCATCATCACCACCAAGGACCAGGAAACCGACAAGGTCTGGGGCACCCGCCAGGGCGCTCGGGACTACCTGACCAAGCCGGTCGAAGAAGAGACCCTGATCAAGACCCTGAACTCGGTGCTGGCCGGCTGACGGCAGGCGATCATGACCGAGTCGCAAACCGCCTTCGAGCTGTTGCTGGACATCGACCGCCGCTGCCGCTTGCTGGCCGCCGACCTGCCGTCCCAGGAAACCCGCCAGCAGGGTTGGAGCGGGATCGGGTTTCGCGTGGGAGCGCATTGGTTTGTCGCGCCGATGGGCGAAGTTGCCGAAGTCCTGCATGAGCCGCGTTGCACTTTAATGCCCGGGGTCAAGGCCTGGGTCAAGGGTGTGGCTAACCTGCGTGGGCGTTTGCTGCCGGTGATGGACCTGGGTGGGTTCCTCGGCCAGGCGCTGTCCAAGGCGCGCAAGCAACGGCGCGTGCTGGTGGTGGAATACAACGACCTGTTTGTCGGGCTGTTGGTGGACGAGGTGGTGGGTATGCAGCATTTCGCACAAGACGCGCTGTTGGCGAACGCCAGCGCCGGCGCGCCGTTTATCCAGGGCCAGTTCGACGGCGATCAGCTGTGGCAGGTCTTCAGCCCCTTCGCTCTGGCCCAGGCCCCTGGCTTCATGGATGTCGCCGCATGACCACCGCTACCACGCCCAAACCCCAGGCCGGCTCGCGCAGCCGCTCACAGATCATCGTGCTGTTTATCGCGCTGATCGTGTTTATCATGCTGCTGTTCGCCAACTTCGCCTACCTCAACACCCAGTCCACCTACGACAAGCAGTACATCGGCCACGCCGGTGAATTGCGCGTGTTGTCCCAACGCATCGCCAAGAACGCCACCGAAGCCGCAGCCGGCAAAGCGGCCGCGTTCAAACTGCTCGGCGAGGCGCGCAACGACTTCGCCCAGCGCTGGGGCTACCTGAAAAAAGGCGACCCGCAAACCGGCCTGCCCGCCGCACCCAGTGCGGTACGCGCCGAGATGCGCGCGGTGCAGACCGACTGGGAAGCGCTGCTGAAAAACACCGACGCGATCCTTGCCAGCGAACAGACCGTACTGTCCCTGCACCAGGTGGCCGCGACCCTCGCCGAAACCGTGCCGCAATTGCAGATGGAATCGGAAAAGGTCGTCGATATCCTCCTGCAACGCGGCGCCCCGGCCAGCCAGGTGGCGTTGGCCCAGCGCCAATCGTTGCTGGCCGAGCGCATCCTCGGCGCGGTCAACACCGTGCTGGCCGGCGACGAAACCGCCGTGCAGGCCGCCGACGCCTTTGGCCGCGACGCCAACCGCTTCGGCCAGGTGCTCAACGGCATGCTCCAGGGCAACGCCGGGCTGCGCATCACCCAGGTCGAAGACCGCGACGCCCGCGCGCGTCTGGCGGAGATCTCGGAGCTGTTCGAGTTTGTCTCCGGCTCCGTGGATGAAATCCTCGAAACCTCGCCGCAACTGTTCCAGGTGCGCGCCTCGGCGAGCAATATCTTCAACCTCTCGCAAACCCTGCTCGATGAAGCCTCGCACCTGGCCACCGGGTTTGAAAACCTCGCCAGCGGGCGCACCTTCGACACCATCGGCGGCTACGTCCTGGGTTTGCTGGCGCTGGCCTCGATCATCCTGATCGGCCTGGTGATGGTGCGTGAAACCAACCGCCAGTTGCACGAAACCGCCGAGAAGAACGAACGCAACCAGAACGCGATCATGCGCCTGCTGGATGAAATCGAAGACCTCGCCGACGGCGACCTCACCGTGACCGCCTCGGTGACCGAAGACTTCACCGGCACCATCGCCGATTCGATCAACTATTCCGTGGACCAACTGCGCGATCTGGTCGCCACCATCAACCTCACCGCCGGCCAGGTTGCTGGCGCGGTGCAGGACACCCAGGCCACCGCCATGCACCTGGCCCAGGCCTCGGAGCATCAGGCCCAGCAGATTGCCGAAGCGTCCACCGCGATCAACCAGATGGCGCAATCTATCGACCAGGTGTCGGCCAACGCCGCCGAATCCTCGGCGGTGGCGGAGCGCTCGGTGGAGATCGCCAACAAGGGCAACGAGGTGGTGCACAACACCATCCACGGCATGGACAACATTCGCGAGCAGATCCAGGACACCGCCAAGCGCATCAAGCGCCTGGGCGAGTCGTCCCAGGAGATTGGCGACATCGTCAGCCTGATCGACGACATCGCCGACCAGACCAACATCCTTGCCCTCAACGCCGCGATCCAGGCCAGCATGGCCGGGGATGCCGGGCGCGGTTTTGCCGTGGTTGCCGATGAAGTGCAACGCCTGGCCGAACGCTCATCGGCCGCGACGCGGCAGATCGAAACCCTGGTGCGCGCGATCCAGGCCGACACCAACGAAGCGGTCATCTCCATGGAACAGACCACCACCGAAGTGGTGCGCGGCGCACGGCTGGCGCAAGACGCCGGCGTGGCCCTGGAAGAGATCGAAGGCGTGTCGAAAACCCTGGCGGCGCTGATCCAGAGCATCTCCAATGCAGCGCAGCAACAGACCTCGTCGGCGGGGCAGATTTCCCTGACCATGAACGTGATCCAGCAGATCACCAGCCAGACGTCGTCGGGTTCGACCGCTACCGCCGAGAGCATCGGCAACTTGGCGAAGATGGCCAGCCAGTTGCGCCGCTCGGTGTCGGGGTTCACCTTGCCGCCGGCCAAGCAGGCCGACAATTGAAATGCGATCCCACTGTGGACGCGGACTTATGTGGGAGCGGGCTTGCTCGCGAATGCGGTGTATCAGTCGCCGGATACATCAACTGACAGATTGCATTCGCGAGCAAGCCCGCTCCCACATTTGATCTCCATTTGTCTGGAGATCTTGGCCACACCAGCCACCCACGAATTCTAAGCGGAGCAGTTATGGTTGATCGGCACGACTACGTGGCCCTCGAATGGGTCAAGGGCGACATTGCCGAAACCCTGAAACAGGCCCGTTCGGCGCTGGACGCGTTTGTCGAAACCGGCGACAGCGCCGTCATCGCCCAGTGCCTGGCCGGCATCCACCAGGTGCATGGCGCCCTGCAAATGGTCGAGTTCTACGGCGCGGCGTTGTTGGCCGAAGAGATCGAACACCTGGCCCTGGCGTTCCAGGCCGGGCAGGTCAGCCAGCGCGACGAAAGCATCCGCCTCCTGCAACAAGCCCTCAGCCAACTGCCGCTGTACCTCGACCGCGTACACAGCGCCCGCCGCGACTTGCCGCTGGTGGTGTTGCCGCTGCTCAACGACCTGCGCAGTGCGCGCGGCGAAAGCCTGCTGTCGGAGACCAGCCTGTTCAGCCCGCAACTGCTGTCGATTGCGCCGTTACCCGACGAAGCCCTGGCCCAACGCGCGACGCCCGACCTGCAAACGCAACTGCGCCAATGGCACCAACTGCTGCAACAAGCCCTCGCCGGGTTGCTGCGCGAAGACCATGGCCCGAGCAACCTGGAAGACATGGCGCGGGTCTTTGCCCGCCTCGAAGCCCTGTGCCAGGGCGCGCCGTTGTTGCCACTGTGGCAAGTCACCTCGGCGCTGGTCGAAGGTATGCTCACCGGCGTGATCGCCAACAGCCCGGCGCTGCGCAGCCTGCTCAAGGCCAGCGACAAGCAACTCAAGCGTCTGCTGGCCCAAGGCATTGGCGGCATCAACCAGCCGGCGCCGGATGAGTTGCTCAAGAGCCTGTTGTTCTACGTGGCCAAAGTCACCCGGCCGACGCCGCGCATGCAAAGCCTCAAGGAACGCTACGGCCTGGATGAAGCCTTGCCCGACAGCGCGGTGGTGGACGCCGAGCGCGCGCGGCTGGCCGGGCCGGATCGCAATGCCATGGGCTCGGTGCTCGGTGCCTTGTGCGAAGAATTGGTGCGGGTCAAGGAACGCCTCGACCTGTTCGTGCGCAGTGACCGCCAGCACACCAGCGACCTCGATGCACTGCTCGCGCCGCTGCGGCAGATCGCCGACACCCTGGCGGTGCTGGGTTTTGGCCAGCCGCGCAAAGTCATCATCGATCAACTTGCCGTGGTGCTGAGCCTGGCCCAGGGCCAACGCGAACCCAACGACGCCGTGTTGATGGACGTTGCGGGCGCGTTGCTTTACGTCGAAGCGACGCTGGCGGGGATGGTCGGCACCGTCGAGCCGGAAAGCCGTGAAGAAAGCCGCTTGCCCACCACCGACCTGACGCAGATCCACCAGTTGGTGATCCGCGAATCCTGCCAATGCCTGCGCCAGGCCAAAGAATTGGTGATCGACTGCCTGGAAGCCGATTGGGACAGGCAGCGCCTGGAATCCCTGCCGGAACTGCTCAGCCAGGTGCGCGGCGCGTTGGCGATGATCCCGCTGCCGCGGGCGGCGAGCCTGATGCGCGGTTGCACCGACTACGTCGATGAAGAGCTGATGCTCAATGACATGGCGCCGTCGGCGGACGACCTGGCGCATTTCGCCGACGTGATCAGCAGCCTGGAGTACTACCTCGAACGCATGCTCCAGGACCCCGACGCCGACGGTGAACGGGTCCTGGAAACCGCCACCCAGGCCTTGGCGGCGCTGGGTTACCTGCCGGCGGAAAAACCCTGGCGCCAAGCGCTGGTGGCGCCGGACGGTGCGTTGTCCACCGAGGCTGCGCCGAGCCAGTCGCAGTTCGACGCGCTGGCCAACCCGACGTCGCGCCTCAACCCGCCCGCGCTGCAACGCCCGGGCAGCCTGCTGCCGCCACCGGCCGACGAAGAACCCATCGACGATGAACTGCGCGAAGTGTTCCTCGAAGAGACCGATGAAGTCCTCGAAGTGCTGCACCGCCACCTGGCGAGCGCGGCCGATAAAGCCGCCCTGGGCGAGATGCGCCGTGCCTTCCACACCTTGAAAGGCAGCGGCCGCATGGTCCGTGCCCTGGTCTTGGCCGAGCTGGCCTGGGCCGTGGAAAACCTGCTCAACCGCGTGCTGGAGCGCAGCGTGAACCTTGGCCCAGAGGTGCAACAGGTACTGGATGAAGCGGTGGCCCTGCTGCCGGAGTTGATCGCCGACTTTGCCACCGACGACCAGCACCAGCGCGACGAAGTCGACGCCCTGGCCGCCCGCGCCCACGCGTTGGCCAGTGGCACCGCCGTGCCGGCCGCCGAGCCCCATGACCCGATGCTGCTGGAGATCTTCCGCAACGAAGCGCAGAGCCATCTGGACAGCCTCAACCACTTCCTGCAACAAGCCACCGAACACATGCCGCTGCAAGTCAGCGATGAACTGCAGCGCGCCCTGCACACCCTCAAGGGCAGTGCGTACATGGCCGGCGTGTTGCCCATTGCCGAACTGGCGCGGCCGCTGGATCACCTGACCCGCGAATACAAGGCCCACCGCCTGCCGCTGGACCTGGATGAAGTGGAGCTGTTGCTGGAAGCCGAAGGCCTGTTCCAGCGCGGTCTGCGCCACTTGGACCGCGACCCGCTGGCACTGATCAAAGGCGCGCCGGACCTGATCACGCGCATCCAGGCCCTGCTCGATCAGCAACTGGCCGCCTTGCTCGACGCGCCCAACACCGGCCTGCGCATCAAGCGCGACCCGCAGTTGATCGCCAACTTCCTGGCCCAGGGCATGGACATCCTGCTCGACGCCGAAACCCTGCTGCGCCGCTGGCAACAGCATCCCGGCGAGCGTCAGGAACTCACCGCGCTGCTCGATGAGCTGACCACGCTGGGGGAGGGCGCGCACATCGCCGACCTGCACGCCATCGACGAACTGTGCGAAGCCTTGCTCGACCTGTACGGCGCCGTGGAAGAGAGCAGCCTGGCAGTCAGCGAGCGCTTCTTCCAGGAGGCCGAACTGGCCCATGAAGCGCTGATCAACATGCTCGACCAACTCGCCGCCGGCCAGGAAATCAGCCCAGTGCCGGCACGCCTGCAAGCCCTGCGCGAGCTACTGGACGAAGCCCTCGACCCGTCCGCCACCGGCCTGGTCAAAAGCGACGGCAGCCGTGCACTGAGCATCGCCGAACTGGGCGCCGCCACGGCGCAGCTGGAGCAGGACACGGCGGTGGACGATGAGATCGTCGAGATCTTCCTCGAAGAAGCCGTGGACATCCTCGACAGCGCCGGGCAGTCCCTCAAACGCTGGCTGCTGGAGCCCGACGGCGTCGCGCCGCTGTCGTCGCTGCAACGGGACATGCACACCCTCAAGGGCGGCGCACGCATGGCCGAAATCGCCCCGGTGGCCGAGCTGGCCCATGAGCTGGAAGGCCTTTACGAAGGCTTGGTGGACCGCCGCTACAGTTACTCCGCCGAGCTGTCCCAGGTGCTGATGGCCTGCCATGAACGCCTGGCCTTGCAACTGGACGAACTGCAACAGCAGCAGCCCCTGAGCGACAGCGCGGAGCTGGTGGCCAAGGTGCGGGCATTGCGCCAAAGCACGCCACCGGCGCCTGTGGTGCAGGCCGTGGAAAGCCCCGGCGCGGACCCTGAACTGCTGGATATTTTCCTCGAAGAAGCCGCCGATATCCTCGACAGCTCCGGCAGCGCCTTGCTGCGCTGGCAGGCCGAGCCGGGCAACCGCCAGGAAGTCGAAACCCTGCTGCGTGACCTGCACACCCTCAAGGGTGGCGCGCGCATGGTCGAGATCGGGCCGATTGGTGACCTGGCCCACGAGCTGGAATTTCTCTACGAAGGCTTGTCGGCCGGCTTGCTGGCGCCGTCGGCGGAATTGTTCGCCCTGCTGCAAGGCTGCCACGACCGTTTGGCGCAGATGATCGACGCGGTGGCGGACGGCTTGCCGGTGGGCTCGGTGGACAAACTCATCGAACGCATCAAAAGCCTGGTGCACCCGAGCACCGAGCCGGTGGTGCCAGTGGCGTTGCCGGCGAACAAGGCTGAGGCGGTGGTGGATCCTGCGGCCGACATGGTGAAGATCTCCGCCGAGCTGCTGGATGACCTGGTCAACCTGGCAGGCGAAACGTCGATCTTCCGTGGCCGCATCGAACAGCAGGTCAACGATGCGCGCATTGCGCTGAGCGAGGTGGAAACCACCATCGAGCGCATGCGCGACCAACTGCGCCGCCTTGATACGGAAACCCAGGGCCGCATCCTCAGCCGCCAGCAGGCCGAGGCCGAGCGCCTGGGCTATGAAGAATTCGATCCGCTGGAAATGGACCGTCATTCACAGTTGCAGCAACTGTCGCGGGCGTTGTCCGAATCCGCTTCCGACTTGCTCGACCTCAAGGACACCCTCGACCGGCGCAACAGCGATGCCCACGACCTGTTGCAGCAACAGGCGCGCATCAACACCGAGTTGCAAGAAGGTCTGATGCGCACGCGCATGGTGCCGTTCGAACGCATGTTGCCGCGCCTCAAGCGCATCGTGCGCCAAGTGGCGGGTGAGTTGGGCAAGGACGTGGAATTCATCGTCGGCAACGCCGAAGGCGAGATGGACCGCAATGTGCTGGAACGCATGGCGGCGCCGTTGGAACACATGCTGCGCAATGCGGTTGACCATGGCCTGGAATCCCGCGATGCGCGCCTGCTGGCGGGTAAACCGGAGAAGGGCCGTATCACCCTGGACCTGACCCACGAAGGCGGCGACATCGTCTTCGACATGCGCGACGACGGCGCCGGTGTGCCGCTGGAAGCCGTGCGGCGCAAGGCGATCAAGCGCGGCTTGCTTGCGCCGGACCAGGAGATCAGCGACCGCGATGTGTTGCAGTTCATCCTGCAGCCGGGGTTTTCCACGGCGGAAAAGATCACGCAGATTTCCGGGCGCGGCGTGGGCATGGACGTGGTGCATGAAGAAGTGCGCCAACTCGGTGGCTCGATGTTTATTGAGTCGACGCCGGGCGTGGGCGTGCATTTTCGCATTCGCCTGCCGTTTACCGTGTCGGTCAACCGCGCGTTGATGGTGCAGTGCGCGGACGATCAATACGCGATCCCGCTCAACACCATTGAAGGGCTGGTGCGGGTCATGCCCCATGAGCTGGCTGGGCACTATCAGCAAGACCCGCCGCGTTATGAATACGCCGGCCAGCGCTACGAACTGTTTTACCTGGGCGACCTGCTGCACACCGTCGGCCGCCCGAAACTGCTCGGCCAGTACCAGCCGGTGCCGGTGCTGTTGGTGCAGTGCAACGAGCGGCGGGTGGCGGTGCATGTGGATGCCATGGCCGGCACGCGGGAGATCGTGGTCAAGGGCCTGGGCCCGCAGTTTGCCGGGGTGCAGGGCTTGTCCGGCGCGACCATCCTCGGTGACGGCCGCGTGGTGCTGATCATCGACTTGCTCGCCCACATCCGCGCCCGCCAACCGGCCTTGCCGGCGCAGGCGGTGGATGCGCCGCTGGTGCTCAACGACCCGCTGAAAAAACGCCCGCTGCTGGTGCTGGTGGTGGACGACTCGGTGACCGTGCGCAAAGTCACCAGCCGCCTGCTGGAACGCAACGGCATGAACGTGCTGACGGCCAAGGACGGTATCGACGCCATCGCCGTGCTCGAAGAACACACCCCGGACCTGATGCTGCTCGACATTGAAATGCCGCGCATGGACGGCTTCGAAGTGGCCATCCAGGTGCGCAACGACCCGCGCCTGATGCGCCTGCCGATCATCATGATCACCTCGCGCACCGGCCAGAAACACCGCGACCGCGCCATGGCCATCGGCGTCAACGACTACCTCGGCAAGCCGTACCAAGAGTCGGTGCTGCTGGAAAGCATCGCCTACTGGAGCAAGTCCCATGCTTGACCACCGCACCAGCCAACTCACCGGCCTGCTGCTGCCATTGGCCGACCGTCATTTGGTGCTGCCCAACGTCGCCATCGCCGAGTTGATCGACTACCAGCGCGGCGAACCGGCCAGCGATGCGCCACCGTGGTACCTGCGCCAAGTGACCTGGCGCGACCAGCAATTGCCGCTGATCAGCTTTGAAGCGGTGTGTGGTGACGCGGTTATGACGGGGGAGCGTTCGCGGATCGTGGTGTTGAACACCTTGGGTGGGCGGCCGACGTTGAAGTTTATTGCGCTGGTGATCCAGGGCATTCCGCGCTCGTACAAGCTCGATAGCCAGTTGAGTTATGTGGATGTGCCGTTGTGCGCGCTGGAACTGGCGGCGGTGCAGGTGGGGGAGCATGTGGCGAAGGTGCCGGATTTGTTGGGGTTGGAAGCGCTGTTGGTGGAATCCGGCCTGGCCTGATCTCAAGCCCTGTGAAGATCGAAATGTGGGAGCTGGCTTGCCTGCGATAGCGGTGTATCAGATGTTGATGCACTGGCTGACATGCCGCTATCGCAGGCAAGCCAGCTCCCACAGTGGATCTTCACAAGGCTTGAGTGCTGTGCGACGTTGGGCGATGCCTCGGATTTTTCCTGCAAGATTTTGGGCCAGGCATGAACTTGTCGTGTGCAGCGGGCGCGCCTAGTCTTCGTCCCGTCATCGCAAAAAACGGTGACACGGACGTGCAAGTCCGGTTTCATATCGGCGCACTAACGCCCATAGCCTTTCAACGGGCGTTTTTCATGCCTGCTGTATTTGTTATGGCGGCTGTGCGTGGGAGATCCCTCGGGGTCTGCCGGGGTCCGATATGCCCGGTCTTGCACACCTGCGCACGGCTGCCACCTTTATTCGCGTGCAAGCGGAAGAGGGCAGTCTCCATCACATATCGGAGCTGTAAATCATGATCAAACCGACCCCCAATCCCCCCACCCACCTCTTCACCGTCAACCCTCACCAAGACACCGAAGCACTGCTGGTCAACGCCAGCGAAACCTTGTCGTCCCTCAACGCCATGACCTGCAACCTGGCCTTTGACCTGGACGTCTCCCAGCGCGCAATCATGCTCGGGATCCAGCAAATGGCAGAGCTTGGGCAGTTGTTGGTGGATCGAGCACTGGAACAGATTTCCCCTTCCTCTGCGGCTTAACACTTGAGCGTTCCCAAAAAGGGACTCATCGGTCCCTTTTTGGGACTCTTTGGCTAGCCCCTTGCACTCTCCCTCACAACGCTAGACCCTTGCCCCTCATCGCTAACGGGATTTGGAGGTCAGTGGCGCATGTATCATGGTGAACGATTCAACGCCTGGAGCCATTTGCTCGGCGCGGTCGCGGCCTTTGCCGGGGCGGTGTGGATGTTGGTGGTGGCGAGCCTGGATGGCAGCCCCTGGAAGATCGTCAGCGTGGCGATTTACGGCTTTACGCTGATGGTGCTGTACAGCGCGTCCACCGTGTACCACAGCGTGCAGGGGCGGCGAAAAGAGATCATGCAGAAGGTCGATCACTTTTCGATCTATCTGCTGATCGCCGGCAGCTATACACCGTTTTGCCTGGTGACCCTGCGTGGCCCGTGGGGCTGGACGCTGTTCGGGATTGTGTGGGGGCTGGCGGTGATTGGCATCCTGCAAGAGATCAAGCCGCGTTCCGAGGCGCGCATCCTGTCGATCGTGATTTATGCGGTGATGGGCTGGATTGTGCTGGTGGCGGTCAAGCCGCTGATCGCGGCGCTGGGAGTGGCGGGGTTTACCTGGCTGGCGGCGGGTGGGGTGTTGTATACCGTCGGCATCATCTTTTTTGCCCTGGAGGATCGGCTGCGGCATTCCCATGGGATCTGGCATTTGTTTGTGATTGGCGGGAGTTTGCTGCACTTCGTGGCGATCATGCGTTTCGTGCTCTGACGGCCGACTCGGTCAAAATGTTGGGTCTTCATCAGGCATTAAGAATGCTGTTCTTAGAGGCGTTGCAGTATTTCCTGGGCGCGTTTGCCGAAGATCTCCAGCAGTTTGGCCTGCATATGCGGAGGCGGCTCATCGGCACGGGTCAGGGCGTACAGGGTGATCGGCAGCGGCGGCATGAGGGAGCGGATGCAGGTGGTGGCGGTCGAGGCGCCGAAGGCGGTGAAGGGGTCGATGACCGTGAGGCCGACACCGGACTCCACCATCGCGCGGGCCAGGGAGTAGGTTTGTACGGAGAGGTTCACGCGCGGCGGCGGGTCGACGTTTTCCAGATACCTGTCCAGTTTGGCCGCCAGCGGATCGGCGTTGGAAAGACCAATCAAGGGCGCGCCTGCCAGTTCGGCCAAAGGCAGGGGCTTGCCTGTCTCGTCCTGCGGCCAATGATCCTTGGCGGCCAGCACCACCATCGCGCCTTCGGCCAGCACTTGCGTGGTCAACCCCGGATGGCCGGAGACGCTGAGGGTCAGGGCCAGGTCGATTTCCCGCATCAACAGCTGCTGGGTCAGCTCCCGGCTATGGTCGCTGGACAATTCGCAGGTAATGTCAGGGTATTCGCTCTGCCACTCCAGGATGGCCGGTGGCAGCAGCGACAGCGCCAGCGCCGGGATTGCACCAATGCGCACACGTTGTCCAGGCCGACGATGCAGGCTCTTGGCTAGGCGCTGCACACCCAGCAGGCTTTCGGTGACTTTTTCTACTTCGCTTCCCAGCGCCAGGGCCTCTGGCGTGGCTTGAAGCTTGCCTCGGACCCGCAGGAACAACGGAAAGCCCAACTGCAACTCGGCGTGCTGCAAGACTTTGGTCACCGCCGGCTGCGAAACATGCAACAACTGCGCAGCGGCGCTGATGGAGCCGGTTTGTCGGATAGCCTGGAAAATCTCGATGTGACGCAAGCGCATGGCAGGTCCATAACCTTTATCTATAGGGTTGATAGATTTATTCATTGTTCAGCGGTTGTCACCCAAACCTACTCTGCAAATCGTATCAATGCATGTAGGTGATCAAATGACAAAGCAAGTGTGCATCATTGGTGGTGGGGTGATCGGTCTGGCGAGTGCCTACGCAATGGTACGTGCTGGGATGGACGTCACTGTGATCGAAGGGCAAGACACCTTGGGCAGTTCCACCAGCTTCGCCAACGGTGGTCAGTTGTCTTATCGATATGTCACACCGTTGGCCGACGCGGGCGTTCCCTTGCAAGCGCTTGGCTGGTTGCTGAAGGGGGATTCTTCTCCGCTCAAGTGGAGACCACGTCTCGACCCGCACCAATGGCAATGGTTGGCGTCATTTTTCGGGGCCTGCCGCTCTTCGGTCAATCGTGCCAGCTCTGAGGAATTGCTTCGCCTGGCGTTGTTCAGCCAGGACACTCTGCAGTCCTGGCGTCAGGAGGATGGGCTGGACGGTTTCGACTGGCGGCGCAATGGCAAGTTGTTGGCTTTCCGCTCCCTGGACAGCTTTGAGCGCGCCCGACAAAAGCTGCGGGACCCGCTTCAACAGCAAGTGCTGTCGGCCGAAGATTGCTGCAGATTGGAGCCTGAGCTGACGCCGGGCACCTTTGTCGGTGGTATCTATCACCCGACCGAAGAGGTGGCGGACTGCCATGCCTTTTGCCAGCGCCTGGCTGCGCGCCTGGAAGCCTCGGGGCGCTGCCGCTTTCTGCTGGGGCGCAAGGTGCTGCGTATCCATGAGGCGTTCGGTTCGATTGTGGCCGTCGAACTCCAGGATGAAGTATTGCCTGTAGAGAATCTGGTACTGGCGGCCGGCCACAACAGCCGGGACCTGGGCTTGCCCGGCCTGCGCCTGCCTCTCTATCCGCTCAAGGGCTACAGCATCAGCGTTCCCATCGGCGCGGAGCACAAGGCGCCGAACATCAATGTGACCGACTTCGACCGCAAGACCGTATACGCCCGCATTGGTGAACAACTGCGTGTGGCGGCTATGGTCGACATGGTGGGCTTTAACGTCGCGCCGGAACCCAAGCGCCTGGAAGCGATAAAACGCATGGCCCGCCAGACTTTCCCTATGGGTGGGAATTATGACGCTGCTGTTGAATGGGCAGGAATGCGGCCTGCTATGCCCAATGGTTTGCCATTGATCGGCGCGAGCGCCTATCAAAACCTGTGGTTGAACCTCGGGCATGGCGCTCTGGGTTTCACGCTCGCCTGTGGCAGCGGACAACTATTGGCGGAAATGGTAGATGCGCAGCTGACCTCCATCGACACTGGAGTATTTCTTCCCAAGGTTGCCTGATCTGTTTACGGAGAACTAATGCGCAGGACGTTTCTGGCTCATCCGTTTTTTGGTGTTTGTCTATGTGTGTTGGTAGGGGGCGGCGTGCCGCCAGCGATGGCGACGGAGCTGACAGGAGCGCTGGCTAAAATCGCTGCGAGCCAGAGAATCTCACTGGGGTACCGGGACGGGTCGATGCCGTTTTCCTACATGGTAGGTTCCAGTGGTAAACCCATGGGCTATTCGGTAGACCTGGCGCACAAGATCGTCCAGCGTATTGAGCAGAAAACCGGTGTGGCCAGCCTTGGCGTGGATTACAACCTGGTGACGTCCCAGACGCGCATCGCGCTGGTGCAGAACGGCACCGTGGACCTGGAGTGCGGCTCCACGGGGGTGACTGCCGAGCGGCAGAAGCAGGTAGCGTTTTCCTACGGGTTTATCTATGTGAAGGGCCAGTTGCTGACCGGCAAGGACAGCGGCATCAAAGGCTTTGCCGACCTGGCGGGCAAGAATGTGGTCACCACGGCCGGTACCACCAACGAGCGGTTTCTCAAGAGCTATAACGCCGAGCACAAAGCCAATATCTTCGTGATCAGCGCCAAGGACCATGGCGAAGCGTTCAAGATGCTGGAGACGGGCCGCGCGGCCGCGTTCTATATGGATGACGCATTGCTCTACGGCGAGCGTGCCAAGGCCAAGGACCCGCACAACTGGGTGGTGGTGGGCGAGGAGCAATCCCGGGAAATCTACAGCTGCATGGTGCGCAAGGATGACCCGCAGTTTCTCGCGGTGGTCAACGAGACCCTGGGTGATCTGTACCGCAGCGGCGAGATCAATGGGATTTACCAGCGCTGGTTTGAACAGCCGATTCCGCCGAAAGGCTTAAACCTGGAGTTTCCGATGACCAGTGAATTGAAGGCGATTATTGCCAAGCCGGTCAGTGATCCAGTGGAGTGATGGGGTGATTTGGTAACCCAATCCAAATGTGGGAGCTGGCTTGCCTGCGATAGCGGTGGGTCAGGCAGCGAAGATGTTGGCTGGAAGACCGCCATCGCAGGCAAGCCAGCTCCCACAATTTGATTGGGTTTGCAAAGGGAGAGGGTTAGAAATCACCCCATAGCTGTTGAGCGACAGCCAATGCCACCACTGGCGCAGTTTCAGTACGCAACACCCGCGGCCCAAGGCGCGCAGCGTGGTAGCCAGCCGCTTGGGCGACTTCCACTTCATTGTCCGTCAACCCACCCTCAGGTCCGATCAAAAACGCCAGGCTCGACGGCTTGGCATGGCTGACCATCGGCTCCGCCACCGGGTGCAACACCAACTTCAAATCCGCTTCGGTCTGTTTCAACCAGTCTGCCAGCAGCAGCGGTGGGTGAATCACCGGCACCGTCGAACGCCCGCATTGCTCGCAGGCACTGATCGCCACCTGGCGCCAGTGCAGCAGGCGTTTGTCGGCGCGTTCGTCCTTGAGACGTACTTCACAGCGCTCGCTGAAGATCGGCGTGATCGCGTTGACGCCCAGTTCGGTGGCTTTCTGAATCGCCCAGTCCATCCGCTCGCCACGGGACAGGCCCTGGCCGAGATGGATGTGCAGGGGGGATTCGGTCTGGCCGTTGAAGCGTTCGGTGAGTTGCACGGTGACGCGCTTTTTGCCGACTTCCAGCAGGCTGCCGAGGAATTCCTGGCCGGAACCGTCGAACAGTTGCACGGCGTCGCCTTCGACCATGCGCAGTACGCGACTGATGTAGTGCGCCTGGGCTTCGGGCAGCTCAACGTCGCCGAGGCTCAGCGGGGTGTCGGTGAAAAAACGGGACAGTCTCATTTCTGTTCTCTGCAAAATTCTGTGTAGGAGCTAGGTCACTGTGGCGAGGGAGCTTGCTCCCGCTGGGCTGCGTAGCGGCCCCAAGATTTTGGGAGCGCTTCGCACTCCAGCGGGAGCAAGCTCCCTCGCCACACATCAACCGGGGTCGCGGAAATCTGGGTGGAAGTCCTTCGGCACCGCAACACTGACGCTGCTGTTGGTGGCGATATCGATCCCTTCACTGGCCACTTCGGCCAGGAAGTCGATCTGCTCCGGTGTAATCACGTACGGCGGCAGGAAGTACACCACGCTACCCAACGGCCGCAACAGCGCGCCGCGTTCCAGGGCGTGTTCGAACACCTTCAGGCCACGGCGTTCCTGCCACGGGTAGGCAGTCTTGGTGGCCTTGTCCTGGACCATCTCGATAGCCAGCACCATGCCGGTCTGGCGTACTTCCGAGACGTGGGGGTGGTCCACCAGGTGCGCGGTGGCGCTGGCCATGCGCTGGGCCAGGGCCTTGTTGTTTTCGATGACGTTGTCTTCTTCGAAGATATCCAGCGTCGCCAACGCCGCCGCGCACGCCAGCGGGTTGCCGGTGTAGCTGTGGGAATGCAGGAAGGCGCGCAGGGTCGGGTAGTCGTCGTAGAAGGCGTCGTACACGTCGTCGGTGGTGACCACGGCCGCCAGCGGCAGATAGCCGCCGGTGAGGGCCTTGGACAGGCACAGGAAATCCGGGCGGATGCCGGCCTGTTCACAGGCGAACATGCTGCCGGTGCGGCCGAAGCCCACGGCGATTTCGTCGTGGATCAGGTGCACGCCGTAGCGGTCGCAGGCTTCGCGCAGCAGCTTGAGGTACACCGGGTGATACATGCGCATGCCGCCGGCGCCCTGGATCAGCGGTTCGATGATCACGGCGGCGACGGTGGCGTGGTGCTCGGCCAGGGTCTGTTCCATTACCTGGGCCATCGTGCGCGAGTGGTCCTCCCAGCTAACGCCCTCGGGACGCAGGTAGCAATCCGGGCTGGGCACTTTGATGGTGTCGAGCAGCAGCGCCTTGTAGGTCTCGGTAAACAGCGGCACGTCGCCCACCGACATCGCGGCGATGGTTTCGCCGTGGTAGCTGTTGGTCAGGGTGACGAAGCGCTTTTTGTCTGGCTGGCCACGGTTGAGCCAGTAGTGAAAGCTCATTTTCAACGCGACTTCGATGCAGGACGAACCGTTATCGGCGTAGAAGCACCGGGTCAGGCCCTCAGGTGTCATCTGCACCAGACGCTCGGACAGCTCGATCACCGGCTGGTGGCTGAAACCGGCCAGGATCACATGCTCAAGCTGATCGACCTGATCCTTGATGCGCTGGTTGATGCGCGGGTTGGCGTGGCCGAATACGTTGACCCACCAGGAACTGACGGCGTCGAGGTAGCGCTTGCCTTCGAAGTCTTCCAGCCACACGCCTTCGCCCCGTTTGATCGGGATCAGCGGCAGTTGCTGGTGGTCTTTCATCTGGGTGCAGGGATGCCACAGCACCGCGAGGTCGCGTTGCATCCACTGGTTGTTCAAGCCCATCGTTCGTCTCCTCGAAGCCACAATCGCGCAAGCCTATGCAATGGGCGGCTGTGTCACAACCCATTACGGATGAATTGGCAGTAAACGCAGGACGGTCTGTCACGTTTCTTCGGGATAGTCCTTAATCCATGGTTAATTTACGCTGCATAACCTCAAGATCAGATTAATCGATACTTCAAAGCGAAATTTTGCGCTTTCATTCGATAGGTAACGCGCTAGTCTTGGGCGCAGTTCTTACGGGATTAAGTACATGCAGTTACGCAACTCTCCGGCCCGCTATGGCTGGGTCAGCATGGTTTTGCACTGGGGCGTGGCCCTGGTGGTGTTTGGCTTGTTCGCGCTGGGTTTGTGGATGGTCGGCCTCGACTACTACAGCGCCTGGCGCAAAGACGCACCGGACCTGCACAAGAGCATTGGTATCACGCTGTTCGCCATCATGCTGGTGCGTATCGTCTGGCGCCTGGTCAGCCCGCCACCGCCACCGTTGGCCAGTTACAGCCGCATGACCCGTCTTGGTGCCGCGTTTGGCCACGCGTTCCTTTATTTCGGGCTGTTTGCCGTGATGATTGCCGGTTACCTGATTTCCACCGCAGACGGTGTCGGTATCCCGGTGTTTGGTCTGTTTGAGATTCCTGCCGTGGTTTCCGGGCTACCGGACCAGGCAGACACCGCCGGCGTGGTGCACTTGTATCTCGCCTGGGTATTGGTGGTCTTCGCCGGCTTGCACGGCGTGGCCGCACTGAAACACCACTTCATTGATCGTGATGTGACCCTGACGCGAATGCTGGGGCGCAAAGCCTGATGTTCAACCTCGACTCACAAGGAATAGAAAGCATGTTGAAAAAGACTCTCGCCGCTCTGGCACTTGGTTCTGCGCTGTTGTCCGCAGGTTCGGCGATGGCTGCTGACTACAAGATCGACAAGGAAGGCCAACACGCCTTCATCGATTGGAAAATCAGCCACCTGGGCTACAGCTTCATTCACGGTACCTTCAAGGACTGGGATGGCACGTTCAGCTGGGATGCCGCCAAGCCTGAAGCCAGCAAGATCGCCGTCGATGTGAAAACCGCCAGCCTGTGGTCCAACCACGCTGAGCGTGACAAGCACATCGCCAGCAAAGACTTCCTGGACGTTGCCAAGTTTGCCGATGCCAAGTTCGTGTCTACCGCGGTTAAATCCACCGGCGACAAGACAGCTGACGTGACCGGCGACCTGACCTTCCACGGCGTGACCAAGCCAGTGACCTTCAAGGCCACGTTCAACGGCGAAGGCAAGGACCCGTGGGGCGGCGAACGTGCTGGCTTCAACGCGAAAACCACGGTCAACCTGAACGACTTCGGCATCAAGGGCCCAGGTCCTTCTTCGCAGACCGTTGACCTGGACATCTCGCTGGAAGGCGTGAAGCAGAAGTAAGGCTTCGCCCCTGACAAAAAAGCCCCGACCTTTACAGGCCGGGGCTTTTTTTGTGTTCAGAATCGCCCGCTGATCCCCAGCAACGGCCCTTTCTGCACGATGTCGTAGACAAACCCGTCATGGCGATAATTCACGCCCATGGCCCGGTAACCGGCCACCGCCGAAAAACCGGGCAAGAACTCCCAGCCCGCCAGCGCGGCGAGGTCCCAGTCTTCCCGGGACTGCCCGGCGCCGGCCATGCCCCAGGCGGACAGCCAGAAACGATCGTTCACGGCATAGTGTCCACGCAGCCCGGCCATGGCGTCTGCCCATGTCGCGTTGTCAGAGCCCGATGAGCCGCCAGCGTATCCGCCGTGCAGGCTGAGGGTGGTGCCGCTGTACCAGACACGCATGCCCCCGGCGACATCCAACCGACGGTTGTCATCACCCCACAGGGTGTACCCGCCGCCGAGGAACCCGGAGGCGGTCTTGCTTTCTACCTCAAGTTTGCCGCCGGCCGGCAGGCGGTTGCGCGTATCGGTGTCGATGTACATCAGGTCGGCGAGGATGCTGTAGGGGCCGCGCCGCGCTTCGCCCATGAGCATCACCGACATATCCACGGTCTTGGCGATGTCGGAGAAGCCGGACTGTATAAACTGGGTGCCGGTGCCGCTATGGCCCACATGACCACGGATGCCGGCGCCCCATACGTAAGGCCCGCCGTTGAAGGTCCAGTCATTGCTGTCTGCCGCCAGGGTGGGGCCGGCGCTGGTCAGGGCGCCCGCCAGCAGTGCCAGCCGCCAAGTGTTGCTGCGCATGTTGGTGTTTTCCCGATCAGTGCTGAGTCAGCGAGAGCGCCACGCCCTCGGCCGCGCAGTCTTGTGTAGGTTTCAGGCCGGCTTTTTGTGCGGCCTTGACCTCTTCCTTCGCGGCCGCCAGGTCGGCGAGGAATGCCGGATTGCTGTGCAGGCTCGCCACGGTTGCAGCGCCCATGATGCGGCCTGCATCGACGTCGCTCTGCCAGTGTGCGTCGCAGATCACTCGGCTCTGGCCAAAGGACAAGCCGCGAGTCATCAGTTCGGTGGCGCGTGTTGGCTGGATCTCTGCCAGTAACAGGCCCCAGGCCCAACCGGCGGCGGAGTGGCCGGACGGCCAGGAGCCATCGGTGCGCAGCAGTGGCTCCATGTCTTTGCGGCAGGTGCCTTCGTTATGCACTACGAAAGGACGGGTGCGGTTGTAGGCATTTTTCCCGGCGTAGGTGGAGCCGCCGGCATCCGTGAGGGTGCGCTGCATCAGGGTGTACAGATGCGGCGTGGTTTTCTCGGTGATCGGTGTGCCCATCGCGCAGGAGAAGGCTTGCGCCGGGCCGGGGAAGGCCAGCTCTGCATCGGCGGCGGCGAGTGTCTCCCGGGCCGTGCCACGCAGGGCCAGCGCGGCGCGGCGTGCTTCTTCGTCCCGCGCCAGCGCCGCAGAGTCGGGCTTGGGTGGGGCGCCCAGTAGCGCCAGGCGCAAGGGCAAGTTCTTTGTGTCCAGATAACCCGGGGCCAGTTTGAAGTGAGGGTCGGTGATGGTGGTGACGGCCTCGTCGGCCAGCACCAGCCCTGAGCAGAGCAGGCCGGCCAGCGCCAACGGTTTATGCAGTGTGTTCATGGCGTGGTCCCTGCTCAGAACTGGTAAAGGGCATTCAGGTAGGCGCCGGCGCCGATGTTTTCACCGGTCAGCGGGCTGTTGCGGGCATCGCCGACCAGGGCGTAGGTCTTGATGCCGCCTTCCAGTGCCAACTGGGGTTGCCATTGCCAGGTCAGGCCGAGCTTCAAGGTCACGTCGCGCATGCCGCCACCGGGGTGGTATTCGTCGAAGCGGGTGCGTGCGGCTTGCTGGGCGGTGACGCCGTAACGGGCCATCATGTCGCTGTCATTGCCCCAGGTCCCGTACAGCGTCGAGTCCAGGGTCAAGCGCGGCGACAGCAGGTACGCCGTGGCGAACCCGGCTTCCAGGTACTTGCTCCGGCCCAGGCTCTCGCCACCGTAGTTGCGGCTGTCGGCAGCTTGCAGGCCGCGCACGAACAGGCGCCCGGCCGGTAGTGTCCAGTAGGCTTCGGCCCCGACCAGGGCCGTGCTGTCCAGGTTGCCCATGCCCTTGAGGTAGTCGTCGCGCCCGTCCAGAGTGTGGATTCTTTCCTTGCGCCCCTGGTCGTAACCCAACAGCAGGGCGACACCGAACGGCGCCAGCCCCGGCAAGTCCCAACGCAAGCCGTCGGGGAATGCGGCGGTGAACTGGCCCCAGTTTTCGGTGGGCAGGACGGCCTTGAACTTCAGCGACGGGAATGCGGCGTAATGTGATGAGCCTTCGTACAGCGGGCCAACGGCGAGGCCGCCGCCGACGGTCACCGAGGGCTCGTTTGCATGGGCCGGCAATGCCACCGCACAGGCGAGCGTCGCAGCGCTGATGAGTAACGGTGTTTTCATGGCGTCTTTCCTCACTTGAGTACAACGGGCTGTGGCTGAGGAAACTGCCATTGGCCATTGAGTATTTCTGCACGGGGCTGATACAGCCGCACGGTGTAGTTCCAGCCGGGTGGGGTCGACAGGCAGTTGGCGACCTTGCCGTCGCAACCACCGAACTGAATGACAATCGAGCCATCCGTACTTTTCTTGGCGGTGAGATTGTTCAGCGAGTAGGCGTCATAGGGGTTCTTCTGGAAGTAACCGTCGGCGTTATACACACTGACCGACCAGAAGCTGTTGACCGGCACGTCCCCAACCTTGAGCCGATATACCGTTTTCCCATCGTTCTTGGGCATTACGCCGCCGAGGTAGATGGCGTCCTTGGCCGGGTTGCCGCCCCAGCCAGTCGCTGTGCCGATCAGATGGTGAATCGGATTGACCATGCCCTTGGGGCCGAACGACTGGTTGTAGTCGGGAATCGTCGCACCCAGGACCGCGAGGGCGTCACGCAGTTTTTTCTGGCTGAGCGGGTCCCACTTGGGCACGACGAACTCGCCGGCCTGGGCCTGGCTGACCTGGATGGCGTCCTGCAGCGCGTGCACCTGATCGAGGTCTTTGCGGTCCGTGGGGTCGAAGAACAGGCGCACGGCGACAAATACATAACGTGTGCCGACCGCCTCTTTGGTCAGCGTGCGGCTGCCGGCGCCGTAGAAAACGGCGGGCACGTAGTGGTCTTCGTTAATCACGGCGGTGGACATGAAGCGCTCGCCAGCCTCGGGCAAGGTGAGCGTGACGGGGCCGGCATCCAGGTCGAAGACGGCCGACGAGTACAGCGTGTCCCGATTCATCCGCACGACGTTCTGGGCGTCGATGGGCACCGGCTCGCGGGTGTGGACAAACCGGCCAAATGCGTCACTGGCGACGATCTTGCCCAAGTACAGATCGGACTCGGCCCGCACAAAGTTGTCGACACCGACCGGTATCGTCGCGTCAGCGGAAGCCTGCGCGTGCGCGCTCCCAAAAGCCGCCAGCATCAGTGCAACGATGCCGGCCTTGGATGAATAGGACATTGATACTCCGGGTCTTATAAGTTGGCATTGCCGCCAAACTTTATAAGAACACCCCGGGGGAAACTTGCCATTTGGTGCCAAAAACAGGCGCCTGAAGAGGCGGTCAGCGCGCCTGTTGCAGGGCCGCGCGATAGCGTGACGGCGGGCTGCCGCTCCAGCGCTTGAAGGCCCGCGTAAAGTGCGCCGGATCGCTGTAGCCGACCATGTAGGCGATCTCGGTGGCGCTGTATTTACCGGTGGCGAGCAACGCAAACGCTTCGCTGCGGCGTGTCTCATCGCGCAGTGCGTCGAAGTCGATGCCGCAGTGTTCCAGGCGACGTTGCAAAGTCCGCACCGAAAGCCCGATTTTTCGGGAGATGGTCAGCAGCTTGGACTGTTCCTGGTCTGCAATCTGCTGGGCGAGCACATCGGCGGCGTCGGCGGTGGATTTCAGGGCCTGGGTGGTTTTCCAGGCGGCATCGCGCACTGGTTGCAGGGGGATTTCGAGCAACTCACGGTCGAATTCGATCATGTTGTACGCAGCGTTCATCACCAGGTTCGGCCCCAGGTATTCTTCCAATGCCTCGTCGCCGAGTTCTCGCGGGTTTTGCAGATGGACGCGGATGGCGCCGGGTGCGCCGGCCATCAGTGGAACTTTTCTCAGTACCGCCAGGGTGCCGAAAATCACTTGCTTGGGGTCCGCGCCATGGTGGCCGGTGAATTGCTGGATCAGCCGGGTGGTGCGGCCTTCGGTGAGGATGCTGACTTCGCTGCCCTGGTGCAGCAGGTCCGTATGCACCGCCGCCGAGGCGCACGCCTGGGCGAGGTTGGCGGAGCCCAGGATCAACTCACCCCAGATGCCGGTGGCGCGCACGTCAGTCAGGTGGCCGATGGTCGCGCCGCCGAACGGGTCCTGGGCGGCAGCGGCCATCTCGTTGGCGATGTGAAAACACGCCTCGCGGGGCACCCAAGCCTCGGGGTTTTGAAACACCTGGGGCGAGATATCAAAGCGCCGGAAGAACTCCAGCGGCGACACACCGCGCATGCTCAGGTAGGGCGCGATTTGCCGCAGGGTACTGAGTTTGATCGCGGGCGAGGCAGTCGTCATGGGTAGCGTCCCAGCCAGTCGGGGTCAGTGATGGCACTGCTGATGGCCCAGTAGACACGATGGTAGCGCCAGTGACAAGGCGATCCATGGCGCCAAATTGCAGGCACAAAAAAGCCCCGGTTCTCACGAACCGGGGCTTTTTATTCAACTCAGCGGTTGCGGGTCAGCAGCGCTGGTTTTTCACCACGAGGGCGGCCTGGCAGTTGATCCAACTGCTCAGGTGTCGGGAAACGATCAGCCTTCGACTCCTTGTGGATGATCTTTGGCGCCGGGCCACCGCGCGGGTTCTGCACCGCTGGCTCGGACGAACGAGGCTGGTCGTCACGGGCTGGGCGGCGGTTGTTGCTGCGCGAGTCTTCGCGACGGGCCTGGCCATCACGTGGCGCACCGCTGCGTGGGCCGCTGCGCTTGGCCGGTGGCGTACCGGTGGTGCCGCCGCTGCTGTTGCGCGGGGCGTTCTGACGACCGCCTTGCGGCTGGCCGCTACGTGGAGCACCAGCGCCTGCGCCCTGTGCCGGGGCGCCTGGACGACGGCCACGGCCTTGGGCTGGTTTGGCTTGGGGCACGTAGTCAACGCGGTTGCCGAAGTTGTCCACGTCATCGTCGAGGAACTCGTCCGGGGCACGGTCAGCGGCGGCGCGGGGTGGCTGTTGGCTCGGCTGACGCTGTTCGCGGGCCGGGGTGCCTTCACGTGGCTTCTGCTCGCGGGCTGGGCGTTCGCCACGGCCGTTGGTCGGCGCTTTGTCTTTGCCGCCCTTGTCCTTGCCCTTGTCGCGACGGCCACCGCCACCACCGCCGCCGTTCGGACCATCGCCCTTCGGACCGCGTGGGTTGCGTGGGTTACGCACGTCTGGACGTTCGCGCACTTCTGGCTTTTCAGCCTCTACGGCGCTGGCATCGAAGCCCATCAGGTCGCCGTCGGCGATTTTCTGCTTGGTCATGCGTTCGATGCTTTTCAGCAGTTTTTCTTCGTCCGGCGCAACCAGGGAGATGGCCTCGCCCGAACGACCGGCACGGCCGGTACGGCCGATACGGTGCACGTAGTCTTCATCGACGTTTGGCAGCTCGAAGTTGACCACGTGTGGCAGTTGGTCGATATCCAGGCCGCGGGCGGCGATATCGGTGGCGACCAGGATGCGCACGCTGCCGGCCTTGAAGTCGGCCAAGGCTTTGGTGCGCGCGTTCTGGCTCTTGTTGCCGTGGATGGCGACGGCGGTGAGGCCGTGCTTGTCCAGGTACTCGGCCAGGCGGTTGGCGCCGTGCTTGGTGCGGGTGAACACCAGCACCTGTTCCCACGCGCCGGCGGTGATCAGGTGCGCCAGCAGCGCACGCTTGTGGCTGGCAGGCAGGCGGAACACGCGTTGCTCGATACGCTCGACCGTGGTGTTCGGCGGCGTGACTTCGATGCGTTCCGGGTTGTGCAGCAGCTTGCCGGCCAGGGCGGTGATGTCGTTGGAGAACGTGGCTGAGAACAGCAGGTTCTGACGTTTGGCCGGCAGGCGCGCTAGGACTTTTTTCACGTCATGGACAAAGCCCATGTCGAGCATGCGGTCGGCTTCGTCCAGCACGAGGATTTCCACGTGGGACAGATCGACGCTGCCTTGGCCGCACAGGTCGAGCAAACGACCCGGGCAGGCAACCAGTACGTCCACACCACGGGACATGGCCTGAACCTGTGGGTTCATGCCAACGCCGCCGAAGATGCAGGCACTGACGAACTTCAAGTCGCGGGCATACAGCTTGAAGCTGTCGTGCACCTGGGCGGCGAGTTCGCGGGTTGGGGTCAGGACCAGTACGCGCGGTTGGCGCGGGCCGTGACGCTGGGATTTGTCCGGGTGACCGTTGGGAAACAACCGCTCCAGAATCGGGAGGGCGAAGCCGCCGGTTTTACCAGTACCTGTCTGAGCCGCAACCATCAGGTCGCGACCTTGCAACACGGCGGGAATGGCCCGCTGTTGCACCGGAGTAGGCTCGGTATAGCCCGCTGCCTCGATGGCGCGGACTAAAGCCTCGGAGAGACCGAGGGAAGCAAAGGACATGAGTAATCCTGTTTTAGTTAGGGCTTGGCCCAAAGGGATAATCTTGCCGGGCGTGAATGACGCTTAGGGGAGCGTTATCCCGTCCGGTCCTGCTGCGTCTGGCGGGCACTCCACCGGCTCGCGCGGGGCTGAAAGCTGCGCAGTAGCGGGGTTGGGTGCCTTTTTCAAGACCTCAGCGGCCGGGCGTAAGCCTGGCGGAAAGGCCGGAGTATAACAGAGCAATCACGGCGCGCTGCTTTCCTGCTGCTCAACGGCGTGTTCAGCGGCCGTAATGGCTTGGAATCCGCCATATTTGGCGCTCAAGGCGATGTACGCGGGCTCCTGCTTGAAGCGCTTGAGTTCGGCGGCAAAGCGCTGCACCAGCAGGTCCATGCCGGCGCCACGGCGCACCGCGAGGAATTGCTGCTGGCGGCTGACCACCATCGGCGCCTGGCTGACTTTGCCGTCCAGGCCCAACGCCTTGATCACGTGCTGGCCGACGCGGCGGTCGGTAATCACCAGATCGATGCGCCCCAGCAGCAATTTGCCGAAGTTGGCTTCGTGGCTGGGGGCCGGTTCGCGGTTGAACAAGCCGGAGTCGCTGAATGCACCGCCATACAGGTAACCCGGCGAAGTGCCGACGGTCAGGCCGCGCAGGTCGTCGAGGCTGTTGGCGGGGTGAGGGTGTTCGTTGGCATAGAACAGCACGAACTCGACTTCCGACAGCGGTTCGCTGGGGTAGAGCAACTGCGTGTCGCGCTCGTGGCTGTGGAAAATATCCAGCGCGCCGTCGGCGTGGCCTTGGTCGAGCATCGCCAGGCAGCGCTTCCAGGGCAGGAACTGCCAGTCGACATCGACCCCCAGGCGCTGGAAGACGATCACTGTGGTTTCGTAGTCCAGCCCGCGCATGCTGCCCTGGTCGTCGTAGACATAGGGCGCCCAGGGCTCGGTGACAATGCGCAGTTTCTCGCCATAAGCCGCCAGGCTCAGGCAAGTGAAAAGGGCAGCGGTCGCAAGCTTCAGGATGACGGGCATGCCTTGAGGTTACGACGCCCAAGCCCTAAAGAAAAGCTCTGGCACAAGCATCTGCGGACCGCGCTATTTTGTCGGCGAGGTCATCAAGTGCTCATAGATCGCCGCGCGGCGCTCGCCCAGAATCAGACGCACCAAGGGGTTGGCGAACCAGTGCTCCAGTTGGTGAGCGTCCACCGGGCACTTCTGCCGCTCAGCCTGGTTTTGCTTGGCCTTGTCCCACCAAACCGGGCCGCACGCCTGGTCGAACTCGTTTTCGTGCTCGTAGCAGCCGTAGAGGATTTCACGGATGAACTGCTGCTTGCGCTTGGGCAGGGCCAGGGTGATCAGCTTGTACATCAGGCGTTGCAGGCGCGGTGGGCGCGGCAGGTGGGCAGAGACCTTGCGCGTGTCGGCCAGGGCGTGAGCGCTGGTCGGGGCGGCGGCGTGCTTGGCGATCCACGCCTTGACCTTGGCGCGGAACAGCTGCTTGCGGCTCCAGTAGTGGTGGATCAGGTCGGGGCACTGGCGCACGTTGACCGTGCGGTAGGCGACTACCGACAGGCAGAACTCTTCCAGGGTGTAGGCGCCGTTGGCCAGGGGGAACAGCTCGTCCATCAAGGCGATGGAGCGGTCCAGCAAATGCGCGTCCTGCTGCGCCAGGCCCATCACGCCGGAGTTGAGCAGCGGCATGTCGTCATCGGCCAGGCCCTTGTCTGCCAGGATTTTGGCCAGGGCGCTGTACAGCACGCTTTCGCGGTTGTCGCCGTACTTGGCGTGGAATGCGTTGCACAGCACGGTGCCGGGCGCGACGCGGTCGAACAGGGCCATGGGCGAGTCGTGGAAAAACGTGTCGGTGTCGATCAGCAGCGCGCGTTCCGAGGTTTCGAGGACCTGGCGCAACAGCACATGCTTGGTACGGAAATGGTAGCCGTGGGGCTCGCTCCAGCGTTGGCGGGTGGCGTCGTCCAGGGTGTGGACGTGCACCGGCAGGTCGCGATAGGGCTCGGGGTTGTCGCTGAATACCTGGATGTCCAGGGGCAAATCATGGGTGCCGCCCAGGTGGGACAGGGCACTGGCGATGCTGAATACCGCTTCCTGATGGTAGGTCTCGGCGCCGAATACCAGGTAAACCAGCTGCGGGCGGGGAGTCGGGGATGCTGTATTCATGTACTGCTGGCTTCCATTCCGGGAGTATTAAACGACAAAGGCCCTCGCGGTAACGAGGGCCCTGGTGCAACTGCGAACAGACCTTAGCGGGGCAGCTTGAGGTTGTTCCAGATTGCCAGGCTAGGATCGGCCTGGTTGAGGGTATAGAAGTGCAGGCCGGGTGCGCCACCTTGCAACAAACGCTCACACATTTCGCTGATGACCTGCTCGCCGAACGCCTGGATGCTCTTGACGTCGTCGCCGTAGGCTTCCAGTTGCTTGCGTACCCAGCGTGGGATCTCGGCGCCGCACGCGTCGGAGAAGCGCGCGAGCTTGCTGTAGTTGGTGATCGGCATGATGCCCGGCACGATCGGGATGTTCACACCCATGGCCCGTACACGCTCGACGAAGTAGAAGTAGCTGTCGGCGTTGAAGAAGTACTGGGTGATCGCGCTGTCGGCGCCGGCGTTGGCCTTGCGCACGAAGTTCTGCAAATCGTCTTCGAAATTGCGTGCCTGGGGGTGCATCTCCGGGTAAGCCGCCACTTCGATATGGAAGTGGTCGCCGCTTTCTTCGCGGATGAAGCTCACCAGGTCATTGGCGTAGCGCAGCTCGCCGCTGGCGATGCCCATGCCGGACGGCAGGTCGCCGCGCAGGGCGACAATGCGCTTGATGCCGGCTTGCTTGTATTGGGTCAGCAGGCCGCGCAGGTCGGCCTTGCTGTCGCCCACGCACGACAAGTGCGGAGCGGCGGGAACTTTGACTTCGCTTTCCAGCTGCAACACGGTGTTGATCGTGCGGTCACGGGTCGAGCCGCCGGCGCCGTAGGTGCAGGAGAAGAAGTCGGGGTTGTAGCTGGCCAGCTGCTTGGCAGTCGCCATCAGTTTTTCATGCCCAGCATCGGTCTTGGTCGGGAAGAACTCGAAGCTGTAGCGACGGTCTTGGGACATGGTCGTATCCTTGGAAACTCGAAACTGGAAGGCTTGTGTGGGAGCGGGTTTGCATGTGGCGAGGGAGCTTGCTCCCGCTGGAGCGCGCAGCGCTCCCAAAATCTTGGGGCCGCTTCGCAGCCCAGCGGGAGCAAGCTCCCTCGCCACAACAAGCCCGCTCCCACATAAAGCCCGCTCCCCTTGAAAGGGAGCGGGCCGCAGGCAAATCAGTAGCGGTAAGCGTGCGGCTTGAACGGACCTTCAACGGTCACGCCGATGTAGTCGGCCTGGGTCTTGGTCAGTTGAGTCACCACGCCGCCGAAGCCGCGGACCATTTCCAGGGCCACTTCTTCGTCGAGTTTCTTCGGCAGTACTTCCACGGTCAGGCGCTCGGCTTTCTGGGCTGGCGACAGGTCGGCGTATTTCTGCTCGAACAGGAAGATCTGCGCCAGTACCTGGTTGGCGAACGAGCCGTCCATGATGCGGCTTGGGTGGCCAGTGGCGTTGCCCAGGTTAACCAGACGGCCTTCGGCCAGCAGGATCAGGTAGTCGTCGTTCTGTGGGTCGAAATCGCCGGCGCCGGTACGGTGAACCTTGTGTACCTGTGGCTTCACTTCTTCCCATGCCCAGTTCTTGCGCATGAAAGCGGTGTCGATCTCGTTGTCGAAGTGGCCGATGTTGCAGACAACCGCGCGCTTCTTCAGGGCTTTGAGCATGTTCGCGTCGCAAACATTGACGTTGCCAGTGGTGGTCACGATCAGGTCGATCTTGCCCAGCAGGGCTTTGTCGATGCTCGCTTCGGTGCCGTCGTTCTGGCCGTCGATGAACGGCGAAACCACTTCGAAACCGTCCATGCACGCTTGCATGGCGCAGATCGGGTCAACTTCGGAAACCTTAACGATCATGCCTTCCTGACGCAGGGACTGGGACGAACCCTTACCCACGTCACCGTAGCCGATCACCAGGGCTTGCTTGCCCGACAGCAGGTGGTCGGTGCCGCGCTTGATGGCGTCGTTCAGGCTGTGACGGCAGCCGTACTTGTTGTCGTTCTTGCTCTTGGTCACCGAGTCGTTGACGTTGATGGCCGGGATTTTCAGCTCGCCCTTGGCCAGCATGTCCAGCAGGCGGTGTACGCCGGTGGTGGTTTCTTCGGTCACGCCGTGGACGCGGTCGAGGATCGCCGGGTATTTCTTGTGCAGCAGCTCGGTCAGGTCGCCGCCGTCGTCGAGGATCATGTTGGCATCCCAAGGCGCGCCATCCTTGAGGATGGTTTGCTCCAGGCACCACTCGTACTCTTCTTCGGTCTCGCCTTTCCAGGCGTAAACCGCGATACCGGCAGCGGCGATGGCAGCAGCGGCCTGGTCTTGGGTCGAGAAGATGTTGCAGGACGACCAACGCACTTCGGCACCCAGGGCAACCAGGGTTTCGATCAGCACGGCAGTCTGGATGGTCATGTGGATGCAGCCGAGGATCTTCGCGCCCTTGAGCGGTTGCTCGCCAGCGTATTTGCGGCGCAGACCCATCAGGGCTGGCATTTCGGATTCGGCGATAAAGGTTTCGCGACGGCCCCAGGCAGCGAGGGACATGTCGGCGACTTTGTAGTCGGTGAAATCTGCAGGCGTGTTGACAGCGCTCATAGAGAGCCTCCATTCGTAGTGTGCGAATGGGCGCCGTTGTGCGTTTAGTATCTGGCCAGGTGATAACGGCCGGACAACGCCCCATCCGAGCCTGACAGGTTGAACCTGCTGCAGCGCCCCTCGGACAGGTGGCGGGAAAACGGTAACAATTTGATATGACCGTTTTGAAACGGCGCCGATTATAGCCGTGTGCGCCAGACTTCCCAAGCCTTTCTGTCGGACACATGAAGATCCCTCATGGGTGTGATAGGCAATGCCTCATAGAGCTCTGGCGCGGCCTCTGCCATGATGACGCCCATCATTCGGCAAGACGCTTTGGAGTGACCATGAACTTCCACACCCGCAAATGGGTAAAACCCGAAGACCTCAACCCCAACGGCACCCTGTTCGGTGGCAGCCTGCTGCGCTGGATCGACGAAGAAGCGGCGATCTACGCGATCGTCCAATTGGGCAACCAGCGCGTGGTGACCAAGTACATCTCCGAAATCAACTTTGTCAGCGCCTCGCGCCAGGGCGACATCATCGAACTGGGCATCACCGCCACCGAGTTCGGCCGCACCTCCATCACCCTGACCTGCGAAGTGCGCAACAAGATCACGCGCAAAAGCATCCTCACCGTGGAGAAAATGGTCTTCGTCAACCTCGGCGAAGACGGCTTGCCGGCGCCCCACGGGCGTACCGAGATCAAGTACGTGAAGGATCAGTTCCAGGACGAGTAACCCCTGCGCGGGTCTGATTTGCTTTACCAGATCATTCCGCACGGATCTTTCCCAGGCGCTCTCATCACTCAGGGCTACATCCTGAAGAGAGAGCCTGTGTATGAAAGTGTCCAGTTCGCCTGTCCAGATCCAACCCCTGTCACCTCGGAAAATCGACCATGACGTGAAGGCGCCTCTGGTCGAAGGCGTAGGCCCACGCAAGTTGAGCCTTTACCGTCATAGCGATGGGCGAGTGGAGGTGGTTGTGTCACCGCCGCCGCCCAGTCACCTGGTGCTCAGCGGCGGTGGTGCCAAAGGCATTGCCTTTCCGGGGATGGTGCAAGCGCTGGAAGAGGGCAAGAAGCTGCAAGGTGTGAAGGTGATTTCCGGCTCGTCTGCCGGGGCGATTTCCGCCACCTTGCTCGCCAGTGGCCTGGGCGCCAAGGCGTTCGGCGAGTTGTCGAACAGCGTCGACCTGCCCAGCCTGCTCAACAGCAAAGACCCGGTAACGGCCTGGCTGCAAACGATCAGCACGCAGCTCGGCAAACTTGCCGGGCGCCTGCCTGGTGCGGGCGGCAACATTTCCCAACTGTTGCTGACCATGTTGCCGCGCCTGCAAACCGAGGCCTCGCCCCTTGAAGAGATGATGCGCAATGAGTCGCGCAAATCGATCCTGGCCCATATCGCTGACATGCCCAGGGAAACCCGACCCGCCGAAGTCATGAAGATTGCCGACAGGCTGAGCGCCGGTGGCGCGCCGACCTTTCGTGACCTTGAGGTGTTGAACCGCCATATTCCGGCGATCAAGCAACTCAACATCACCGGCACCGGTATGTTCGACGGCCGTCCGCAATTGGTGGTGTTCAACGCCAGCCTGACCCCGGACATGGATATCGCCCGCGCCGCACGCATTTCCGGTTCGCTGCCGGGGTTGTTCAAGAGCCCGCTAGAGCAAGGCCATGGGTTCCAGCAAGTGGCTGAGACCACGGCTTTCCAGGACGGTGGGCTACTCGCCAATACGCCCGCGCCTGGCGTGATCGGGCAGCCGCAGCCGCAAGGCCCGTTGAACCAGCCTGAGTCCTTGGTCGTCAAGTTCGAGTCCGAGGAAACCACTCCGAAAAAAAGCGGCGGATTTATCAGCAATATCGTCGATAAAGTTACCGGTACGCCACACACCGCTGCCGCGGCTTATCAAGAAGAGCGACTCAAGGCGTATGCCGACCAGACGGTGACCCTGCCACTGAACACGGACAAAGGCGACTTTCGCGGCATGTTCAACGGCACCGTCAACTTCACCATGACGCCCGAACAGAAACAGCACTTGCAGGCGAAGGCCCACCAGGCGGTGACGGCGCACCTGGAGACACGGGAAAAGTCGCGTGAGAAGTACTCGTTCGCGTCCATGGAGGACGCTGTCCTGGCGATGGATGACTCTTTGCTGGCCAGCGTGCAGGAACCGTTGGAAAAAGACCCGGCAGCTGCGGATGCATTGATGTTTCGAAAGGGCGCGCAGCAGACGTTGCAAGCCTTGGACAGCGCCGTCAGCGAGGCCAATCGGGCCAGCGACGTCTTGATGATCACCCCGCAGATCGCGGTGGCCCTGCGTAACCTGGACGCACTCGCCCGTCGGCCTGAGCACGTCGAGTGGTTGGGGCAGCGCCTGAATGCGGCGGGCCAGCACAATTTTCAGCAGTTGATGCAGGTGGCGGCGAAGGCTGCGGCGGGCACGCCGATGTCGAAGGTGATGACCAGTGCCGTCGCCGAAATGAAAAGGCGCGATATCGCGGTGAAAGCCGAGAACTTCACCCGGGAGGTCATCTACCCGTCGCTTTACCGCCCGGGCCAGCCGGCGTCCAACGTTGAACTGTTGCACCGTGTAGCCCTCAAGCTGTCCAAGGCCACCACACCGGGCGAGTTCAACGCCGCGCTGGAAGACATCGTCCAGAACTATAAGGCGCGCAATAAACCCTGGGGCAAGCCGTTCAAATCCACCACCGTGGAAATGGCCAAGGCCTGGCGCATACCGCTTAAATGAACAGTCACCGTCGTCGCGTGTCGTAGCTTAAGGCACCCCTTGGACGCACGTGATCATGGCCACTCAAGCAGACGGCAAGACCCCCAATCTGTCGCAGGAAGAGCAGCACGACGTCGACAAGAACCAGCCGCCCCGCGCGGCGGTTCTGCATGAAATCATCCGGACCCAGGGCGACCAGGAGCTGGAGCGCAATGTGGCAGCGTTGTGGTGGTCGGCGCTGGCCGCCGGCTTGACCATGGGCCTGTCGCTGATGGGCATGGGGCTGCTTAATTCGCGGCTGCCGGACGGCGAAGAATTCAAGGTGATCGCCAGCTTCGGCTACTGCGCCGGCTTCCTCGCGGTGATTCTTGCGCGTCAGCAGCTGTTCACCGAAAACACCCTGACCGCTGTGTTGCCGGTGATGAGCAAACCAACCCTGGCCAATGCCGGGCGCCTGTTGCGTTTGTGGACGGTGGTGCTGGTGGGCAACCTGTGCGGCACCTTGCTGGTGGCCTACGTGATGCTGCACTTGCCGATCTTCGACACCAAGACCGACCTGGCTTTTTTGGAGATCGGTCGCAAGGTCATGGAAAACGACCCCGGGCAGATGTTCGCCAAGGGCATTGTCTCCGGCTGGATGATCGCGACCATGGTGTGGATGATCCCGTCGATGGAAAGCGCCAAGCTGTGGATCATCATCCTGATCACCTACCTGATGGCCCTTGGCGACTTTACCCACATCGTCGTCGGCTCGGCGGAAGTGTCCTATCTGGTGTTTGCCGGCGAGCTGGCGTGGAAGGACTTCTGGCTGGTGTTCGCCGGGCCGACCTTGGCCGGCAATATCATTGGCGGCAGCTTTATCTTTGCCTTGATCAGCCATGCGCAGATCCGCAGTGAAAGCAGCCTGCCGGGCAACAAGGTAGCGGACCCAAGGCATCCTCCGCCTGAAAAGCCATCGGGTGGTATCCGCTAGCCACCCTGGGAGAGCGATGAGTCGGCACGCTGCCACGGCGGGTCGACTTCAGGGCCCGCGTCTTCTCAAGGACGTACCCATGCTCAACATGCCTCATTCGCTTTACCACCTGACGCTCTTGCAGCGGGCAGCCAGGGACATTCAGGCGCTGTTTGCAGGCCGATCCTCGCTGCAAGTGATCGTTGCACAAGACTTGCAGCGCACCTTGCGGGCCACGTTTCCTCAGGTGGCCGTTACCGATAGGGTTCCGCTGTTGCTGGCACCGCGTTATCGCTACCACGACAAAACCATCAGTGTTGCGCAGCCCCAGCTTTGCACGTTGGTTGACGCGTTGATCAACCGTTTCGTCGACGGTGTCTGGGTTGACTACACCCAAGGCCAACAGTTGATCGCGCAGCCGGGTAGCACGCCGCTCAAAATCTCTCCGTTGAAAAACCTGGATGCTCAAGATGCCGTCAACCAGCGCGGGCCGCTGTTGCTTGAGGTGTGCCAGCAGGCCTTGATCGATGACTGGACTGAGCTGTCCATCGCAGCGCGTAGCCGCTTCGAATCACTGTCCCTGCTGTTGAAAGAGACTTTGCGACAATTCAATGTACCCACGCTGGTGGCAGACCCCGCCCACCGCCAAATGATCAATGAGGTCCTGCGCATGCCGGACAACAACCTGCGCAGCGGCACGACCCGAGCCTATCTGGTGGACCAGTGGGGAGAGGCCGGCAGCAAGTACCTGGAATTGTTGCGCGGCATGGTGATCATCGGCCCGGCGGGCACCGGTGAGAGACTCCTGCTTTTTACTCTGGGTGCTGGCATCGAAGTGTTTGCCTCGCGTGATGCGCTGGGCACTGCGTTGCGCACGCGCCTCAGCGGGCTGGCTTCAGGGCGTGAGATGCAATGGCGGCTATACGAGCCACGTTGCAATATTTTCGACGGATTCGCCCTGAGCTTTCTGGCCAAACAATTGAGTGACCTGCAATTGGGTGTTGTGTTGGGGCGTCAGTCACGTTACTGGAGCGCCGCTTTGCTGGATCGGGTGCAATGGCTGGCCACGGGGGATTTCGACAGCCTGCGCATCGCCGACAACCCCGCCCTGAGCCGACTCTACGGCGCGTTGCCGCAATGGCTGAAGGGTGCCAGCCGCGAAGTACGTGGGGAGTTTTCCCAGCTGCTGCGCAGGCTGGGTATGTTGTTCAAACAACCCAACTGGCGTTTTTTCGATGACGGTGTGCCGTCGCTGTTGGTCTTTGCCCGACAAGCGCTGATGGCAGCTTATCCCACACCGTCCAACGTTGAGCCGGACGACGTAATCGTCACGATCCATACAATCAGGGGGGTATCTGCCGCCGGTGGTTTTCCGGTCAAGATCATCACCACGCTGCTCAAGGTCGCGCTGGAAAACCTGGCCAGCTTGCCGGGGGACGCTATTCAGGTTTCGTTGCGCAACGGTGATGCGCCGCCCAAATGGTTGACGCCAAGTGCGATCAAGCGCTTGGTGAACCAGGTCGACATTGGTGAAAACTATCCGAAGCAGGTGTCGCTAAAGCTCAAGGATTCACCGCCCGAGGTGCTGTGGCGCAGTCGCAGTTTTATCGAGCAATTGCGTCTTGAACTGCCAATGCTGGCGCTGGAGTTCTACAGCCGTGGCGAATGGGGGTTCAGCCGCAAAGGTTATGAAACCGTGGCGACGGTCCTGCAGGAGCAGGCCGCCGCGCGTTACCTGGGCGATCAGGTCATCGTTCTCAGGCCCCTGGCGTTCAAGGTCAGTGCCTCTGCGGAGGCGGATGTGGTGATGAACATGTTTGTCTTTGGGCCGCGCTCGCTCGATGCCGGCCCGGTGGTGCTGTTTCGCCCGATGGCGCGGCCCAAGCTGATGGAGTTCGCCAGCCGGCACGATCTGCTTATGGCCATCGAGCAGCCAGGCGCCTTGCAGCAACAGGTGCTTGGATGGATGAGTGCCGATGCACGTGCGACCTACCAGGGCAATGGTTTTGTTGTCCCTCATTTCAACACCCTTGATGGCTTGGCTCTTCTGATCGATGCGTTGACCAGCGAACCGGCGATGCTGGCCAGTGAAGAGGTGCAGGGTGACTACGGGCAGCATCTGTATGAAAGCCAGGTTCAGGCGGTGCTTGAACAGGCGGACAAACAGTCGGTGTCCAACCGCGAATACCTCTGGGCCCGGCGTATGGAAGGGCTGTCCTTGGGGCTGAACAGTGTCATGCCGTTGGTAACGGGGCCGTTGGCCATCGCCGGATGGTTGCAGGTGGCCTGGGCCGTGCACGAACAAATTGCCCAGGTGAACGAGGGCGAGAATAACGATCAAGGCGGTGCGCTGGTCGGTTTTTTCCTGAATATGGCGTTGGTGCTTATGCATTACGCCAGTGATGTCCTGGATACCGTCAGGCGCGAGGATGGGAGGGCGGAGGAAGGTGGCGTAGACACTCTCCCGGAAAACGCAGGTCAATTCGACATAGACACACCGGCGATGGGCACCCTGCAAGTCCAACTGCCGGATATGGACGCCGGGCTCGATGCGAGTGCGCCGCTCACGCCAATCGACTATAGCTGGCTAGCGGCCTCCAGTCGGCTGACGCCCTCCCAGGTAGCGGACTTGCAAACCCTCAGCCTGACCAAGCCAGCTGATGCAACCCAGGCAACCAGTGGAGCAACGTCCGGGCTTTGGCGCAGCAATGGTCAATGGTACGCCGAGGTCGACACGTATTGTTTCAGGGTGAACGTTGAACGCGACAGCGTGCGGGTGGTTGGTGCCAACGGTCGCTGGGGGCCGTGGCTAAAACCCACTGCAAAGGGGCAATGGGCCCTGGACCTGCGTTTGCGTTTGTTGGGCGGCGCGAGGGGCCAGGCTTCTCCGACCAGTACTCATGCCAGCGAACTGACGACGCAGTTCGACGCCCTTCATGCGCAGTTTATCGGGGCCCGAATGCCAGGTGACGGGGTAATCACGACGCTGCGCGCAGAAAAAAACCTGAACAGCCGTCTAAACGCCATCGAGCGCAAAAATGACAGTGTGGCCTTGATGCAGCAGCGCGCGAAACTGTTGGTGGAACTCCTGCAGCAGCGCCGTCTTGCAGGTGTCGTGAAAGATTACGCGCAACTGCTCCATGGCTTTCTGGAGAGCCAGGTGCGCTGCCTGCGTTTCCAGGTCGAATTGATGGCGCTTCGGCGTATCACGCTTTACGAGCAGTTAACCAACCTTAGCGGCTTCAAGCCGCTCACATTGAGCGAAGTTGCCAAGCGCACCGTTCCCAAATCGATGCGTGCCGGCCTCGATCTATTGGTGAAGACACATGAGCGGGCAGTCGCGTTGTGTCGCGAACAGCGCGTTGCCTACGAGGCGATTCTCGACACGGTGCGTGCGGACGATACACCGCTCAGCGCGTTGGATACCCCTGACTGGCACGACAAAGCGTCGATTGTGGCCTGGTGGGAGGCCGGGTTGCGGCCATTGGTGCTGCGTTGTTTGAAAGCCCGGGCCGAAGCTCCCGGAATGGAGGCGCTGAGCCTGCTGGAGGATGTCCACCTGCGGTGCCGCTTGAAGCTGTCCAGTTATCGCCAGCTCTCTACCGACCCGGGCTACGGCTTCGTGCAGCGCAGGCATTTGATGAATGACGTCATTGATGAGCTGGCCTGGTCGGATGCGCGGTTGGCGCGGGTTGCCGGCACCCCCAATAGTTTTATTGAGTCAGGGGCACTGGAGGACTACCGCAACTACATCTGTGGTATCCGAGAGGAAATACTGCAAGACCTGTCAGGTATCTATGAGGAGCATTACGATAATCAAGCGGTGCTATCGCCTTTTGAGGGGCGTGTGTCGGAGCGGATCATCCAGAGTCGTCATTACGGCAGGCTGATCGCAACCTTGAGCAGCCCCTCGAACAGCGGCGGGGAATCGATGGATTTTGTCGACCCCTACACCCAGAGGGTTTACGCGAGCTTCGTCAGGAAAGTCGAAACGAACGGCGATACGGACTGGGTGTTGCGGGCGGTCAACGACGCTCAAGTCGCCCAGGCGAAGCCACTGAGTTACATCAGCAGCCTGCTATTGGTTCGCCGTGGCACTGCCGCCATTGAGGCGTTGCCTGCCTTGGAGCAGAGCAGCCGGATTGCACCTCGAGCGGTGCGGGCAGGCCTGGAGCTGTTGGCTGAAGAAATGCTGATGAAGGTGCAGCGTACCAGCGAGCCTCTTAGTCAAGAGGCGCAGCATGACCCACTACAGCGGTTACTGGAGAAAGAATTGACAGACAAGGCCAACGAGCTGATCCGGGCTGGCCGGGAGGCTTATCAACGCATGGTCTTGAGCCGCGAACCTACGACCGTCGGGATCGCGGACTTGTTGGCTGAAGGGGTCATCGAGATCAAGGCGGTGAGCGGTACCACGCTTAAGTCTGGCGTCGGCGTGTCACCGGTGTTTCGCAGCTTTTACATACAGAAGGTCACGGAGAGTAGCGTGCCCCCGGAGGTCCTCTGGTTTGCCCATTTCCATTACCCCGCCGGACATACCGGAGGGGCAATGGGTTTCTACTTTGCTCATCTCAAGCCCGCCGGTAGGGCAGTTACCGGTTTCCAGCAGCAACTGCGTGCGGCACAGGGGCAACCCGAACGGTTACTCGGTCTCTACCGCACCATCATCGAGCGGGATGTCGCACAAACGCTGTTTTTCAGCCGTGAGGTTTCCCTGGCTCAATGAGTCGAGGCGTCCTGCACAACGTTGGGGTCATCACGGGTCACGCGCTTGACCAGCTTGCCGATGCTCAACCCCTGCAGCAGGATCGACGACAGCACCACGATGTAGGTGATGCTCAGCAGCAGGTCACGCTCGGGGCCCAACGGCAGTGCCAGTGCGAGCGCGACCGAAACCCCGCCGCGCAAGCCGCCCCAGGTCAGGATGCGGATCGTGCCACGCGGCACTGTGCGCCAGCGGCGTAGCAGCAGGATCGCCGGGGCTACCGTCAGCAGACGCGAAAGCAGGATGGCCACCGCGAGCAAGCAGGCAGCGAACACATGCAGCCAGTTGAACGGCAACAGCAGCAACTCCATGCCGATCAAGGCGAACAGCAAGGCGTTGAGCATGTCATCGAGCAACTCCCAGAAACCGTCGAGGTAGCGGCGGGTCATGTCGTTCATTGCCAGCTTACGGCCCAGGTTGCCGATGATCAGGCCCGCGACCACCATCGCAATCGGTGCCGAGACGTGCAGTTCGGTGGCCATCGCCGAGCCGCCGATCACCAGGGCGAGGGTCAGCATCACTTCGATCTGGTGCTGCTCGATGCTCTTGATCATCAGGTACACCAGGTAGCCGATCAGGCCGCCGAACACCACGCCGCCCAGCGCTTCATGGGCGAACAGCATGGCTGTAGCGCCTACCGTGGGTGTCTCGCCTAACTGTGCGATGCCGAGCAAGACGGTAAATACCACCACTGCCGTGCCGTCGTTGAACAGCGACTCGCCGACGATGGTGGTCTTCAAGGGCTTCGAGGCATTGGCGGTACGCAATACGCCCAATACCGCAATCGGGTCGGTAGGCGAGATCAGCGCGCCGAACAGCAGGCAGTACAGGAAGCTTACGTGCCAGCCAAACAGGGCAAAGATGTAATACGCCAGGCTGCCGATCACCACGGTGGCGATCAACACGCCAAAGGTCGCCAGCAGGCCGATGGGCCAGCGGTAGCTGCGCAGGTCGCTCAGGTTGACGTGCAAGGCACCGGCGAACAGCAGGAACGAGAGCATCCAGTTCATCAGCAGGTCGCCGAAGTCGATCTGGCCGATCAATTGCTGGATGCGTTCTTCCAGGCCTGGGTAACCGATAAAGCTCAGGCCTTGCAGAATCAGGGAAAACAGCAGGGCCGTGACCATCACACCGATGGTGGGCGGCAGGCCGATAAAGCGGAAATTCACATAGGTGAGCAGGGTGGTGAGGCATATGAAGGCGGCGACAAGTTCAAGCATCCGGGGTCCTTGGAAGTTGGGTGTGGGTTTATCAGTGGGTGGATGGACCGCAGCAGCGGCGTGATGTTGCAAGGCAAACGCTAATTGGCTGATAGAACCTTTGCGGGTGTAGCGGTTCATAGCGGGGGAGTGCGGCTTGCGATGTTTAGTGCTAAAACTCTAATTTCTGTTTGAAAACAAAAAAGGAATCAGTGATGACGGTGGCCTTCTGGTGTGTGTTGATCGCAATTTTCCTGCCTTACCTGTGCACGGGTGTGGCCAAGTTCAGCGGTGGTAAGTTCGGCCCTCGGCAGAACCATGACCCGCGCGCGTTCCTGGAAACCCTCGATGGGTTTGCCAAGCGCGCCCACAACGCTCAGCTCAACAGCTTTGAAGTTACCCCGGCGTTTGCGGCGGCGGTGATCATCGCGCACCTGGCCGGTACGGCGGAGTTGGTGACGATCAATGTGCTGGCGGTGTTGTTTATCACCAGTCGCCTGTTGTACATCATTTGCTACGTGGCGGACTGGGCGATCCTGCGTTCGCTGGTGTGGTTCGTGGGGATGGCGTTGATTGCGAGTTTCTTCTTCGTCTCTATCTAACGGTCGGCATAAACCCCCTGTAGAGGGGGATCATCTGTGGCGAGGGAGCTTGCTCCCGCTGGAGTGCGAAGCGCTCCCAAGATTCTGGGGCCGCTGCGCAGCCCAGCGGGAGCAAGCTCCCTCGCCACAGCAAGCCCTCTCACCCTATCAAGCCCGTTCCTAGAGTGTTTCCGGCACTTGTGGCAATGCCGCGCCCTTGGGCCACAACATCCAGATCTGCCCCTGCTGCTTCATATTCCCCGCCAGCTCACCTGCCGCTGCACCGGTGCCCCAGAACAAGTCCGCACGCACTTCGCCGGTAATGGCGCCACCAGTGTCCTGCGCGGCCACGGGCCTGGCGATGGGCGAGCCATCCGGTTTGGTGGTCGATAGCCACAACAGACTGCCCAACGGAATCACCTTGCGATCCACTGCCACGCTGTAGCCGGCAGTCAGCGGCACGTTGAGCGAGCCGCGTGGGCCTTCGTTGCTGTCGGGGCGGGCGCTGAAGAACACGTAGCTGGGGTTGCTCGCCAGCAGTTCCGGGATACGCTGCGGATGGGCCTTGGCCCAGGCGCTGATGGCGCCCATGGTCACGTCTTCTTTCTTCAGCTCGCCTTGTTCTACCAGCCAGCGGCCGATAGGGCGGTAGGGATAGCCGTTCTGGTCGCCATAGCCCACACGCAGTTGGCGCCCGCCGGCCAATTGGATGCGGCCCGAGCCCTGGATTTGCAGGAATTGCAGGTCCATCGGATCGGTCAGCCAGGCGATCGGCTTGGCGGTCGAGCCTTGGCCGTTGATGGCGCTGGCATCGTCGTAAGGCTTGAGCACGCGACCTTCCAGGCGACCACGCAGGCGCTTGCCCTTGAGTTCGGGGTAGATGCTTTCCAGGTTGACGATGATCAGGTCATCCGGCACGCCGTATACCGGCACATGCGCCTTGGCCGTCTGGGTCAGGCTGCCGGGGTAGACCGGTTCGTAGTAGCCGGTGATCAAGCCGTTTGGCGAGTTGTCTGCCGAACGCAGGCCAAACACATCCAAACGCTCCTTGAGGAAACCCCGCACGGCCACGGCATTCGCCGGCACGCTGGTCGCCGCTGCGCAGGTCGCGCCCCAGATCGGGTCGGCCTTGAGGCGTTGGCAGGCGCTGCGCCAGGATTCAAAACCCGCCAGCAAGTCACTGTCGGACACTGCCGGCAACGCGTCCCACGGTGCGCTGACATAAGTGGCAACCGCGTGGGGTTGAGCGGGCTCAGGCTTGAGCGGCTCGTTGCCTGTTTCTTTACCCGCGTCACAGCCGGCCAGCAGCGCGATCATCGGCAGAGCCCACGCCAGACGGCGGGCCCAGGGGGTGGAGGTGCCATTCATACACGCAATTCCTGAAGCGATTGCCCACGCGGTGACGTTTGCGGGCAACCCTTATTATTAATAGGGCTATTGGTCTTTACGGGCGGGGCGAGGATACTGGCCGCCGTTTCCCGTGACCCTGAAGCCACCATGACTTTTAAAAGACTGACCGTTGTATTGCTGGCCTGCCTGACACTGTCCGCCTGCGGCGGCGTTGATCCGAATTCGCCCCTGGGCCAGCGCAAGGCGATCTTCAAGCAGATGCTCAAGACCGGCGAAGACCTGGGTGGCATGTTGCGTGGGCGCATCCCGTTCGACGGCGCGAAATTCGCCGAGGGTGCGGTCAAGCTGGACGCGTTGTCCCATGAGCCCTGGAAACATTTCCCGAGCGTGCGTGAAGAAGATCACACCAGCGCCAAGGACGATGTCTGGCAGAAGCAGGCGCAATTCCAGCAATTGGCCCGCGACCTTGAGGCGGCCACCGGTGAATTGGTGACCGCAAGCCAAGTGCAGCCTTACAAGGCCAGCAACCTGGGGCCGGCGGTGCAGAAAGTCGAAGATGCCTGCAGCGCCTGCCATAAACAGTTCCGGGACCACTGACCGGTATTACTTGTCGAGGTCTTCCACCGCGTCCTGCAATTCCTTGCGCGACTGAGCGAGCTTGTCCTTGCGCTTGTTGATCTTCTCGGCATCGCCTTTTTTCATCGCTTTGTCGAGGTCGGCCTGACGGCGGCTGACTTCGTGCTTGGCGTCGAGCACCTTGTTTTCCCGCTCTTTCTTCAAGGACGCGTCGGTACAATTGGCGGTGACTTCGCTCAGGGCTTTTTCCAGCCCGGCTTGCTGGGCGCTGTTGCCGTGGGCCTTGGCCTGTTCGATCTGGGCGCTGATGGCTTGGCGCTTGGCGGCGCAACCGGTGAGTTGTGGCGCTTCCTGGGCCGCCAACAGCGGCGTGGCCATGAAGGTTGCGACGGTCAGCAGGGCAAAAGGGGCGAGAAATTTCATGTGGGGCTCCAAGGTCGCAATCTGATGACGAGGCAGAGGGCTCAAAAGCCGTCTATCCCCGCCACGCGTAATGTTTCAGCCAAGGCCTGTACCTGCGGGTCGCGAAAAAAAGCGCTCAATTGCGCCGCGCGGCCCGGGCCGATGCCGTCGATGGCCAGCCAGGCCTGGGTGTCTCTGGCGACCAGCGTTTGCCAGCCGCCTTCCAGGTTGTTACGTGCCGCAGGCGGTACGCCGAGGGCTTTCAGCCATTGTGCAAAGGGCCGTTGCCGTGCGCTGTGCAGGCTGTCGAGCACCCGTGCACGGCTGCGATCACCGAAGCCATCAATGTTAGCAAGCTCTGCCGCATCCAGGGTCAACCAATCAAGAAAGCCTGCGATTAGACCGGCCTGGATCAATACGTTCCAGGTCTCGGCGCCCAAATGGGGCAACGACAGGCCCTGGTTGCCGCTGAGCCAGGTGAGGCGGGCCAGCAGTTGCTCTTCGCAGCCTGGGTCCAGTTGCCAGCAACTCAGGGCGTGAAAGTCCGAGGGGTCGGGCACTGGCAGGTCGACCCGTGTGGTATTGCGCAGAATCACCTGGTCCAACCGTGGGATCACCTGGCCTGCCAGGCTGATGGACACTTGGTCGCCGGGGCGTATATCCAGGGCTTGCCAACGTTTCAATGAGCCGACGCTGACGCGGGTGATCTGCCGGTCATCCAGCCACACGGGCTCCAACTCGAGGATGGGCGTGATGCGCCCAGTGCGCCCGATGTTGAAGTGGACCTTGCGCACCAGGGCCAGGGCTTGGCTGATCGGATACTTCCACGCGACCGCCCAATACGGCGCGCTGGTTTTCCAGCGCACGGCGGGCGCGCGCATGGCCTGGTGCAGCACCACGCCATCGCTGGCGAAGGGCAGTGGGTGGTCATACCAATAGGTGCGCCAGTGCGCGGCGTCGTTGATGTGCTGGACGGGCTGGCTATAGCGCTGGGCGTCGGGGAAACCCCAGCGCGCCAGTGCGGCCAAGCGTTCGGTGAACGAGGTCGGCCCCTCGGGCCAGGCCCACACAAACAGGCCGATACGGGCGGCTTCGGTGTCGCTCAGGTGCTGGCGGTTCATCAGGCCCGCCACCTTGCTGCGCGCATTGAGCCCGCCGCGAGCCGATTGCACATGATCGTGCAGGCGCCAATAGAGTTCGCCTTGCAGCACCAGGTCAATGGGCTCCGGCAGTTGCGCGACAATGCCCGGGATCTTGCGGGCCGAGGTTGACCAGTCCTGGCCCAACGCGCCGTCACCGCGGCTGATCACCTGGCTCAGTTGGCCCTGGCGATACACCAGGGTCACGGCGACGCCATCGACCTTGGGCTGGATCCAGACGTCCTGGCGTGTACCCAGCCATGTGTCGACGGCCTGTTCATCCAGCAGTTTTTCCAGGCCGGTGTGGGCGACCGGATGGGGCAGGGTGCCCCGTGAACTGGCCAGCGGGTTGTCGGTTATTGCGGCGGTTCGGGGTAAACACTGACGCCAGCGGGCCAGGCGCTGGCGGGCCTGGTCGTAGAGTTCGTCGTTGACCGGGGATTGGCCGAGCCGGTGGTAACTGTCATCCCACCGGCGTATCTGTTCGGCCAGGGTATCGACCTGTGTGCGGGCGTCATCCGGGCAGTTTTCGGCCCAGGCTGAACAGGCCAGCGCGCTGAAGAGCAGAACCATCAATCGTCGCATCATGAGCATCCTTGCTCGGAAGGGACGCCCAGCCTAAATGATCCACACGCCCACAAAAAAGCCCCGACAGTGCGGGGCTTTTTACCGGGTGTTTCTGCTTACTTGAACAGACCGCCCAGGGCTTTCACGGCGTCGTTCTTATCCGCCTTGGCTTCGGTGGTTTGCTGCTTGGCATCCACTTTGGCCTGGCCTTCGGCGAGTTTGTCACAACCTTTGTTGACCTGATCCTGCGCAGCTTTATAGGCCTTGACCGACAGCGTGTCGTTCTTGGCTTCAGCGGCATCGATCTTGGCTTGCAGATCTTTGGCGTGTTGCTGGCAGTCGCCGGTTTTGCCACCCAGCTGGGAGCTGAGGGCGCCACTCAGTGCGCTCAGGTCGGTACCGGCGTGAGCTGGCAGGGCGAACAGGCTGAGCAGGAGAGCGGCAGGGGCGAGCGTGGAGATGCGCATGAAAAACCTCAATGTTCGATTGCTTGCGCGCTGGTGAATCCCGGGCTGGCGCAAGGCAATATCCAAATAAGGTGAAGGGCCCGAGAGGGCGCGGATTCTAGAGGGCCATTATTTGGCCTGCAAGGTTTGGATCCAAAAAATGTGAAGATCGCCGCGAATCATGTGGCAAAAAAAAGCCCCGCCGGTTGAACCCGGCAGGGCTTTGGGTGCTGCGGGTGCTTACAGGCCGGCAGCGACGCGCAAGTCGTCGGCGCGGTCGGTTTTTTCCCAGGTGAACGTGGTGAAGGTGTCGTCGCCGACGGTCTTCTGTGCAGGCGTGCGACCGAAGTGGCCGTAGGCTGCGGTTTCCTGGTACATCGGGTGCAGCAGGTCGAGCATGGTGGTGATGGCGTACGGGCGCAGGTCGAAGATCTCACGCACCAGCTTGACGATCTTGTCATCGCTGATCTTGCCGGTACCGAAGGTATTCAGCGAGATCGACGTAGGTTGGGCCACGCCGATAGCGTAGGAAACCTGAATCTCGCAACGCTCGGCCAGGCCGGCCGCGACGATGTTCTTGGCCACGTAACGACCAGCGTAGGCTGCCGAACGGTCAACCTTGGAAGGGTCCTTGCCGGAGAACGCGCCGCCGCCGTGACGGGCCATGCCGCCGTAGCTGTCGACGATGATCTTGCGACCGGTCAGGCCGCAGTCGCCCACTGGGCCACCAATGATGAACTGGCCAGTCGGGTTGATGTGGAACTGGGTGTCCTTGCTCAGCAGTTCGGCCGGCAGCACGTGCTTGACGATCAGCTCCATCACGCCTTCGCGCAGGTCGGCGTAGGACACGTCCGGGTTGTGCTGGGTCGACAGCACGACGGCGTCGATCCCGACAACTTTGCCGCCCTCGTAGCGGCAGGTCACCTGGGACTTGGCGTCCGGGCGCAGCCAAGGCAGCAGGCCGGATTTACGGGCTTCGGCCTGGCGTTGTACCAACTGATGCGAGAAGGTGATCGGTGCTGGCATCAGCACGTCGGTCTCGTTGCTGGCGTAGCCGAACATCAGGCCCTGGTCGCCGGCACCCTGATCTTCAGGCTTGGCACGGTCCACACCCTGGTTGATGTCGGGGGACTGCTTGCCGATGATGTTCATCACGCCGCAGGTGGCGCCGTCGAAACCGACGTCGGAGCTGTTGTAGCCGATGTCGGTGATCACATCACGGACGATCTGCTCCAGGTCAACCCAGGCGGTGGTGGTCACTTCGCCAGCGATGATCGCTACACCGGTTTTCACCAGAGTCTCGCACGCCACACGGGCGAACTTGTCTTCAGCAATGATGGCGTCCAGCACCGCGTCAGAAATCTGGTCGGCGATTTTGTCCGGATGCCCTTCAGACACGGACTCGGAGGTGAAAAGGGAGTATTCGCTCATCTCGATGTTTTCCTGATATTTACCGATGGTGAGTGTCGCCAGCCGGTCGCTGAAAATGGCGGACCTGGATCTGGAAACCATTACGTAAACCTACATAGAGGCTTTCCCCGGGAACGAGTCCCGCAGCGGTGGCCCAACGGGCCAGATCGTCCTGTTCAAAACCCAACCAGAGATCACCGCAGGCCTCCCTGGCCCAATTCTGGTTGTGGCTGCATAAATCCGTAACCAGCAGGCTACCGCCGGGGTGCAGCAGCCCGGCCATTTGCTTGAGGGCGTCGGCGGGGGCGGCGAAATGGTGCAAGACCATGTTCAGCACCACGCAGTCGGCCTTGATCGATGCGCTATTGAGTGCATCAGCCAGTTGCAGCGTGACATTGCCCAAGGCTTCGCGCTCACACAGCTGGCGCGCCAGTTCGAGCATCGCCGGGCTATTGTCCAGCGCAGTGACTTGCTGGAAGCGTCGCGCCAGCTCCGGCAGGAAACCGCCATCGCCAGGGCCGACTTCCAGCGCCGTGGCCTCATCACTGAAGCTCAGCTTGTCCAGCAGCGCCAGTACGCTTTCGCGGTATTGGGCCAAACCGGCGATCAGATCCTGTTGGGCGCGAAACTTCTCGGCGACCCGTGAGAAAAAGTCCTGGCTGGCCGCCGCGCGTTGCCCGTGGACCTGGCCGATGCGGGCTTGCACATCGCCCGGCAGGCCCAGGCTGTCCACTTCGTCGAGCAGGGCCGCGTGCAGCTTGCCGCCCAGCAGTTCGGTGTGGGGCAGGGCGCGGCGGTAGAAAATCGCATTGCCCTCGCGGCGGGTCGCCACCAGATCGGCCTGGGCCAGTACCTTCAAGTGGTGGCTCATGCCCGACTGGCCGATGGCAAAGATCTGCGCCAGTTCCAGTACGCCAAACGAGTCGTTGGCCAGTGCGCGCAGCACGTTCAGACGCAACGGATCGCCAGCGGCCTTGCACAAGGCTGCCAGTTCATCGCCGTCGTCGGGACGCAGGGAGGGCACGGGTAGATTCATAATGGCCAGCAGTCTAGAGACGGGGGGTAATCCTCGCAAGGTCAATATCAAAAAGTTTTGATATTGATCGATAAGTGGCGGTTATAAGCGACCGCGATAACCTTTAGACGAACGGGTGACCGGTTTCTGCAAGGGAATGGCGCCCCAAGCACAGGAAAAACCGCTCAAGTGACTATCTGTCATTGCCCGCAAGCGGTGGCTGAGGGAAAATGCCGGTCCTTTTTTCCGTTTCTTTTATACAAGCCCCCAGGAGATCAGCGATGCCCAGCCGTCGTGAGCGTGCCAACGCCATTCGTGCCCTCAGCATGGATGCCGTGCAAAAAGCCAACAGCGGCCATCCCGGTGCCCCGATGGGCATGGCGGATATCGCCGAGGTACTTTGGCGTGACTACCTGAAGCACAACCCGACCAATCCATCGTTCGCCGACCGTGACCGCTTCGTGCTGTCCAACGGCCATGGCTCGATGTTGATCTATTCACTGCTGCACCTGACCGGCTACGACGTCACCATTGACGATCTGAAAAGCTTCCGCCAGCTGCACAGCCGCACCCCGGGTCACCCGGAATTCGGCTACACCCCAGGCGTCGAGACCACCACCGGTCCCCTGGGCCAAGGCCTGGCCAACGCCGTTGGTTTCGCGCTGGCGGAAAAAGTCCTGGGCGCGCAGTTCAACCGCCCTGGCCACGACATCGTCGATCACCACACCTATGTGTTCCTGGGTGATGGCTGCATGATGGAAGGCATTTCCCACGAAGTCGCTTCCCTGGCCGGTACCCTGGGCCTGGGCAAGCTGATTGCCTTCTACGATGACAACGGCATCTCCATCGACGGCGAAGTCGAAGGCTGGTTCACCGATGACACCCCGAAGCGTTTCGAAGCCTACAACTGGCAGGTTATCCGCAACGTCGACGGTCACGACCCGGAAGAGATCAAGACCGCCATCGACACCGCGCGCAAGAGCGCGCAGCCGACCCTGATCTGCTGCAAGACCACCATCGGCTTCGGTTCGCCGAACAAGCAAGGCAAGGAAGACTGCCACGGCGCCCCACTGGGTGACGCGGAAATCGCCCTGACCCGTGCTGCGCTGAAGTGGAACCACGGCCCGTTCGAAATCCCGGCCGACATCTACGCCGAGTGGGATGCGAAAGAAAAAGGCCTGGCCACCGAAGCCGAGTGGGACCAGCGTTTCGCTGCCTACTCCGCCGAATTCCCGGAGCTGGCCAACGAACTGGTCCGTCGTCTGGCCGGTGACCTGCCTGCCGATTTCTCGGAAAAAGCCTCGGCCTACATCGCCGAAGTCGCGGCCAAGGGCGAGACCATCGCCAGCCGTAAAGCCAGCCAGAACACCCTGAACGCCTTTGGCCCGCTGCTGCCTGAGATCCTCGGCGGTTCGGCTGACCTGGCCGGTTCCAACCTGACCCTATGGAAAGGTTGCAAAGGCGTATCGGCTGAAGACGCCAGCGGCAACTACATGTACTACGGCGTGCGTGAGTTCGGCATGAGCGCCATCATGAACGGCGTGTCCCTGCACGGCGGCCTGGTGCCTTACGGCGCGACCTTCCTGATGTTCATGGAATACGCGCGCAACGCCGTGCGTATGGCTGCGCTGATGAAGAAGCGCGTGATCCACGTCTACACCCACGACTCCATCGGTCTGGGCGAAGACGGCCCGACGCACCAGCCGGTCGAGCAACTGACCAGCCTGCGTACCACGCCGAACCTGGACACCTGGCGCCCAGCCGACGCGGTGGAATCCGCCGTGGCCTGGAAGCACGCTATCGAGCGCAAGGACGGCCCTTCGGCGCTGATCTTCTCCCGTCAGAACCTGCAACACCAGGTGCGTACCGACGCGCAGATCGCTGACATTGCCCGTGGCGGTTATGTGCTGAAGGACTGCGACGGCGAGCCGGAGCTGATCCTGATCTCCACCGGTTCCGAAGTGGGCCTGACCGTTCAGGCGTACGACAAGCTGACCGAGCAAGGCCGCAAGGTTCGCGTGGTTTCGATCCCGTGCACCAGCGTGTTCGACGCCCAGGACGCTGGCTACAAGCAATCGGTTCTGCCGTTGCAGGTCAGCGCGCGTATCGCCATCGAAGCGGCTCACGCCGACTACTGGTACAAGTACGTGGGCCTGGAAGGCCGCGTGATCGGCATGACCACCTACGGTGAGTCGGCGCCGGCGCCAGCGTTGTTCGAAGAGTTCGGTTTCACCCTGGACAACATCCTGGGTCAGGCTGAAGAGCTGCTGGAAGACTAAGGCTGTAAATTGGGGTGGCGGTACCGGCGCCTTCGCGAGCAAGCCCGCTCCCACACTTGACCGAGTTCCAGCATGAGAATGCGGTCAAAATGTGGGAGCGGGCTTGCTCGCGAAAGCGGTCTGACAGTCACCCCTTTACCCAAGGTAATCGAGAACCCCATGCCTCAACCGCGTCCCTACAAAGTTGCACTCAACGGCTACGGCCGCATTGGTCGTTGCGTCTTGCGTGCTCTGTTCGAGCGAGGGCCGGCTGCCGGGTTTGAAATTGTTGCGATCAATGATCTGGCCGATATGGCCAGCATCGAATACCTGACACGCTTTGACTCCACCCACGGCCGGTTCCCCGGCGAAGTGCGGGTCGAGGGCGATTGTCTGCATATTAATGGCAACTGCGTGCAGGTCCTGCGCAGTGCCACCCCCGAAGGCATCGACTGGAAAGCACTGGGCGTCGACCTGGTGCTGGAATGTTCCGGTGTCTATCACACCCGTGCCGATGGCCAGCGTTTCCTCGACGCCGGCGCACCGCGTGTGCTGTTTTCCCAGCCGATGGCCAGCGAGGCGGATGTCGACGCCACCATCGTCTACGGCATCAACCAGGATTGCCTGACCGGCGCCGAGCTGCTGGTGTCCAACGCGTCCTGCACCACTAACTGCAGCGTGCCGTTGTTGCGCCTGCTGGATCAGGCGATCGGCGTGGATTACGTGTCGATCACCACCATTCACTCGGCGATGAACGACCAGCCGGTGATCGACGCCTACCACCATGAAGACCTGCGCCGCACGCGTTCGGCGTTCCAGTCGGTGATTCCGGTGTCTACCGGCCTGGCGCGTGGTATCGAGCGACTGCTGCCGGAACTTGCCGGGCGAATCCAGGCCAAAGCGGTACGGGTGCCGACGGTGAACGTGTCCTGCCTGGACATCACCATGCAGACCGTGAGCGACACCGATGCCGTGGAGGTCAACCGGATCCTGCGCGACGCCGCCACCAGCGGCCCGCTCAAAGGCCTTTTGGCCTACACCGAGTTGCCCCACGCCAGTTGTGATTTCAACCATGACCCGCATTCGGCGATTGTCGATGCCAGCCAGACCCGCGTTTCCGGCCCACGGCTGGTGAACATCCTGGCCTGGTTCGACAACGAATGGGGCTTTGCCAACCGCATGCTGGATGTTGCAGGCCATTATCTGCACATCGCTTCTAAACAACCTCAACAGTAATTCAGGAACTGCGACCCATGACCGTGTTGAAGATGACCGACCTCGATCTGCAAGGTAAGCGCGTACTGATCCGCGAAGACCTCAACGTCCCAGTCAAGGACGGTGTTGTCACCAGCGATGCGCGAATCCTGGCCTCGCTGCCGACCATCAAGCTGGCCCTGGAAAAAGGTGCGGCCGTGATGGTCTGCTCCCACTTGGGTCGCCCGACCGAAGGTGAGTTCTCCGCCGAAAACAGCCTCAAGCCTGTAGCCGATTACCTCAGCAAAGCCCTCGGCCGTGACGTGCCGCTGGTGGCTGACTACCTGGCTGGCGTATCCGTTGCGGCCGGCGATATCGTGCTGTTCGAAAACGTGCGCTTCAACAAAGGCGAGAAAAAGAACAGCGATGAACTGGCCCAGCAATACGCGGCGCTGTGCGACGTATTTGTGATGGACGCCTTCGGCACCGCGCACCGTGCCGAGGGTTCGACCCACGGCGTGGCCAAGTTTGCCAAGGTTGCCGCCGCTGGCCCGTTGCTGGCGGCTGAACTGGATGCACTGGGCAAGGCCCTGGGCGCGCCGGCGCAACCGATGGCCGCCATCGTTGCCGGTTCCAAGGTCTCCACCAAGCTGGACGTACTCAACAGCCTGAGCCAGATCTGTAACCAACTGATCGTTGGCGGCGGCATCGCCAACACTTTCCTGGCCGCAGCCGGTCACCCGGTGGGCAAGTCCCTGTACGAACCGGACCTGCTGGATACCGCCCGCGCCATTGCCGCTAAAGTCAGCGTGCCATTGCCGGTAGACGTCGTCGTCGCCAAGGAATTCGCCGAGAGCGCCGCCGCCACCGTCAAGCTGATCGCTGACGTGGCCGACGACGACATGATCCTGGACATCGGCCCGCAAACCGCAGCCAACTTCGCTGAACTGCTGAAAGCTTCCCAGACCATCCTGTGGAACGGTCCGGTCGGCGTGTTCGAGTTCGACCAGTTCGGCAACGGCACCAAAGTGTTGGCCAAGGCCATTGCTGAAAGCTCGGCGTTCTCGATTGCCGGTGGTGGCGACACCCTGGCGGCCATCGATAAATATGGCGTTGCTGATCAGATCTCCTACATTTCTACCGGTGGCGGCGCGTTCCTCGAATTCGTCGAGGGCAAAGTGTTGCCGGCCGTTGAAGTGCTGGAAACCCGAGCCAAAGGCTAAAGCGGGTGATGCGGAAAAGGAGCCTTCCCATGATCAAGTCGTTGGCACTGGTGATTGCAGCGGGCCTGTTGGCCGGCTGCGGCAGCACGCCAAATGCGGCGCCCGAGGCCGGAACGCCTGGGGTGCAGGCGAAAAAAAGCTGCTACCAGGCTGACTGGCAAGCCGAGACCATGCCGGTGATCAACAAGCGCATCGGCAATGAGCGGCTGGAGAAATACGACGCCGCGCCCAACGGTCAGGAACAGGGTTGTCCTTGACGGGTCTGATCAAATGGCGGCCAACGGTCGCCTCACGAGGATTGGCAATGAAAGGCGTTTTCGCCCTGGCAGCCCTGGCCCTGTTGGCCGGTTGCAGCAGCATGAACATGTTCGACAGCAAGGCAGAAACTGCCGACAAGTGGACCACCTGGACTTGCGACAGCAAGGCCGAGGTCAACTGGCGCTTTGCCAATGCGGCTAAATCCGAGGTGGATGTTCGCCTCGGCGGTTCTGATCAGGTCTATCGCCTGAAACAAGACGTGGCCGCCTCGGGTGTGCTGTACGCCAACGACCAATTGGCGTTTCACACAAAAGGTGAGGAAGGCCTGGTTTACTGGGTTGCCACCGATGATTTGATCGGGCGCGGCTGCAAAGCCCAATAAGAACTCGGTCTCAAGACAAATGAGATTCAAATGTGGGAGCGGGCTTGCTCGCGAAGACGGTGTGTCAGTTGATGCATCTGGTGGCTGACCCTCCGCTTTCGCGAGCAAGCCCGCTCCCACAGTAAATCCGGTTCCAAAGTGGCATCAGTTGCGAGCCGGACACTGCAATAACGATTCAGCAGACCAGGTTTTACAGCCTGACCTGCAATAACTTGAATAGCAGCCGCCGCTACGGCAGGCTTGCACGATTAACGACCCTCGACCGGGAGAGACAACACAATGGCACTTATCAGCATGCGTCAAATGCTGGACCACGCAGCCGAGTTCGGCTACGGCGTCCCAGCCTTTAACGTCAACAACCTTGAGCAGATGCGCGCCATCATGGAAGCCGCTGACAAGACCGACTCCCCCGTGATCGTCCAGGCTTCGGCCGGTGCCCGCAAATACGCCGGCGCGCCGTTCCTGCGTCACCTGATCCTCGCGGCCATCGAAGAATTCCCACACATCCCGGTGTGCATGCACCAGGACCACGGCACCAGCCCTGACGTGTGCCAGCGTTCCATCCAGCTGGGCTTCAGCTCGGTGATGATGGACGGTTCCCTCGGCGAAGACGGCAAGACCCCAACCGACTACGAGTACAACGTACGCGTTACCCAACAAACCGTCGCCCTGGCCCACGCCTGCGGCGTGTCGGTTGAAGGCGAGCTGGGCTGCCTGGGTTCCCTGGAAACCGGCATGGCCGGCGAAGAAGACGGCATCGGCGCCGAAGGCGTGCTGGATCACAGCCAGATGCTGACCGACCCGGAAGAAGCTGCTGACTTCGTGAAAAAGACCCAAGTTGACGCCCTGGCCATCGCCATCGGCACCAGCCACGGCGCCTACAAGTTCACCAAGCCACCTACCGGTGACGTGCTGGCCATCGACCGCATCAAGGAAATCCACAAACGCATCCCCAACACCCACCTGGTGATGCACGGCTCTTCCTCGGTACCGCAAGAATGGCTGGCGATCATCAACCAGTACGGCGGCGACATCAAAGAAACCTACGGCGTACCGGTTGAAGAAATCGTCGAAGGCATCAAGCACGGCGTGCGCAAGGTCAACATCGACACCGACCTGCGCCTGGCGTCCACCGGTGCGATGCGTCGCCTGATGGCTACCAACCCGAGCGAGTTCGACCCGCGTAAGTTCTTTGGTGCCACCGTGACTGCGATGCGTGATGTGTGTATCGCCCGTTATGAGGCGTTTGGTACTGCGGGTAATGGTTCGAAGATCAAGCCGATCTCCCTCGAAGCCATGTACCAGCGTTACCTGAAAGGTGAGTTGAACGCCAAGGTGAACTGAGCCTTAAGCGTTTAAAAAGAAGCCCGCAGCGATGCGGGCTTTTTTGTGGGCGTTTCAGTGGCAGCGTTTGGACTAAGTTGCGTTTGTATACAGGGTGTTACTCCATGCTGAGAAAGTACTGCCGTTGTCACCTGTGTACCTGACGACGACATTGATCGGGCCCGGTCTTACATTGCCTAGCCCGCCCGAAAAAAAACCGTCGGGGCGTGTCGGGATGGAGCCCAGGAAAACGCCCGTACCAGCTTCGTGTACATCGACTCTTGTATAAGGCATGGCGGTGCCTTCAACAAATACCGAGGAATTGTTGCCCAATAAATTCGTTATCACAGGATCTGAGTTCTGGCCGGTTGCGGGAGTAGCGGCATCGGGATGCTCTCCGTTAGTGATCGCCCAATCGCTCACGTTGCCGTCATTAGGGATAGGCAACCATATTCCGAAGACGCCGTAGATATCAGCATACCCGCTACTGACGTTTGTCCATGTGGGCACCGCACCCACGAATTCTTTGTGCCATACGTAAAGAGCGGCGTTGGGCTGGGCGGGCGAGGTAGCACCGCCGATATTTGTATCTGCACCGCTGTTGGTTGAAAGTCTGAACTGATGGAGAGCCATGACCGGTACCTCGTAGCAATGTGAATGGGGGCAGCTTGTAACGCCTGAAGACGCCAACAGAGCCATATTCAGTTCCTCCATTCCTTGTGTAACCTGTGACATTCACCAGTTTTTTATATTTTCTCGCTATTTCCAAGCGCGTTTTTCTGTCCTTTAACCGGCTTATGGCATGCATTGAGAGTTAAACAGAGATCGCTGGCAACCAAAAAGCCCGCAGTGATTACGGGCTTTTTGGTGCGTGGGATTCGATCAGGCGGCTTCAGGTGTTGTGAATCCCCGGTGCTCGATGACGCGGAACACATCACTGACGTCCTGCACCAGAATGCGCGCCGTGTTCGTCACATTGTTCAGGTCGCGCTCGGCGAAGTCCGGCAGGCTGGAGCAGGCCATCAGGTTGAGGTGCTCAAGGGCGGCGTTGAGGCGTTCGCGTAGGCAGGCGTGGAGGTCCGGCAGCGGGGCGTCGCTGTCGATCAACAGGACGGGGTTGTCGGTTGCGTTTTCGGTGCAGGGGTAGAAGCGGCGGGGTGGATGCTGTTGTGTCATGGCAAATACTCCTCGTATCAAGAAGGACTACCGCCGTTCGCTGCGAAACGAAATGGGTGGTAGCTGTGTGCGGGTTCGCAGACCGAGGATACGAGGAACCCGGCAGATCCGAAGATCTCCCACACACAGCCACCATAAAACAGACGACGGGCGCCGAAGCGCTCATCATTGTATTCATGATGCTTGGTTACACACGTATCGTTAGGGCTGCGAAACCCTATCGCCGTTCAATGCCGGCGACGGGGCGAACTATATGCGGGGTATCGACTTGCCGCAACGGCCCTGTAGGACGCAGAACCCCTGTGGGAGCCGGGCTTGCCCGCGATGGCGGTGGGCCAGCCACCGAAGATGTTGCCTGATACACCGCCATCGCGGGCAAGCCCGGCTCCCACAGGGATTATTCGCGTGTTCAAAAAGGTGATTGATCTCTGGCTCGTTAGGACAAGGCCTACACGATAGTGAGCGAGGCTCAGTCGTGATCAATATCCAGCTTGGCAAACGTCACCCGCGCGCCTTCCTTGCTATCCCCACTGTTGTCCTGCACATACACCCCCGCCTTGAAATACAACGGCTTGGCCCCCCACGCCGCACCAATGCGCTCATTCCACTGCCCATCAGCGGCATACACACTGAGCAGCCCGGCTTTATTCAAATTAATGACATAGGTAAAGCTTTTCTCCAACGGCACATTGGACGCCACGGTAATCACCCGGCCCTCGCTGTCATCCGGTCGCATGCGTACCTTGGCGACGATATTGCCGGTCTGGGTCTTCTCCTTGAATTGGTATTCCAACTTGATCAGCGGCTTCTGGCTGTCATAGGCATGGATCTGCCCGATAACCACTTTGCCGGAGGAGGGTACCTGGTTGACCTCCAATGTGGCCCGCAGGAAGTTGTTCGCGTCCGGGTAGGTCCAGTTGCGCAAGCGCCCATCGGCGTAGGTCTCACGCAATTCGCTGCGTGGGTAAATGGCGTTTTCCGTGCGGGTGCCGGTGACGGGGGTCCAGAATTGCACGTTGCTGCCTTCGGCCTGGAAGTACTGGTCGTTGAAGCCGCTCATCAGCTTCGGCGTGTCGATGGTCGCGGGGGGCGACCCGACCGGGATGCTGAGGTTCCAGGTGGAAAGATCGATCATGGTGTAGGCCTTATACAGGAGGTGAAGGCTTTGGCCCGTGGGCCAGACGGGTTCTTTATAGGCGGTGGTCCCGCGGTTGTTAAACATTTTCTGACGATTTATTGGCGCCAAATGAATGCCAAAAAGCCATGTTTCCCATGAACCGTGGCCTGTAGGGGTTGACCGTTAGTCGGCTTCCTGAGCTTTGAGTCAATGATGGCACCCACGTCACTTCTGCTTTGTAGGAACCGGGTCTAGAGTGAGCCCTCAGGGTTTGTCCGGGTTTTCTCTCAAAAATGACCGGAATGGCTCCTTAAGGAAGAGACGTAGCATGGATTGCGCTCCACATAACGGCGATGGCAGTTCGGTTCTTCTGGTGGTCGATGACTACCCGGAAAACCTCATCAGCATGCGCGCGCTTTTGCAGCGCGAAGACTGGCGGGTAATGACCGCCGCTTCCGGGCTGGAAGCCCTGGAATTACTGCTGGCCCACGAAGTCGACCTGGTTTTGCTCGACGTACGCATGCCCGGCATGGACGGGTTTGAAGTGGCGCGGCTGATGCGCGGCAGCCAACGCACGCGCATGACGCCGATTATCTTCCTCACCGCTCACGCCCAATCTCCCGCCGCGGTGCTGGAAGGCTATGCCAGCGGTGCGATCGACTACCTGTTCAAACCCTTCGATCCGCATATCCTCAAGCCCAAGGTGCAGGCGCTGCTGGAGCACCAGCGTAATCGCCGGGCGTTGCAGCGCTTGAGCCACGACCTGGAATCGGCCCGCGCCTTCAATGCGTCGGTGCTGGACAACGCCGCCGAAGGCATCCTGGTGGTGGGTGAGGGCAGCGTGATCCAGTACGCCAACCCGGCGATCTCGCGGCTGCTGAATGCGACGATGGCCGAGTTGCAGGGTGAGAGTTTCTTGAGCTTTCTGCAAAAACCCCATGTGCCCGCCTGGCTGAGCTTCCCGATGTACGAGGCGTATTGCAACGGCGAGACCTGGCGCCAACACGACGCCATTTTGCGCACCAGTCGCGGCCAGCAGGTGCCGGTGGCTTTATCCAGCGCGCCACTGCCCAGCGAGCAGAAGGCCATGGTGGTGACGGTGCTGGACATGTCCGAAGTGCGTCACCTGCACCAGCAACTGGAGTTCCAGGCGGTTACCGACCCGTTGACCGGCCTGCTGAACCGGCGCGGCTTCCACCAGGCGGTGGAGAGCACCCTGTTGCGCAGCGAGCGTAACGACCACGCGCTGGTGTTGTTGTACCTGGACCTCGATGGTTTCAAACGGGTCAACGACTCGTTGGGGCACGACGCGGGGGATCGGGTGCTGCGCTGGGTGTCGGAGCAAATGCAGGCGTGCTTGCGTTCCGGTGACATTCTGGGGCGCATGGGCGGAGATGAGTTCACCGCCTTGCTGGAGGTGGAATTCCCCGAGCAAGCGGCCAAGATTGCGGAAAAACTCATCGAACGCGTGTCGATCTGCCAACAGATCGAGGGCCTGGATGTGATGCTCGGGGTGAGTATCGGTATTGCCACCTTCCCCGATTGCGGCGCGGACTTGAGCGGCCTGCTGCGTGCAGCGGACATCGCCATGTACGAAGCCAAGCGCGCGGGACGTCAGCAGTATCGTTATTACGACCAGGAAATGAACGGCCGTGCCCGCTCACGGCTGATGCTCGAAGACAGTGTGCGCACGGCCATCGAGAACAAGGACTTCACCCTGGTGTACCAGCCTCAGGTGTCGGTGGAGGATGGGCGCTTGCGGGGTGTCGAGGCGCTATTGCGCTGGCAGCACCCTAGCGTCGGTGATGTGCCGCCGGGGCTGTTTTTGCCACTGCTGGAAGAGGCGCGCCTGATCAGCCAGTTGAGCGCCTGGATCTACCTGCAAGTCGCGGCCCAGCGCCAGGCGTGGCAATCGACCTTCGACCCGGAGCTGGTGTTGAGTGTCAGCCTGAGCAGCAACCAGTTCACTATGCCCAACCTCGCGGCCCAGCTGCAGCAGGTGCTGGAGCGACATGGTTTGCAGGGGCGCCAGCTGGAGGTGGAGATTGGTGAAGACAGCTTGACCAGCAACCTGGAAGAGTCCGCCAAGCAACTCAAGCTGCTGCGCCAGATCGGGGTGCGGATCGCCCTGGATGACTTCGGCATGGGCCATTGTTCCCTGGCCCACCTGCGTGACCTGGATTTCGACACCCTCAAGCTCGATCCGCAGTTGGTCTCGCGCCTGCCGGATTCGCCGCGGGATGCGGCGATGGCGCGCAGCATCATCGAGCTGTGCGGGCATTTTGATGTGCTGGTGGTCGCCGAAGGCGTGGCGACGCAGGCCCAGGCCGAGTGGCTCAAGGCCAATGGTTGCCCGTTTATCCAGGGGCCGTGGGTGGCGCAGCCGTTGATGGCGCACGAGATCGTGGCCTGGACGCCCCCTCGCCTGGGCTGAATTCGCTACACTGGCGGCCATTCGAACCCTGTTGCAGACCCCATGACCGCGCTGAAATACCTCCAGGCCTATCCCGCTGCGCTCCAGGAGCAAGTGCGCCAATTGATCGCCAAAGACCAGTTGGGCGCCTACCTGGAGCAGCGTTACCCCGAGCGCCACGCCGTGCAAAGTGACAAGGCCCTGTACGCCTATGCGTTGGCCTTGAAGCAGGAGCACCTGCGCAACGCGCCGGCCATCGACAAAGTGCTGTTCGATAACCGCCTCGACCTGACCCACCGTGCCCTCGGCCTGCACACCACGATTTCACGGGTGCAGGGCGGTAACCTGAAGTCGAAGAAAGAGATCCGCATTGCCGCGCTGTTCAAGGACGCGGCGCCGGAGTTCCTGCGCATGATCGTGGTACACGAGCTGGCGCACTTTAAGGAATCGGACCACAACAAGGCGTTCTATAAACTCTGCGACTACATGATGCCGGGCTACCATCAGGTGGAATTCGACCTGCGGGTGTACCTCACGTATCGCGACCTGCAAGGCAAACCCTGAGCGCACAAGGCGATTGACCATGGATGTGAGCAAGACCAAGAGCAGCTTCTACCGCCGCCTGTATGTGGCGTATCTGATCGACAGCGGCCTGGCCAGCAACGTGCCGGCGCTGACCGACGTGACCGGCATGCCCCGGCGCACGGCGCAGGACACGATTGCGGCGTTGGCCGACTTGGACATCGTGTGTGAATTCGAACAGGAAGACGGTGCGCGCAACCATGCGGGGCAGTATCGGATTCGCAGCTGGGGGGCGATTGATCGGGGGTGGATTGCTGAGAATCTGGACTCGGTGAAGCGGGTGTTGGGGTATCCCTGAAGTTTTGTGGTGAATGATCTGACGCCTTCGCGAGCAAGCCCGCTCCCACATTCGATCGCATTCCAAATGATGTACGCGGTTAAATGTGGGAGCGGGCTTGCTCGCGAAGAGGCCCTCAAACCCGCCGCATACCTATATGCGGAATGTCATCCTCCAGATACTCTTCCCCCGCCACCACAAACCCATACCGCCCGTAATACCCCTGCAAATGCGCCTGGGCCGACAGAAAAATCGGCGTCTCGGGCCAGATATCGGCAATGCGCTTGAGCGTCTCTTCCATCATCTGATGCCCCAGCCCGGTGCCGCGCGCTACGGGCGCCACGATCACCCGGCCGATCACCACGTCACCGCCCTGGGACTCCGGGTCCAGCAGGCGCAGGTAGGCCACCAGCTCATCATCTTTCCAGGCCATCAGGTGGTGGGTGTCACCGCCCAGGTCCTGCCCGTCGATGTCCTGATAAACGCATTTCTGCTCGACGACAAACACCTCGCCCCGCAGGCGCAGGATGGCGTACAGCTGTTCCTTGCCCAAGTCAGTGTGATGTTTGCAGACCCAATCGACTGTCATGGCGAAATCTCTTATCAGTAGGTGTTCTGGATAGTAAGCGCGGCAGCCGATTGTGTCTAAATCAGCTGTTTTTTGTGAGTGAAATCAAATTGCCATCACTGAGTGCATTCGCCGCCCGTTTCTTTGTGTAATCTTGAGCTACTGTTAGAACCTCTGGGCCCGCCAAGGACGTTGAGCATGCCGCGATTGTTTCGTGCCGTTGCTTTGATTGGAGTGTTGTTGCTGGCCCAGCCGGCGTTTGCCCAGCGTTTACGCCTGGTCGCGGATGCCTGGCCACCCTTTACCGATGCCACCTTGATCAATGGCGGCCTGGCCACCGACATCGTCAGCACGGCCCTGGCCCGTGCAGGCTACGCCAGTGATTTCGAACAGGTGCCGTGGGCCCGCGCGCTGATGGGCGTGGGCGACGGGCGGTATGACGTGCTGGTCAACGCCTGGTACGACGATGCCCGCACGCAACTGGGGCAGTTCTCCGGCGAATACCTGCTGAACCGCGTGCGTTTTATCAAGCGCCGCGACGATCCCATCGAGTTCAAAGATCTGGCGCAGTTGCACGACTACCCGATTGCGGTGGTGCGCGGTTATGCCTATTCGGCGGCGTTCGACGGCGATGTGCAGTTGCAGAAAGTGCCTGTGCACAACTTCTCCATGGCCGTGCGCATGCTTGCGGCGCAGCGGGTGCGGCTGACGGTGGAGGATGAATACGTAGCGCGGTATTACTTGGCGCGTGAATCGCTAAAGGTGCGCAATGCGGTGGAGTTTCTACCTACGCCGTTGAGTGAGAACAGCCTGCATATTCTGGTGAGCCTGAAGAACCCCGAGCATGCGCAGATCGTGGCTGGGTTTGATCGGGAGATTGCGCGGATGAAGGATGATGGCAGTTATGCGCGGTTGATGAAGGCGCATGGGATGTAGTGTCTGGAAGGGCCTCTTCGCGAGCAAGCCCGCTCCCACATTTGACCGAGTACACCCCTTGGAATGCGATCAAGTGTGGGAGCGGGCTTGCTCGCGAAGGCGATTTAAGCCTCGCCGGTTTCTTTGATCAAATGCGCAGCCAGAGTCCGCAACGGCCCCAACTGCCGACAAATCAACGCCAACTGCGTCTGCACCAACCGCTGCCCTTCATCAATCTCATCCGGCATCTGCTCCAGCTCCGCCGCCAGCGCTTCCTCGGCGTCACTCTGGATCGCAATCGGCTGCTTGTTCGCCAGCCCGGTAGCGATTTCATCGATGCTCGCCGCCAACGTATTCCCGGCGCCATCGATCAAATGCTCACGCACCTCCGCCGGCAGCTGGGTTTCGCGGTGGGCGCCGAGCCCCGACAAGTAGCTGAGCAAGGTGTGGGACAGCACCAGGAAGCGGAAGCCCACATCGGCCTCCTTACGGAAGTGCCCCGGCTCCATCAGCATGTTCGCCAGGGTCGTGGACAGCGCCGCATCGGCGTTGTGCGCGTTGCGTCGCGCCAGGCGGTAGGCCAGGTCGTCGCTTTTGCCGGCGGCGTATTGCTGCATGATCTGGCGCAAGTAGATGCTGTTGCAGGTCAGGGTGTTGGCCAGCACTTTGTTCAGGCGGCGGCCTTGCCAGTCCGGCAGGAACAGGAACACCGCCAGGCCCGCGATCAGGCTGCCGAGCAGGGTATCGAACAAGCGCGGCAGGAACAGCCCGTAACCATCACCGACCTGGTTGAAGCAGAACAGCACCATCAGGGTGATCGCCGCCGTGGCCAGGGTGTAGCGGGTGGTGCGGTTGATAAAGAACACCAGGCCGGCGGCGATGGCGAACATCGACTGCACCAAGGGGCTCGGGAACAGATCGAACAGCGCCCAGGCCACGGTGAGGCCGATGGCGGTGCCGATGATCCGCTGGCCGAGCTTGCGCCGGGTGGCGCCGTAGTTCGGCTGGCACACAAACAGCGTGGTGAGGATGATCCAGTAGCCCTGGGACGCGTGGATCGCGTGCAACATGCCGTAGCCGACCGTCAACGCCAGGGACAGGCGCAGCGCATGCCGAAACAGTAGCGACGTCGGCGTCATCTGCGTGCGCAGGCGCGTCCACATTTCCTTGAGGTTGCGCGGCGCACGGTCCAGCAGGTTGCTGTCGGTGGCATCCGCCAGGCGGTCGGGGTTGCTCGCATCGCCCAGCAGGCGGTCGAGGGTGGACAGGTTGGCCGCCAGCGCGCGCAACGAACGCAGGAGCCCGCGCCACGCCGGGTTGCTCTGGATGCGCAGGTGTTCCAGCGATGCGTTCAAGTCGCCCAAGGCTTCGGCGAAGCTGTCGTCATAGATGAACGGCTGGCGCAGCTGGATCGACTCGGCCAGGGTCTGGCAGGCCTTGCCCTGCTGGCGCAGCAGGCGCTGGCAGCGGAACAGCACGTCGCTGTGGAAGAAGGCTTCGGCCAGGGCGTTGTAAGGGTAGTGCGATGAGCTGGCGCGTTCGTGGATGTCCTGGGCGAGGAAGTACAGCTTGAGGTAACGACTGACCTTGGAACCCGGTCGACCATTGCCCACGCGGTGCAGGATGATTTCCTTCGCCGCATTCAGCGCGGCGACCACCCGGCCGTTTTGCTGGGCCAGTTCCAGGCGGCGCGCTTCCACATCCAACTGGCGGATCGGTTCGAACAGCGAGGATTTGAGCTTGAGGTAACGCCCCAATTCACGAAACAACCGCGCCAGGCTCTGCTGCACCGGCTGGTTGGAAAACAGCGCCTGCCACAGCACCGACAGCGCGCCATACCAGGCGGCACCGGCCACCAGCAGCAGCGGCTCATGCCAGAAGTCCGAGACCGCGCCACCGCGCTGGTCCACGCCGATCATGGTGTACACCGAGAGGATCAATGTCGCCGAGGCAATCGCGCCATAACGTTCGCCGAGGGCGCCAAGCATGGTCAGGCAGAAGGTGGCCAGGGCCAGGGAAATCGCGAAGATCCACGGATAGGGGAACAACAGCTCCACCGACAGCGCGGCAATGCTGAAACACACCAGCGTCACCGCCAGGGCGTTGAGGCGGCCTTGCCAACTGTCATCGGTCTCGGCCAGGGCGCTGGCGATAATCCCCAGGAACAGCGGGATCAGCAGCGTCATCTCATCCTGATACCAGCACAGCGCCATGCTGCCGGTGAGGGCGATGAATACCCGGATGCTGTAGCTGAATTTATCCAGCGCCCAGAGACGGCGCAGGGACTGCTTGAACGAGGTCGATGACATGAAGGCTGGAGTCTTCCGGGACGATGCCGTTAAGTTGGCGCATCAGTGACGCCACGGCAAGGGTCGCGATCACATCTGCTGGCAATTATTTCAGCAACACCACATAACAATGTGGGAGCTGGCTTGCCTGCGATTGCGACGGTGAATCCACCACCGCTATCGCAGGCAAGCCAGCTCCCACAAGGGATTGCATTTCAAGGGTTGAAGCCTTGGTGTCAGGCAAATTGCGCGGCGGCGTAGCCCGAAGCCCACGCCCACTGGAAGTTGAAGCCGCCCAGGTGACCGGTCACATCCAACACTTCACCGATAAAGTACAGGCCAGGGCTTTTCAGGGATTCCATGGTCTTGGACGACACTTCCCGCGTATCCACCCCGCCCAACGTCACTTCGGCCGTGCGATAACCCTCAGTCCCGGCCGGCACCAGCTGCCAGTTGCCGAGTTTCTGCGCGATATCGGCAATCTCGGCATGGGTGTACTGCTTCATCGGCTTGGACACAAACCAGGTTTCCGCCAGCAGGTTGGCCATCTTCTTGGTGAAGATCTCCCCCAGCAGGGTTTTCAGCTCGCTATTCGGGCGTTCGGCCTGTTGCTGTTGCAACCAGTCGTGGGCGTCGTGGTCGGGCAGCAGGTTGATCTCCACCGTGTCGCCGGACTCCCAGTACGAAGAAATCTGCAAGATCGCCGGCCCGCTCAAACCCCGGTGGGTAAACAGGATGTTCTCGCGAAAGCTCTGGTCGTTGCAGCTCACCAGGCAATCCACCGAGGTGCCGCTCAACTCGCCACACAAGTCCTTGAGCTGATCGGTGATGGTGAACGGCACCAGACCGGCGCGGGTCGGCAGCAGTTCATGGCCGAACTGCTTGGCCACTTGATAACCAAAACCGGTGGCGCCCAGTGTCGGAATCGACAGCCCGCCAGTGGCGATGACCAGGGATTCGCAGCGCAGCTCACCCAAGGTGGTCTGCAGCTGGTAGCCGCCTTCGACTTTGGCGATCTCCTCGATGGACGTGTCCAGGTGCATGTTGACGCCGACCTGGATGCACTCGTCGAGCAGCATGCCGAGGATGTCGCTGGATTTGTTATCGCAGAACAGCTGGCCGAGTTTCTTCTCGTGGTACGGCACGCCGTGCTTGGCCACCAGCCCGATGAAATCCCACTGGGTATACCGCGCCAGGGCGGATTTGCAGAAGTGTGCATTGTGCGAGAGGAAGTTGGCCGGCTCCGTGTACATATTGGTGAAATTGCAGCGGCCACCGCCGGACATCAGGATCTTCTTGCCGGCCTTGTTCGCGTGGTCGATCAACATCACCTTGCGCCCACGCCCGGCGGCGGTCAGTGCGCACATCAAGCCTGCGGCGCCGGCGCCAATGATCACAACTTCGGTCGAGCGCAAAACGGTGTCCTCAAGTTCATCAGATCGTTCCCACGCTCTGCGTGGGAATGCCGCATTGGACGCTCTGCGTCCGCTTAGTGACGCGGAGCGTCACGGGATGCGTTCCCACGCGGAGCGTGGGAACGATCAGGGTCAGAGGATCCGCACGCGCAACGAACGGCCCTTGATCTTGCCGTCATTCAAACGCTGCAACGCCTGCTTGGCGATCCCACGCTCCACGGCCACAAACGCCTGGAAGTCAAAGATCGCGATCTTGCCAACCTGCGCCCCCGGGATCCCGGCTTCACCGGTCAATGCACCGAGGATGTCACCTGGACGCACTTTGTCTTTACGCCCGGCAGCGATGCACAGGGTGCTCATGACTGGCAGCAACGGGCCACCGCTTTGCGGCTTGAGGTTGTCCAGTTGGTCCCAGTTCAGCGGCGACTTTTGCAGTTGCTCGATGGCCTGGGCGCGGTGTGCTTCGGACGGTGCAACCAGGCTGATGGCAATCCCGGTCTCGCCGGCACGGCCAGTACGACCCACGCGGTGAATGTGGATTTCCGAGTCACGGGCCAGTTCGACGTTGATCACCATGTCCAGCGCGTCAATGTCCAGGCCGCGTGCCGCCACGTCAGTCGCAACCAGCACCGAGGTGCTGCGGTTGGCGAACATCGCCAGTACCTGGTCACGGTCGCGCTGTTCCAGGTCGCCATGCAGGCCGACGGCAGAAATGCCCTTGGCCGTCAGGTGGTCCACGGTTTCCTGCACTTGCTGCTTGGTAAAGCAGAACGCCACGCACGACGCGGGGCGGAAGTGCGCCAGCACCTTAGTCACCGCGTCCATGCGCTCTTCCGGCGAGATCTCGTAGAAACGCTGCTCGATCTGGTCGTCGGAGTGGAACGCCTCGGCCTTCACTTGCTGCGGCGCGCGCATGAACTTGGAGGCCAGCTGCTTGATGCTCACCGGGTAGGTGGCCGAGAACAGCAGGGTCTGGCGGCGTGGCGGGGTCTTGCTGATGATGTCTTCGATGGCGTCGTAGAAGCCCATGTCGAGCATGCGGTCGGCTTCGTCGAGGATCAGCGTGTTCAAGCCGTCCAGTACCAGCGAACCCTTGCGCAGGTGCTGCTGGATACGGCCCGGGGTGCCGACGATGACGTGGGCGCCGTGTTCCAGCGAGGCGATCTGCGGGCCGAGGGACACGCCGCCGCACAGGGTCAGGACCTTGATGTTGTCTTCGGCACGGGCCAGGCGGCGGATTTCCTTGGCGACCTGGTCGGCCAGCTCACGGGTCGGGCACATCACCAGGGCCTGGCAGCCGAAGTAGCGTGGGTTGATCGGGTTCAACAGGCCGATGCCGAACGCAGCGGTCTTGCCGCTGCCGGTCTTGGCCTGGGCGATCAGGTCCAGCCCCTTGAGGATCACCGGCAAGCTTTGCGCCTGGATCTGCGTCATCTCGACATAACCCAGCGAGTCGAGGTTAGCCAGCATGGCGGCGGACAGGGGCAAAGTATTAAAAGCGGTGGCGATGGTGGTCACGGGGCTGGCTCTGCAAAAACAAAATGTCGCGCAGTGTACCAGCCCTGTGGGATTTTCCCCGCAAGTTCTAGACGAGAAGCCGCTTAATGCTCGATGTGCTGCTCCGGGCTGGCCACGCGTTTGCCGTCTTTTGGCGACAATTGCAGGAAGATCGCCGCCGCCAGCATGGCCATGATGCCCACGGTAAGGAAGGTCAGCTGGAAGGCGCCAAGTACGCTTTCCACGCCGTCGTTACCCGTTTCAGCAGTAAACCCGCCGAGCAACGCACCGGCACAGGCTACCCCAAGGCTCAGGGACAATTGCGCCACCACCGACAGCAGGCTGTTGCCGCTGCTGGCCTGGGCGTCGTCGAGGTCGATCAGGGTCACGGTGTTCATCGCGGTGAATTGCAGCGAGTTGATCGCCCCCAGCACCGCCAACATGCCCAGCAGCAGCGGGTAGGGCGTGTGTTCCGTGACCAGGCCCATGCTCGCCAGCATGATGCCCAGCGCCAGGGTGTTGCCGGTCAGCACGATGCGGTAACCCAAACGCTCGATCAGCGGCCGCGCGATGGACTTGGCAAACATCGCCGCCGCCGCCAGCGGCAGCATGCTCATCCCCGCTTCCGACGGTGAATAACCCAGCGCCACCTGCAATAGCAGCGGCACCAGGAACGGCAACGCGCCGCTGCCCAGGCGCGCAAACAGGTTGCCGAGGATGCCCACGGCAAAGGTGCGGGTCTTGAACAGCACCGGCGAAAACAGCGGGTTATCGATGTGCCCGGCGCGCAGCCAGTACGCCGCCAGGCACGCCAGCCCGCCGAACAGCAGCAACATCACCCGCAGGTGCGGCAGGTGCAGTTCGCCCAGGCCTTCCATGGCGATGGTGATCAGCACCATCGCCGCGCCAAACAGCAAGAAACCGATCCCGTCGAAGCGCGTGCGCTCGCTGCCGCGCAGGTCGGGGATGAACTTCCACACGGCGTAGCAACCGATCATGCCCACCGGCAGGTTGATCAAAAAGATCCAGTGCCACGTCAGGTACTGCACCATCCAGCCGCCCATGGTCGGGCCGAGCAAGGGGCCGAGCAGGCCGGGGATGGTGATGAAGCCCATGATCCGCACCAGTTCCGAGCGCGGGTAGGCACGCAGCACCACCAGCCGCCCGACCGGCAGCATCAGCGCACCGCCCAGGCCTTGGATCACACGCGCGCCGATCAGCATGCTCAGGCTGCTGGACAACGCACAGAGCAGCGAACCGATGCTGAACAGCATGATTGCGCCAAAGAAGATTTTCTTGGTGCCGAAACGGTCGGCGATCCAGCCCGACGCCGGGATCAGCAAGGCCACGGTGAGCATGTAGGCGATCACCACGCCTTGCATGCGTAGCGGGTTTTCTGCGAGGTCGCGCGCCATGGCCGGTAACGCAGTGTTCAGAATCGTCCCGTCCAGCGACTGCATGAAGAAGGCAATCGCCACCACCCAGGGGAGCCAGCGGGCGGTCTTGGCATCGAGCGGGACGCGATTCGGCATAGAAAACCCTTTTTGTTAGCAGGCTATGTGTTGGCGATTATGCGCCATCCGTCGCGCCTTTTCCCACCAGGAAATCCAGCAACGCAGCGTGCACGGCCACGGCGGCTTCGCTGGATTCAAGATCGAGCAAGTGGCCGGTATGTTCGGCCACGGCAAAGCTGCTGCGCCCTACATACTCCTTGAACAACTGCGCTTCGGCGGCCGGCGTGTATTCGTCCAGGGTGCCGTTGAGAAAGTGCACCGGTGTTTCAATCCTCTTGAGCGCTGGCAGGTAATTGCCATCGCCCAAGGCCAGCACCTGATGAATATGAAAACGCGCCTGGCGGTATTCGGTGGTGGCCATTGTGGACAGGTGCCGATGGTTGTTGCGCTTGAGCCGAGGCGACAGGTATTTGCCCACCGTCTCGTTGAGCAAATCGCCAACCGCAGACTTGTCATCCGCCTCGATCAACACCCGCACGCGCTCCACGTAATCGAGCATGGCCGGGTTGAGGTTGGGCGCCAGGGCCATCACCACCGAGCTTTGGATCGACGGCGGGTTATGGGCCAGGGTCAGCAGCGTGGAGATGCCGCCCCAGGAGGCCGACACCAGATGGTTGACCTCGAAGCGCTCCACCAGGGCACGCAGCATCTGCACTTCGTCGTCCTTGGTCACCAGGTCGAGATCGGTGTTGTGCTCGCGGGAATAGCCCGAGAAGGGCAGGTCGAACAGCAATACATTGAAATGCTCGGCCAGGCACTTGCTGGTGCGGGCGAACGAGCGGGTGGTGGACAGCGCGCCATTGACCATCAGCACGGTGTTTTTTTGCGGGTCGTCGCCCAGTTGCTCGACGTGAACGTTGTAGTGCTTGAACAGCTTGTTGATGACGAAACTACCGTGGTCCATGTGAACGCTCACTTCCTGTGGGTGGCGGTATGCCACTAACCGTTATAGCGAGGTTTTTTGCGGGGGACAACAGAGCACAGGGGAACAAGTGCGAGATGGGATTTCCCGGTAGGAATATGGGAATTAAGCGACCTGAAAACACCGCAAAACTAATGTGGGAGTGGGCTTGTGTGGGAGCGGGCTTGCTCGCGAATACGGTGGGTCAGTCAACTCATTCAGTGACTGACACACTGCTTTCGCGAGCAAGCCCGCTCCCACACAAGCCCGCTCCCACAGGGGGATCTGCTGGGTTTAGAGGGTCAAGGTCAGGCGTTTGACCAAGGCGCCTGGCAGCAAGTTGGATGAGGTATTGCGCTGGCTGTAAGTACTCGCCGACAGCAGCAACTCCCGCTCCGCCGTCAGCGCTTCCAACTGCGAACCCAGCAGGCTGAACACACTGTCATCAAAGCGCATCGTACTCACCGGCGCCTTGATCTCGCCGTCTTCCACCCAGAACGTGGCAAAGCGCGTCATGCCGGTGAGGCGTGCGGCCGGCAGGTCGGAGTAGTTCAGGTACCACAGGTTGCTGATGTACAAGCCCGTGCCCAACTGTTTGAGGATGTCGGCCTGGGCCAGGCTGCCCGCCGCCATCTGCAAGGCGCTCGGCGCTTCGTCACTGCTGGCGCCGTTGGTGCTCAGGCCGTATTCGGCGGCGCTGCGGGAGTTGATCAATTCGCCCGCAGCCTTGCCGGCATTGATCAGCGTCACGTCGCCGCGCGGGTAGCCTTCGCTGGAAAACGCTTCGCTCAACGAGCCGCTGACTTGCTCGCTCACCGTCACCAGCGGGCTCAGGGACTGTTCACCCCCATACAGCTTTTGCAGCGAACTGCTTTTGCTGGCGATGGCCTGGGCGGAAAAACCACCCCAGGTGATGAGGTCGATGATTTCTTCCAGCGCCGCCGGTGCGAGGTAGGCGCGGTAGTGCCCCGGCGCCAGTTTATGTAGCGGGCGGCCGAGGAATTCGAGCTGCTCGCGGGCTTGCTGGAAGCGCGCGGCAAATTCGCGGCTGTCCCAGGTGTGCCCGGCGTAGCTGGCTTTTACCGCTTCGCCATTGGCGTGGAACAGGCTGAAGTCGAAGTTGAAACTATTGGCCTGGTGCCAGCCGAACGCCCCCGATGAACTGGCGAAGCCACGGCTGATGGGCCCGGCGGCGTAGAAACCGACCAGATCGACACCTTCTGCGGCGCGACTGATGTCTTCCAACACCTGGGCCAGCTCCGGCAACGGCTGGGCCTGTTCGTTGCTGCTTTGCCAAGCGTTGTGGTTGAGCAGCAGGTACGGGTCTTGTGGCAGCAGCGGCAACGTTTCGCGCAACTGTTGCAGGCCATCGGCGAGGCGCTGGCGATCCAGGGCCGGCTCGCCAGCCAGGGTGATGCCGAGGTCGGCGTGGCGCCCGTCGTTGATCAACTTGAGGTTGATGCTGGCCTGCTGAACCTGCCCGGCCTGGCGCACCTTGGCGTGGTTGAAGCGCACAAACTCGGACGCTTCTGCGGCGTAGCCCAGGTGAAATTGCTCGTTGTCGGTGATGGCCTGCTTGAGCCATTGCACCAGTGCCTTGAAGTTGTCCATCAGGCATCCCCTCCAAATACATCGACGTTGCTGAACACACACGCAGGCGAGGCATGCCCCACGCGGATCACCTGATTGGGTTCGCCTTTACCGCAGTTCGGCGTGCCCAACACCTCGAAGGTGCTGGCATCGCCGACGGCGCTGAGGTTGCGCCAGAACTGCGCGGAAATCGCCCGGTAGTTGGGGTTTTTCACCACGCCTTTGAGCTCGCCGTTTTCGATCAACTGGCCCCATTCGCAGCCGAACTGGAATTTATTGCGCGCGTCATCAATGGACCACGAACGGTTGGTGGACATCAGGATGCCGTTCTCGATATCGCCCACCAGTTGCTCGAAGCTCTGGTCGCCGGCCTCGATATTCAGGTTGGCCATGCGGTCGATCGGCGCGCGGTTCCAACTGCTGGCGCGGCTGTTGGCGACGCCGCCCATGCCCGAACGGAACTGCGACAACGCGCCGCCCAACGGTTTGAGCAACAGCCCTTCGCGAATCAGGAATTGTTTGCTGGCGGCGCTGCCGTCGTCGTCATGGCCGTAGCTGGCGAGCTGCTCGGGGATCTCGGGGTCGAAGGTCACGTTGAGCAGCGGTGAGCCGTATTGCAGCTGGCCGAAGTCGCTGGCTTTGACAAAACTGGTGCCGGCGTAATTGCGCTCATCGCCCAAGATGCGGTCCAGTTCCAGCGGGTGGCCGATGGATTCGTGGATCTGCAGGATCATCTGGTCGGGCATCAGCAACAGGTCGCGCGGGCCGTTGGGAGTGTTCGGCGCCAGCAGCAATTGCAGGGATTCGTCGGCAATGCGCGGCGCGGCGCCGGCCAGGCCGAAGCGGCTGATCACGCCAAAGCCGCCTTGCTGGCCGAAATTGCTGCCGCCCAGGGTGCGGGTCTGGCTGTCATGGCCGTCGTAGGCGGTGACGTTGACGCCGGGGAACACAAAACGCTGGGCCTGGCGCAGTTCGGCGCCGGCACTGTTGAGGTAGATCTGTTCGACGTGGGTCAGGCCGAGGCTGACTTCCCAGTTCACCAGGCGCTCGTCTTTGGGCACGGCGGCCGACTCGTCGCCCAGCAGTTGGTAGCAGTCGCTCAAGGACGGGAAGGCTTGCTCGAGATCGGGGGACAGGTAATCAGCCACATCGCTGGACACTGGCTGGTCGCGCAGGTCGAGCAGGGCGTGGGGTTTGATCAGCCGTGCTTGTTGCTCGGCGCGCTCAAGGGCGGCTTGCAGGCCAGTCAGGGAAATGTCGTTGGTCGCGGCATAGGCTTCCACACCGTTGAGACGCACGGTGAGCATGGCGCCCTCGTCGTGGTTCAGGTGCGGCGGTTCGGCGACGTTCTTGCGCACGGCCAGGTAGTGGCCGGATTCGCGCACGTAGCGCAGGGAGAAGAATTCGGCGCGGGTGCGCAGGGCACTGAAGTGCTGTTTGAGTGTGGCGTGGGCGTCGAACATCGGGACCTCCTTGAGGGCAGCGCAGCCGCAGAGGCTAGCATAGGTGATCGTCCCCACGCTCTGCGTGGGAATGCCGCCTTTGACGCTCTGCGTCTGCTCTGGAAGGTCGTGACGCGGAGCGTCACCGGATGCATTCCCACGCGGAACGTGGGAACGATCCGTTGCAGTTACTGCGCGGTAGGGCCCACTTCACGCATCGGCTTGCCACGCACCGGTGCATCGCCCGCCACGTAGTAGTCGGCGGTGCTGCGCGGCAGCGGCTGGCGGCCACGGATCTTGTCGGCGATTTTCTCGGCGATCATGATCGTCGGCGCGTTCAGGTTGCCGGTGGTGATGATCGGCATGATCGACGCATCGACAACACGCAGGCCTTGCATGCCATGCACGCGGCCTTCGCCGTCCACTACCGCCATGTCGTCGGTGCCCATCTTGCACGAGCAGGACGGGTGGAACGCGGTCTCGGCGTGTTCACGGATGAACTTGTCGAGTTGCTCGTCGGTTTGCACGTCGATGCCCGGGCTGATTTCGCGGCCACGGTATTGGTCCAGCGCCGGCTGTTGCATGATTTCCCGGGTCAGGCGGATGCCGTCGCGGAATTCCTGCCAGTCCTGCTCGGTGGCCATGTAGTTGAAGAGGATGCTCGGGTAGTCCCGTGGGTTCTTCGACTTCAATTGGATGCGACCACGGCTTGGCGAACGCATGGAACCCATGTGCGCCTGGAAACCGTGCTCTTTCACACCGTTGCTGCCGTTGTAGTTAATCGCTACCGGCAGGAAGTGGTACTGGATGTTCGGCCACTCGAATTCTTCACGGGTACGGATAAAACCGCCCGCTTCGAACTGGTTGCTGGCGCCGATACCGGTGCCGTTGAACAGCCATTCGGCACCGATGGCCGGCTGGTTGTACCAGAGCAGCGACGGGTACAGCGACACCGGTTGGGTGCACGCATATTGCAGGTACAGCTCAAGGTGGTCCTGCAGGTTTTCGCCGACGCCGGGCAGGTCGTGGACCACGGGGATGTCGAGGCTTTCCAGCAGTTTGGCCGGGCCAACGCCGGAGCGTTGCAGCAGTTGCGGCGAAGCGATTGCGCCGCTGCACACCAGCACTTCTTTACGGGCGCGGGCTTCAACGCGCTCTTCGGCAGCGCCGATCAGGTAACGCACGCCAACGGCACGTTTGCCTTCAAACAGCACTTTGTCGGTGAGGGCGTGGGTGACGATGGTCAGCGTCGAGCGCTTCTTGGCCGTGTCCAGGTAACCGCGCGCGGTGCTGGCGCGCCGGCCTTTAGGCGTGACGGTACGGTCCATCGGGCCGAAGCCTTCTTGCTGGTAGCCGTTCAAGTCCACGGTGCGCGGGTAACCGGCCTGTACGCCGGCTTCAACCATGGCGTGGAACAGCGGGTTGTTGCCGGCTTTTGGCGTGGTCACGCTGACCGGGCCATCGCCGCCGTGCCAATCGTTGGGGCCGATATCGCGGGTTTCCGCTTTGCGGAAGTACGGCAGGCAGTCGAGGTAGGTCCAGTTTTCCAGGCCTGGCAGTTTTGCCCAGCCGTCGTAGTCCATCGCGTTGCCACGGATGTAGCACATGCCGTTGATCAGCGAGGAACCGCCCAGGCCTTTGCCGCGACCGCATTCCATACGGCGGCCGTCCATGTGTGGCTCTGGATCGGTTTCGTAGGCCCAGTTGTAGCGGCGACCTTGCAGCGGGAACGCCAGTGCCGCCGGCATTTGCGTGCGGAAGTCGAAGCGGTAGTCGGGGCCGCCGGCTTCCAGCAGCAGGACGGTGACGCCTTCGTCTTCGGTGAGACGGGTCGCCAGGGTGTTACCGGCGGAGCCGGCACCCACGATGATGTAGTCGTATTCTTGGGACATTGGATGCACCCTCTTTGGAGATAGTCAGGACAGGCGAGTGCTTCGCACTCATCGCAGGCAAGCCAGCTCCCACATTTGATCGGGTTCACATAGAACAAAATGTGGGAGCGGGCTTGCCCGCGAAGGCGGCCTCGCAGGCAATACAGGACTCGGGTCTTAGAACACCGAGGCGTAATCGCCCAGCTCAACCTGTACCGATTTGATGCGGGTGAAGTTGTTCAGCGAGCTGATGCCGTTCTCACGGCCCACACCCGACTGCTTGTAGCCGCCCACCGGCATCTTCGCGTCGGACTCGCCCCAGGCGTTGATCCAGCAGATACCCGCTTCCAGCTGATGAATCACGCGGTGCGCGCGGTTCAGGTCCTTGGTCACCAGGCCAGCGGCCAGGCCGAAGTCGGTGTCGTTGGCGCGGCGGATCACTTCTTCTTCGGTTTCGTAGGTCAGGATCGCCATAACCGGGCCGAAGATTTCTTCACGCACGATGACCATGTCGTCGGTGCAGTCGGTGAACACGGTCGGGGCCACGAAGGCGCCTTTGGCGAAGTCGCCGTCGGTCAGGCGGTCGCCGCCGCACAGCAGGCGTGCGCCTTGCTCTTTGCCCTTGGCGATGTAGCCCAGCACGCTTTCCATGTGTTGGAAGCTGACCAGCGGACCGAAGTTGGTGTTTTCGTCTTCCGGGTTGCCGACGCGAATGCGCGCAACACGCTCAGCGATCTTGGCTTCGAACGCCGCTTGCAGGTGCTTGGGTACAAACACGCGCGTGCCGTTGGTGCAGACCTGGCCGGAGCTGTAGAAGTTGGCCATCATCGCGGTGTCGGCGGCGCGGTCGAGGTCGGCGTCGTCGAAGATGATCAGCGGGGACTTGCCGCCCAGTTCCATGGTCACGTCTTTCAGCGAAGAGCTGGAAGCGCTGGCCATGACCTTCTTGCCGGTGTCGGTGCCGCCGGTGAAGGAGATTTTTTCGATGCGCGGGTGCTCGGTCAGCCAGGTGCCGACTTCACGGCCGCTGCCGGTCAATACGTTGAACACGCCTGCTGGAACACCGGCTTCGGTGTAGATCTCGGCCAGTTTCAGGGTGGTCAGCGAGGTGACTTCGCTTGGCTTGAAGATCATCGCGTTACCTGCCGCCAGGGCTGGCGCGGATTTCCACAGGGCGATCTGGATCGGGTAGTTCCACGCGCCGATACCGGCGACTACGCCCAGCGGCTCGCGGCGGGTGTAGACGAAGGCAGTGTCGCGCAACGGGATCTGCTCGCCTTCGATCGCTGGCACCAGGCCGGCGTAGTATTCCAGCACGTCGGCGCCGGTGACGATGTCGACGTATTTGGTTTCGGAGAAGGCTTTACCGGTGTCCAGGGTTTCCAGGGCGGCCAGTTCGTCGTTGCGCTCGCGCAAGATGTCGACGGCACGACGCAGGATGCGCGAACGCTCCATGGCGGTCATGGCGGCCCAGATTTTCTGGCCTTTTTCGGCGCTGACCACGGCACGTTCAACGTCTTCCTTGGTAGCGCGTTGCACTTGGGCGAGAACTTCACCGTTAGCCGGGTTGATGGCTTCGAAGGTGGCATCGCTGCCAGCGTCGCTGTAGCCGCCGTCAATGTAGAGTTTTTGCAGTTCGAAACGGGCCATAAAGTCCTCGCAAGTGCATAAGTGGTTGGCGTTGACCGCCGCACCGTAGGCCGGTGCGGCAGCGTTCAGGGGTTGAGCGGTTTATGTGTGCTCTAACTCACCTGCTTGGCCAATTGGAAATCCATGTATTCGTAAGCGATCCGTTGCGCCTGCGCTGTGTCGAAAGCGTCTCCCGACAGGGCGCCGCGCAACCACAAACCGTCGATCAGGGCCGCCAGCCCTCGGGCTGCTTTGCGTGCGTGCGGCAACGGCAGCACTCGGCGGAACTGGCAGCACAGGTTGGAATACAGACGTTGATCGTTGATCCGCTGCAACCGGTGCAATGACGGGTGGTGCATGCTGGTGGCCCAGAAGGCCAACCAGGTTTTCATTGCCGGGCCGTTGACCTGGCTGGCGTCGAAGTTGCCCTCGATGATCACCTGAAGGTGCGCCCGTGGGCTGTCGTCCGTCAGGGCCAGTCGGCGTTCGTGGACGTTGTCGATCAGCGCGTTCATCAAATAGCGCATCGTCGCTGCAATAAGGCCGTTCTTGTCCTTGAAGTAGTGACTGATGATGCCGTTCGAGACGCCGGCCAAACGGGCGATCAGCGCAATGCTGGCATCTCCCATCCCGACCTGATCGATGGCCGTCAAGGTGGCTTCGATCAATTGCTGGCGGCGTATGGGTTGCATACCGACCTTGGGCATGTAGCACCTCTCCTTAGGCCTGCCGACGGGCGATGAACGTCTGTCGGCTTGATGGCCAGTCTATTTTGTTTTGATTGAACGTTCAATCAACAAAGAATAAGATCTGCGACAAATGGTCGCTGCCTACAGAAGTTTCCTGCCTGGGAGCCGCGACAAATGACACCTGCAAAAACCCTTGAAACGCCCTGTCTACCGGTTCGGTAGGGGGCCAGGGATTTTCGGGGTGTCTTTATAACACCCGTCCGTCGCCTGCCCATAAAGCGATGTCCCGGGATAACCGCTGCCTTGTGTTTCTCTCTCGCACTGCCCGGAGCATCTGCGCCATGAGTTCTGCCTCTCTTATAAAGACCCCGCCAGAAAAGGTGCGGGTCAACGGTTGGGTGTTCTACACCTCCACCGCGTTGATTCTGTTGTTGACGGCCATCCTGATCATCGCCCCGCAGGAGGCCGGGCGCATGCTCGGCGTCGCGCAAGCGTGGCTGTCGAAAAGCTTTGGCTGGTACTACATGGTGGTCATCGCCGCCTACCTGGTGTTTGTGGTCGGCCTGGCGTTTACGTCCTACGGCAAATTGAAACTGGGCAGCAAGGACGACACCCCGGACTTCAGCTACGGCGCCTGGGCCGGCATGTTGTTCTCGTCGGGTATCGGCATCTCGCTGCTGTACTTCGGCGCCTCGGAGCCGTTGGATCACTACTTCAACCCGCCCGAAGGCGCGGCCGCCAGCAATATGGCTGCACGCCAGGCGTTGCAACTGACGTTCCTGCACTGGGGCCTGCACGGCTGGGCGATCTACGCCTTGGTCGGCCTGGCCGTGGCGTACTTCGCCTACCGTCATAACCAGCCGCTGGCCTTGCGTTCGGCGCTGTACCCGCTGGTGGGCGAGCGTTGGGTGAAGGGCGCGGCCGGCCACGCGGTGGACGGTTTCGGCATGTTCGTGACCCTGCTGGGCCTGGTGACCAACCTGGGGATTGGCGCGATGCAAGTGTCGTCCGGGTTGGAAAACCTGTTCGGCATGGAGCACAACAACACCAACCTGCTGATCGTGATCATCGTGATGAGCACCGTGGCGACCATCGCTGCCGTGTCGGGTGTGGAGAACGGCATTCGCCGCCTGTCCAACCTCAACATCGTGCTGTTCAGCGGTTTGCTGATCTTTGTGCTGTTGTTTGGCCCGACCCTGCACCTGCTCAATGGCTTGGTGCAGAACACCGGTGACTACCTCAACGGTATCGTGCTGAAAACCTTCGACCTCTATGTGTACGAAGGCGACGCGGCGAAGACCGAAGGCTGGATGGGCCTGTGGACCCTGTTCTATTGGGCGTGGTGGATTTCCTGGGCGCCATTCGTCGGTATGTTCATCGCGCGGATTTCCCGTGGTCGCTCGGTGCGCGAACTGGTGGCCGGCGTATTGCTGATCCCGCTGGGCTTCACCCTGGCGTGGCTGTCGATCTTTGGTAACTCGGCGTTGGACCTGGTGCTCAACCACGGTGCCGTGGAGTTGGGCAAGACGGCGCTGGAACAGCCGTCGATGGCCATTTACCAACTGCTTGAGTACTACCCGGCGTCGAAAGTCGTCATCGGCGTGTCGATCTTTGTCGGCTTTGTGCTGTTCCTGACCCCGGCGGATTCCGGCGCGGTGATGATGGCCAACCTGTCGTGCAAAGGCGGCAACGTGGATGAAGACGCGCCGCACTGGCTGCGGATCTTCTGGTCGGCCGTGATCACCCTGGTGACCATTGGCTTGCTGTTTGCCGGCAACTTCCAGGCCATGCAAACCATGGTGGTGCTGGCGGGGCTGCCGTTCTCGGTGGTGCTGGTGTGCTTTATGTTCGGTTTGCACAAGGCGATGCGCCAGGACGTGGCCATCGAACAAGAGCAGGCGCAATTGGCTGAACGTGGCCGTCGTGGTTTCAGCGAGCGCCTGACCGCGCTGGACCTGCAACCGAGCCAGGGCACGGTGCAGCGTTTCATGGACAAGCACGTAACGCCGGCGTTGGAAGAAGCCGCTGTTGCGCTGCGTGAGCAAGGGTTGGAAGTGCAGACGCTGCTGGGCAAATCCAAGCGCTGCATCGGTGTGCGCATCGAGATGGAAGAGGGCAATCCGTTTGTCTACGAAGTGAGCCTGGACGCTTACTCGTCGGCCTCGACCGACTTGCCTGAAGAAGAGCGCACCCGCTACTACCGTGCCGAGGTGTACCTGCACAACGGGCCTCAGGAATATGACCTGATGGGCTTCGCCCAGGAACAGATCACCCGGGACGTGCTCGATCAGTTTGAAAGCCATCGGCAGCTCCTTGGCCGGGTCTATAGCTGATAGTTAAAGCCTGGCAGTGTCCTCACTGACACTGCTGGGTCTAAATGTGGGAGCGGGCTTGCTCGCGAATGCGGTGGGCCAGTCAACACATCTTTGGCTGACCCACCGCATTCGCGAGCAAGCCCGCTCCCACATTGACCCCATTTCTTCAGTGGGGTTTGTGGGGTGGCTTACCCCAGGTTCTTGCCTAGCAGGGCATGGTACAGCTCGCTATCCCCCAAGATCCCCACCACCTTGTTGTTGTCATGCAACACCAGCTTGTTCCCGGTTTGATACCGAATCTGCAACGCATCGCGCATGCCGATATTCGAATCCACCAGCGTCGGCACCCGGCCCAAACCTTCCACCGCTTGCCCCGGTGCCCAGTTCTGCAAGTTCATCACCGCGCCATTCTGGCGGGCACCCTTGATGGTGTTGCCTTCGGCCAGGTCCAGCCACGAATCGCCGCCCGGATCGAGGCACACCGAACCGTTGATGCGTTTGCAGTTGTCCAGGGTGCGCATCAGGCTGCGTCCGCACAGCACATTCAGCGGGTTGGTATGGGCGACGAAGGTGCGCACATAGTCATCCGCCGGGTTCAGCACGATCTCTTCCGGCACGCTGTACTGGATGATCTTGCCGTCTTTCATGATCGCGATGCGGCTGCCCAGTTTGAGCGCCTCGTCGAGGTCGTGACTCACAAACACGATGGTCTTGCTCAGCTTGCGTTGCAGCTCCAGCAGCTCGTCCTGCAAGCCTTGGCGGATCAGCGGGTCGAGGGCGGAGAAGGGTTCGTCCATCAGCAGGATATCGGCGTCCATCGCCAAGGCGCGGGCCAGGCCGACGCGCTGCTGCATGCCGCCCGACAGCTCGTCCGGCTTCTTGTTGCGCCATTGGGTCAGGCCCACCAGCTCGAGTTTTTCATCCACCAGCTTGCGTCGGTCTTTTTCCGGGCGGCCTTGCATCTCCAGGCCGAAGCTGATGTTTTCGCGCACCGTGAGCCAGGGCATCAGGGCGAACTTCTGGAACACCATGGCGATGCGTTTGGTGCGCATCATTTTCAGCTCGGCCGGGGTGCAAGAGGCGATGTCGATCTGGCGACCTTCATGCTCCACGAACAGCTGGCCACGGCTCACGGTGTTGAGGCCGTTGATGCAGCGCAGCAAGCTGGATTTGCCCGAGCCCGAGAGGCCCATCAGCACGCAGATCTCGCCTTTCTCGATGTCCAGGCTGGCTTTTTCTACGCCGACAATCTGCCCGGTCTTTTTCAGGATTTCGTTACGGCTCATGCCCTGGTCCAGCAGCTTGAGCGCTTCGCGTGGGTCTTTGGAGAAGATCACGTCGACATTGTCGAATCGGATAATGCTCATGCATCACCCCCTACTTTGGCGTCGGGTTGTTTGCAGATGCGGTCGAGCATGATGGCCAGCAGGACGATTGCCAGGCCGGCTTCAAAGCCCAGGGCGATGTCAGCGGTGTTGAGTGCGTTGACCACGGGTTTGCCGAGGCCGTCGGCGCCCACCAGGGCCGCGATCACCACCATCGACAACGACAGCATGATGCATTGGGTAATGCCGGCAGCGATGCTCGGCATGGCGTGGGGCAGTTCAATGCGTGAGAGCAGTTGACGGCGCGAGCAGCCAAAGGCTTTGCCGGCGTCGAGCAGCTCTTGGGGAACGTCGCGGATACCCAGGTAGGTCAGGCGGATCGGCGCGGCAATCGCGAACACCACCGTCGAGATCAAGCCAGGCACCACACCCAGCCCGAAGAGGGTCAGGGTAGGGATGAGGTAGACGAAGGTCGGTACGGTCTGCATCAGATCGAGCACCGGCCGCATCATTGTGTAGAACAACGGTTTGTGCGCGGCAACAATGCCCAGCGGCACACCGATGACCACGCAGACCAGGGTGGCGAACAGCACTTGCGCCAGGGTCTCCATGGTTTCCTGCCAGTACCCCAGGTTGAGGATCAGCAGGAAGGAGGCGATGACAAAGACGGTCAGGCCCCATTTGCGTTGAATAAAGTGAGCCAGCAGCGCAATCAGACCGATCAATGCCAGCGGATTGAACCAGGTCAGCGCAAATGTCACGCCGTGGATCATCGTTTCCAGGGTCGATGCGATTGCGTCGAAGTAGTTGGCGCCGTGTTGGGTCAACCATTCAACGAAGGCAGCGATGTACTGGCCTAGTGGGATTTTCTGTTCAGTCAGCATGGTAGTGAATGTCCACATGCGAAGAGGGAAAACATCCCGGGGCAGCGTACCGCCCCGGGGACAACGGTGTTACTTGGCGAGATAGGCTTTAACGGCGTCCAGTCCAGGTTTGCCATCCACAGTGGTAACACCGGCGAGCCAGGTGTCGAGGACTTGCGGGTTCTTCTTCAGCCAGGCTTTCGCCGCGGCGTCGGGCTTCATCTTGTCGTCCAGGACGTTACCCATCAGGGTGCTTTCCATGTCGAGGGTGAACACCAGGTTTTTCAGCAGCTGGCCAACATTGCTGCATTCCTCGGAGTAGCCCTTGCGAGTGTTGGTGTAGATGGTCGCCTGGCCGTAGTTGGGGCCGAACGAGTCGTCACCGCCGGTCAGGTACTTCATCTTGAAGCGGGTGTTCATCGGGTGCGGTTCCCAGCCGAGGAACACGATGGCCTGGTCACGCTTGGAGGCGCGCTCGACCTGGGAGAGCATCCCGGCTTCGCTGGATTCGACCACTTTGAAACCGGCGGTTTTCAGGCCGAAGGCGTCTTTGTCGATCAGCGTCTGGATGGTGCGGTTGCCGTCGTTGCCCGGCTCGATGCCGTAGATCTTGCCGCCCAGCTCGTCCTTGAATTTGGCAATGTCGGCGAAGTCTTTAAGGCCTTTGTTGTACAGCGCCTCGGGGACCGCCAGGGTGTACTTGGCGTTCTCCAGGTTGGCGCGCACGGTTTCCACGGTGCCGGCATCACGGTACTGCTTGATGTCGTTTTCCATGGTCGGCATCCAGTTGCCGAGGAAGATATCCATGTTCTTGCCGTCGGCCAGGGACTTGTAGGTCACCGGTACCGAAATCATCGTGGTGCGCGGTTTGTAGCCCAGGCCCTTGAGGACTTCGCTGGTGGTCGCGGTGGTGACGGTGATGTCGGTCCAGCCGACATCGGAGAAGTTGACGGTCTGACATTGTGCCGGTTCTGCAGCGTGCGCCAGGACTGGCAGACTCAACATGGCGGCCAACAACAACTGGGGTGAACCTTTCATAGGGCTAGACTCCTGTGTTTTTTCTGGCGGCCTTCGCCGCGCTTTATATGTGTTGCGGTTGGTACGTGCGACAACAGCTCTGGCACGGTGCCTTGCAAACGAGTCGAGACTGATCATGTACCAGTGAAAATCTGACGCCTACAGGGGGCGTCGTATCCAGTACAGGGATGGTCGTATCCAGTGTCGGTGACGTCGCTTACAGATTTTTCCAGAGGTAAAACTGCTGTTTTTACCCATCTGCACCGCAAAAAACGGCCAAAACCAGGGATCGCACGGCAGCGACGCTGGTGAGCATGGTCACGTCGGTGTGAGACGCCGTGATGACGAACAAAAGCTTGATGATGCCGCCATCTGGGCGATCTGAGCGTAGCACCTCGTTCAAGCCTGGCCGTGCTTATCGAGGAGTTCTACCGCAATGGCTATCAGCGTTTTCGACCTGTTCAAGATCGGCATCGGGCCTTCGAGTTCTCACACCGTCGGCCCCATGCGTGCCGCGGCGTTGTTCGTGCAAGGCTTGCGCGAACGCGAGTGGCTGGAGCAAGTACGGCGCGTCGAAGTGCAGCTCTATGGCTCGCTGTCGGCCACCGGCATCGGCCATGGCAGCGACACCGCCACCATCATGGGCCTGATGGGCGAGTGGCCCGACGCTATCGACCCGTCGCAAATCGGCATCCGCATCGCGACCCTGCGCGAAACCGACACGTTATTGCTCGACGGACGCCTGCCGGTGCCCTTTGTGTGGGCCCGCGACATGCAACTGCTCGACGAAAACCTGCCGTTCCACCCCAATGCCATGACCCTCGTGGTGTACGGCGACAACGGCGAGCTGCACCGCGACACCTACTATTCGGTGGGTGGCGGTTTTGTGGTGGATGAAGCCCAGGCACAAAGCGGCGTGGCCGACATGGACCGCACCGAGCTGCCTTACGACTTTTCCAGCGCGGTGGAGCTGTTGCAGCTGTGCAAGACCCACAATCTGCGCGTCGCCGAGCTGATGCTGGCGAACGAAAAGGTCTGGCGCTCTGAAGAAGAAATCCGCAGCGGCCTGATGAAGCTCTGGCGCGCCATGCAAGATTGCGTGGAGCAGGGCCTCAAGCACGAAGGCATCCTGCCCGGTGGCCTCAACGTACGCCGCCGCGCGGCCAAGTTGCACCGCAGCTTGCAGGAGCTGGGCAAGCCCAACGTGATCGGCTCGACCTTGAGCGCGATGGAATGGGTCAACCTGTTCGCCCTCGCGGTGAACGAGGAAAACGCCGCCGGTGGACGCATGGTCACCGCACCCACCAACGGCGCGGCGGGGATCATCCCGGCGGTGCTGCACTACTTTATGAAGTTCAGCGAAGAAGTCACCGAAGCCAACGTCGTGGACTACATGCTCGGCGCAGCGGCGGTGGGCATCCTGTGCAAGAAGAACGCGTCGATCTCCGGCGCCGAAGTGGGTTGCCAGGGTGAAGTCGGTTCGGCCTGCGCAATGGCCGCTGCCGGGTTGGCGGAAATCCTCGGCGCGACGCCTGAGCAACTGTGCAACGCCGCTGAAATCGGCCTGGAGCACAACCTCGGCCTGACCTGTGACCCGGTGGGCGGGCTGGTGCAAGTGCCATGCATCGAGCGCAATGCGATTGCGGCAGTGAAGGCGATCAACGCGGCGCAGATGGCTTTGCGCGGGGATGGCCAGCACTTTATCTCGCTGGACCGGGTGATCCGGACGATGCGCGATACCGGGGCGGATATGCATGACAAGTACAAGGAGACATCGCGGGGTGGGTTGGCGGTGAGTGCTGTCGAGTGTTGAGACCGAGTCGCCTGCATTCGCGAGCAAGCCCGCTCCCACATTTGACCGAGTTCCAACATGAGAATGCGGTCAAGTGTGGGAGCGGGCTTGCTTGCGAATGCGATAGTCCAGACAACACTGCTCACAAAGTGAACGCCCAAGCCAAAAGCGCCACCTTTTGGCGCGTCGCAAACAGATAAGTAGCTCCCAAACGATTTCCTGCCTAACCATCCGTTACCCGTGCCAGCGGTGACAGACTCGTCCCACGCCCGCAAAGCGCCTTCCCACAAGTGCTACCGATCTGCTCACACCCCTTGAGTAGGCCTTCTCCTACGTCCTTTTTCGGCCATACGCGCACTTGCGACACGGGCTTATATAGACGCGTCAAAACGTCGTTTTTAGGAGTTATTGGACGGCCATTCAATTTTAGGCATGGCAATTGCTCTATCAATTCAAAGCCTCTCGCCTCGCCGGTTGAAGAGCGCAATAACAAGAGCCTCGCCTGAGGCCATCACCCGCTTTGTGTGAGGAGATACTGTGATGACGTCGTTCAACTCCGGGGCTCAACCCCAGAACCGTGCGCCTCAATCCATCGGCTTTTTGCTGCTGGACAATTTCACGCTGATTTCCCTGGCGTCCGCAGTCGAACCCCTGCGCATGGCCAACCAGCTGTCCGGCCGCGAGCTGTATCGCTGGACAACCCTGAGTGTCGATGGCAACCAGGTGTGGGCCAGCGACGGCCTGCAAATCACCCCCGATGCCTCCATGCACAAAGCCCCGGCCCTGGACACCGTGATCGTCTGCGGCGGCGTGGGGATCCAGCGCACCGTCACCCGGGAGCACGTGTCGTGGCTGCAAAGCCAGGCGCGTCAATCGCGCCGCTTGGGCGCGGTCTGCACCGGCAGTTGGGCCCTGGCGTGCGCCGGCCTGCTCGACGGCTTTGATTGCAGCGTGCACTGGGAGTGCCTGGCGTCGATGCAGGAAGCCTTCCCCCGAGTGGCCATGAGCACACGCCTGTTCACCCTGGACCGCAACCGCTTCACCAGCTCCGGTGGCACCGCGCCGCTGGACATGATGCTGCACCTGATCAGCCGCGATCACGGGCGTGAATTGTCCGCCGCGATCTCCGAGATGTTTGTGTACGAACGTATCCGCAACGAACAGGATCACCAGCGTGTGCCGCTCAAGCACATGCTCGGCACCAACCAGCCGAAGCTGCAGGAAATCGTCGCGCTGATGGAAGCCAACCTGGAAGAACCAATCGACCTCGACGAACTGGCGGTGTACGTCGCCGTGTCGCGGCGCCAGTTGGAGCGGTTGTTCCAGAAATACCTGCACTGCTCGCCGTCGCGTTACTACCTGAAGCTGCGCCTGATCCGTGCGCGGCAGTTGCTCAAGCAAACGCCGATGTCGATCATCGAAGTGGCGTCGGTGTGCGGGTTTGTCTCCACGCCGCACTTCTCCAAGTGCTACCGCGAATACTTCGGCATTCCGCCGCGGGATGAACGCGTGGGCTCCAACACCACCCAGCAGGTGGCGATGATGCCGATTCCGCAGGCACTGGTGTTGTCACCGTTGTCGGGGCCGTTGTCGGCGTTGAGCCAGGCGCGCAATGAGTCGACTTTCGCGAGCGTAAGGCTCTAGACCTTGTGGCGAGGGAGCTTGCTCCCGCTGGAGTGCGCAGCGCTCCCAAGTTTTTTGGGGCCGCTTCGCAGCCCAGCGGGAGCAAGCTCCCTCGCCACACAGTCAGTCTTCAGGCTTGAGAGTTCTGCTTGAACTGCACCAACGCGGGCAACAACTGCTTATCAATCGCCTGCCGCACCGCCGGCAAGATCGTCGCACTGCCGGTGTACATCTGCTCGACCATCCCTTTCAGCGCCTTGGCTCGCGCTTCGCTCAAACCGCGTACCGCACACTCGCAAGCCTGCTCGGCGGTAGAGCCGCTGGAAACCTCAAAACCCAGTGAGCGCAGTTGGCCCAGCAGGTCATCCTGATCAATCAAATCCGCATGCATCATGACGTTTTATCCTGGTGAAGGGAGCGGGGTCTGACCTGGATTCTGGTAGCCGCTCAACCGGTCGGCAAGGGCAGATTGCGCGAATGCCTCAGATGGCTATGGGCATGTCGTTTTCGGGCCATTTGCCGACAGAAGTAATAGGCACACTGAGCTCAAGCAAGCAGCTTGAAGGTTTGGTCACCCTCGGGATGTACAGCTCACACAAACATTCTGCCTCGATCTTGTCACGGCTTGATCGGGGCTTTTTTTATGCCGATGACCCGGCCGAGCAGGGCAGGGCGCGGCAGCTCGGCCTGCTCCTGGCTGATCGCCAAAAGGCGTTGCAATGACGCCTCGGTAAACGGCGCCGCATGCGGCCCGGCGAGGTCGACGTGGAGCAGCATCTGCTCGTTGCCGGCCAGCTCCTTTTCATCCCCGACTAAATGCAGGCTGTGATAGAGGTGCAGGCGCTTGGCGTCATGGTCGATCAGTTGGGTATGCACCTCGACCTCGGCGCCGAGTTTCACTTCGTGCAGGTAGTTCAGGTGCAGTTCCAGGGTGAACAGCGAATGGCCGCTGGCTTCGCGGTTTTCGCTGTCGAGGCCGAGGGTGTCCATGAGGGCGTCGGTGGCGTAGCTGAAGATCAGCAGGTAGAACGCGTCGCGCAGGTGGCCGTTGTAGTCGACCCAGTCGGGGTGGATGTTGGTGGTGTAAGTCGTCAGTGCAGGCATGTCTGGGGTCCCGGATATTTACTCGGTCAAATGTGGGAGCTGGCTTGCCTGCGATTGCGATGGTGAATTCAAAACCGCTATCGCAGGCAAGCCAGCTCCCACACAGATCAAAAGCTGTTATTCAGCGAAAGTCATACCGTGTTTGGCCTTGGTGGTTTTCACCGCCTCCAGCACCGCCAGCAGGCAATCATCACGATAGCGCTCCAGCGCCGAAATGCTGTGTTTGCCTAGCTGATCGCTTGTGCCCTCCACCACATCGTCAATCAACTTGTCGGTCAGCTCTGGCGCCGGCAAATACGTCCACGGCAACTGCAAGGCCGGGCCGAACTGTGCCATGAAATGGCGCATGCCCGCATCGCCACCGGCCAGGGTGTAGGTAAGGAAGGTACCCATGAACGACCAGCGCAGCCCGGCGCCAAAACGGATGGCGTCGTCGATTTCGCCGGTGGTCGCCACGCCGTCGTTCACCAGGTGCAGCGCCTCGCGCCAGAGGGCTTCGAGCAGACGGTCGGCGATAAAACCAGGGACTTCCTTGCGCACATGCAGCGGGCGCATGCCGAGGGATTCGTACACCTTGATCGCCGCCTGAATCGCCTCCGGCGCGGTGTTTTTACCGCCCACCACTTCCACCAGCGGCAACAGGTAGACGGGGTTGAACGGGTGACCGACCACGCAGCGTTCCGGGTGGGTCGAGCCTTCGTAGAATTCACTCGGCAACAGGCCGGAGGTACTGGAGCCAATCAGTGCGTTCGGCTTGGCGGCGGCGCTGATCTTGCTGTGCAGTTCCAGCTTCAACTCCAGGCGTTCCGGGGCGCTTTCCTGGATGAAGTCGGCGTCTTTTACGCACTCCTCGATGGTGGCGACGAAGCGCAAGCGGTCCTGGGAGGCACCGGGTGCCAGGCCTTGCTTCTCAAGGGCGCCCCAGGCGTTGGCGACGCGTTTGCGCAGAGCGGCTTCGGCGCCGGGCGCGGGGTCCCAGGCGATTACATCCAGGCCGTGGGCGAGGGCGCGGGACACCCAACCGCTGCCGATGACACCGCTGCCAAGGGCGGCGAAGGTTTTGATTTCGGTGATAAAGCTCATGACGACGTTCCTGAATAATGTGATGTACCCCTGTGGGAGCGGGCTTTGTGGCGAGGGAGCTTGCTCCCGCTGGGCTGCGTAGCGGCCCCAAGATTTTGGGAGCGCTTCGCACTCCAGCGGGAGCAAGCTCCCTCGCCACAAAGCCCGCTCCCACAGAGTTTTGTGGTGTTTTGGGGGTTAGCGGCGTTTGGTGAGGCCCATCTTCACGCGGCCTTCGGCTGGGGTCAGAACCCGAGCACCCAAACGGCTGAGGATTTCACTGGCGCGTTCCACCAGTTGCCCATTGGTCGCCAAAACGCCTTTGTCCAGCCACAGGTTGTCTTCCAGACCGACCCGCACGTTGCCGCCCAGCAGCACCGCTTGCGCGGCCATCGGCATTTGCATGCGGCCGATGCCAAAGCCGGCCCACACGGCGTCGGCGGGCAGGTTGTCGACCATGGCTTTCATGGTGGTGGTGTCGGCCGGCGCGCCCCACGGGATGCCCAGGCACAGTTGGAACAGCGGGTTGTCGAGCAGGCCTTCCTTGATCAGCTGCTTGGCAAACCACAGGTGGCCGGTGTCGAAGATTTCCAGCTCGGCCTTCACGCCCAGCTCCTGGATACGTTTGGCGCCTGCCCGCAGTTGGGCCGGGGTGGATACGTAAATGGTGTCGCCATCGCCGAAGTTGAGGGTGCCGCAGTCCAGGGTGCAGATTTCCGGTAGCAACTCTTCGACATGGGCCAGGCGCGTCAGCGGGCCGACCAGGTCAGTGTTGGGGCCGAACTCCATCGGGTTCTCGCCGGCGCCGATCTCCAAGTCGCCGCCCATGCCCGCCGTGAGGTTGACGATGATGTCGATGTCGGCCTCGCGAATGCGCTCCATCACTTCGCGGTACAGGGCGACGTCGCGGCTGAACTTGCCGGTTTCGGGGTCGCGCACGTGGCAGTGCACAACGGTGGCGCCAGCCTTGGCGGCTTCCACCGCAGCGGCGGCGATTTGCTTGGGAGTGACCGGCACGTGGGGGCTGCGGCTGGTCGTGTCGCCAGCACCGGTGAGTGCGCAGGTGATGATGACGTCATGGTTCATGGGGCGGTTCCTTACAGGCGTGGTGATGCCGTTCGCAGCCGTATCTGGCTGCGAGGCGGTGATGGAAAGTGAGTTACTGACGGGTCAGTTGCAGGTTGGCCGCAGCCGGTTTGCCGTCGAAGGTGGTCACGCCTTCAAGCCAGCGCTGCTGGTCTTGCGGGTGATCCTTGAGCCACTGCTTGGCGGACTCGATCGCGTCCTTGTGGTCCAGCAACGGCTGCATCATCCGGCTCTCGTCGGCGGCGGTGAAGGTCAGGTTGGTCAGCAATTTGTGGACGTTGGGGCACTGCTCGGCGTAGGTCGGCGACGTGACGCTCCACACGGTGGCCATGCCTTCGTTCGGGCCCAGGGCGTCGTCGCTGCCGCTGAGATAGGTCATTTCGACGTTGACGTTCATCGGGTGCGGCGCCCAGCCGAAGAACACCACGGCTTCCTTGCGCCGCACCGCGCGGTCCACGGCGGCGAGCATGCCGGCCTCACTGGACTCCACCAATTGGAATTTGCCCAGGCCGAACTGGTTCTTGGCGATCATCGCCTTGATTTGGGTATTGGCGCCTGAGCCTGGCTCGATGCCGTAGATCTTGCCGCCCAGTTCCTTGTCGAACTTGGCGATATCGGCGAAGGTTTTCAGGCCCTTGTCCGCCAGATACGTCGGCACGGCGAGGGTGGCGCGCGCGTCTTCCAGGCTGGGTTTGTCGAGGACCTTGACCTGCTTGGCGTCGACGAACGGCGTGATGGTCTGGGTCATCAGCGGGTTCCAGTAGCCCAGGAACAGGTCCAGGCGCTGGTCGCGGATACCGGCGAAGATGATTTGCTGGGACGCGCTGGTCTGTTTGGTCTTGTAGCCGAGGCCGTCGAGCAACACTTGGGTCATGGCGCTGGTGGCGATCACGTCGGTCCAGTTCACCACGCCCATGCGCACGTTCTGGCACGAAGCCGCGTCGGCCGCCATGACGTTGGTACTGAAAATGGCGCTGGCGCTGAGTGCGAGTAACAGTCGGTTCATGGTGGGTCCCTCGGCAGGTCGTTATTGTGGGGGCCGGTGTCTTTGTGCACCGTGACGCCACGTTACGCAGCTTGCGGGGCGGTAAAACGCACGGCGGCGACCGACTCTTGCACTGCAGCGACCTGTCCTCTTGAAACCCGTTGCGAACGGGAGTATCACAGTGCCACGCTGCCCGCCCGACGAGAGCGCCACCATGTCCCAGGATTTCTACTTTCTGCTGATGCCAGGCTTCTCGGCCATCGGTTTTATCTCCGCCCTTGAACCGCTGCGGGTGGCCAATCGCTTTCGCGGCGAACTGTACCGCTGGCACGTGCTGAGTGCCGATGGCGGCGCGGTATTGGCGAGCAATGGCATGTCGGTCAACGCCGATGCGGCGCTGGAGCCGCTGAAAAAGGGCGCGACCTTACTCGTGGTCGCTGGCTTTGAACCGTTGAAGTTCGCCACGCCTGCGCTGGAACACTGGCTGCGTCGCCTCGACCACGACGGCGTGACCCTCGGCGCCATCGACACCGGCGCCTGCGTCCTCGCCGAAGCGGGCCTGCTCGACGGCTACCGTCTGACCCTGCACTGGGAAGCCATCGACGCGTTCAAGGAATCCTACCCGCACCTCACCGTCACCCAGGAACTGTTCGAGATCGACCGCCGCCGCATCACCTGCGCCGGCGGCACCGCGTCCATCGACCTGATGCTCGACCTGATCGCCCAGGCCCACGGGCCTGAGCTGGCGATCCAGGTCTCTGAACAATTCGTACTCGGCCGCATCCGCCCACGCAAAGACCACCAGCGCATGCAGATCGCCACGCGCTACGGCATCAACAACAAGAAACTGGTGCAAGTGATCGGCGAGATGGAACAACACACCGAACCGCCGCTGACCACCCTGGCGTTGGCCGAAACGATCAAGGTCACGCGGCGCCAGTTGGAGCGCCTGTTTCGCCTGCATTTGAACGATACTCCGAGCAACTTCTACCTCGGCCTGCGCCTGGAAAAAGCCCGGCAGCTCTTACGCCAGAGCGACATGAGTGTGCTGGAGGTGAGTATTGCGTGTGGGTTTGAATCGCCGTCGTATTTCACCCGTAGTTACCGGGCGCGGTTTGCGAAATGTCCGAGGGAGGATCGGCGACGGGAGGTGGTTTGACGAGCAATTATAGTCAATTATACTCGCAACTATAATTTATAGTCCTTCCTATAATTGGGTATAAAAACATGTCCAAGAACAACGGCTTCGTGTTCCGCCGTCCCACCCTGGCCAGCAGCATTGCCGACGGCTTGGTGGGGGCTGGTATTCAGGATTTCACGTCTGGCCTGTTTCTCGCGGCGCCGCGTCGTACCGGCAAAAGCACCTTTTTGCGCGAAGATCTGATCCCGGAATGCCAGCTTCGGGGCTGGATGACGGTGTATGTCGATCTGTGGGCCGATAAAGAAAAAGACCCCGCAGAGTTGATTGCCAGCGCGATTGCCGCAGCGCTGGTTCCCTATGAAAAGGGCATTCGCAAGCTGGCGAAGAACATGGGAATCGAGAAGCTAAGCTTTCTGCGTACCCTGTCCTGGGACTTTAGCAAACCACAATTGCCGGTCGGCGCAACGCTGACCCAGGCGTTGGAACTGCTCCACAGCGCAGCAGAAAAAACCGTCGTGCTGGTGATAGATGAAGCGCAGCACGCACTCACCAGCGAGTCTGGTATCAACGCGATGTTTGCGCTGAAGGCTGCCAGGGATCAGCTCAACCAAGGCCGCGACGAGGAAGGCAACGGCTTGTATCTGGTGTTCACCGGCTCCAATCGCGACAAGCTGGCCCATTTGGTCTTAGGCAAAAGCCAGCCATTCTTCGGTTCCAGCATCACGCCTTTCCCGCTGCTGGGCAGGGAGTTTACTCAGGCGTACACGGTGTATATCAACGCACTGTTGGCCGAGACCAACCAGTTCAACGCAGCTGACATTGATGAAGTCTTTGAGCGGGTGGGCCGTCGCCCAGAGATGTTGCGCACCATCCTGGGTGAAGTGGCGCTTGAGTTGGGTGAGGCGAGTAACCTGGGTCAGTTGCTGCACAGTCGCGCCGAATCGCTGCGTGCTGGCGTGTGGACCGAATTCGAAAGTGCCTGGAATGCCCTGACCATCCCTCAGCGTGCGGTGCTGGAAGTGATGGTGGAGCGTTCGCAAAGCAACGAAGCCTTCGCACCGTTTACCGACAGTACTGTCACGGCGGTGAGCAAGGCGCTGGAAGACATGGGCAGTGACGTGGTGCCGGGCACCCAGACTATTCAGGCCTGTATCGATGCGCTGCGCGACAAGGAGCTGGTCTGGAAGTCGAGTCGGGGAGGCTATGCCCTGGAAGACAAGTCTTTCGGTGACTGGCTGCTGCACAAGCGCCAGAGATCCATCTAAAAGGCAACGCAGGACAAATGTGGGAGCTCGGTGTGGCTTTGATCGTTCCCACGCTCTGCGTGGGAGTGCCCTCTGCGTCACGCCTTCAAGAGCGGACGCAGAGCGTCCAGGGATGCATTCCCACGCAGAGCGTGGGAACGATCATCGCAGGCAAGCCAGGTCCCACATTGATACCTGGTGTGGCTTATTTCTTCAGCAGGGCCGAGCAGGCGGCTTTGTAGGCTTCATGCTGGTATTTGTTCAGGCTGGCCGGCAGTTCAACGTTGTGCTTCTTGTTCTGCGCATTGATGGTCTGCGGCGACAACAACGTTACCTCCACACCCTCCAGCAACTGAAACACGCCCTCAATCTTGAACGTGGTCGGGCCACCGGCGAACTCGCCCTTCTTGCTGCGCTTCTTGATCGCAATACGCTCGATGCCGTTGGCCTGCACAAACGCCTTCACCTGCGCGGCGAAGGCTTTGACGTTGGCCGCTTCATCGTCGTCTTCGAGGGCGATTTTCTTGGTGGCCAGGGCGATGTGGGTCAGCGCCTGGTTGTCCAGGGAGGCGACGGCGATGATGGCTTCGCTGCCTTTGATTTCGATGCCGCAGATAGTCATGAGTGGCCTTGGTTCAGAAAGAAAGTGCCGGGGATTGTCGCTTATTCCTGCCCAATCGACTCCAAAAACTCCGACCGCTCATCACTCATCCGCGCCAGGCAATCATTGACCGCAATCGCATACGCCTTGGTGCCGGTCACCGCTGGGAAGGTGTCCACGGCGCAATCGGCATCCCGCAGTTTTTCCCACTTCTGCTGGGCATCCTTCAGACGAGCGGTAATGTCCGCCAGCTGGGTCTTGTCGCTGCCGTAGGTCGCGGCCATGCGTTCCAGCAGGCCCTGGTAGTTATCCTTGAGCAGTTGTTCGGCGGTGGTTTTGTTGTAGGTGGCGCATTCCAGGGTTTGCTTGTCGTTTTCGATGCCGTCGCAGGGCGTGCTGTCGGTGTCTTCGGCCGCATGGGCGGTGGTTGCGATGAGTGCCAAAGCCAGGAAAATCGATTTCATTGCGCCGTCTCATATCAGGTGATGCGGGAATTCTGGCCCAAGAGTAGGACAAAGAACAGCCGCCAGTCAGAGCTGTCATAGCAGCCTTTGTCGTGGATTGACGCTTTCGGCAATTCCCCTGTCGTTTTTGCACCCGGCTCGGGTTGTCCCTGGGCATATGCTGGCCCCAAAGCGCCGGCAGACGATTCGGCGCATGAATCGCCAATAAGGGGACGCCTGATGAGCCCAGCCGAATTGCACGCCGACAGCATCGTTATCGACGGGCTGATTATTGCCAAGTGGAACCGCGACCTGTTCGAGGACATGCGCAAAGGTGGCCTCACCGCCGCCAACTGCACCGTGTCGGTGTGGGAAGGGTTCCAGGCCACCATCAATAACATCGTGGCCAGCCAGACCCTGATCCGTGAAAACAGCGACCTGGTGATCCCGGTGAAAACCACCGCCGACATCCGTCGCGCCAAGGAACTGGGCAAGACCGGCATCATCTTCGGCTTCCAGAACGCCCACGCCTTCGAAGACCAACTCGGCTACGTCGAGATCTTCAAGCAGCTCGGCGTTGGCGTGGTGCAGATGTGCTACAACACCCAGAACCTGGTGGGTACCGGTTGCTACGAGCGCGATGGCGGCCTGTCGGGTTTTGGCCGTGAGATCGTCGCCGAGATGAACCGCGTCGGCATCATGTGCGACCTGTCCCACGTCGGCTCCAAAACCTCCGAAGAAGTCATCCTCGAATCGAAAAAACCGGTGTGCTACTCCCACTGCCTGCCGTCCGGGCTCAAAGAACACCCGCGCAACAAGTCCGATGAAGAGCTTAAGTTTATTGCGGACCACGGCGGTTTTGTCGGCGTGACCATGTTCGCGCCGTTCCTGGCCAAGGGCATCGATTCGACCATCGACGACTACGCCGAAGCCATCGAATACACCATGAACATTGTCGGCGAAGACGCCATCGGCATCGGCACCGACTTTACCCAGGGCCATGGCCAGGATTTCTTTGAAATGCTGACCCATGACAAGGGCTACGCCCGCCGCCTGACCAGCTTCGGCAAGATCATCAACCCACTGGGCATCCGCACCGTGGGCGAGTTCCCCAACCTCACCGAAACCCTGCTCAAGCGCGGCCACAGCGAACGCGTGGTGCGCAAGATCATGGGCGAGAACTGGGTCAACGTCCTCAAGGACGTCTGGGGCGAATAAGCCAGCGCAACACTGCGCAATACCTACATAAAAATTTTTCTGGAGTTAAGTTTCCATGGCCAAGATCGCCCCGCAATTACCTATCGAAGTCGACAGCGAGACCGGTGTCTGGACTTCCGACGCCCTGCCAATGCTGTATGTACCGCGGCATTTCTTCGTCAACAACCACATCGGTATTGAAGAAGTCCTGGGCGCCGATGCCTACGCCGAGATCCTCTACAAAGCCGGCTACAAATCCGCCTGGCACTGGTGTGAAAAAGAAGCCGAATGCCACGGCCTGGAAGGCGTCGCCGTATTCGAGCACTACATGAAGCGCCTGTCGCAACGCGGCTGGGGCCTGTTCAAGATCCAGGACATCGACCTCGACAAAGGCACCTGCAGCGTCAAGCTGGAGCACTCCGCATTTGTCTACGTGTACGGCAAGGTCGGGCGCAAAGTGGACTACATGTTCACCGGCTGGTTTGCCGGCGCCATGGACCAGATTCTGCAAGCGCGCGGCAGCCAGATCCGCACCGTCGCCGAACAAGTCTACGGAGGCTCCGAAGAGGGCCACGATGACGGCCTGTTCACCGTCAAGCCGTTGTAAGCCGAGGACCGTGCCATGGCTTTCGAAGCAATGTTTGCGCCGATCCAGATCGGCAAACTGACCATCCGCAACCGCGTGCTCAGTACCGCCCACGCCGAGGTGTATGCCACCGACGGCGGCATGACCACCGAGCGCTACATCCGTTATTACGAAGAGAAAGCCAAGGGCGGCATTGGCCTGGCGATCTGTGGCGGTTCTTCCGTCGTGGCCATCGACAGCCCGCAGGAGTGGTGGAGCTCGGTGAACTTGTCCACCGACCGCATCATCCCGCACTTCCAGAACCTCGCCGACGCCATGCACAAGCATGGCGCCAAGATCATGATCCAGATTACCCACATGGGCCGTCGCTCGCGTTGGGACGGCTTCAACTGGCCGACCCTGATGTCGCCGTCCGGCGTGCGTGAACCGGTGCACCGTGCGACCTGCAAGACCATCGAGCCGGAAGAAATCTGGCGGGTGATCGGCAACTACGCCGCCGCTGCTGGCCGCGCGAAAGCCGGTGGCCTCGACGGCGTGGAACTGTCGGCGGTGCACCAGCACATGATCGACCAGTTCTGGAGCCCACGGGTCAACAAACGTACCGACGAATGGGGCGGCAGCTTCGAAAACCGCATGCGTTTCGGCCTGGAAGTGCTGAAGGCTGTGCGCAAGGAAGTTGGCCCGGATTTCTGCGTGGGCATCCGCCTGTGCGGTGACGAGTTCCACCCGGACGGCTTGTCCCACGAGGACATGAAACAGATCGCCAAGTACTACGACGACACCGGCATGCTCGATTTCATCGGCGTCGTGGGGTCGGGTTGTGACACCCACAACACCCTGGCCAACGTGATTCCCAACATGAGTTATCCACCGGAGCCATTCTTGCACTTGGCCGCCGGGATCAAGGAAGTGGTCAAGGCCCCGGTGCTGCACGCGCAGAACATCAAGGACCCGAACCAGGCCACGCGCATTCTGGAAGGCGGCTACGTGGACATGGTCGGCATGACCCGTGCGCACATGGCCGACCCGCACCTGATCGCCAAGATCAAGATGGGCCAGATCGACCAGATCAAACAGTGCGTCGGCGCCAACTACTGCATCGACCGCCAGTACCAGGGCCTGGATGTGCTGTGCATCCAGAACGCCGCGACGTCCCGTGAATACATGGGCGTGCCGCACATCATCGAGAAAACCACCGGGGTCAAACGCAAGGTCGTGGTGGTCGGTGCCGGCCCGGCCGGGATGGAAGCCGCACGCGTCGCCGCCGAGCGTGGCCATGATGTGACCCTGTTCGAGAAGAAAGAATTTATCGGTGGGCAAATCACCACCGCGTCCAAGGCGCCGCAGCGTGACCAGATTGCCGGGATCACCCGTTGGTTCCAGTTGGAGCTGGCGCGCTTGAATGTCGACCTGCGTCTGGGCGTGGCCGCCGATGCGGCGACCATCCTCGACCTGCGTCCGGACGTGGTGGTGCTGGCCGTGGGCGGGCATCCGTTCATCGAGCAGAACGAACACTGGGGCGCCGCTGAAGGCCTGATCGTCAGCAGCTGGGACGTGCTCGACGGCAAGGTTGCACCGGGCAAGAACGTGCTGGTGTACGACACCATCTGCGAATTCACCGGCATGTCGGTGGCGGATTTCCTTGCAGACAAAGGCAGCCAGGTGGAGATCGTCACCGACGACATCAAGCCCGGCGTGGCCATCGGCGGTACGTCGTTCCCGACTTACTACCGCAGCATGTACCCCAAGGAAGTGATCATGACCGGCGACATGATGCTGGAAAAGGTCTACCGCGAAGGCGACAAGCTGGTGGCGGTGCTGGAGAACGAATACACCGGCGCTAAAGAAGAACGTGTGGTGGACCAGGTGGTCGTCGAAAACGGCGTGCGCCCGGACGAAGCGATCTACTACGCCCTCAAGGAAGGCTCGCGCAACAAGGGCCAGATGGACGTCGAGGCGCTGTTCGCGATCAAGCCGCAGCCGTGCCTGAGCGAGGCGGGTGACGGTTACTTGCTGTTCCGCATCGGCGACTGCGTGGCGCAGCGCAACACCCACGCTGCGATCTATGACGCCCTGCGCCTTTGCAAGGATTTCTGAGCCGACACCGAACCAAAGTGGACTCGGTCTGAAAATGTGGGAGCGGGCTTGCTCGCGAAGACGGTGTGTCAGTCGATGCATCTGGTGGCTGACACACCGCATTCGCGAGCAAGCCCGCTCCCACATTTGGGGCCAGTTTCACAGTAGACCTGTGTGGTCTTTGGGAGCTTCACCATGTTGAACACCCTGCTTCCCATTTTATTGTTTGCCGCCCTGGGCCTTGCCGTCCTCGGCGCCCTGCGCCGGGTAAACATGTGGCGCCGTGGCCGTGCGTCCAAAGTCGACCTGCTGGGCGGCCTGCTGGCCATGCCCAAACGCTATATGGTCGACCTGCACCACGTGGTCGCCCGCGACAAATACATCGCCAACACCCACGTCGCCACGGCGCTGGGCTTTGTGCTGTCGGCATTGCTCGCCATCCTGGTCCACGGCTTCGGCCTGCAAAGCCGTATCCTCGGCTACGCCTTGCTGCTGGCCTCGGTGCTGATGTTTGTCGGTGCGACCTTCGTCTACCTGCGTCGGCGCAACCCGCCGGCGCGCCTGTCGAAAGGCCCGTGGATGCGCCTGCCGAAAAGCCTGATGGCGTTCTCGGTGAGCTTCTTCCTGGTGACCTTGCCGGTGGCCGGGATCCTGCCGGCGGACTTCGGCGGCTGGCTGCTCGCGGCGTTGCTCGGCGTGGGTGTGTTGTGGGGCGTGAGCGAGATGTTCTTCGGCATGACCTGGGGCGGCCCGATGAAACACGCCTTCGCCGGTGCCCTGCATCTGGCCTGGCACCGCCGCGCCGAGCGTTTTGGCGGCGGGCGTTCCACCGGTTTGAAGCCGCTGGATCTGAGCGACAAGAGCGCGCCCCTGGGCGTGGAAAAACCCAAGGATTTCACCTGGAACCAACTGCTGGGTTTCGACGCCTGCGTGCAGTGCGGCAAGTGCGAAGCCGCGTGCCCGGCCTTTGCTGCCGGCCAGCCGCTGAACCCGAAAAAGCTGATCCAGGACATGGTCGTCGGCCTGGCCGGTGGCACCGATGCCAAGTTCGCTGGCAGCCCTTACCCAGGCAAAGCGATCGGTGAACACAGCGGCAACCCGCATCAGCCGATCGTCAATGGTTTGGTGGACGCCGAGACCCTGTGGTCCTGCACCACCTGCCGTGCCTGCGTGGAAGAGTGCCCGATGATGATCGAGCACGTGGACGCCATCGTCGACATGCGCCGCCACCTCACCCTGGAAAAAGGCGCGACGCCGAACAAGGGCGCCGAAGTCCTCGAAAACCTCATCGCCACCGACAACCCCGGCGGCTTCGCTCCGGGCGGCCGGTTGAACTGGGCGGCGGACCTGAACCTGCCGTTGCTCAGCGAAAAAGGCAGCTGCGAGGTGCTGTTCTGGGTCGGCGACGGTGCCTTCGACATGCGCAACCAACGCACCCTGCGCGCCTTCGTCAAAGTGCTCAAGGCGGCGAATGTCGACTTCGCCGTGCTCGGCCTGGAAGAGCGCGACAGCGGCGATGTGGCCCGCCGCCTGGGCGATGAAGCGACCTTCCAGTTGCTGGCTTCGCGCAATATCCAGACCCTGGCCAAGTACAGTTTCAAGCGCATCGTCACCTGCGACCCGCACAGTTTCCATGTGCTGAAAAACGAGTACGGCGCCTTCAACGGCAACTACGTTGTGCAGCACCACAGCACCTTCATGGCCGAGCTGATCGGCGAGGGCGCGCTGAACCTGGGGCAGCACAAGGGCAATAGCGTGACCTATCACGACCCGTGCTACCTGGGCCGCTACAACGGCGAGTACGAGGCGCCGCGCCAAGTGCTGCGCGCGCTGGGGATCGAGGTCAAGGAGATGCAACGCTCGGGCTTCCGTTCACGCTGCTGCGGCGGTGGTGGCGGGGCGCCGATCACCGACATCCCTGGCAAGCAACGCATTCCCGATATGCGCATGGAAGACATCCGCGAAACCGGTGCCGAACTGGTGGCCGTAGGTTGTCCACAGTGCACAGCGATGCTTGAGGGCGTGGTCGAACCGCGTCCACTGATCAAGGACATCGCGGAACTGGTGGCCGATGCGTTGCTGGAGGACGCTGCACCCGCCAAAGCCCCCATAAAGCGTGAACCTGCGGAGGTGCACTGATGAGCGACATTATCCGCCGCGACCCACGCGCTGAGTGGATCGCCCGCAACCGTCTGCACCCGCTGCATGCGGCGATGCAACCGGTGCAACACAGCTGGATGGGGCCCAACGGCGTCATCCGCAAGAACGTACATGGTGTCGGTTTTATCGGCCCCAACGGCATCAAGCGCATCGACCGCAGCGGCGCCCAGCAGGGCGGCGCGGCCAAGCGCACGGCGGCGGTGGAAGTGCAGTTGCCGCTGCATCAGATTGCCACGCCGGCGTTCTACATCAACGTGGTGCCGGACATGGTCGGCGGCCGCCTGAGCAGCCACGACCGCGACTTGCTCGGCCTCGCCCGGCAACTCGCGGGCAGCGACGGCGCGGTGCTGGCCGTGGTGTTTGGCGAGCACAAGGAAAGCGCGTTTGCCACGGCCGGTGTCGATCGGCTCCTGGTGCTGGAGGGCCACGAGTTCGACGGTTATGCACCGGAACAACGGGTGCAAGGTTTGCGGGCTGTGGATAACCAGTTCAATCCACGCCACTGGTTGCTGCCGGACAGCCGCAGCGGTGGCGGCGAATTGGGCCGGCGCTTTGCTGCCAGCCTCAAGGAACGCCCGGCCACGCGCGTATGGCAGATCAAGGGTGACGAGTGCATCGGCCGCGCCGGTGCGGGCCAGGAAGACTTGGCCCGGCCATTGCCGCGCCTGATCCTCGCTGCCGTGGAGTGCGCGGAACCGGTCAGCGAAACCCGCCACGAAGAGTTGCCTGTAGAGTTATCCACACCCCTGGCGCGCAGCCTGCCGCGCATCGAAGACCTCGGCGCGGTGGCGGTGGACCCGGCGGCGATTCCAATGGCGGAAGCAGAATTCATTTTCTCCGGCGGCAACGGCGTGAAGGACTGGGCACTGTTCCACCAGACCGCCGCCGCCCTCGGCGCCACCGAAGGCGCGTCACGGGTGGCGGTGGACGACGGCTTTATGGCCCGCGACCGCCAGGTTGGCGCCAGCGGCATCTGGGTCACCGCACGGGTGTATGTGGCGGTGGGTATTTCCGGGGCGATCCAGCACCTGCAAGGCATTGGTGCCTGCGACAAGGTGGTGGCGATCAACCTCGACCCAAGCTGCGACATGATCAAGCGTGCCGACCTGTCGGTGATCGGCGACAGCGCCGCGATTCTGCAAGCCTTGATCGTGGCGGTCGAGACCTACCGCAACGGCGCCAAGCGCGATGCGGCTTAAGGAAATGGCTATGAATACGAACGTAATCAGCCTGGTGTCCATCGGCGCCCACCCGACTTCCGGGCGCCCGCGCCGCGCCGAGCAAGACGCGCGCGCGGTCGAGCTGGGTTTGCAGATGGCTGGGGATAAGTTGCAGGTGCTGCACGCTGGCAACATCAACGAGCCGACCCTGCGCAGTTACCTGGGCATGGGCCTGCCGCAATTGCATGTGCTGGAACAACCGGCCGGCAGCGATGCTTTACCGGTGCTCAGCGACTATCTGCGCGATGCCGGTGCCCACGTGGTGCTCGCCGGCAGCCAGGCGGAAACCGGCGAAGGCTCGGGCATGTTGCCGTTTTTGCTCGCCGAGCAATTGGGTTGGCCGTTGATTGTCGGGCTGGCGCAGGTGGAGTCCATCGACGGCGGCGTGGCGCATGTGCTGCAAGCCTTGCCACGGGGGCAGCGGCGGCGGTTGAAGGTGCGCTTGCCGTTCCTCGCGACGGTGGACAACGCCGCGCCGAAGCCTCGGCAAAGTGCCTACGGGCCGGCGCAGCGGGGTGAGTTGGCGGCCCATGAGGTCGAGGTTGAAGAGGATGGTTTGTTCGTCGATGCGGTGCTGCAACCAGCCAAGCCTAGGCCCAAGCGCTTGAAGGTGATCAAGGCCAAGAGCGGTGCGGACCGGATGAAGGCGGCGACGGCCAAGGCCAGCGGTGGTGGCGGGCAAGTGCTCAAGGGCGTGAGCGCGGAAGAAGGCGCGCAGGCGATTCTCAAGTTGTTGGTGGAAGAGGGCGTGGTCCGCTAACCCCAAAACACCACAAAACCCTGTGGGAGCTGGCTTGTGTGGGAGCTGGCTTGCCTGCGATAGCATCGCCTCGGTCTGGCTGATAGACCCAGGTGTCTGCATCGCAGGCAAGCCAGCTCCCACAGTTGATCTTCATTGTGTCTGGGGTTGCGGTGCTGGTGCTGGCTTGGGCACCAGCTCCAGTAATGGCTCCCAAGGCGGCGCCGGAGCCTTCATCAACTTCGGCCGTGCGGATCAGCCCTGAGACCACCTGGGTTTCGTTGTTACTCGCCGTTGCTGCGGTTACCCACAATCGCTGTGTGCGTGGCTGTGGATAAGGTGTTTGTGGCTGTCCACAGGCCACGTGAATCAACGGTTACAGGGGCTTGTACGAAAAATGACCAGGCTAAGTGACGGTTTTTAGGGAAGTTTTCGTGTGGATAAGGCCGTCGAGCGATCTGGAGTTGCCCCCAAAGTCTGTTGGCGCTTCTGTGGATAAGATGTTCGCTATCGTCTACAGGCCTTATGGATAAAGGCTTTCGCTGATATGGCTAAAAAGTGATCAATTTGTCTGTAAATGCGAATGAAAGCTCTGAAAGCCTTGGTTTATGAAGCTTTGGCGTGGTTTTCCACAGCGCAGGCAAAGTTACACCCAAAGTCTGTTGGCCGTTCTGTGGATAAGGTGTTTGCGTACCGCTAGAGGCCACGGTTTAAGCTGCTTTCAGGGTTATGGTTAAAAATTGACCAGTGCCTGCTTAAAACCGGCTAGTTGAATAAGTCACGGATTTTCTTCAGTTAATTGTGGGAGGCGAGCACAGTTGCCCACAATTGCTGTGGGTGTCTTTGTGGATAAGTTGTTGGGTAAAGGCTGGAGGGCAGGGCGGGAGGGGGCTGCAAGGGTGTTGCTCAAATCTTGAACACTGAGAGGGGGAATGTGGGAGCGGGCTTGCTCGCGAAGGCAGTGTGTCAGTCAATGCATTTTTAACTGATCCACCGCTTTCGCGAGCAAGCCCGCTCCCACACAAGCCCGCTCCCACATTTTTATTCGTGTACGGCAACACCCTTGAGGTATGGCGCTGGCGCCGCACCCAGGTTGCTGAGCATGCGCTCGCTGTACCAATCCACAAAGTTCACCACGCCGAACTCATACGTCTTGGAGTACGGGCCAGGTTGGTAGGCCGTGGAGTTGATGCCGCGCTGGTTTTCTTCGGCCAGGCGACGGTCCTGGTCGTTGGTGGCATCCCACACCTGGCGCATGCGTTCCACGTCGTAGTCCACGCCTTCGACGGCGTCCTTGTGCACGATCCACTTGGTGGTAACCATGGTTTCCTGGGCGCTGATCGGCCACACGGTGAACACGATGATGTGGTCGCCCATGCAGTGGTTCCACGAATGGGGCAGGTGCAGGATGCGCATAGAGCCCAGGTCGGGGTTCTTGATGCGGCCCATCAATTTTTGGCAACCCTGCTTGCCGTCCAGGGTCATCGATACAGTGCCCTTGAGCAGGGGCATACGCACGATGCGGTTACGCAGGCCGAAGCTGGCGTGAGCGTAAGGGATTTTCTCGGCGTCCCAGGCCGCAGCGGAGGCGGCGACGTGGTCCTTGAACGCCTGGTCGGCACGCGGGTCGGTGACGTCGTCCCATTCCAGCAGGGTTTTCAGCAGCTCGGGGTGCGACGCGTTGCAGTGGTAGCACTCGCGGTTGTTTTCCAGCACCAGCTTCCAGTTGGCTTTTTCGAACAAGGTGGTCTGGATCGCCACCTTGGTGTTCTCCATGTCATACGGTTCCATGTAATGGTTCAGCGTCGACAGGAAGTCATCGATGGCCGGCGGGTTCTCGGCCAGGCTGATGAAGATGTAGCCGCCGGCGGTCTTCACGTTCACCGGTTTCAAGCCGTATTGCTTCATGTCGAAGTCGGCACCCATCTCGGTGCCGGCGAACAGCAGGCGGCCGTCCAGTTCGTAGGTCCACTGGTGGTAGTGGCAAACCAGCTTGGCGACCTTGCCCTTGTCGCTGGTGCACAGACGCGAACCGCGGTGGCGGCACACGTTGTGAAACGCATGCACCACGCCTTCGGCGCCACGGATCACGATGATCGGGTTCTTGCCCACTTGCAGGGTCAGGTAGTTGCCCTTGGCGGGGATCTCGCAGGTCATGCCGGCGATCAACCACTCTTTCTGGAAGATCTCCTGCATGTCGATATCGAACAGCCGCTCATCAGAGTAAAACGGCTGTGGCAGCGAAAAGGTACGCTCGCGCTCTTGCAGCATTTGCGCGGTGGCCTTGCGTGCGGGTTCCAGCGGATCGCCCAAGCTTAAGGTTGCGGTGACGTCCATCGTGTGTGTCCTCATGGCCATTCTGTGTGGCCGGCGAATAGTGGCTACGGTTGTTGCAGTGCAAGGCGTAAAGAAAGCGTCGTTGTTGGGAGCGAGTGTGGGGCCGCCGATGCGTCGAACCTTATCCATGGGCGACATGGCCCAATCTGATCCCGACGCTTAACCCTAGGTCGTTGGGGCCTGGTCGCGATAAGTATGTGAATGTCGCAGATAGGTAAATGGGCGCATTCGGCGTTACGCAGAATCGCCACCATAAGGCCGACGTCGGCGGTGGAGAACAACATGTCTAACAATTTCCTGAATCCGGTAACCACCCAGACCTGGGCCAATGGTCGGCACATTGTCCGTTGCGTCAAAGTCATCCAGGAAACCTGGGACGTGCGCACCTTTTGTTTTATGGCTGATCAACCGATCCTGTTCTTTTTCAAGCCTGGGCAGTTCGTCACCTTGGAGCTTGAAATCGAAGGCCAGCCGATCATGCGTTCGTACACTATTTCCAGCTCGCCGTCGGTGCCGTATAGCTTCTCGGTAACCATCAAGCGTGTACCGGGCGGCAAAGTCTCCAACTGGTTGCACGACACGCTGCATGAGGGCCAGGAACTGGCGGTGCACGGGCCGGTGGGGTTGTTCAACGCCATCGACTTCCCGAGCCCGAAAGTGCTGTACCTCAGCGGCGGCGTCGGGATCACCCCGGTGATGTCCATGGCGCGCTGGTTCTACGATACCAACGCCAACGTCGACATGACGTTTATCCACAGCGCCCGCTCGCCCAAGGACATCATCTACCATCGCGAACTGGAGCACATGGCGTCGCGGATCGACAACTTCAGCTTGCACCTGATCTGTGAGAAGCACGGCTTGGGTGAGCCTTGGGCGGGTTATCGCGGTTACCTGAACCACAAGATGCTGGAGCTGATGGTGCCGGACTTCCTCGAACGCGAAGTGTTCTGCTGCGGGCCGACGCCGTACATGAACGCGGTGAAGCGCTTGCTGGAAGTCGCCGGTTTCGACATGGCGCGGTATCACGAGGAATCCTTCGGCGCGACGCCACCGGAAGCCCGTGCCGATGCGGTGGAACAAGCTGAACAAGCGGCGGATGCGCCGGAAGTCGATCTGGCGGATCTGCACCAGGTGGAGTTCATCGCGTCGGGCAAAAGCATTCGCGTCGCCCCTGGGGAAACCGTGCATGCCGCGGCCGCCAAGCTTGGCCTGTTGATCCCGAAAGCCTGCGGCATGGGCATCTGCGGGACGTGCAAGGTGATGAAGCTGGGTGGTGAAGTCGAGATGGAGCACAACGGCGGGATCACCGAGGAAGACGAAGCCGAGGGTTACATCCTGTCGTGCTGCAGCGTGCCGAAAGGCGACGTACGCATCGAGTTCTAACAGCGAGCGCATGATCGTTCCCACGCTCCGCGTGGGAACGCCTCCTGGGACGCTCCGCGTCGCGCGTGACGCAGAGCGTCACGGGCTGCATCCCCACGCGGAGCGTGGGGACGATCATTGCGCTCCGGGTTACCCCTGATCGTCCCTGATCGTACCCACGCTCCGCGTGGGAATGCCTCCTGGGACGCTCCGCGTCCCACCTCATTAATACCAGCGCTGGATATCGATCAGCCCCTCCACTCCCGCATAGTTACGCGCACTGGAATACCGCCAGTGTTCTGCCAAATCCACGTAACCGCGTTTAACCGGATTGTGGTGGATGTATTCGAGCTTCTGTCGCATCACAGCCTCGCTGTACACCATCTCGGCATGTGAGCCTTCTTGCCAAAGTTGATAAACCCGATCCGTCTTGTGTGCGCGTTTGCTGAAGCGCAGGCGTTGCAGAACGCGTTCGGCGCCCTTGTTTTGCAGGTCATCAATGATGGAGCGGGCGGTGAAAGATTTGAATTGGCGCAGGCACTTGTTCAGGTCAGGTGCCTGGGCAACGAAATGCAGGTGGTTTTCGAGGATGACGTAGCCGTAAAGGTTTAAGTCTTTATGGCGTTGCTGGTAGCGCCAGCAATTCAAGAGATGGGCAACGAGGTAGTCTCGGGTGAACAACGGTAGCCACTCCATGACGGTACATGTCAGGAAGTGCGGTTTTTCAGGTTCGGTGATGATGTAGCGGCTTCTGCCCATGCATTCTTCCTTGAATGGGACGCGGAGCGTCCTGGGATGCATTCCCACGCAGAGCGTGGGAACGGTCATCAGTGTGGGAAGGGTTACTGGGCGTAGATGTGTACGACGAAGTTCTGGCCTGATGCTGTCAATTCATAGACTTTATCGTAGATCCGCAGCGTCCTGGATGGCTCGCGGATGGTGTCGCCGACTTTGGCGGATGTCCTGAACTCATCCCAGTCGATGACTGTGGTGCTGACGCCGTCGTCGCTTTGCAGGGTAGTGCCGTTGCTTAGATATTCCATGGTTTAGCTCTCTGCTGGATTTCCGTTTCCGGCCGATGATTCGGCAGGCAGTTGGGCCCGAAAGGTGGCCGCTGCAGCGGCCTTTTCCTTGCGGGTTCCAAGAGGCTAGTCAATGAAAATGCAGTGTGCTGCTGTCAGAAATATCAAATAACAGACTCGGCATTACGCCAGTATCAGGCGCCCATCACTTCGCGAATATCCGCCGCTAATTCTCTTACACGCTCTTCCTCGGTATCCCACGCACACATGAAACGCGCGCCGCCTTTGCCGATGAAGGTGTAGAAGCGCCAGCCCTTGGCCGTCAACGCGGCGATGGCCGGTTCTGAGAGCTGTAGGAACACACCGTTGGCCTGCACCGGGAACATCAGATCCACACCAGGAATGTCCGCCACCAGGCTGCTCAGCAATTGCGCGCAATGGTTGGCGTGGCGTGCGTGTTTGAGCCAGGCGTCGTTTTCCAGCAGGCCCACCCATGGCGCGGACAGGAAGCGCATTTTCGACGCCAATTGGCCCGCCTGTTTGCAGCGGTAGTCGAAGTCTTCGGCCAGTTTGTGGTTGAAGAACAGGATCGCCTCACCCACTGCCATACCGTTCTTGGTGCCGCCAAAGCACAGCACGTCGACGCCGGCTTTCCAGGTCAGGTCGGCGGGTGAGCAGCCGAGGAACGCGCAGGCGTTGGAGAAGCGCGCGCCATCCATGTGCAGGTTCAGGCCCAGCTCTTTGCAGGTGGCGCTGATGGCGCGGATTTCGTCCGGGGTGTACACGCTGCCCACTTCCGTGGCCTGGGTCAGGGTGACCACGCGGGGTTTGGGGTAGTGGATGTCCTGGCGCTTGAGGGCGATCTCGCGGATCGACTCCGGGGTCAGCTTGCCGTTTTCAGTGCGGGCGGTGAGCAGCTTGGAGCCGTTGGAGAAAAACTCCGGCGCGCCGCATTCGTCGGTTTCGACGTGGGCCGTTTCCGAGCAAATCACGCTATGGTAGCTCTGGCACAGCGAGGACAACGCCAGGGAGTTGGCGGCGGTGCCGTTGAAGGCGAAGAACACTTCGCAGTCGGTTTCAAACAGGTTGCGGAAACCGTCGGCGGCGCGGTGGGTCCATTCATCATCGCCGTAGGCACGTTGATGGCCCTGGTTGGCTTGTTCCATGGCGGCCCAGGCTTCCGGGCAGATGCCGGAATAGTTGTCGCTGGCGAATTGTTGGCTCTTGTCGGTCATGGCCCATTCCTGTGGTCGATGTTGGTGCGCACTGTAACCAAGATTGTCGGGGGTGCGCACGCACTGTAAATGCAAAGTCGTTGGGGAATTATGCACGCTACTGACACCTTGCCTGTCGGACCTGTCCGAGACGGCGCTTTGGACTTGCTCAAATGGCTGGCGCTGCTGTGCATGGTGCTTGATCACCTGCGGTATGTCGGGTTGAGCCTGGATGGCTTGCATGTACCGGGGCGCCTGGCGTTCCCGTGGTTTTGCCTGGCGATTGCGGCGAACCTGCACCGGGTTAAAAACGCTTCGGTCAGTTGGCGTTACCTGGGGTGGCTGCTGCTGTTCAGCGTGATCAGTGAGGTGCCGTATCGGATGTTTATCGAGGATGCCGATACGTTGAACGTATTGCCGACCTTGGCGCTGGGCCTGCTGGTTGCGCGAGGATGGCAGCAGAAGGCGCTTTTTGATCGAGGATTGGCGTTGATTGCCGTCGCGATAGCCGCGGTGTTTTCCTCGCAGTTGATGTTCGGTTTTTTCGGCGTATTACTGCCGTTGGCGATGCTGTTGGTGTTCAGTCGTCCGTGGTATTTCAGCTTATTGCCGGGGTTGGTGTGTGTGGCCGCCAATCAATGGCAGGTTTTGCTCAATAGCGACACGCTGGTGGCGACGTTGGGGCTGGCCGCATGCCTGATTGCGCCATTGGCGGGTTTGTTCTTGTTGCGACATGCCAAATACGTCTCGCCACCGGCCATGCGGCGCTGGGCTTATACCCTTTATCCGCTGCATTTCCTGCTGCTGCTAATCGTCCGCAAGATCATCGCCTAACCCCTGTGGGAGCTGGCTTGCCTGCGATGCAGGCACCTCGGTGTGTCAGTTGCACCGAGGCGATGCCATCGCAGGCAAGCCAGCTCCCACAGGGGGCGGTGCACAATATTCCGGCAATGTCGTAAACGCACCTTTGCGTGGCGCGCGTAGGCATTTGATCTACAAGCGCCAGCCCTACCATCGCATCAAAGGGCCCTGCACCGGGCCTCAACAATACGAAAGGCTGGGAGAGACGCGATGTTCAGCAAACAAGACCAGATCCAGGGATATGACGACGCACTGCTGGCGGCCATGAACGCCGAGGAGCAGCGCCAGGAAGATCATATCGAGCTGATCGCGTCAGAGAACTACACCAGCAAACGTGTGATGGAAGCGCAAGGCAGCGGCCTCACCAACAAATATGCCGAAGGCTACCCGGGCAAGCGCTACTACGGTGGCTGCGAGCATGTGGATAAAGTCGAAGCCCTGGCCATCGAGCGCGCCAAGCAACTGTTCGGCGCCGATTACGCCAACGTGCAGCCGCACTCTGGTTCTTCGGCCAACAGCGCGGTGTACCTGGCCCTGATCAACGCCGGCGACACCATCCTCGGCATGAGCCTGGCCCACGGCGGCCACCTGACCCACGGCGCCAAGGTGTCGTCCTCGGGCAAGCTGTACAACGCGGTGCAATACGGCATCAACACCGACACCGGCCTGATCGACTACGACGAAGTCGAGCGCCTGGCGGTCGAGCACAAGCCGAAAATGGTTGTGGCCGGTTTCTCTGCCTACTCCAAGACCCTGGATTTCCCACGCTTCCGCGCCATCGCCGACAAGGTGGGCGCGCTGCTCTTCGTCGACATGGCCCACGTCGCCGGCCTGGTTGCCGCCGGCCTGTACCCGAACCCACTGCCGTACGCCGACGTGGTCACCACCACCACCCACAAGACCCTGCGCGGTCCACGCGGTGGCCTGATCCTGGCCAAGGCCAACGAAGAAATCGAAAAGAAACTCAACGCTGCCGTGTTCCCCGGCGCCCAGGGCGGCCCGCTGATGCACGTCATCGCCGGCAAGGCCGTGTGCTTCAAGGAGGCGCTGGAGCCGGGCTTCAAGGCGTACCAGCAGCAAGTGATCGACAACGCCCAGGCCATGGCCGAGGTGTTCATCAAGCGCGGATATGACGTGGTGTCCGGCGGTACCGATAACCACCTGTTCCTGGTCAGCCTGATCCGTCAGGGCCTCACCGGCAAAGAGGCGGACGCCGCCCTCGGTCGAGCCCACATCACCGTCAACAAGAACGCCGTGCCGAATGACCCGCAGTCGCCCTTCGTGACCTCGGGCCTGCGCATCGGCACCCCGGCGGTGACCACCCGTGGTTTCAAGGTGCCGCAATGCATCGAACTGGCTGGCTGGATCTGCGACATCCTCGACAACCTCGGCGACGCCGATGTCGAGGCCAACGTGGCCAAGCACGTGTCTGCCCTGTGCGCTGATTTCCCGGTTTATCGCTGAGCGCGGTTTTGGAGTAATGACTATGCAACGCTACTCGGGCTTCGGCCTCTTCAAGCACTCCCTCAGCCACCACGAAAACTGGCAGAAGATGTGGCGCACGCCGACCCCTAAAAAGGTCTACGACGTGGTCATCGTCGGCGGCGGCGGGCATGGTCTGGCGACCGCCTACTACCTGGCCAAAGAGCACGGCATCACCAACGTGGCCGTGGTCGAGAAAGGCTGGCTGGGCGGCGGTAACACCGCGCGCAACACCACCATCGTGCGTTCCAACTACCTGTGGGACGAGTCGGCGCACCTGTATGAACACGCGATGAAACTGTGGGAAGGCCTGTCCCAGGACCTGAACTACAACGTGATGTTCTCCCAGCGTGGCGTCTACAACCTGTGCCACACCCTGCAAGACATCCGTGATTCCGAGCGCCGCGTGAGTGCCAACCGCCTCAACGGCGTGGACGGCGAGCTGCTCAACGCCAAACAAGTGGCCGACGAGATCCCGTACCTCGACTGCTCCAAGAACACCCGCTACCCAGTCCTCGGCGCCACCGTGCAACGGCGCGGCGGCGTGGCCCGTCACGATGCCGTGGCGTGGGGCTTTGCCCGTGCTGCCGACGCCCTCGGCGTGGACTTGATCCAGCAGACCGAAGTGATCGGCTTCCGCAAGGAAAACGGCGTGTGCATCGGCGTGGAAACCAACAAGGGCTTTATCGGCGCCAAGCGCGTCGGTGTGGTCACCGCCGGTAACTCCGGGCACATGGCGTCGCTGGCGGGCTTCCGCCTGCCGATCGAATCCCACCCGCTGCAAGCGTTGGTGTCGGAGCCGATCAAGCCGATTATCGACAGCGTGATCATGTCCAACGCCGTGCACGGTTACATCAGCCAGTCCGACAAGGGCGACCTGGTGATCGGCGCCGGTATCGACGGCTACAACGGCTATGGCCAACGTGGCTCGTACCCGGTGATCGAACACACCATCCAGGCCATCGTCGAGATGTTCCCGGTGCTGTCGCGCGTGCGCATGAACCGTCAGTGGGGTGGCATCGTCGACACCACGCCGGATGCGTGCCCGATCATCTCCAAGACGCCGGTACCGAACATGTTCTTCAACTGCGGTTGGGGCACCGGTGGCTTCAAGGCCACACCGGGCTCAGGCAACGTGTTTGCCGCCAGCCTGGCCAAGGGTGAAATGCACCCGTTGGCCGCACCTTTCTCCATCGACCGTTTCCACAACGGTGCGTTGATCGACGAACACGGCGCTGCGGCCGTCGCCCACTAACAGGAGAAATTTCCTATGTTGCATATCTTCTGTCCTCACTGTGGCGAACTGCGCTCCGAAGAGGAATTCCACGCGTCCGGCCAAGCGCACATCCCGCGCCCGCTGGACCCGAATACCTGCACCGACGAGCAGTGGGGCGACTACATGTTCTTCCGCGACAACCCGCGCGGCCTGCACCACGAACTGTGGATTCACGCCGCCGGTTGCCGCCAGTACTTCAACGCGACCCGCGACACCCTGACCTACGAAATTCTTGAAACCTACAAGATCGGTGAGAAGCCACAATTCACCGCCAAGGCCTCTGGAGAGAAGGTATGAGCCAGACCAATCGCCTGTCCAACGGTGGCCGGATCGACCGTAACAAAGTCCTCACGTTTACCTTCAACGGCCAGACCTACAAGGGCTTTGAAGGCGATACGCTCGCCGCCGCCCTGCTGGCCAACGGCGTCGATATCATCGGCCGCAGCTTCAAGTATTCGCGTCCTCGCGGCATCTTCGCCGCCGGCGCCGAAGAGCCGAACGCGGTGTTGCAGATCGGCGCGACCGAAGCCACCCAGATCCCCAACGTGCGTGCCACGCAACAGGCGCTGTACCAGGGCCTGGTCGCCACCAGCACCAACGGCTGGCCGAACGTCAACACTGACGTGATGGGCATTCTTGGCAAGGTCGGCGGCAAGCTGATGCCGCCGGGTTTCTACTACAAAACCTTCATGTACCCGCAATCGTTCTGGATGACGTACGAGAAGTACATCCGCAAGGCCGCGGGCCTTGGCCGCTCGCCGACCGAGAACGACCCGGACACCTACGACAACTTCAACCGTCACTGCGACGTGCTGGTAGTCGGCGCAGGCCCTGCCGGTTTGGCCGCTGCACTGGCCGCCGCACGCAGCGGTGCCCGCGTGATCATCGCCGACGAGCAGGAAGAGTTTGGCGGTTCGCTGCTGGACTCCCGTGAAAGCCTCGACGGCAAGCCGGCCGCGGAATGGGTCGCCAGCGTCATTGCTGAATTGAAAGCCTTGCCCGACGTGGTGCTGCTGCCCCGCGCCACCGTCAACGGCTACCACGACCATAACTTCCTGACCATTCACGAACGCCTCACCGACCACCTTGGTGACCGTGCGCCGATTGGTGTGGTGCGCCAGCGTATCCACCGGGTGCGCGCCAAGCGTGTGGTGCTGGCGACCGGTGCGTGCGAGCGTCCGCTGGTGTACGGCAACAACGACGTGCCGGGCAACATGCTCGCCGGTGCGGTTTCGACCTACGTGCGTCGCTACGGCGTGGCACCGGGCAAGAAGCTGGTGCTGTCGACCAACAACGACCACGCCTACCGCGTTGCGCTGGATTGGCTCGACGCCGGTCTGCAAGTGGTCGCCGTGGCCGATGTACGCCACAACCCTCGTGGTGCGCTGGTGGAAGAAGCCCGTGCCAAAGGCATTCGCATCCTCACCGGCAGCGCCGTGATCGAAGCCCGTGGCAGCAAGCACGTGACTGCCGCTCGCGTCGCCGCGATTGATGTGAAAGCACACAAAGTCACCAGCCCCGGCGAGTGGCTGGACTGCGACCTGGTGGCCAGCTCCGGCGGCTACAGCCCGGTGGTCCACTTGGCCTCGCACCTGGGCGGCAAGCCGACCTGGCGTGAAGACATCCTCGGTTTTGTTCCGGGCGAAGCACCGCAGAAACGGGTGTGCGTCGGTGGCATCAACGGCGTCTATGGCCTCGGCGATTCCCTGGCCGATGGTTTTGAAGGCGGCGTGCGCGCGGCCAGTGAAGCCGGTTTTGCGCCGGTCGAAGGCACCTTGCCAAAAGCCTTGAGCCGCTTGGAAGAGCCGACCCTGGCCGTGTACCAAGTGCCCCACGACAAGCCAACCGCACGGGCACCAAAGCAATTCGTCGACCTGCAAAACGACGTGACCGCCGCCGCCATCGAACTGGCGACCCGCGAAGGTTTCGAGTCGGTCGAGCACGTCAAACGCTACACCGCGCTGGGCTTTGGTACTGACCAGGGCAAGCTGGGCAACGTCAACGGCCTGGCGATTGCTGCCCGTTCGTTGAACGTGACCATTCCGCAGATGGGCACCACCATGTTCCGCCCGAACTACACGCCGGTGACCTTTGGCGCCGTAGCCGGTCGTCACTGTGGGCACATCTTCGAACCCGTCCGCTACACCGCCCTGCAAGCCTGGCACGTGAAGAACGGCGCCGAGTTTGAAGACGTCGGCCAATGGAAACGCCCGTGGTACTTCCCGCGCAACGGTGAAGACCTGCACGCTGCGGTGAAACGCGAATGCCTGGCCGTGCGCGACAGCGTCGGCCTGCTGGATGCCTCCACCCTGGGCAAGATCGACATCCAGGGCCCGGATGCCCGCGAGTTCCTCAACCGCATCTACACCAACGCCTGGACCAAGCTCGATGTGGGCAAGGCGCGCTACGGCCTGATGTGCAAGGAAGACGGCATGGTCTTCGACGACGGCGTCACCGCCTGCCTCGCCGACAACCACTTCCTGATGACCACCACCACCGGCGGCGCTGCTCGCGTCCTGCAGTGGCTGGAAATCTACCAACAGACCGAGTGGCCAGACCTCAAGGTGTACTTCACCTCGGTCACCGACCACTGGGCCACCATGACCCTGTCCGGCCCCAACAGCCGCAAGCTGCTGGCCGAAGTGACCGACATCGACCTGGACAAGGACGGCTTCCCGTTCATGACCTGGAAAGAAGGCCTGGTGGGCGGCGTACCGGCGCGGGTGTTCCGGATCTCGTTTACCGGTGAGCTGTCGTACGAAGTCAACGTGCAAGCCGACTACGCCATGGGCGTGCTGGAAAAAATCGTCGATGCTGGCAAGAAGTACAACCTGACCCCGTACGGCACCGAAACCATGCACGTGCTGCGGGCCGAGAAGGGCTTCATCATCGTCGGCCAGGACACCGACGGCTCGATGACCCCGGACGACCTGAACATGGGCTGGTGTGTGGGGCGTACCAAGCCGTTCTCGTGGATCGGCTGGCGCGGCATGAACCGTGAAGACTGCGTGCGTGAAGAGCGCAAGCAACTGGTGGGCTTGAAACCGGTGGACCCGAAAGTGTGGCTGCCGGAAGGCGCGCAGTTGGTGTTCGATCCGAAGCAGTCGATTCCGATGAAGATGGTCGGTCACGTCACGTCCAGCTATGCGCACAACTCCCTCGGCTATTCGTTCGCGATGGGCGTGGTGAAGGGTGGCTTGAAGCGCATCGGCGAGCGGGTGTTCTCACCACAGGCGGATGGCAGCGTGATCGAGGCGGAGATTGTGTCTTCGGTGTTCTTCGATCCTAAGGGCGATCGCCAGAACATTTAACACCTGATCGTTCCCACGCTCTGCGTGGGAATGCATCCCGGGACGCTCCGCGTCCCAAGAGCGTCCATGGCGGCATTCCCACGCAGAGCGTGGGAACGATCAATTCAGAACAGGTGCTTTATGACAGCAGCCAATGTTTACCAACAACGCCCAACCACCGGGGCCAAGGCCGAGTCGTCGCTGCACCATGCCGACCTCGCCAGCCTGGTCGGCAAGGGCCGCAAGAACGCCGGCGTGACCGTGCGGGAAAAGAAACTCCTGGGCCATCTGACCATCCGTGGTGATGGCCATGACGCAGCCTTTGCTGCCGGCGTACACAAGGCCCTGGGCATCGAGTTGCCAGGTGCCCTGAGCGTGATCATCAAGGGCGACACCAGCCTGCAGTGGCTCGGCCCGGATGAGTGGTTGCTCATCGTGCCAAGCGGTGAAGAATTCGCTGCAGAGAAAAGCCTGCGTGACGCCCTGGGTGAGCTGCATATCCAGATCGTCAACGTCAGCGGCGGCCAGCAGATTCTGGAACTGAGCGGGCCGAACGTACGCGATGTGCTGATGAAGTCCACCAGCTACGACGTGCACCCCGACAATTTCCCGGTGGGCAAGGCGGTGGGCACGGTGTTCGCCAAGTCGCAACTGGTGATCCGCCACACGGCCGAAGACACGTGGGAACTGCTGATTCGCCGCAGCTTCTCGGACTACTGGTGGTTGTGGTTGCAGGATGCGTCCGCCGAATTCGGCCTGAGCGTCCAGTCGTAATGATCGTTCCCACGCTGATCGTTCCCACGCTCTGCGTGGGAATGCATCCCGGGACGCTCCGCGTCCAAAGAGCGGACGCAGAGCGTCCATGGCGGCATTCCCACGCAGAGCGTGGGAACGATCTAGGAGTCACTAATAATGAGCCGCGCACCTGATACATGGATTTTGACCGCCGACTGCCCCAGCGTGCTCGGCACGGTGGACGCGGTCACCCGCTACCTGTTCGAGCAGGGCTGCTACGTCACCGAGCACCACTCGTTTGATGACCGGCTATCGGGCAGGTTTTTTATTCGCGTGGAATTCCGCCAGCCCGACGGTTTTGACGAGCAGGGTTTCCGCGACGGCCTGGCCACACGCGGTGAAGCGTTCGGCATGATCTTCGAGCTGACGGCACCGAACTACCGGCCAAAAGTGGTGATCATGGTCTCCAAGGCCGATCACTGCCTCAACGACCTGCTGTACCGCCAGCGCATCGGCCAACTGTCGATGGATGTAGTCGCGGTGGTGTCCAACCACCCCGACTTGAAACCGTTGGCCGACTGGCACCAGATTCCCTACTACCATTTCCCCCTCGACCCTAACGACAAACCGTCCCAGGAGCGTCAGGTGTGGCAGGTGGTGGAAGACACCGGGGCGGAATTGGTGATCCTTGCGCGCTACATGCAAGTGCTGTCGCCGGAGCTGTGCCGCAAACTTGATGGAAAGGCCATCAACATTCACCACTCGTTGTTGCCTGGGTTCAAGGGCGCGAAGCCGTATCATCAGGCGTACAACAAGGGTGTGAAATTGGTCGGCGCCACGGCGCATTACATCAACAACGATCTGGACGAAGGCCCGATCATCGCCCAGGGCGTGGAGGTGGTGGATCACAGCCACTATCCCGAGGATTTGATTGCCAAGGGGCGGGATATTGAAGGGCTGACGTTGGCCCGGGCGGTGGGGTATCACATTGAGCGGCGGGTGTTTCTCAACGCCAATCGCACGGTCGTTCTTTAGATCGCTATCGCAGGCAAGCCAGCTCCCACATTTTTGGCCGTGTGAACCCGATCAAATGTGGGAGCTGGCTTGCCTGCGATGAGGCCCTGACAAACAACGCAAAAACAGCATCTGTAACCCGAGCACTTAAACGCGCTGCCCAACCAACGGGCAACGCAGTTCCATAAAAACAACAGCGAGGTGAAAGCATGTCTGGTAATCGTGGTGTCGTGTATCTCGGCAACGGCAAGGTCGAAGTACAGAAAATCGACTATCCCAAAATGCAGGACCCCCGTGGCAGGAAGATTGAGCACGGCGTCATCCTGCGCGTGGTCTCCACCAATATCTGCGGCTCCGACCAACACATGGTGCGCGGCCGCACCACTGCCCAGGTCGGCCTGGTGCTCGGTCACGAGATCACCGGCGAAGTGATCGAGATGGGCAGCGGCGTCGAAAACCTGAAAATCGGCGACCTGGTCTCGGTACCGTTCAACGTCGCCTGCGGTCTGTGCCGCTCCTGCAAAGAACAACACACCGGCGTGTGCCTGAGCGTCAACCCGGCCCGCGCGGGCGGTGCCTACGGCTACGTCGACATGGGCGACTGGACCGGCGGCCAAGCCGAATACGTGCTGGTGCCATACGCCGACTTCAACCTGCTGAAACTGCCGGATCGCGACAAGGCCATGGAGAAAATCCGCGACCTGACTTGCCTCTCCGACATCCTGCCTACCGGCTACCACGGCGCCGTGACTGCCGGCGTTGGCCCAGGCAGCACCGTCTACATCGCCGGCGCTGGCCCGGTCGGCCTGGCCGCTGCCGCCTCTGCCCGCCTGCTTGGCGCGGCCGTGGTGATCATCGGCGACGTCAACCCGATCCGCCTGGCCCACGCCAAGGCCCAGGGCTTCGAGATTGCCGACCTGTCCACCGACACCCCGCTGCACGAACAGATCGCCGCGCTGCTGGGCGAGCCGGAAGTGGACTGTGCAGTGGACTGCGTGGGCTTCGAGGCTCGCGGCCACGGGCATGACGGCGTCAAGGCCGAAGCGCCGGCCACCGTGCTCAACTCGTTGATGGGCGTGGTGCGGGTGGCGGGCAAGATTGGTATTCCTGGCCTGTACGTCACCGAAGATCCGGGTGCCGTGGATGCCGCCGCGAAGATGGGCAGCCTGAGCATTCGCTTTGGCCTGGGCTGGGCCAAGTCCCACAGCTTCCACACCGGCCAGACGCCGGTGATGAAGTACAACCGTCAGCTGATGCAGGCGATCATGTGGGATCGTATCAACATCGCCGACATTGTTGGCGTCGAGGTGATCAGCCTGGATCAAGCGCCACGTGGCTACGGCGAGTTTGATGCGGGTGTGCCGAAGAAGTTTGTGATCGATCCGCACAAGCTGTTCAGCGCGGCGTAACCCCTAGCGCCTGAAAAAAGCGACCGAGAGGTCGCTTTTTTTTGCCGGTCATTTCGATGTTGAGAGCCGCAGATAGGGGGTTGAGGTCACGCCGTTTTTATTCACAGTCTTACCGCCGTAATCGCAATAAATCCTGCCGTCCCGTTCGTGGATCTGTTCGGGCTGGAGTTCGTACTCCTTGCTCAGGTAGTCGTCGTCAGTCCCGGCAGTTTGCCCCACCCATGTCTTGCCGTTGGCGGTGACGGTGTATTGGTAACCGTCGCCGAAGGGGAAAGGGATATCCGGGTCGGTATAGGGCTCTGAGCGGATATCGCGAGTGGTCGGGCATTGGCGGGTATTGATGCTTTGGGAGGCAGGCGCGGGTGATTGCTGGCTGCCCAGGGCGCTGAGCACCGCAAAAAAGTTGGGTATTAATCCGATCATAAACCTCACAGCTCCTTGTTTTATGGCTGAGCCTCCACGCTACGGGTTAGTGAAGAGGCTGCCTTGGGTGGGCTGTGAGGTGGGTTCAGTTCCGTTCGCGCGTGGGCAAGCCCCGTAGGATTATGATCGCCAATTACCGGAGTGATTTGCGGCGTGTGCGTCGTATATCAACGAATGGCCAATGCGCCCTGATACACCGTCGGCCCCGTTGGCTGCTTGCTCACTGAGCCGCCTTTGGTTTCCGAACTCACCATCAGCGCCACTGGCTTCTTGATGGTTTCCTGCTGGCGCGGGTTGAGGCCGATGATGCCTTTGCCATCTTCCGGCAACAGGCCAAGGGACACCGGCACGCCGTCCTCGGGGATCGCCCACAGCTCCAGGCTCTGGTCTGGCGCGACGGCGCTGGCAGCAATCGGTTGCACTTCCAGGTAGTCCTTGTGGGCCATGATCTGCGCCGCAGGCTGCTGGGCCGTGGTCACCAGGGTGGCGGCGGACTTGACCGAGTCCTGTGTGTACAGGGCGCCGCCGACACCGGCGAGCACCACAAGGCAAACACCCACGAAAAGACGCGGGCGGGTCCAGAATGAGGGCTTGTACTCAATCACTTGGGGGTCGATCGTAGTCATAGGTCTCTTCCTGACAAATTTTGTAGTTGATTTATGGACCTTGCGCGCGGCGATGGGTTCCTGAGCCCATCAGCCGTGATCTTCGTTAAAGTGATGCCAAATGGCCTTGATATAGCACTGGGCCAGTAGGCTGGCCGGTCGGCGAACCGCCGCGTGGTTCCAGGCTGACGGCCAGGGTCAGCGGCTTGATAAGCAGGGCTTGCTGCGCCGCGCTCAACTCAATCCGACCTTTTCCGCCAGCAGGCACCAAGCCCAGGGATATGGGTTTGCCGCCGCTGGGAATTGCCCACAGCTCCAAGTCCCGCACCGGTTCCACCGCGGCCAACGCCAGCGCCTCGATTTGCAGGTGATCGCCCACTGCCTGCACCCGCAGTGCCGGCTGCTGGCTGGCGTTGAGCAGGGTGGCGTTGTACGTCACGCCCGGATCGCGCGGGTACAACACGCCCACCAACAGCGCCACGCCCACCGCGCAGGCGGCCGCCAGCAGGCGCACATTGCGCCACATCGGTTTCTTCACCGGCAGGTGCAGCACCTGCGGCTCGATGCGCGCCTGGATGCCTGCCCACACGTGGTCTGGCACCGGGTGTTCCGGTAGCCCGCCGGACAGGCTGGCGAGGGCGTCCTGCCAGTGGCCGAGTTCCACGCGCAGCGCCGCATCGTCCAGCAGCAGGCTGTCAAAACGCCGACGGGCGGTAGCCGGCATCAGCCCAACGGCATAGTCGGCAGCGAGGGCGCGGCGCAGGGTAGGGGTCTGGTAGTTCATGATTCAAGGCACCTGCGCAGGCGCTCCATGCCGCGACGGATCCAGGATTTCACCGAACCCAGCGGCGCCGCCATGTGTTCGGCCAGCTCCGCGCACGACAGGCCCTTGAAGTACGCCACGCTGATCGATTGGCGTTCCACGGTGTCGAGGCTGTCGAGGCAACGGTTCAGCGCATGGGCGCCACGTTCGCGATCGAGCTGTTCGTGGGCGCTGGGGCCGTCGTCGAGCAGGGCCTCTTGTTGGCCATCGGCCAGAGGCTGTTCGCGGCGCTTGCGTAATTGGTCGATGGCCAGGTTGCGGGTGATGTTGACCATCCACGTCATCGGTGCCGCCAGGTGGGCCTCGTAGCGCGAGGCGTTGTACCAGATGCGCACGAAGGCTTCCTGCAGCACCTCTTCAGCCAGGTCCGAGCGCCCCATGAACCGCAGGGCGACGCCGTGCAAGCGCGGCGAAACACTGCGGTAGAGCGCCTCGAACGCCTGGCGATTGCCAGAGGCAGATTGGGCCAGCAGGGCGCGCAACGGGTCTGCATCGTGAGTCGAAATAAGGCTTCTCCAGATCACCGAGCGAGGGCTGCGTGACTGCGCTCGGTAAGAGGGTAGTTCAGCGATGGCATTCATTCCATGCAACTCCGGTCGGCGCATGGGAGATATACGCGCAGGCGGATCATTCGGATGCAGCCTTTTCTGAACTAATCTGCGTATGGGAACAATCCTTCGGAACGGTCAGTCAAACAGCTGCTTTTAGCTCCTACATTCAGAGGTTGTCTTGATGAAGATTTCACGCGGTTTTGCCCTGTCCTGCCTGCTGAGCGTAGCGGCCAGCCCGGTGTTTGCTGCCGGTTTCAGCCTCGGCGACGTGGCCAATGCCGTTTCCGGCGCCCAGGGCAACAACAAGGCTGCGGCAGCGGCGCCGAGCTCGCAGACCGCCGGCCTGCTGAGCGCATTGACCTCGCAACTCAATGTCACCCCGGAACAAGCGGTCGGCGGCACCGGCGCCATGCTTGGCCTGGCCAAGAACCAATTGAGCGGCAGCGATTATTCGCAATTGGGCAAAAGTGTGCCCGGCCTGGACCAACTGTCGGGCAACAATGCCCTGGGCAGCCTCGGGGCCTTGAGCGGGATGCTCGGCCAAGCGGGCGGCAGCAAGACCAGCGGCCTGGACGGCCTTCTGGGCAATGTGAAAAGCACCAATGACCTGAACACCGCATTCAGCGCCCTGGGCATGGACAGCGGCATGATCGGCCAGTTTGCGCCGGTGATCCTGCAATACCTGGGTGGCCAGGGGGCTAGCAGCTCGGTGCTGGGCAAGTTGGCCCAGGCTTGGGGGACTGGTGGTTGAGCGTGCTTGCCTGAGGTTGATGTATGCAGTTTCTACAGCGCTATTGGTGTTGTCTTTTTTCGTTAGCGGGGGATTGTCGGTGTAATAACTTGTAGCGAGGTCAGAGGAACTGTAGGAGGTTGGAGGGCCACGTAGTAGTACCTTTCACAGCTATGTAATTAGGTGCTGGTGTGAGGGATAAATCAACTGACACAGTGGTGATCGAATGACTTCTCTCAATCCTCTGCATACAACGATGCAGAACATTTACAACCAACTCAGCAACCAAGTGCAGAGCACTAAACCTGGTTGGGCTGACGCAGATGTAGCCCAACGCTTGGGGGTTCCGGCGGGTTTAGTGCAGGACTTGCGTAATGACGTGAAGGCCGCGGTTGATGGACATGATCCAGAAAAGACAGCTGCTAACCTGCTAAAAGGCCTGCAAAAACTCCAGACATTTGTTGGCTCTCAAGGCTTGTACGGCAATGCCGATGCAAAAGAGCTGCCTGCCGACCTAGGTCCGGATCGCGATGGTATTTCTTTGGTGATGGGAAAGGACGGCCGGCCAGAACAGGTCAAGATGGCAAAAGAACTGCCTGCCGACTCAGGTCCGGATCGCGATGGTATTTCTTTGGTGATGGGAAAGAACGGCCAGCCAGAACA